>NZ_JBBCYA010000002.1:0-730100 GCF_037145155.1 Microbacterium sp. USHLN186
GGGTGGTGTCGCGCCCCGCGGCGGGGGCGCCGCCCCCGCGGGCGGGGCGGGCGCCCCCCCCCCCCCCCCCCCCACCTGGCGCCGGGGGGGGGGGCGCCTAAACTCCCCCCCCCCCCCCCCTTCTGCGTCGTACGGTGGAGGTTCTCCGGCGATGCGGCGCCCGCCTCAGGAGCTCATTCGGCCACGCGGCTGAGCTGGAGCAGCCCCTCGCCCGCGGTGGACAGGGCGGCCAGCACCGCCTGCGACTCCTGGGTCTCCTGCACGAGCGAGCGATACGCGGTGGTGATCGGGTCGCGCTGCACGGGATCGGCGACCTTCCCACCGTGCAGCACCCGGGGCACGAGCACCAGGCCGCCGGTGCGCACCAGGCGCAGACCGTGCTCGACGTACTCGATCACGTTCTCGGCATCCGCGTCGATGAAGACGATGTCGTATGCGCTCTCGTTCATGCGCGGCAGCACGTCCGCGGCACGCCCCGTGATGAAGCGGCCACGGGTGGCGGGCACGCGGGCGTCGGCGAAGGCCTGCCGGGCTGCGCCGAGGTGCTCGGGTTCGTTGTCGATCGTGGTGAGCACCGCCTGCGGGGCGCCGCGCAGCAGCCACAGTCCGGAGACTCCCGCTCCGGTGCCGATCTCGACGATCGAGCGGGCGGCGGTCGCGGCCGCCAGCACGGCGCACTGGGCACCGACGACGGCGCTGATCGGGGCAGCCCCGAGTTCGAGGGCGTGGGCGCGGGCCCGCGCGATCGCGGCGGGCTCCACGATGGTCTCGCGCGCGAATCGGGCGTTCGCGTCGTGCTCGCTCATGGGTTCTCCTCGGGAAGGGGCTCAGTGACAAGCGTATGCGGGGTCGGTGCCTCGTGGAGTGAGGCGCGGCGGGTAGCCTGGGACCATGGAACTGGGCTTGACCTTCGACAAGCTGCTGCTGATCGGGCTTGTCGCAGTGATCATCATCGGCCCTGAGCGCCTGCCCAAGGCAGCCGAGACGTTCGCGAGGATCGTGCGCCGCGCGGGGGACTACCTGCGCGAGACGAAGACGAAGATGCGCGACGAGTTCGGGCCCGAGATCGACGAGGTCGACTGGCGCAAGCTCGACCCGCGCCAGTACGACCCGCGGCGCATCATCCGCGATGCGCTGTTCGAGGAACCCGGCTTCGATTCCCCGGCGGGCGCTCCGTCCGCCTCCGCCGGTCAGCGCGGGCCGGCCGGCGCGGCCACGTCGATCGTGGCGACCGACCCCGTCACTCCTCCGCGCCCGCGGATGACGCGCACCCACTTCACGAGGGATTCACCGCCGCCGTTCGACGTCGAGGCGACCTGAGGGCGTCGATCAGGACGGCCGGCACGCCCGGTAGGGGAGCCGGCCCTGGGGCGGTTCAAGGAGCTCAGTGCGGGCGCAGCGGCAGCGAGCGCCCGGCGAGACCGCGTCCGCGGTGCGTGATCCGCTCGGCGATCTCGGCGATCGCGCGCGAGGCGACGTCGTCCGGATCCCCGAGCACGACCGGCAGCCCCGCATCGCCGCCGCGACGCAGCGCAGGGCTGAGCGGCACCGATGCCAGCAGCGGCACCGTCTCGTCCGAGGTGCTCAGTGCACGGGCCACCTCGTCGCCGCCGCCCGCACCGAACAGGTCGAGCATGCTCCCGTCTGGGAGCGCGTAGGCGGACATGTTCTCGACGACGCCGATCACGTGCTGACCGGTCTGACGGGCGACGAGGCCGCTGCGGATCGCGACGTCGGCCGCTGCCGGCTGAGGGGTGGTGACCACGAGCACCTCGGCGTGCGGCAGCAGCTGACCGATCGAGATCGCGATGTCGCCGGTGCCCGGCGGCATGTCGATGAGCAGGATGTCCAGGTCGCCGAAGAACACGTCGGTGAGGAACTGCTGCACGGTGCGGTGCAGCATGGGTCCCCGCCAGGCCACGGCGGCTTCGCCGTCGCGCAGGAACATGCCGATCGAGATGGTCTTCACATCGTGCGCGACGGGCGGCAGCATGAGGTCGTCGATCCGGGTGGGCTGGATGCCAGGGGCGATACCCAGCAGACCCGGGATGGAGAAGCCGTGCACGTCGGCATCCACGAGCCCCACTCGCATCCCCTGCTGAGCCAGGGCGACGGCGAGGTTCGCGGTGATCGTCGACTTGCCCACACCGCCTTTCCCGCTTGAGACGAGGATCACCCGGGTGAGCGAGTCCGGTCCGAACGGCATGTGCCGGGCGGGGCGGCCGGCGCGCAGCCGCTCGGTGAGAGCCCGGCGCTCATCCGTGGTCATCACGCCGACCTCGACACCGACGGCCTCGATTCCGGGCACGGATGCCGCAGCGTCGTGCACGTCCTGCTCGATGCGCTGCGCCGCGGGGCATCCGACGATCGTGAGCACGATGCCGACCCGGGCCGTGGTGCCCTCCACCGTGACGTCGCGCACCATGTCGAGGTCGCCGATCGGGCGGCGCAACTCGGGATCAGTCACCGCGGCGACGGCCGCGCGGACGCGCTCAGCGACGGTCATCGCGGCTCTCCGCCGGGTGTGCGTCCTCGCCCAGCTCGGCGAGCAGGGCCTTCAGCTCCTGGCGCAGCACTTCCCGGGTGACCGTCTGCGACGAGCGCTCCTCGAGCGCGAGGCGCAGCGCGACGATCTCGCGGGCGAGGTACTCCGTGTCGGCGAGATTGCGTTCGGCCCGCTGCCGGTCCTGCTCGATCTGCACCCGGTCCCGGTCGTCCTGACGGTTCTGGGCGAGCAGGATGAGCGGCGCCGCGTACGAGGCCTGCAGAGAGAGCATGAGGGTGAGCGCGGTGAAGCCCAGGGCTGCGTCGTCGAAGCGCAGCTCGCGCGGCATCAGGGTGTTCCACACGATCCACGCGGCGCAGAACAGCGTGAGGATGACGAGGAACGCCGGGGTGCCCATGGCGCGCGCCACCCACTCGGTGAACCGGCCGAACCGGTCGCGCGACGGAGCGGCGGTGCGGGTCGCGCCGCGTGTGCCGGGGGTGTCCAGCTGCGCGCGGCGGGTGGGGCGGGCCATCATCGCGTGCCGCCTGTCGGCTCTTCGGCATCGTTCGTGCGCCAGTCGTCCGGCAGCAGGTAGTCGAGCACGTCGTCGACACTGATCGCGCCGACCAGGCGGTGCGCGCTGTCGATGACCGGCAGCGAGACGAGGTCGTAGCTGGCCAGCATGCGCGCGACCTCGGCTGCGGAGGCGGTGACCGACACCGGTTCGAGGGTGTCATCGAGGATGGCGCCGAGTCGCTCATGCGGGGGGTAGCGCAGCATCTTCTGGAAGTGCACGACGCCCAGCAGGCGCCCGGTCGGCGTCTCGAACGGCGGCAGGGTCACGAACACCGCCGCGGCGAGGGCCGGGTGCAGTTCATGGCGGCGGATGAGGGCGAGGGCCTCCGCCACGGTGGCATCCGCGGAGAGGATGATCGGCTCCGGCGTCATCAGACCGCCCGCGGTGTCGGGGCCGTAGCGCAGCAGCATCCGCACGTCGTCGGCCTCCTCCGGCTCCATGAGCGCGAGCAGCTGCTCGAGGCGCTCTGGCGGCAGCTGCGCGAGCAGGTCGGCGGCGTCGTCGGGCTCCATCTCGTCGAGCACGTCGGCTGCGCGCTCGTCGCCCAGGCGGTCGAGGATGCCGACCTGGTCGTCCTCCGCCATCTCCTCGAGGGCGTCGGCGAGGCGCTCGTCGGGCAGCTCCTCGGCGACCTCGATGCGCCGCTCCTGAGGCAGATCGAGCAGGGTGGTGGCGAGGTCGGCGGCGTGCAGTTCGGAGTAGGTGGCGACGAGCTGCTCGGCGGACTGCGCCTGGCCCGGCTCGCGCAGCTCGGCGACCTCACTCCACGCGGCGAAGGTGGTGGAACCCTTGGCGAAGGGGGACGCGCTCGTCTTCGCCTTGCGCAGGAAGAGCTGCGTGATGCCCCACTCGCCGTGGCGGTCCTGTTCGATGGCGACGTCCTCGACCACGGCGGTCGCGCCGCCGTCGATGAGGCTGACGCGGCGTCCGAGGAACTCGGCGACCACGCGCACCTCGCCGGGGCGTGGCTGGAAGCGGCGGACGTTGATGAGGCCGGTGGTGATGACCTGACCTGCACGTATCGAGGTGACGCGGCCGATGGAGAGGAAGACGTGGCGGCGGCCGGGGATCTCGACGACGAGACCGATTACGCGCGGCGAGGCGGTCTTGCGGTACACGATGACGACGTCGCGCACCTTGCCGAGGCGATCTCCGGCGGGGTCGAAGACGGCACATCCTGCCAGACGCGCGACGAAGACCCGTTGTGTGCTCACGCCTCCCAGCGTAGTGCGCGGGAGCTGCGTGAATCCGGGCGGGTGACCGGAAGCCGAGTCGATGGGACAATGGCCGGATGAGCATGCTGAATCGACCGGGGAACGGCAACGACATCGGCGAGGTGATCGCCTCGACGAAAGATTACGAGGCGGCGCAGAAGATCGTGTCGAAGCTGATCGCGGGTGAGGTGCCCGCCCGCGACATCGCGATCGTCGGTGAGGGCGTGCGCACGGTGGAGCGCGTGACGGGCAAGCTGGGATATGCGGCTGCGGCTCGCTCGGGTGCGATGAACGGCGTGCTGATCGGTCTGCTGCTGTCGGCGATCATGCTGTTCGGGACGCCCGATGCGCCGATCTCGCTGTTCCTCGGGTTCATCCTCATCGGCGTCGCCCTGGGCATGATCATGAGCCTGGTGATGTACTCGATCGTGCGTCGGCGGCGGGACTTCGCGAGCATGATGCAGATGCTCGCGGATCACTACGAGGTGCGCGTGCAGCCGTCGTCGCTGACCAAGGCGCGCGGCATCGTCGGACCGGACCGTCCGTCGACGGTGCGCCCGCCGGTCGACCTCAGCGAGCCGCCGCGGTACGGCGAGCGGCTGCAGCCGGGCGGCGGGACGCCCTCGGGCGGCACCAGTGGTGGCGTCTCCGGTGGTGGTGTTGCCGGTGGTGGCGTCAGCGGTGGCGGCGTCCCGGGCGACGGTGTCTCGGACGGTGGCGTCTCCGGTGGCGGCGCTGTCGGCGGTGACATCGGCGCGGGCGAGGTCGGCGGAGTGGAGGGCGGTGGTCCGTCCGGCGCCGGAGGTGGCGACCGGGACGGGAACGCGTCGCGCGGTCTCGACGCTCGGGCGGGTGAACGGCCGGTCGGCGGGCATCCCGTCGGCGATGCGGCGCCGGCCATCCCGCCGCGACCTCCGCTTCCCGCTACGCGGCCGGTTCTCCCCGGTGAGGGGGATGCCTCTGGGCCGGTCGCCGATCGATGAGGCGGGGCGCGCGGCGACGATGAGGATCGGCGACGATGACCGCGTCCGGCGAGTTGTGATGGCGAGGGGCACCGCCCGCGCAGGTGAGGCGTCCGGTGCATCGGCGTGGGCGCTGGGTCTGCTCGTGCTGCTGCCGATCCCGCTGCTCGGCCCGCTCGCGGCGGGCGGGGCGATGATCGCCGCATACGGTTCGCTGTCCCGCCAGGGGCCGGTGGCGAAGGCGAACGCGGCGGCCGCTCGCTCGTGGGGACGCCTGTTCCTGATCGTGTCGACGTCGCTGCTCGTGCTGCAGCTCGCGATCGGACTCATCCGGCTGACGCAGCCGGATGCCGCGGCATCCGCTCTCTTCCTGCTCGTGATGCCGTTGGTGCTGTACGTCGCTGTGTGCGCCGCGCATCTGGTGGTGGTGATCGTGGCGCTGGCACGGATCCGCTGCGGCGGATCCGTGCGTGTGCCGTCGAGACGGAGCTTCTGATGCGCATTGAGGTGGCGTTGCCGGCCGGGACCGTGCAGGTGAGCGCGGCGTGGGAGCAGCCCGACGGTGCGTCGCGCGGTGTGGTCGCGATCGCCCACGGCGCGGGTGCGGGGATGGATCACCCGTTCCTGGTGGGTTTCGCGCGGGCGCTGCGCGACGAAGGATTCACGACCGTGCGCTTCAACTTCCCCTATGTGGAGGCGGGGCGGCGGATGCCCGGCCCCGCCGCGCATGCGATGCTCACCTGGCGCGCTGTGGTGGAGCGGGCTCGGCAGGAGGAGCCGGGCTCACGGATCTGGACATGCGGGAAGTCGTACGGCGGACGGATGGCGTCCATGGCGGCAAGCGACGGCATGGCGGTGGACGGGCTCATCTATCTCGGGTATCCGCTGCATCCGCCCGGGAAGCCGGAGAAGCCGAGAGTCGAGCACCTTCCCTCCGTCGCGCCGCCGCAGCTGTTCGTGGAAGGGACGAATGATCCCTTCGTGCAGCCTCTCGAGCAGCTGGAGGAGGCGGTCGGAAGCTGCCAGGAGGCCCGCATCGCGTGGATCGAGGGCGGCGGGCACTCGTTCGAGGTGAAGGGCCGCCGACGTGCCGCTCAGGAGGTGGGCGCTTCGCTTGGGCCGGTCGTCAGCGCATTCATCGCCGAGGTGGAGCGGCGCTGAGCGCCCTCAGGACGTTCGAGGGGCCGGCGGCCTCACGCAGCCCCGGGTCTGAAGCGGCGAGCCGGTGGATGGACGCCCGCCCACGCCGCGGTCAGCACCGCTCGCGGACGCAGCGGGATGGGGGATCGCCCCCCAGGCGGATGCAGGATGAAGTCCTCGTGTCTGTCCCGAGTGATGCGCCAGCCGCCTGAGCAGGTGCTCTTCACCGACGATTCGCTCACGAATCTGGCTGGTGCGACGGCACTTGGTACGCCAACGCATCATTTCGTCGATGAAGCAGGCCTGTGGGACACGCTCGAGGAGATCGGCGCACTTCGGACGCCATCGTCGTGAACGCCCGCGCCGGTGTCAGCCCTGCAGACGCGCGATCCACGCCTCGACGTCGTCCGCCGTGCGCGGGATATCGGCGGAGAGGTTGACGGGTCCGTCGGCGGTCATGAGGATGTCGTCCTCGATGCGCACGCCGATGCCGCGCAGCTCCTCCGGCACGGTCAGATCATCGATCTGGAAGTAGAGACCGGGCTCGATCGTGAAGACCATCCCCGGCTCGAGGACGCCGTCGTAGTACATCTCGCGACGCGCCTGCGCGCAGTCGTGCACGTCGATGCCCAAGTGGTGGCTGGTGCCGTGCACCATGTAGCGGCGGTGCTGCCCACCGCGGTCGGCATCCAGCGCCGCGTCGGCGCTGACCGGCAGCACGCCCCACTCCGCGGTGCGGCGCGCGATCACCTCCATCGCCGCCTCGTGGACGGCACGGAAGCGCACGCCCGGCTTGGCGGCGGCAAAGGCGGCATCCGCCGCCTCGAGCACGACGTCGTACACGCGCCGCTGCACATCCGAGAACCTGCCGTTCACCGGCAGGGTGCGGGTGATGTCGGCAGTGTACTGGCTGTCGACCTCGACGCCGGCGTCGATGAGGATCAGATCGCCCGGCACGACCGCGCCGTCATTGCGCGTCCAGTGCAGGTAGCACGCGTGATGACCGGACGCGGCGATGGTGTCGTACCCCTCCCAGTGCCCGTCGCTGCGCGCGCGCTGGTGGAAGACGCCCTCGACGATGCGCTCGCCGCGCGGATGCGCGACGGCCCGGTCGAAATCGCGGATGATGTCATCGAAACCGGATGCCGTCACCGCGACGGCATGGCGCATCTCAGCGATCTCGTACTCGTCCTTCACCAGGCGCAGCTCGGACACGAAGCGGGTGAGCTCCTCGTCCTCGTCCACGACCAGGTCGTCCTCGCCGGCTTCGAACGTGTCGACGTGTGCGGTGGCCAGATCGAGGTCGGCGGCGACGCCGGCGAGCGAGGGACGGGGACCGATCCAGAACTCACCGATCGTGGCATCCGAGTAGAACTCGCTGGTAGTGCGATCCGCGCGCTCGCGGAAGTACAGCGTGACCTCGTGGCCGGAGTCGGTGGGCTCGAACACCAGCAGCGAGTCCGGCTCGGACTCGTTCGCCCAGCCGGTCAGGTGCACGAACGCGGAGTGCGCACGGAACGGGTAGTCGGTGTCGTTGCTGCGCTGCTTGAACGAGCCCGCGGGAACCACCAGGCGCTTGCCGGGGAAGGCCTGCGACACGGCGTCGCGGCGCCGGGCAGCGTACGGGGCCTGCGCGCGCGGCGCGGGCAGGGTCTCGGGCCGATCCGCCCACCCCGTCGAGATCGTGTCGAGGAATCCCCGCGGGAACGGCTGCTTGCGCGGGTTCTTCTTCTCTTCGGCGACGGGCTCGGCGGGGGTCTCGACGGCGGCGTCGTTCTCTGCGCTGGTCATGGCTCCATTGTCTCACCGACCTGCAGACGGGCGCGGCCCCTCGACACGCTCAGGGTCCTAGTAGGCCGACGTGCGAGATCAGCCGCGGGCGGGCTCCAGCTGGGCGACGATCGCGCGGTGGTCGCTGCCGCCGGCATCCGCAAGCACGGCACTGCCCGTCGCGACCCAGCTCGGACTCGACATGATGTGGTCGATGGGCGCGCCGACCAGCCGGGGCAGCTTCGCCGGCCACGTGCCCACCATCCCGTTGCCCGTGGTCGCCGCCGCGTCGACACAGCGCCCCATGGCGCCGCCGTCCACACCGAACGAGGCCATGTGATCGAGCGTGGCGTTGAAGTCGCCGGCGAGGATGAACTCGCCCTTCGGGCACTGATCGGCGATCCACTCGAGGTCGGACTGCCACTGCGCCATGGCGTCCTCGCGGGGCGCGACGGCGTGCACGGCGACGATGGTCGGACCCGACCCGTCCACCGGCATGGCCACGGCGCTCGGCACTTCCCCGGTGTTGCTCGAGCCGTCGCGCGAGGAGTCGATCACCGAGTACTCGCCGAGCTCGGTGGAGATGAGGATGGTGGTCTGCCAGGCCTGCGGCCCGTCCGGCACATCCGGGCGGATGTTGACGTGATGCACCCACATGGGCCGGCCCGCGTCGCGCATCCGGATGGCGATCTGCTCGCCGACCTCCTCCGAGGTCTCCGGCAGCGACACGATGTCGATCTGCTGCTGGGCGATCACCCCGGCGATGGTCTCCGCCGATACCGCCGCGCCGGCGGTGTTCCAGCTCAGCACGCGCAGGGCCTCGTCGGTCTTGGCGGGCAGGGTGTCGTCGCCGTAACCGCGCAGAGCGCCGATAGTCGCGCTCGCTCCCGCACCGACCAGCGCGACGACGAGGATCGACGCGGCAAAGCCGCGCAGCGGCCGGGCGAACAGCAGGAACGCCGCGAGCAGCGCCACGGCAAGGAAGCCGGCCGCCATCGCACCGCGCGCCGACACGATCTGCGCCATCGGGAAGGTCAGCTCGAGCCGGAAGAACTGCGGCCAGACGAGCACCGCGGTCGCGATCGCGAACATCACGGTGACGAGGATTCCGACGAGTCTCAACATCGGCGCACAGCCTAGGGGAGCAGGCTGTGACGGCGCTGGCGGTACGCTCGGATCATGACCTCCGGCGCCCGACACCGCTTCCGCGGGCCGAGCGACCTGCACCTGCACTCCAACCACTCCGATGGCACCGAGGCGCCCGCGGAGGTGGTGCGCCAGGCGCACGCCCATGGCATCCGCACACTGGCGCTGACCGATCACGACCGCACGACCGGCTGGGCCGAAGCCGGCGATGCGGCCGTCGCGCACGGCATGACGTTCCTGCCCGGAATCGAGTTCTCCGCCAAGCACGAGTGGCGCAGCGTGCACGTGCTCGGCTACCTGTTCGACCCCGCCGACCCCGACCTCGTCGCCGAGACCGAGCGCATCCGCAGCGACCGCGTGGGCCGGGCGGAGCGGATCGTGCGCAGCATCGGCCGCGACTACGACCTCGTCTGGGCGGACGTGGTCGGCCAGACGACCCCGGATGCCACCGTGGGCCGCCCGCACATCGCCGACGCGCTCGTCGCTCGCGGGATCGTGCGCGACCGGACGGAGGCGTTCGAGGGCATCCTGCATCCGCGTGAGGGCTACTACGAGCCGCACTACGCGCCGGACCCGATGACGGCGGTGCGTCTGATCACCCGCGCCGGGGGAGTGGCCGTGATCGCGCATCCGGTCACCAGCCGGGACCGGATGCTGCCGCTGGCGTACCTCGAGCGGCTGATCGCCGCGGGTCTCGCCGGGCTCGAGATCGACCACCGCGAGAACACGGCAGCGGGCAAGCGACTGCTGCGTGATTTCGCCGCGACGCACGATCTGATCGTCACCGGCTCCAGCGATTACCACGGTTCGGGCAAGCCGAACCGTCCCGGGGAGAACACCACGTCGGACGAGATGGTGGCGCGCATCATCGACCGTGCCACCGGCACGGCGCCACGCTTCGGCTGACGCGGGAACGGCTGACGCCGGAACGGCTGACGCCGAAACGTGCGAGGCCTCCCCTGCGTGGCAGGGGAGGCCTCAGAACGTGCGTCAGGCGCCGCTGGGCGCTGCGCCTCCGCTGCGGCGGCGACGACGGCGACGCTGCGGCGCGGGCTTGCCGTCGCGGTGCTCGCGGGTCGCGTCGCCGTCGTGCGTGCCGGCGCCCTCCGCCTCGCGGTCCGCGCCCTGGTCGCCGGCGGCATCCGGGCTCTTCTGCTCTGCGCCCTCCACGAACGTCGAGCCGACGTCACCCGAGCTGCGGCGGCGGCGGCGACGGCGACGCGTGGTGCCCTCGTCGGTGCCCTCGGCGGCGGCATCCGCTGCCTTCTGCGGCTGACGCTGACGACGCTCCGCGGCGGGCTTCTCGGACTTCGGGGCGGTCGTCAGGCGGCCCTTCGTGCCCTCGGGGATGTCGAGGTCGGAGTACAGGTGCGGGCTCGACGAGTACGTCTCGACCGGCTCGGGCTGACCGAACTCCAGGGCACGGTTGATCAGCGCCCACTTGTGCAGGTCCTCCCAGTCCACGAACGTGACCGCGATGCCCGTCTTGCCCGCGCGACCGGTGCGGCCGGCGCGGTGCAGGTAGGTCTTGTCCTCATCGGGGATGGTGTGGTTGATGACGTGGGTGATGTCGTCCACGTCGATGCCGCGGGCGGCCACATCGGTGGCCACGAGCACGTCGCGCTTGCCGGCCTTGAACGCGGCCATCGAGCGCTCACGCTGCTCCTGGCCCATGTCGCCGTGCACGCCGCCGACGTTGAACCCGCGGTCGCCGAGCTCGTCGACGAGCTTCTGCGCGGCGCGCTTGGTACGCGTGAAGATCACGGCCTTGCCGCGACCCTCCGCCTGCAGGATGCGGGCGATGATCTCGTCCTTGTCGAGCGAGTGCGCCCGGTAGACGATGTGCTTGATGTTCGCCTGCGTCAGGCCCTCGTCGGGGTCGTTGGCGCGGATGTGAATGGGGTTCGACATGAACCGGCGGGCGAGCGCGACGATCGGCCCCGGCATGGTCGCCGAGAACAGCTGCGTGTGGCGCACCGGCGGCACCTTCGAGAAGATCTTCTCGATGTCGGCGAGGAAGCCGAGGTCGAGCATCTTGTCGGCCTCGTCGAGCACCACCTCGGTCGCGTTCGACAGGTCCAGGAGACGCTGATTGGCGAGGTCGATGAGGCGTCCGGGCGTACCCACGACGATCTGCGCACCGGCCTTGAGCTGGTCGATCTGGCCCTCGTAGGCCTTTCCGCCGTAGATGGCGACGACGCTCGTCGAGCGGTTCGAGGTCAGCAGGTCCATGTCCTCGTACACCTGCACGGCGAGCTCACGGGTCGGCACGACGATGAGCGCCTTCACTCCGGGCTCGGGGTCCAGACCCAGACGCTGCACGACCGGGATGCCGAATCCGAAGGTCTTGCCGGTGCCGGTCTTGGCCTGGCCGATGATGTCCTGCCCGGGAAGGCCCAGCGGGATGGTCTGCTCCTGGATGGGGAAGGCGTCGACGATCCCCTTCGCGCCCAGCGCGTCGACGATGTCCTGATCGATTCCCAGATCAGTGAATGAAGTCACAGTGTTCTCTTGCCTGTCCGGCGCGTGCACGGGCTGTGCCGCACGAGCCGCGCCTCGTGATGGATCCACGCCGTCTCATTGCATGCCACAGGCGCGGGGCCCTGCTCCGATGGCAGGACGGCACCAGCCTACCGGAGCCGCCCCCGCCGACCGGAAGAGCGAGTTCTGGGCGGGTGCCGCGGCGCCCAGTAGTCTGGGCGGGTGGTCAACTGGTTCTGGAAGCGCAAGCCGCAGCGGCGCACGCTGAAACTGCGCGGACGCGGGGAGAGCGGCAATGCCACGCGCGTCGACTTCGCCGAACTCGCCCCCGAGCTGAACCGCTTCCTCGGGCAGGCCGCTTATCTGCAGCTGGGCTACTTCGAGACCCTCAGCCGCGGCATCCGGGGCACGCCGGCCCTGGCACGCAAGGAGGCCCTCTTGCGAGCCGCCGGAGCGGCCCTCGACAAGCACCACGCAATCGTGAAGGTGATCGCCGAACGCGGCGACGACCCCACGCAGGTGATGCTGCCCTTCCGCGAGAACCTCGATGACTTCCGCCGCAAGACGATCGGAGAGCGGCAGGAGGAGACCCTGCTGGCGGTGTATCTCACCGCCGGCATGCTCGACGACTTCTATCTCGCGCTCGCCTCGAGCTACGGCGAGACGGGGGAGCGGGTCGCGGCGATCCTGCGCCAGGACGACCGCGGCAGCGAGATCGTGTCGATCATCCAGGAGACGATCGAGAGCGACGACGAGTGGCGCGCGCTGCTGTCGATGTGGGGACGCCGCCTCGTCGGCGACACGCTGCTCGTCTGCCGTGACGCCCTGCGCCCTGGCCGGCTGGAGGCCGACGACCAGCGCATAGAGCCGGTGTACACCGAGCTGATGGGCGCGCATGCGCGGCGAATGGATGCCATGGGGCTCGCCTCCTGATCACCCGGAAGCCGAGCGTCAGATGCCGAGGGTGCGCTTCTCGCGTGCGTCGCCGCGAGTGCGTCGCGTGGTGAGGAGCACCGTCGCCGCCGCCGCGAGGGCGAGTCCGCCGCCGATGCTGGCGACCCAGAGCAGCGGATCACTCGCTACGACGCCGCACCACTGCAGGATCGTGTAGATCGCGGCGGCAGCGGCCGTGGCGATCGCCGGTGTGACGGCGACTCCGCGCAGATCGCGCGTCGGCAGCAGAAAGTGCAGCGCGACGCCGAGCGAGCACGCGGCGATCAGCGCGAGCAGGATGTACATCGTCAGGCGACGAAGCCGACCCGTCGCGACTCCTCGGTGCCCAGCTCGATGTAGGCGAGGTTCGCCGTCGGCACGATGTAGGAGCTGCCCTTGCTGTCGCTGAGGGTGATGTGGCTCGTGTTCTGCTCGAGGGCCGAGGTCACCTGTGCGCGCACCTCATCCGCGGTGCTGGAGGTGTCGAAGCTCAGCTCACGACCGGTGTTGACGATGCCGATGCGGATTTCCACGCGATCTCCTCAGGTTGGGCGAACACCCCGACTCTACCCGCTGGGCTCTGTGGGGGTCCGGTGGTGACCGCGGATTTCGCCCTCGGCGCACAGCGCGCGCCGGTGCGCGCGACGCGGTGTCGGTGCGCGCGGCTAGCGTGGAGATCATGACCCAGGATGCCGCGCAGCACGCCGTCGTGGTCGCCGACGCGACCGCATCCGGCGTCGTGATCGGCGCGCCCGGCACGGGCAAGACCACCGCGCTCATCGACCGGGTGGTGCACCTGTTGAAGCAGGGCCTCACCGCCGAAGAGGTGCTCGTGCTCACGCCCAGCCGCCAGGCCGCGACGGCGCTGCGCGATCGCATCGGCGTGCGCGTCGACCAGGCCACTCCCGGACCGCTGGCGCGCTCGCTGGGCTCTTTCGCATTCCAGCTCGTGCGTGGAGTCGCCGTGCGTCAGGGGCAGGAACCGCCGGCCCTGCTCACCGGCGCCGACCAGGACCGCATCCTCGCCGACCTGCTCGCCGGCGACGCCGAGGACGCCGAGCGGGCCTGGCCGGAATCGCTGAGCCCGGCCGTGCGGGCGTCGAAGGGGTTCCGCTCCGAGCTGCGGGCCTTCCTCGCGGAGTGCACCGAGCTGGGAGTGCGTCCCGGTGAGCTCTCGGCATCCGGACGCGAGGTCTGGCAGGCCGTCGATGACTTCCTCGGGGAGTACCGCGACGTTCTGGGCGGCATGCGCATCGCGCACCGCGACGTGCCGGAGCTGCTCGCCGAGGCGACCGCCATCCTGCACACCGCGGAGGCGGCGGACCTCGGTCCCCTCGCCCGGCTGCGCGCCGTGCTGATCGACGACGCCCAGGAGCTCACGCGCGGCGGCATCCGGATCGTGCGCGCGCTGCTCTCGCGCGGCGTCGCGGTGCTCGCCTTCGGTGATCCCGACATCTCCTCCGGCGCCTTCCGTGGCGCGAGCCCCGAGCTGTTCGCCGAGCTGGCCGGGGTGCTCGGCGCGGTGCACGTGCTCGACGGCGCGCACCGGCAGAGTCCCGCCCTGACCGCGCTGACCCGCACGGTGACCGAGGCGATCGGCGTCGCCGGCCGGGTCGAGCACCGGCGGCCGCCCGCGCAGACGACGGATGCCGGCGTGCGCACCCTCGTCGCCCCGTCGCCGCACGAGGAGATCGACCGCATCGCCGCCGTGCTGCGCGAGTGGCACCTCGATGAGGGCATCCCGTGGAGCGAGATGGCGGTCATCGCACACGACACCCGGCAGATCGTCGCGCTCGAGGCCGAGCTCGCGGCGCGGGAGGTGCCCACGCGCGCCGCCGGCGTGCCCCGCCCGCTGGGCAGCGAGGCGACGGTGCGTCAGATCATCGAGATCGTGCGCCTGGGACTCACGCCGGCCGCCGAACGTCCGGTCGAGATGCTCGCCGAGGCGCTCGTCTCACCATTCGGCGGACTCGACCCGGTGGGGCTGCGCAGGCTGCGCGCCCGGCTGCGGCACGTCGAGCTTGCAGAGGGCGGCTCGACCCCGGCGCGCGAGCTGCTGCGCGAGGCGATGCAGTTCCCGCACCTGTTCGATCGCGTCGACGCGCCCGAAGCGCGTCTCGCCCAGCGCTTCGCCCTCACCCTGCGGACGCTGCACGACGACGGCGCCGCGGGGCGCACGGTGCACGAGCTGCTGTGGACCGTGTGGGAGCGCGCTCGCTCGATCGGCGGTCAGCCGCTGGCCGCCGCCTGGCGGGCGGCGGCGGTCGAGCCGGGCGGCGGGGAGATCGCGCGGTCGCTGGACAGCCTGGTCGCGCTCTTCGACGCCGCCAAGCGCTTCGTCGAGCGCGCCCCGCAGGAGAAGCCGGCGCTGTTCATTCGCGACATCCTCGACAGCGAGGTGCCCGAGGACACCCTCTCCACCCCCGACCGGCCCGGGCTCGTGACGCTGCTCACCCCGGCGAACGCCCTGGGCACGGAGTTCGAGGCGGTCGTGGTCGCCGGTGTCCAGGACGGCGTCTGGCCGAACGTGCGGCTGCGCGGCGGAATGCTCGAGACCTGGCGGCTGGCCGAGGCGATCACAGCCGCGCGCTCCGGCTCGCCCGAGGTGGTGCCTGGGGCGCTGGACCGGCGGCGCAGTGCGCTGCACGACGAGCTGCGCCTGTTCGTGCGCGCTCTCTCCCGTGCTCGCCGTCAGCTCGTCATCTCCGCCGTCGACGACGACGACCTCAGCCCCAGCCCGTTCTTCACCTTCCTGCCCGCGCCGCCACCGCCCGAGGAGGATGAGCGGCGCTTCGCGCATCCGCTCACCCTGCGCGGCCTGGTCGCCCGGCACCGGCGCACGCTGACGACCGCGACCGATGCGGAGGACGCGGCGTTCGCGGCCGGTCAGCTGCGCATCCTCGCCGAAGCGGGCGTGCCGGGCGCGCATGTCGACGACTGGTACGGCGTCACCGCTGCCACGACGACCGCTCCGCTGCGGGATCTGCGACAGGGGCCGGTGCGGGTATCGCCGTCGCGCCTGGAGACGTTCGAGGAGTGCGGCCTGAACTGGGCCATCGCGGCGCTCGGCGGCGACACCGTCGCGCCTCCGACCGCGGGCATCGGCACGATCCTCCACGAGGTGCTGGAGCGGGTGCCCGATGGCGACCCCGAGGCCATGCGGGCCATCGTCGACGAGCACTGGCCAGAGCTGGACTTCGAGACCGCCTGGATCGGCCGCAAGGAGCGCCGACGCACCGAGCTCTACATCGAGCGACTGCGCGCCTATCTCGACGAGGTCGCTCGCGACGGCGGCCGCGTGGTCGCCGCGGAGGCTGAGTTCCGCTTCAGCGTCGACCTCGCGGACGGCACCGTGCGCCCGGTCGCTGCTCCCGGCCGAAGGGCGGATGCCGCGGCGGAGGCTGAGGACACCGCCGTCCACCCGGAGGCTCTTGCGCAGGGCGCCGACGGGCACGAGCATGCCCTGGTGAGCGGAGTGATCGACCGGGTCGAGGTGTACCCGGCGGAGGCCGGGGAGCACGCCCCGGCACGCGGACAGCGCTGGGAGCGGATGTCATCACCGCAGACGGGGGAGCGGGTGGTCGTGGTCGACCTGAAGACGGGCAAGTACGAGCCGGAGACCGAGGCGAACGTGCGCGAGCACGCGCAGCTGGCCGCGTACCAGATCGCCGTACAGGAGGGCCTGCTCGAGGGGGCGCCCGCTGCGGGCCTCACCGGCGCGCGCCTGGTGATCGTGTCGAAGACCGTCGGGAAGTCGCAGTACCGCGTCGCGCACCAGCACACCCTCGACGACGAGGCGCGCAAGGCGTTCGTGCAGCGCGTGGTGGATGCCGGCCGCGGCATGGCCGCCGACAGCTTCACCGCGCAGGTCGAGGCGCACTGCGCCGACACGCAGGTGCGCGTCACCACCTGTCACATCCACACCGTCCCGGCGGTGAGCGCGTGAGCGGGCTCCGGGCAACCGCCGCGACACCGTCCGTGGGGCTCTCGGCGCAGTCCTCGGCGCCGCTCTCCGCCGTGCCCGCGGCCGAGCTCTCCGCGCAGACCATCGCGCTCGCTCTGGGGCTGCCGGTGCCGACGGCCGCACAGCAGCGGGTCATCCAGGCGCCGCTCACGCCCGCACTGGTCGTCGCCGGCGCCGGCAGCGGCAAGACCGAGACGATGGCCGGTCGTGTCGTCTGGCTGGTCGCCAACGGGCATGTCCGCGCCGACGAGGTGCTCGGGCTCACCTTCACGCGGAAGGCGGCGGGCGAGCTCGCGGAGCGCGTCGGCGCGCGCCTGAACGCGATCGGCCACTTCAGCCGCCGGGGACTGCTGCCGCATCTCGCCGAGATCGTCGCCGGCGACCTGCTGCGCCGAGTGCAGGATGCCGCGCCCGGCGCCCAGCGCGAGACCGTCCGCACCCAGGTGCTGGACGAGCTCGCGGATCGGTACGACACCGGCTGGGACCCGCGCACGCCGCGTTCGGCGGAGGAACTGCTCGTACGGCCGCGCGTCTCGACGTACAACGCGTTCGCGGATGGCATCGTGCGCGAGCACGCGTCGCGCATCGGACGCGACCCGGAGGCGGCCATGCTCAGCCAGTCCGCGTCGTGGCTGATCGCGCGCGCGGTGGTGCTGCGCGCCGACATCCCCGACCTCGAGGAGATAGACCGCTCCCTGGGCGGTGTGATCGACGCGGTCCAGCGCCTCGCCGCCGAGACCCTCGACCACCGTGTCGACCTCGACGCCGTGGAGCGGATCGCGGCGGCGCAGGCGGTCGCGTTCGAGCCGTATCGCAGCAACCGCGACGTCGACACCGCGTTCCTCAATCTGCGCAGCGTCCCGGTGCTCGTGCGCCTGGTGCGCGACTACATGGCCGAGAAGGAGCGGCGCGGCGTGCTCGACTTCGCGGACCAGGTCGCCGGCGCCTTCGACATCGTGGAGACCGCTGCCGACGTGCGGGCCGAGCTGCGCGAGCAGCATCGCGTGGTCCTCCTCGACGAGTACCAGGACACCTCGGTGATCCAGACGCGCTTTCTCGCCGCGCTGTTCCGCGACAGCGCGGTGATGGCCGTCGGCGACCCGCACCAGTCCATCTACGGGTGGCGCGGCGCGAGCGCCGACAACCTCTACGCCTTCCGCCGGGAGTTCGCCCAGCAGGCGCCCGCCAGCACGTACAGCCTGATGACGAGCTGGCGCAACGACACGCGCATTCTGGACGTCGCCAATCAGGTGCTCGAGCCGCTGCAGCGACCCGGCCTCGATGTACCGGCGCTCGAGCCGCGTCCGGGAGCGGATGCCGGGCGCGTCGAGGTGGTCTACCCGCACACCGTCGACGACGAGGCGGAGCAGGTGGCGGAGTGGTTCGCGGCGCGCCGTGCCGAGCACGCCGCGGCCGCCGAGGCAAGCCAGAGCGGCGTGGCAGGCGGCATCCGCACCGCGGCCCCCGCACACACCGGGGCCATCCTGTTCCGCTCGAAGCGGCACATGCCGACCTTCGCCGCCGCGCTCGCACGTCGCGGCATCCCGCACCGCATCCTCGGACTCGGCGGTCTGCTGTCCACGCCCGAGGTCGTCGACGTCGTGTCGATGCTGCGCGTGCTGCACGACCCGACGGCCGGCTCCGCGCTCATCCGGCTGCTCACCGGTCCGCGCTTCGCGATCGGGGTGGCCGACATGGCGGCACTGTACGAGTTGGCCGCGACGCTCGCCGGCCGTGACGCGGCGCTGTCTCCGCTGCCCGAGGAGGTGCGCGAACGGCTGCGCTCCTCACGCGGAGCGGATGAGGCCACCTCCATCGTCGACGCCGTCGACTTCGTGCGCGCGTCGCCCGAGGACTACCGCCTTCTCCAGGCGCTGAGCGCGCAAGGGCGACGCCGGCTGCGTGAGGCGGGGGAGATCCTCGAGCGCCTGCGCCGGGCGGCGGGTCTGCCCATCCCGGAGCTGATCCGCCTGATCGAGCTCGAGCTGCGGCTCGACATCGAACTCGCCGCGAACGAGTCGCGCGGACCTGCGCGGGTCGCCGCGACGCAGCTGCGGGCGTTCGCCGACGAGGTGCGCGCCTTCCTCAGCGCCGACGATCGCGGGACGGTCGGAGCACTGCTCGCGTGGCTGGACAAGGCCGAGAGCACCGACGAGCTCATGCCCCGACCCGAGCCACCCGAGCCGGGGGTCGTGCAGCTGCTGACCGTCCACGGATCCAAGGGACTGGAATGGGACGCGGTCGCGGTCGTGCGCCTCGTCGACGGCGAGCTGCCCGGTCGGCCGCAGGACACCGCGGGGTGGTTCGGCTTCGGCGTCGTGCCGTTCGCGCTCCGCGGGGATCGCGACGCGCTGCCGGTGTTCCGCTGGGATCCGCAGGCGGAGATGGATGCCGCCGGCGAGGATCCCGGCAAGCGGCACAAGGCCGCGCTCGACGCGCTGGCCGCCGGGGTGACGAAGGTCTTTCCGCACGGAGGAGCGCTGCGACGTTTCAAGAACGAGTACCGCGAGCACCAGCAGCAGGAGGAGCGTCGTCTCGCCTACGTCGCGATCACCCGTGCCCGACGCGACCTGCTGCTCTCCGGCGCGCACTGGGCCGGGCAGAGCCGTCCGCGCACCGCGAGCCCGTACCTGCTCGACGCCCTCGACGTGCTCGGGCTCGATCCCATCGCCGGGGTCGATCCCGAGCAGAACCCGTACGAGGGGCCCGGGATGACGCGTGCCTGGCCGCTGGACCCGCTCGGCGATCGACGACAGCGCGTGCTCGGCGCGGCGGCCGTGGCACGGGCGGCCCTCGATGCGCCACCCGCGGCGCCGTCCGCCCAGCTGCAGCGACTGCTCGCCGAGCGCGCGCAACGGCAGCGCGGGATCGTGGGGGACGCCCCGACGCGCGTGCCCGCCTCCCGCTTCAAGGATTGGGTGACGGACTACCGTGGCACGCTGCGCGACCTGGGCCGCCCGATGCCGGAGCGGCCGTACACGCAGACCCGCATCGGCACGCTTTTCCACGCGTGGGTGGAGCACCGCTCCGGCCTCGTCGGCGCGCACTCCACGGCCGAGAGCGCGCTGTGGGAGAGCGACGAGGAGGCGACGGCTGACGTCGGCATGTCGGTCGACGCGGTCGCCGACGACGAGCGCGCGCTCGCCGCGCTGCGGGCCGCCTTCGAGCGCAGCGAATGGGCGGCGCTGCAGCCCATCGCGGTCGAGATCGAGATCGACTTCGCCTTCGCCGCCGGACACATCGTCATCTGCAAGCTCGATGCCGTCTACCGCCGCGACGACCGCGGCGGGCGCATCGAGATCGTGGACTGGAAGACCGGGCGAGCGCCGCGCACCGCGGCGGAGCGGGAGGAGCGGATGCTGCAGCTCGCCCTCTACCGCCTCGCGTACCACCGCCGCTTCGGTGTGCCGCTGGAGGACATCGACGTGGCGCTGTTCTATGTCGCCGACGACCTCGTCATCCGCGGCGACCGTGTCTACTCGGAGTCGGAGCTCGTCCAGCGCTGGAGCGCCGCCCGCGCGGCGCGCTGAGCCTCGGCCGCTGAATCCAGGTCGCTGGGCTGCGTGATCGCTCCGGTGCCGGCATCCGCGTCGCCGCTCGCCTCAGCGCGCAGCGTGCTCGACCCGCGCACGCCGCTGATCTCGCCGAGGTCCTGCGTCGGCTGATCCCAGGAGGCCGAGCCCGTGACGGTTGCCGCCGCGCCGCGCTCGCGTACCGGAACGGTCTCGGCTGCGGAGGGGGCCGGCGCCGCGGGCGCGTCGTCGCCGCCCCGGCTGTCCGAGCTGTCCCCGGTGGGCTCATCCGCGCTTGCCGTGCCGGCGCCCTCGCCGTCTGCGGCCGTGTCGTCCGCGTCGTCCGGCCAGAGGTCCTCGGGGCGGTACGCGTCGGTCTGCATCGACGTGTCGATCTCGCTCTCCGCCGTGTGGGGAGTGCGATCCAGCACGTCCAGTGCGGAATCCACGCCCCCGGCATAGGGGGCGACCACGCGCAGATCGTCACCGCGCAGGCCGTCGCTGAGCGATTCCAGCAGCGCGGCGGCGTCGGCGACGATGTCCGGACGGCGCAGTTCGTCGCCGTGCACGAGCCAGCGGGCGAAGTCCAGTTCGGCGTGCAGGCGGGCGCGTGCGCGCAGCGCGGCATCCGCAGCACGGGACGACGCGGCGGTGTACGCGGCGTGCACATCGGACGCGGCATCCGGCGCCGTGGAGAGCCAGCCGAGATCCTCGGCCGGATCGCCCACCGTCAGGCCGCGCCAGCCCAGCAGCCCGACCACCTGCGGTCCCTCGCGGGGGTCATCCTCGTACAGGAACGACAGTGCCTGCAGCCCGCCCAGGGTGACCGCCGTCTCGAAGCGCCACAGGCCGTCATCGGCCACCGCCTGACGCCAGCGACCGGTCAGGCGCGAGGGCACTCGGCCCGTCGCCGCGGCGCGATCGATCACCTGCTCGATCTCGGCGCGCACCGTGGCGGCATCGCGCGCTCCGAGGCCGGCCGCGCGCACGATCGACGGGGGCAGCGCGTGCACGGCGGCGATCGATGCGCCCACCGAGGCAGCGGCACCGCGGCCGGGCGGGAGGTGCGCCGCCTCGATCTGAAACCCGGGCAGAAGATCGGTGACCAGCGCCCGCGCCTCGCCGACGTGGGTCTCGCCCATGGCGGTCGGCGCGCGGAAGGGCAGCATCTCGCGCGCGCCCGCGGTCAGCGCACGCAGCGCGAGGGACTCCTCCGCGAGCTCCAGCGCCGCCGCATCGTCGTTCGCCACACGGATCACGACCTCGCTGCCGTCGGCCAGCGTGGCCACCGCGGAGTCGAACCTGCCGTCCCCGTCGGAGGTGAGGGCGCGGGCGCCGGTGACCTCCGCCCCGGGCAGTGCAGCCGTGACCGCCGCCACTAGAGTGAAAGGAGAGCGTGCCATGTTCTCCAGGGTAGGTCTGCCTCGCCGATGCGGTGTTCGCGCCACGCCCCTGCCGCCGGATACGTCGCGTGCAGAGGAAGACGTGGAGGGCCGGCCGAGGACAGTCGGACGCGCAGGCAGCCGGGACAGCAGAGAGCAGGAGGCCGCATGAGCACCGCGCCGAGGACCTTCGACCGGGCCGCAGAGCTGCGCGCCGAACCCGATGTGGTCGAACGGCTGCGCGCGGAGCCCGACACGCGGGTGGTCGTCGTGCGCGATCGCCGCCTGCGCGTGCAGGACGGCGTGGTCCGTCGCGTCGCCCCTGCCGAGGTGGGTGCCGCGGAGTGGGCGCTGCTGGGGCGGGATGCCGACGGTGCCGCTCTGCTCCTGGCATCCGCTCCTTCCGAGACCGACAGCATCGACGCCGCTCCGCAGGAGAGGTGGCTGGGGCTGCGCGAGGCCGGGGATCTCGATCCGTTCGAGGCGGAGATCTTCGTGACCGCGATCGCCGTCGCGGGCTGGCTGAGCGACGTGCGCCACTGCGCGGCATGCGGAGACCGGCTCGAGCTGCGCAACGGCGGCTGGTCGCGGCACTGCCCGGGCTGCGGCGCCGACCACTTCCCGCGCACCGATCCCGCCGTCATCGTCGCCGTGGAGAGCGCGGACGGCGAGAAGCTGCTGCTCGGCGCCAACGCGCGCTGGCGCGGCACGATGTACTCCTGCTTCGCCGGGTTCGTCGAGGCAGGCGAGTCGATGGAGGACACCGTGCACCGCGAGCTCGCCGAGGAGGCCGACGTGCGCCTGCGCGAGCTGCGCTACATCTCCTCGCAGCCGTGGCCGTACCCCCGCTCGCTGATGGTGGGATTCCGGGCCGTCGCGGCCGACGAGCGCGCGGTGGGCGACGGCGAGGAGATCATCGACGTGCGCTGGCTCACGCGAGCGGAGATCGGCACCGCGCTGGCCGGCGAGGGTCCGGTCGGTCTGCCCGGCCGCTCATCGATCGCGCGGCAGATGATCGAGCAGTGGTACGAGGAGCGTCCGGCGTGAGCGCGCTGTGAGCGCCCTCGACGCGCTCGACGAACGCCAGCGCGAGGCCGCGGCGGTGCTGCGCGGCCCCGTGGCCGTGCTCGCCGGCGCCGGCACCGGCAAGACCCGTGTGATCACGCACCGCATCGCGCACGGCGTCGACACCGGCGCGTACTCACCGCAGCGCGTCATGGCCGTGACCTTCACCGCGAAGGCTGCCGGCGAGCTGCGTGGGCGGCTGCGGTCGCTGGGGGTCGGGGGAGTGGCAGCGCGCACCTTCCACTCCGCGGCCCTGAAGCAGCTGAACTTCTTCTGGCCCACCCTCACCGGCGACTCCGCCCCCGGTCTCATCGACAACAAGGTGCGTCTGCTCGGCCAGGCCGCCGACGGCATGCGACTGCGCCCCAGCACGGCCACGCTGCGCGACATCGCCGCTGAGATCGAGTGGCGGAAGGTCTCGATGCTCTCGATCGAGCAGTACGCCGAGCAGGGGCGGCCGAGCACCGGCATCCGCCCCGATCAGCTTCTCGAGCTGCAGCGCGCCTACGAGACGCTGAAAGACGAGCGCCGCCAGCTCGACTTCGAGGATGTGCTGCTGGCCTGCGCCGGGATGCTCGAGGCCGAGAGCAGAGTCGCCGCCGCCGTGCACGAGCAGTACCGCCACTTCACCGTCGACGAGTACCAGGACGTCTCGCCGCTGCAGAACCGCCTGCTGGAGCTGTGGCTGGGCGACCGGCGCGACATCTGCGTGGTGGGCGATGCGAGCCAGACGATCTACTCCTTCGCCGGCGCCCAGCAGCGCTATCTGCTGGAGTTCGCGCACCGGCACAGCGACGCGACCGTGGTGCGCCTGGAGACCAACTACCGCTCGCGCGGCCCCATCCTCGAGGCCGCCAATGCGCTGATGCGCGGCCGTCCCGGCGCGCTGGCGCTCGTTCCGGCGGACGCCGACGCGCGGAGCGAGCCGGCCGAGGCGCCCACCGTGACCGCGTACGACAGCGAGAGCGATGAAGCGGCAGGGATCGCCGAGAGCATCGTGCGCCGCATCGCCGCCGGCGCCGCACCGTCGCACGTCGCCGTGCTGTACCGGGCGCACGCGCAGTCGGCCGCGCTGCAGCAGGCGCTCGCCGCGCGGGGAATCGCGACCAGCGTGCTGGGCGGCACTCGCTTCTTCGACATGCCCGAGGTGCGTCAGGCGGTGCTCGGCCTGCGGGGGGCCGCGGTCGCGCCCACGGATGCCGGCTTCCTGCCCACCGTGCGTGACGTGCTGCGCGGGCTGGGCCTGACCGATGAGCCGCCCCAGGCCGGCGGAGCGCAACGCGACGGCTGGGAGGCGCGGCGCGCGATCCTGCGTCTCGCGGAGGAGGCTCCCGCCGGGACCACCCTGCGGACCTTCGCGGACGATCTGATGGCCCGCGCGAAGGATCAGCACGAGCCCACCCTGCAGACCGTGACGCTGTCGACGCTGCACGCCGCGAAGGGCTTGGAATGGCCCCACGTGCTGCTGGCCGGCTGGGCGGAGGGCGCGCTGCCCATCTCTTACGCCGCGACGTTCGAGCAGATCGACGAGGAGCGTCGGCTGGCCTACGTCGGCATCACGCGCGCCGCGCGAACGCTGGCGGTGTCGTGGTCGCGGTCGGCGGGGCGAGGTGAGCGGGCGCCGTCGAGATTCCTCGCGGAGATCGGAACGACGAATCGAGGCACGGGCATTCTGCGTGAGGTCGGACCGAGCGCCAGGCGTGCCGCCCGCCGGGGCTGACGCGCACCATCAGACCGGCGTGCGGAGTGGGGGTGCGCAGGATGCGCGCCACGAGCGTCGCGGCGTGCGCGATGCGTGCGGCGCTGACGTCGACACGCGCCCCGACCAGCTGCGCGTGCAGCTGTGGCCACGCCGGATCCCGGGCGCACTCGTGCGCGTCGCGGCACGACAGACACGGTGTGCGCCCCGGCACCACCAGTGGGCCCACCAGCATGGCCTCCTGCTCGAAGCCGATCGGCAGATGCGGCACGTCCTCGCGCAGATACGGGGCGAGCTGCAGCGCGGCAGCAGCGCCGCCGATCATCACCACCGCAACCGCGTCGGCCGCACGGGGGTCGGTCATCGTGACACCCTCGTCGAGCAGTGATTGACGCAGCCGCTCCGGTGCGCGCCCGTCGCGCAGGTTCACCGCGTCGATCCAGACCGGCGGTGCCGGGGCGGTGTCGTCGATCAGCAGCGGCTGCAGCTGCGCGAGCAGGCGTCGGGCGGCTTCCCGCGGTGCGCCCACGCCGTGCGCGACGACGTCGAAGGCACTGCGTCGGATGCCGGCGCGCAGCCGCGCCATCAGTGGCTCGACCCAGTCGCCCTCGACGTGGATGCGCACCCGTCCCTCCAGACCGAACTGCACGGTCGACTCGTCGCGCCAGAGCAGGGGATAGCGCGGATCGAGTCGGGTGAGGACCGGCGGCATCATCGGGCTCATGCCCCGATTCTCATCCGTCCGATGCCGGCGCGGCGGTCGATCCCACGATCTGTGGAGCGATCCGCGCCGTCCGTCGTCTGTGCAGAACCAGTCGCACCCCGCGGCTCAGGCGCGAGTCAGACGCAGCGACCGGTCGCAGAGCGGTCTCAGACGGGGCGATCCCCCTCGGGACGCTCATCGCCGGACTCCTCGCCGCCGGACTCCTCGCCGCCGGAGTCCTCGTCGCCGAACTCCTCGCCGTCGAGCAGACGTGCCAGTGCCTCGTCGAGTTCGTCCGTCGCGGGCTGCTCACCGCGCTGCACGGCCTCGAGCCGGGCGATCAACGCAGAGGGGTCGTCGATGTCCGAGGCGAGCGGCATGATGTCCGGGTAGTCCCACAGTGCGTCGCGGGCGGCGACGCCGACGGCATCCGTCACCGCGCGCCACATCGCCGACGCCTCACGCAGACGCCGTGGCCGCAGCTTGAGCCCGACGAGCGCGCCCAGGGCGTCCTCGGCAGGACCGCCCACCGCGCGCCGCCGCCGCGCGGCCTCGGCCAGGCGCTCGCCGTCGGGCAGACGTGCGGTGGCCTGCTCGGTCACCACGTCCACCCAGCCGTCGATCGTCGCGATCAGGTTCTCCAGCCGCACCAGCGACTCGCGCTGCGACTCGGTCTGCGTCGGCAGCAGCGCACCGCCCTCGATGGCGGCGCGCAGCTCGGCCGGGTCGCTGGGGTCCAGGCGGGAGGCGAGGTCCTCCAGCGCCGCGAAGTCGACGGTCACGCCGCGGGCGTACTCGGTGATCTGCGACAGCACGTGCAGGTGCAGCCACTTGGCGTGCCGGTACAGGCGCGCGTAGGCCAGCTCGCGCACGGCCAGGTAGAGCGTGATCTGGTCTTCCGGCACCTCGAGACCTTCGCCGAAATCGGCGATGTTCTGCGGGATCAGCGCGGCGGTGCCGGCGGACAGCACCGGGATGCCGACGTCGCCGCCGGAGACCACCTCCAGCGAGAGCCGACCCAGCACCTGGCCGAACTGCGCGGCGAACAGGGAGGATCCCAGGCCCCGCATGAGCTGTCCGGCGCCCTGCACCATCTGCTGCATCTCCGGGGGCACCTGCGTCTCGAGCGCGCCGGTGAGCGCGTCGGCGATCGACGTCGCCACGGGGTCGGCGATCTCCTGCCACACCGGCAGCGTCTTCTCCACCCACTCGCCGCGCGTCATGGCCTGCGGGCTCGATGCGAGCTCGGAGATCGTGGTCGCCTCACCCAGCCACAGATTCGCCAGGCCGAAGGCATCCACGAGCGAGCTGCGCGCACCGCCCGCGATGCCCAGTCCGTCCCGGTTCGCGATGTGCAGCGCCTGCTGGCGCGCGCTCTGCCAAGGATCGGCGTTGAACATGCCCTGCAGCTGCGCCATGAATCCGGACATCTGCGCGGGATCCACCGGCATACCGGAGGCACCCGAGAGCGCGTCGCGCAGCGCCTCCGGGTCGATGCCGCCTCCGGACATCATGCGCCGGAGCATCTCCTCGAAGTCGGACGGATCCTGCTCGTCATCTGCCATGCGAATAGCCCTCTCAGCATGCCCGTAGCGTGTGCGCTCTACGCTAGTCACACGATCCTGTGCTCGCCCCCGATGCGCGCGGATCCCTGTACGCCGCTCGCGAACGCCCTGGAGGTCCCGTGTCATCACGCCCTAACACGGGCACGCGCACCGGCATCGTGGCGCTCAGCGTGTCGCTGGTGGCGCTGGTCGGATTGACCTTCGTGCCCACCCCGTACGTGATCCAGCGGCCGGGGCCCGTGTACGACACCCTCGGCTCAGCGCGCAGCGCCGACGGCGAGGCCGTGCCGCTGATCGAGGTGGACGGTGCGAAGTCGTATCCCACGGGCGGCGCACTGGATCTGACCACCGTGCAGGTGGTCGGCAACCGCGAGCGCACACCCACCTGGTTCGAGCTGGCGATGGCGTGGACCGACCCGACGCGGGCGGTCGTGCCGATCGATACGGTCTTTCCGCAGGGGGTGAGCTCCGAGCAGCGCGACGAGCGCAACGCCGCCCTGATGGTCGACTCGCAGCACGAGGCCACCGCCGCGGCCCTCACCGAGCTCGGCTACGACGTGGGCGCGACCGTGCGCGTGGTCGAGACGGTCGACGACAGTCCCGCGCAGGGGGAGCTGCGCGCCGACGACGTCATCACCGCCATCGACGGAACGCCCGTCGACTCCGCCACGCGCCTGCGCGACGCCATCCAGGACGCCGAGGGGGAGGAGGTGACGCTGACCGTGCGTCGCGACGACGCGGAGCGGACGGTGTCGATCACTCCCGAGAGGTCGACGGATGCCGCCGGCGCCACGGTCTGGCTGATCGGCATCGTGCTCACGACCGACTACGACTTCCCCGTGGACGTGCGCCTGCAGCTCGACAACGTCGGTGGCCCCAGTGCGGGGATGATGTTCGCGCTCGGGATCATCGACACGCTCACCCCGGGTGAGCTCAACGGCGGAAAGCAGGTCGCGGGTACCGGCACGATCGACGCCGCAGGCACCGTGGGGCCGATCGGCGGCATCCGTCAGAAGCTCTACGGTGCACGGGATGCGGGCGCGACCATCTTCCTGGCTCCCGCGGACAACTGCGACGAGGTTGTCGGCCACGTGCCCGACGGGCTGCAGGTGTTCCGCACCGGCACGCTGGAGGAGTCGCTCCACATCCTCGACGTCGTCGCCGACGGCGGTGACGTGCAGAGCCTGCCGACCTGCACCGCCGCTCGCTGAGCGCATCCGGGGCCGCGTCATAGGCAGCCTGCCTAGGATGGAACGGTGACCTCGACCTCAGCGCCGCAGCCGGCCACGCCCAGCACCTCACGTCGGATCCTCGGGATATCGGTGGCGATCATCGCCGCCGTCATCGCGGCGTTCTTCGTGTTCGCCTCCCTGTACACCGAGTTCCTCTGGTTCGACCAGCTCGACTTCGCGCGCGTGCTCACCACGCAGTGGATCGCGACCGCGACGATGTTCGTGATCGGCTTCCTCGGCATGGCGCTGCCGATCTTCCTGTGCATCCAGCTCGCGTACCGGCTGCGTCCGGTGTACGTGCGCCTGAGCTCGCAGCTGGACCGCTATCAGGAGGTCATCGAGCCGCTGCGGCGCCTGGCGATGTGGGGCATGCCCGTGTTCTTCGGCGTATTCGCCGGCTTCGCCGCGGCGGGCAACTGGAAGACCGCCTGGCTCTGGGCCAACGGCGTGAGCACCGACACTCTCGACCCGCAGTTCGGCGTCGACACCGGCTTCTACCTGTTCGCGATGCCGTTCTACTCGGCGCTGCTCGCGTTCGTGTCCGCGGTGCTGCTGCTGTGCCTGATCATCACCGCGCTCGTGTCGTACCTGTACGGCTCGGTGCGCATCGGCCAGCGCGAGCTGCGCATCTCCAAGCCCGCCCGCATCCAGCTCGCAGTGCTGGCCGGGGTCTACCTCGCGGTGCAGGCGGTCAGCCTGTGGCTGGATCGCTACCTCACCCTCGTCCAGCCCGAGGGCCGCATCACCGGTGCGGCATACACCGGCGTGAACGCCACGATTCCCGGACTTGCGATCCTGTCGATCATCGCCGCCGTGGTGGCCGTGCTGTTCCTCGTCACCGCGGTGATCGGGCGCTGGCGCTTCCCGCTGGCGGCGACCGCCCTGTTCGTCGTCGCGTCGCTCGTGGTCGGCATCGGCTACCCCTGGGTCGTCACCACCTTCCAGGTGAAGCCGAACGAGAACGCCTATCAGGCCGAGTTCTACGACCGCAGCATCGCCAGCACCAAGGAGGCGTACGGCGTCGCTGACATGGAGGTCACGCCCTTCACCGCCACCACCGACACGGCGCCCGGGCAGCTGCGCGCAGATGCTGAGACCACGGCATCCGTGCGCATCATGGATCCGGCCATCATCAGCCCGACCGTGCGCCAGCTGCAGCAGTACCGCTCCTATTACCAGTTCGCCCCAGAGCTGGACGTGGACCGCTACGAGATCGACGGCAAGTCGCAGGACACCGTGGTCTCGGTGCGCGACCTGGATCTCACCAAACTCGGCGGCGGCGACAGCTGGAACAACCGCGCCGCGGTCTACACGCACGGGTACGGACTGGTGGCCCTCGCCGGAAACCAGCGCACCGACGACGGCGAGCCGGTCTTCCTCGAGAGCGGCATCCCCACCTCCGGATTCCTCAGCAAGAGCGAGGACTTCCAGCCGCGCGTCTACTTCGGCGAGTCCTCACCGGAGTACTCCATCGTCGGCGCGCCCAAGGGCACCGATCCGGTCGAGATCGACTACCCGCGCGGTCAGGACGGCGCGAGCGACACGAAGACGACCTTCGAGGGCGACGGCGGGCCCCGCATCGGCAACACCTTCGTCAAGCTGCTGTACGCGATGAAGTTCCAGTCCGAGCAGATCCTCTTCTCGAATCTGGTGAACTCCGAGTCGCAGATCCTCTACGACCGCGACCCGAAGGTGCGCGTGCAGAAGGTGGCGCCCTACCTCACCCTCGACAACGACCCGTATCCCAGCGTGGTCGACGGCCGCATCGTGTGGATCGTCGACGGATTCACCACCAGCGCCAGCTACCCGTACTCGAAGACGGTGAGCCTGCGCGACGCGATCGCGGACTCGCGCACCCCGGCGTCGGTGGTCTCGTTCGACAACATCAACTACATCCGCAACTCGGTCAAGGCCACTGTCGACGCGTACGACGGCTCGGTGAAGCTGTATGCGTGGGACGACGAGGATCCGATCCTCAAGGCCTGGCAGAAGGTCTACCCCTCCACGATCGAGCCGATCAGCAAGATGTCCGCCGATCTGATGAGCCACGTGCGCTACCCGACCGACCTGTTCAAGGTGCAGCGCGACGTGCTCGGGGTGTACCACATCGACGACGCGCGCTCGTTCGCGCAGGAGGACAACCGCTGGCAGACGCCGGACGATCCGCGCGCGAAGGACCGCCTGCAGCCGCCGTACTACCTGTCGATGCAGATGCCAGGGCAGAACGAGCCGCGCTTCTCGATGTTCTCGACGTTCATCCCGGCGGCGCAGCAGGGCGAGAGCCGCGAGGTGCTCATGGGCTATCTGGCGGTGGATTCGGATGCCGGATCGACAGCGGGCAAGAAGGCCGAGGGCTACGGCAAGCTGCGGCTGCTCGAGATCGACACGAACACCACCGTGCCGGGCCCCGGTCAGGTGCAGAACACGTTCGACTCGGACACCGAGATCGCCAACAAGCTCAACGTGCTGACGCTGGGCAAGTCCGATGTGAAGTACGGCAACCTGCTCACCCTGCCGGTCGGTGGGGGTCTGCTTTACGTGCAGCCCGTGTTCGTGCAATCCTCCGAAGGCACCAAGCTGCCGAACCTCCGCAAGGTGCTCGTGGCCTTCGGCGACCGGGTCGCGTTCGAGGACACTCTGACCGAGGCGCTGGACGCGTTGTTCGGCGGTGACGCCGGCGCGGCCGCCGGCGACGAGGACGTGAAGCCCACCGATCCGGATCAGCCCACGAACCCCGACGAGGGCGGAACGCCAACGCCGCCGGCTGACGAGATGGCCAGCGCGCTCGAGAGCGCCCGTACCGCGCTCACTGCGCGCGAGGTCGCGCTCAAGGCCGGCGACCTCGAGAAGTTCGCCGCCGAGGACAAGAAGCTGACCGCCGCGATCGAGAGGCTGCTGGCCCTCGAGGACGCCGCCGCCAAGGGATGACGGCAGGCCGGCGGGGCGACACGCCCGTGATCACCCCGCCGGCCTCCTCGATTCGCCCTCGTCTGCGAGCCGTGTTAGGCTTTCAAATGTGCCGCGGGGTGGAGCAGTTCGGTAGCTCGCCGGGCTCATAACCCGGAGGTCGCAGGTTCAAATCCTGTCCCCGCAACAAGAAGAAGGCCCGGTCCGTGAGGACCGGGCCTTCTGCGTTTCCCGGCAGAGGTCGTCCGGGTGCCTGCTCGAGAGAGGCGGCGCGACCCGTGGTGGGGGAGGATGGCAGCATGACCGCCTCCACCGCGCTCGTCGCCGTCTGCCAGTTCGCGCCCACCGCCGACCGCGCGGACAACCGCGCGCGCGTCGCCGCGCTCGTCGCCGATGCCGCCGCGCGAGGGGCGCAACTGGTCGTGCTGCCCGAGTACGCGAACTACTTCGCGACGCCGATGGACGACACACTCGCTCGCAACGCCGAGACGCTGGACGGGCCGTTCGTCGGCGCGCTGCGCGAACTCGCGTCCGCGCACCGGCTCACCGTGGTCGCGGGTCTGATCGAGCAGGCCGCGGACGGCCGCGTGCACAACACCGTGGTCGCGGTGACGGATGCCGGTGTGCAGGCGATCTACCGCAAGCAGCACCTGTACGACGCGTTCGGGCAGCGGGAGTCCGACTGGATCGCCCCGGGAGCGCTCGGCGAGGCGGCGGTGTTCGAGGTGCAGGGGATGCGGTTCGGGCTGATGACCTGCTACGACCTGCGCTTCCCCGAAGTGGCGCGCACGCTCGCCGACGCCGGCGCCGACGCGCTGGTCGTGCCCGCGGAATGGGTGCGCGGCCCGCTGAAGGAGCACCACTGGAACACGCTGCTCGCCGCGCGCGCGATCGAGAACACCGCCTATGTGATCGCCGCCGACCACCCCGCGCCGATCGGAGTCGGGTACTCGCAGGTGATCGACCCGCAGGGCGTCGTCGTCGCGGGGGTCAGCGCGGGGGAGGGGGTCGCGGTGGCATCCGTCGATCCGGCGCTCGTCTCCCGCACGCGCGAGAGCAACCCGTCGCTGCGCCTGCGCCGCTACCGGGTCGCCCCGCGCTGAGGCGCGACATCCGCGACGCATTCCGGGGCCGACACGCCACGTGTCGGACGTTCCGGGCGAATCAGTCCGACATCTGGCGTGTCGACCCCCAAGCGGAACGGGACTCGGGTCAGCGCAGGGCGGTCAGCCGCCGGGCGGCCTCCTCGATGACCTCGATGCGCTTGCAAGCCGCGAAGCGCACCAGGCCGGAGTAGTAACTCTGGTTCTCGGGCGTCGCGAACGCGCTGAGCGGGATGGCCGCCACGCCTACGCGTTCCGGCAGGCTGCGGCAGAACGCGGCGGCGTCCGCGCCGCCCAGCGCGGTGGCATCTGCGACGGTGAAGTAGCCGCCGTCCGGCGCGAACACCTCGAACCCCGCGCTCTGCAGCGCCGTGCCCAGCACGCCGTGCTTGCGCAGCATCGCGGCTGCCGCGTCGACGAAGTAGGCATCCGGCAGGCGCAGCCCCACCGCGATGGCCGGCTGGAACGGCGCGCCGTTGACGTAGGTGAGGTACTGCTTGACGGTCAGCACGGCGGTGATCAGCTCCGCCGGACCGTGCACCCACCCGATCTTCCACCCCGTGGTCGAGAACGTCTTGCCGGCTGAGGAGATGGCCAGCGTGCGCCCGGCCGCGCCGGGCAGGGTCGCGATCGGCACGTGCGGGCGACGGAACGAGAGGTGCTCGTACACCTCGTCGGTGACGATCACGGCGTCATGCCGGTCGGCGAGGCGCACCACCTCTGCCTGCACGTGCGGTGAGAACACCGCCCCGGTGGGATTGTGCGGGTCGTTCACCAGGATGACGCGCGTGCGATCGGTCACCGCGGCGGCCAGCCCGTCGAGATCCGGCTGGAAGTCAGGCCGACGCAGCGGCACGGTGCGCAGCCGTGCTCCGGCGAGGGCGACGGCCGCCGCGTACGAGTCGTAGTACGGCTCGAAGACGACCACCTCGTCGTCTGGCCCGTCGATGAGCGCGAGCAGCGTCGCGGTGAGCGCCTCGGTCGCACCCGCGGTGACGAGCACCTCGGTGTCGGGGTCGACGGTGAGACCGTAAAAGCGCCGCTGATGCTCACTGATCGCCGCACGCAGATCGGGGATGCCGCGCCCGGGCGGGTACTGGTTGATGCCCTGCGCGATGGCGTCCCGCGCCGCCTCGAGCACCTCGGCCGGGCCGTCCTCGTCAGGAAAGCCCTGGCCCAGGTTCACCGAGTCCGTGCGCGCGGCCGCGGCCGACATCTCGGCGAAGATGGTGGGCGCGACTTCACCGTCCGGGGAGAGCAGCCCCGCCCCTTTTGCTGTGCGCCGCCAGGCGCCGGGAATGACATCCATGCAGAACAGGCTAAGACCATAGGTGAATTTCATCCTCGGCATAAGAAACGCACAGACTGGGTTGTCACTCTGATAGGGCGTTGTGAAGGAGCAGAAGATGAATGACGACAACAACCCCGGTCAGCCCTCGAACCCCGAGGCTGCGTACGTCGGTCCCACTCCGACGACGCCGCCGGCACACGGCCACCACATCCCCCCGACCTTCGGCTCGCCGCAGGCCACCTGGCAGCCGCCGCAGGCGCCGCACCTCCCGCAGGATCCCGCCTCAGCACCGCAGTCCGCACAGCCCGGCGCGAAGCGCGGAGGGGCACCGGTCAAGGTGGCGGGCCTCATCCTCGCGGCCGCCCTCGTCGGCGGGACCGCCGGCTTCGGCGGCAGCATGATCGGAGACGCGGTCCTCGACCGGCCCGCCTCGCAGTCCGCCGTCGGCCCGCAGAGCGTGACGGTCAACAACCCCGGCTCGGTCAACGAGACGACCGCGATCGCCAGCGAAGTGCTGCCCTCGGTGGTCACCATCGAGGTCGCCGGCTCCAACGAGTCCGGCAGCGGCTCGGGCGTGGTGCTCGACAAGGAGGGCCATGTGCTCACCAACACGCACGTGGTCACGCTCGGCGGAGCGGTCGCAGACCCCACCATCCGCGTGACGACCGCCGACGGGCGCATCTACGAGGCCAGCGTCGTCGGCACCGACCCGATCTACGACCTCGCGGTCATCAAGCTGAAGGACCCGAAGGATCTCACTCCCATCGAGTTCGCCGACTCGGCGAAGCTCAATGTCGGCGACACCGCCGTCGCGGTGGGTGCGCCCCTGGGCCTGTCGAACTCGGTGACCACGGGTATCGTCAGCGCACTCAACCGCAGCATCCAGGTCGCCTCCTCGGCGCTGCCCGACAACGGCGCCCCCCAGCCCGATCAGGGCGAGGGCGGCAGCGGCAGCAACCCGTTCCAGTTCGACATCCCCGGAATGGGCAGCCAGCAGGCCAAGCAGTCCATCTCGATCGCCGTGGTGCAGACGGACGCCGCCATCAACCCCGGCAACTCCGGTGGCGCACTCGTGGACAGCAAGGGGCGGCTGATCGGCGTCAACGTCGCCATCGCCACCGCCGGCGGATCCTCGTCCGGCGGCGAGGCCGGATCCATCGGCCTCGGCTTCGCGATCCCGTCGAACATCGCCCAGCGCGTCGCCGACGAGATCATCCAGGACGGCACGGCCACGCACGGACTGCTCGGCGCCACCGTGCGCGACGCGAGCAGCGTGCAGAACGCTACCGTCGCCGGTGCCGTGATCGACACCCCCACCTCGGGTGGGGCGGCCGCGAAGGCCGGTCTGAAGCGCGGCGACATCGTCACCGAGTTCAACGGCGTGCCGATCACCAGCGCCAGCGACCTGACGGCCCAGGTGCGGGCCGCAGCCGCAGGCAGCGACGCCGAGCTCAGCTACGTGCGTGGCGGCAAGACCTACACCGCGGAGGTCACCCTGGGCGAGCTGCAGCTCTGAATCCCGCGTGTGCGCACCGCTCGTTCGCACACCGAGAAGGACGCCACCGCGCGATAGGCTCGCGAGGTGGCGTCCTTCTCTTTCGGCACCGGAAACGCGGCGAAGCTACTGCGCATCCCTCTGTACGCCGCCGGGCGCCTCGCCGCTCTCGTCGTACCACGCGGTGACACGTGGGTGTTCGGCTGCGGCGCCGGCGTCGGAGACGGCGCGCTCGCCCTGTACCGGGTCGCGCAGGAGGCCGGTCACATCGTGCTGTGGCTGACGCGCGGCCCGCGGGATGCCGTGGACGCGGCGGCACTCGGTATTCGCACTGTTCCCCGCGACGGGGTGCGCGGATGGTGGCGCACGCAGCGAGCCGGAGTGCTCGTGGTCACGCACGGCCTGGGCGACGTCAACCGCTACGGCAGCGACGGCGCCTTCGTCGTGCAGCTGTGGCACGGCATCCCGCTCAAGCGCATCGGGCTGGACTCCCCGGTCACCGCGCAGGTGCCGGAGGCGCTGCCCGCCGCAGCGCTGCTGCGTCGGATGCTCACCGTGCTGTACCGTCGCGCCGCGCAGCGCATCCGGGTGCTGCCCGCCGCCTCGCACCGCTCCCGCGGGCGACTGGAATCTGCCTTCGCGCTCGGAGACGATCGCGTGGTCGTCACGGGCGAGCCGCGTGTGGACGCGCTCTCCACCGGTACCGCCGAGCAACGGCGCGCCGAAGGAGCCGCGCTGCTCACCCGCACCGGCCCGCTGCTGCCGGCCCAGCGCGTCCTGCTGTACGCGCCGACCTGGCGCGACGGAGGTGCGGATCCAGCCGTGCCCAGCGCCGACGAATGGGTGCGCATCGTGCGGCTGCTCGAGAAGCACGACGCGATCCTGTTCGTGCGCTCGCATCCCCTCGGCGAGGGAGCGTACGCGCCGCCCTGGTCGAGTGGACGGGTGCGGATGCTGAACGCCGAGCTCCTGCCCGATGTGACACCCGCGCTGGCGCGGGTGGACGTGCTGATCACCGACTACTCGTCGATGGCGTACGACGTGGGCCTGCTCGCCATGCCCGTCGTCTACCTCGCGCCCGACGCCGAGCAGTACGCACTCGAGCGCGGCTTCTACGGGCAGTACTCCGACGTCGCCGGTGACGACTACGCCCGCGACTGGGACGAGGCGCTCGCGCAGATCGACTCCGTGCTCGCCGACGACGCCGCCCGCGCCGAGCGCGCCCGGCGCTCGGCGCAGCTCAGCGCGCACATGCACGCGCACCGCGACGGCGGCAACGCCCGCCGTGTCTACCAGGCCATCCGCGCGCGGGGCGTCCCCGCGCCGAAGGGAGCACGATGACCACCGCTCGTATCGATGAGCAGGCCCAGACGCTGATCGTGTCGGGGACGGGCCCGCGTCCCGCCTCTGCCTCCCTCGAGGGGCCGCGCGCCCGCACTGGCGCCCGCATCACCGGCGGCGGCAGGACCTGGAAGGCGACACTGCCGCTGCGGGTGTCGCGCTGGGGCGGGGCCGTGCTGCCGCTGCCCGCGGGTGTGTACGAGCTCGCCGTCGATGGCATCGATGTCGACGGGCTGGAGATCCCGCCGACGCTGACACCCGGGCTGCGCATCGAGGTGCACGGCGCACGCGTGATCATCGCGGCCCCCATCGCCCCCATCCACGAGACTCCCGTCGGCCTGCGCACGCTCGAGCAGCGCTACGCCTCGCAGATCGGCGCCGGCGAGAACGCGGTGTTCTTCGAGAGTTTCTACGGACAGACCGCCGGCTGCAACCCCCGAGCGATCGACCGGGTGCTCGCCGAGCGCGCGCCGGCCGTGACCCGCTACTGGAGCGTGACCGATCTCTCGGTGGAGGTGCCCGAGGGCGCCATCGCCGTGGTCGAGGGTGGTCCGGACTGGTGGCGCGCTCGCGCGGAGTCGCGCCTGCTCATCGTGAACGACTGGCTGCGGCGGCGCTTCGTGCGCAAGCCCGGGCAGATCGTGCTGCAGACCTGGCACGGCACTCCCCTCAAGCGCCTCGCCCTGCACCGGCCCGGCTTCGACCCGCGCCGGATGGCGGCGGTGATCAAGGAATCGCGCCGCTGGGATGTGCTGCTCGCGCAGAACACGTACGCCGCCCGCGTGCTCAAGAAGGCCTACGCCTTCTTCGGCAGGCCGATCTGGACCGAGGGCTATCCGCGCAACGACGTGCTGGTCTCCGGGGATCCGGCACCGGTGCGCTCGGCGCTCGGCATCCGACCCGAAGAGCGGGTGGTGCTGTACGCGCCCACGTGGCGCGACGACCGCGACCAGATGGTCGATTTCGTCGACCCGCAGCGACTGGCCGAGCAGACCGACTCGGTCGTGCTCGTGCGCGGCCACTCCCGCACGATCAAGCCCGGGCGCGATCAGTCCGGTGCGCGGGTCATCGATGTGACCGGCTACCCGGAGACGGCGCGGCTGCTGCTGATCGCCGACGTGCTCATCACCGACTACTCCTCGGTGATGTTCGATTTCAGCGTCACCGGCCGGCCGATGTTCTTCCTCGTGCCCGACCTCGAGCACTACCGCGGGGAGCTGCGCGGGTTCTACTTCGACCTCGACGCACGCGCGCCCGGGCCGCTCGTGCACAGCCAGGACGAGCTGGTAGCGGCCATGGCCGATCCCGGTGTGGCTGAAGCGTACCGGCAGCGTTACACGGCCTGGCAGGCGCAGTTCAACCGGCGAGACGACGGCGAGGCCGCCGACCGCGTCGTCTCGCGCATCCTCGACCAGGGATGGCTCACCGCGTAGCCGGCCGTGCCTGTCGAAGGGTGGTCCCTGAGCCTGTCGAAGGGTGGTCCCTGAGCCTGTCGAAGGGTGGTCCCTGAGCCTGTCGAAGGGTCAGGGCAGCGGCGTGTTGCGCGAATCCAGCCGCGACGCGTCGACCGTGTCGTGCGCGCCGCGCAGCGCACCGGTGAGGAATCCGACACCCCACGCGTAGTGCATCGTGGGCAGCACCGCCATGGTCCACAGTCGCTGGCGCGCGCCTCCTGGGCTTGCCAGTCCCACCCCGACGACCAGCGCCGCATAGGCGATGAGCGGCACGTGGACCACCGCGGCGAACAGGGCGGCCACGCCGCGCAGCAGCCCGCTCAGCTGCAGCACGCCGACCAGCATCGACAACCCGGTGACGACGACCAGTGCCGGGGGAGCGAAGAAGCGCAGCCCGTTGCGTCGGCCGAAGCGCCGTACCAGCTCGCCGCGCCAGGCGCCGGTCGCCCGGAACTGCCGCGCCAGGCGGGACCAGCTCTCCCGCGGCCAGTAGGTCACCGACAGCGACGGATCGAACCAGACCAGATGGCCGGACTGGCGGATGCGCAGATTCAGCTCCCAGTCCTCGCCGCGGCGGATGCTCTCGTCGAACAGCCCGACCTGCTCGATCACCTCCCGGCGCATCACCCCCAGGTAGGCCGACTCCGCCTCGCCCTCGCGGTCGCTGCCGTGGTAGGCGCCGCCGCCGAGTCCCACCGGCGAGTTGTACAGCCGGGCGACGGCGCGCTGGAAGGGGGTGCGCCCGTCGGCGCTCATCACGCCGCCGACATTAGCGGCACCGGTGCGCCGCAGTGTCTCCAGCGCTCGCCGCGCGTATCCCGGCGCGAGCTCGGAGTGCGCGTCGACGCGGATGATGACGGGATACCTGCTCGCGCGGATCGCCGCGTTCAGCCCCACCGGGATATGCGCGGCCGGGTTGTCGACGAGGCGCACCCGCTCGTCGTCGGCTGCCAGCCGTTGCGCGAGCTCGGTGGTGCCGTCGGTGGAGGGTCCGAGCGCGAGCACCAGCTCGGTGGGACCGTCGACATCCTGGTCCAGCACTGAGCGCACGGCGTGTTCGAGGTAGTCGTGCTCGTTGAGCACGGGCATCACGAACGAGACGCCGACGGAGGTGATGCTGCGGTCTTCGGGCACGTGTCGATCATGTCACGGGGCGCATGGCGGCGGCTCCCAGCGACGCCTCCAGGTGCCAGCGCAACGCCTCGATGCGCCACCACGTCACCGAGGAGACGTCGACCCGCGCGGTATTCTGAAGGGATGGGCGTCGTCTCCGATGGCAACAAGGCATACCGGCTGCTGCGCAAGGCTCTCACTTCCCGCGCGGCCGTGCAGCGGGTGCGGCGACGACTGGCCGCGCAGGGCCCGCACCCTCAGCGGCACTACCGGATCGCGGTGTACTTCGCCGATGGTGCGGTCAACATGTACCAGATGCGCCAGTGGTACCGGCCCCTCGAGGTCCTCGCGCACCGGTGGCCGGTCGTCGTGCTCGCGCGCAGCGCCACCGGCGCGGAGAAGCTGATCGAGGAGGACAGCCCGCCGGTCGCCTTCGTGCCCACGGTGCGCGACCTCGAGAGCTTCCTCGCCACGCAGGACATTCGCATCGTGCTGTACGTGAACCAGAACACGCGCAACTTCCAGATGTTCCGTTACGGGCGGCGCTGGCACGTGTTCATCAACCACGGCGAGTCCGACAAGATGTACATGACCACCAACCAGTACAAGGCCTACGACTACGCGCTGGTGGCAGGGCAGGCCGCGCGCGAGCGCCTCAGCCGCACGCTCTGGGACTACGACATCGACCGACGCACCATCGAGATCGGTCGACCGCAGGCCGATCACTACTCCGGCACGCTGCCCTACACCCCCGACGATCGGATGGTCGTGCTCTACGCGCCGACCTGGGAAGGCGATCGCCCGTCCGCGCACTACGGCTCCATCGCCAGCCACGGCGAGACCCTCATGCGGGGTCTGCTCGCCACCGGCCGCCACCGCGTCATCTACCGTCCGCACCCGCGCAGCGGGGTGGTCAGCCAGGAGTACGGCGCCGCGCACCGGCGCATCCTCGCCGCACTGGCCACCGCCAACGAACGCGACCCGGGCGCGCAGCACGTGCACGACGACGGCCCCGAGCTCGGATGGCAGCTCGCGGCGGCCGACGTGGCGATCGTCGACATCTCCGCGATGGTCTACGACCGTCTCGCCGCCGGCAGGCCGCTGCTGATCACCCGCCCCGCCGATGAGCGCGCCGTCATCGACACCGCCGGGTACCTGTCGGCCTGTGAATGGCTCACCACATCCGGCGCGGCGGACATCGCCGCCGAGGTGGAGCGCGTCGCGCGCGACGAGGAGGCCGTCGCCCGCCTGCAGAAGTGGGTGCAGCACTACTTCGGCGACACCGCGCACGGAGCGGCGACGGCGAAGTTCCACGCTGCCATAGAGCAGCTCATGCTGGCCTGGGACGAGTGGGACGCGCGCGACACGGGACCCGGCGATGTCGACGTCGAGGACGCCGAGGTCGACGAGGACGAGGACTGATGCGGCTGCCCTGCGCGGAGCGGGTCGCCGGTCGACTCGTCGTGCTGCCCACGTGCGGATCGACGAACGCCGAGCTGCGCGCCCTGGCTGCAGTCACCTCCGCGCCCGGTCCGGACGCGCCGGCGGAACCTCTGCCGCATCTCACTGTGCTCGTCACCGACGCGCAGACCGCCGGCCGCGGCAGGCTGGATCGGCAGTGGACGACTCCGCCGGGGTCGGCGCTCGCGATCTCGGTGCTGCTGCGCGAGCTGCCCGCCGATCCCGACCTGTGGGGATGGCTGCCGCTCGCCGCCGGTGCCGCGATGACGGATGCCGTCGCCGCGCAGCTGCCTGGATGCGAAGTCGGCCTGAAATGGCCGAACGACGTGCTCGTCGACGGCCGCAAGATCTGCGGCATCCTCGCCGAGGTGCTGCCCGAGGGCGCGGTGATCGTGGGCAGCGGCGTCAACACCGCGATGACCGCGGCCGAGCTGCCGGTGCCGACTGCGACGTCCTTCGCCATGCTCGGTGTCGCGGTAAACGCCGACGCGCTGCTCGCGGAGTACCTCATCGGCCTGCGCGCGCGGATCGTCGCGCTGAGCAGGGACGGAGACGCCATGGCATCCGGGCTGCACGACGCCGTCGCGGCACGCTGCCTCACGCTCGGGCGGCCGGTGCAGGTCAGCCTGCCCGACGGGGAGCTGCTGCACGGCCGGGCGGTGCGGCTCGAGACCGACGGCCGGCTCACCATCGCGACCGACGACGGGCAGCAGCGGACGGTGGCGTCTGGCGACGTCGTGCACGCGCGCCTGACCTGAACCCTGCGCCCGACATGCGCGGCGGGCCTGCCGTGCTGTCGTCGCAGGGTGGGCACAATGGAGGGGTGACCCAGCCCGTGACGCTCGGCGGCCGGCCGAAGATGCCTCCCCGGGGAGCGCCCGTCGAAGAGCTGCTCGTGGCGCGCTTCCGCGGCCATGCGCGCCGGCTGTGCTGGTCGGCCGCGCTGCTCATCGCCACCGCGGGTGCCACCGGATACCTCTACGACAACCTGCCGTCGCCCTACCAGAACTGGATGCTGCTGGCCGCCGCCGGGATCGTGGTGCTGCTGCTGGTCGTGCTGCCGTACCTGTTCTGGCTCTCGCGCACCTACACGATCACCACCCGGCGCGTGATCGTGCGCGAGGGGCTGGGGTCGCGACACCGGCGCGAGCTGTCGCACATGCGCGGCTACACGATCAGCGTGCGCCGTGGGCCGCTGCAGCGGCTGTGGGGTGCCGGGACGATCGTGCTCAGCAACGGCGCCGACGCACCGATGCGGATGAACAACGTGCCGATGGTCGGCCTCGTCCACGAGGTGCTGGCCGATCAGGTCGAGGTGAACCAGATCCTCGCGCATCGCGACGCGCAGGCCGGCGCGATCTGAGCGTCTCGTCGTCGCCGCCGCACCGCCGGTGCGGAAGAATAGGGACCACGAGACGAAAGGGGCGCTGGATGACCGTGCGCGTAGGTGTGATCGGTGGGGGACAGCTGGCTCGGATGATGATCGCGCCGGCCGTCGAGCTGGGTCTCGACATCCGGGTGCTCGCCGAGGACGAGGGGATGTCAGCGCAGCTGGCCGCGACCGCCGTCGGCGACTACCGCGACCTCGACACCGTGCGCGCCTTCGCGAAGGACGTCGACGTGCTCACCTTCGACCACGAGCACGTGCCGCAGGAGGTGCTGCGCGCGCTCGTCGCCGACGGCGTGCAGGTGCACCCCGGACCGGACGCGCTCCAGTACGCCCAGGACAAGCTCGTCATGCGCGCACGACTTGATCAGCTCGGCGTGCCGCAGCCCGACTGGGCGGCCGTGCACGACGCCGACGAGCTGCAGCGCTTCATCGACGATCACGGCGGGGGGGCGGTGGTGAAGACGCCGCGCGGCGGCTACGACGGCAAGGGCGTGCGTGTCGTGCGCACGGCGATGGATGCGGCGGACTGGTTCGCCGCCGCCGAAGGGGATGCGCTGCTTGCAGAGGAGCTGGTGCCGTTCACCCGTGAACTCGCCCAGCAGATCGCGCGCCGTCCGAGCGGCGAGATGGTCGCCTACCCGGTCGTCGAGACCGTGCAGCGCGACGGCGTGTGCGCGGAGGCCATCGCGCCCGCCCCGGGTACCACCGAGCGGCTCGTGCAGGCCGCCGAGCAGATCGCGCGCCGCATCGCGGAGGGGGTGGGCGTGACCGGGATGCTGGCGGTGGAGCTCTTCGAGACCGACGATCAGCGCATCCTCGTCAACGAGCTGGCCATGCGGCCGCACAACAGCGGGCACTGGAGTCAGGACGGCGCGGTCACCGGCCAGTTCGAGCAGCACCTGCGCGCGGTCACCGACCTGCCCCTCGGGCGCGCCGAGCCGCGCCAGCCGTGGACGGTGATGGTGAACATCCTCGGCGGGCCGCAGGAGGGCACGCTCGCCGACCGCTTCGCATCCGTGATGACCGCGCACCCTGAGGCGAAGATCCACACCTACGGCAAGGCGCCGCGCCCGGGACGCAAGGTCGGCCACATCAACGTCGCCGGCGAGGACCTCGACGACGTCGTGTACCTGGCCAGGGCGGCTGCGACGTTCTTCGCGTGAGCGGCACGCGCGGCGGAGCGCGCCGTTGCGACGATCTCCCAGCGGCGCACCGTAGCCTGTCATGGTGACTGAGCCACTGCACTCCTCGAGCTCGCCCCTCGTCGGCGTCGTGATGGGATCCGACTCCGACTGGCGCGTGATGAGCGACGCGTCACAGGCCCTCAGCGACTTCGGCATCCCACACGAGGTCGAGGTCGTCTCGGCGCACCGCACGCCCGACAAGCTGATGAGCTACGGGCGGGAGGCGCGTGGCCGTGGCATCCGCACGATCATCGCCGGAGCCGGGGGAGCGGCGCACCTGCCCGGCATGCTCGCCTCGGTGACCGCAGTGCCCGTTATCGGCGTGCCGGTGCCGCTGGCGTACCTCGACGGCATGGACTCGCTGCTGTCTATCGTGCAGATGCCCGCCGGCATCCCGGTCGCGACCGTGTCGATCGGCGGCGCGCGCAACGCGGGCATCCTCGCCGCACGCATACTCGGCACCTCCGACGCGGCGCTCGCCGACCGCGTCGAGGCCTACGCGGCGCAGCTGGAGAACCAGGTGCAGCAGAAGAACCAACGGCTGAAGGACTCCCTGTGACCCTGGCCGCCCCGCACGCTCCTGTGCGCGGCGGGCGACCGCTCATCGAGACGCGGCCGCTGCGGAATCCCGACATCGCCGACGCGCGGATGATGGGCCAGCGGGCCTGGTGGTTGGTGGCGCTCAACGTGCTGGTGCCCGGATCCGCGCAGGTGCTGGCCGGCAGCCGGCGCCTCGGGCGCTTCGGCCTCGGCGCGACGCTGTTCGGCTGGCTGCTGCTCGCGGTCGTCGCCGGGCTCGGCCTGTTCGCGCGGGGGACGTTCGTGTGGCTGGCCACCGGAAGCTTCTCGTGGATCCTGCTCACCGCGATCCAGGTGCTGCTGCTCGGCTACGCCGTGCTCTGGGTCGTGGTGACCATCGACACGCTGCGGCTGCTGCGGCTGGTGAAGGTGCCGGTGATCACCCGCTTCGCGGCGCCGGTCGCAGCGATCCTCGCGCTCGTACTCGCCTGCTCCGGCGCGGTCTACACCTCGAATGTGGCGGCATCGGGCCGCGGTGCGATCGGCGACATCTTCGGCCGGAGCGGGCCGAGCCTTCCGCCCAGCGACGGCTACTACAACATCCTCCTGCTGGGTGCGGACAGCGGCGACGGCCGCGACTCGCTGCGCTTCGACAGCATCTCGGTCGTCTCGGTCAACGCCGACACCGGCGCGACGACCATCACCGGGATCCCGCGGGAGCTTCCGCACGCGCCGTTCAGCGAGGGCAGTCCGATGCGCGAGCTGTATCCGGATGGCTTCGAGGGGCACAGCAGTCCCACCTGCGGCTGGGAGCCGTGGATGAATCACATCCGCAGCGCTGCAGAGGTGTGCCGGGAGGACCACGGCATGGCGCTGTATCCGGAGGCTGCAGCGCACGGCTCGGCGCCGGGTATCGAGGCGACCAAGGATGCCGCCGAGGGAGTGCTCGGCATCGAGATCCCCTATTACGTCTTCCTCGACATGGACGGCTTCGCCGCGCTCGTCGACGCGCTCGGAGGCGTCGACATCGACGTGACGCAGCGCCTGCCGAAGGGCGGTCCGCCGCCCGGGTCTGGGGCGTCGGACGTGGAGGACTGGGCGATCGGATGGATCGAGCCGGGACAGCAGCATATGGACGGCGACACCGCCCAGTGGTACGCCCGTTCGCGCTACACCACGAATGACTACGACCGCATGAAGCGCCAGCGCCAGCTGCAGGAGGCGATCCTCGCGCAGTTCACGCCCGAGAACGTGCTCTCGCGCTTCAGCGCCGTCGCCGACGCCGGCGCTGATCTCGCCGACACCGACCTGCCGCGGGACAAGCTGCCGGAGTTCTTCGACCTGATGGTGAAGGCGAAGAAGCTGCCCGTGACGCGCGTCGAGCTCACGCCCGAGAACGGCGTCGACGAGCACGAACCGGACTACGCGCACATCCGTGACTTGGTCGACGAGGCGCTGCACCCGCCGCAGACCGCCACTCCCACCCCCTGAGCCGGTCCTTCCCGTCGAAGGGCCTATGTCTCACCGCGCCCGCACGCAACCCCGTGGCGGGATCAGCACCGACGCGGTGCAATGAGATGGTGATCTCCGACGACATCCAGCGCGTGGCGCGTGACTCCTTCGGCATCGACGAGCTGCGCCCGGCGCAGGTGGAGGCGATCGCCGCCGCCGTGGACGGGCGCGATGTGCTCGCCGTGTTCGCCACGGGCTACGGCAAGTCGGTGATGTACCAGATCGCCGCGACGCTGCGTGAGGGCGTCACGGTCGTCGTCTCGCCGCTGATCGCCCTGCAGGAGGATCAGCTGGTCGGCATCGAGAGTGCGCCGGACGCCCCAGACGCCGTCGCGCTCAACTCCGCTCGCGGGGCCAGGGCCAAGCAGGAGGCGTGGCGGATGCTGCGCACCGGAGCGGCCGAGTTCGTGCTGCTCGCGCCCGAGCAGCTGGCCAAGGAGGAGGTGCTCACCGCGCTGGCCGAACTGGACGTCTCGCTGCTGGTGGTGGACGAGGCGCATTGCATCGCCTCATGGGGGCACGACTTCCGCCCCGACTACCTCATGCTCGGCGCGTTCGCCGAGCGCCTCGGACGCCCTCCGATCATGGCGCTGACCGCCACGGCATCCACTCCGGTGCGCGAGGAGATCATCCGACGACTCGGGCAGCGCGATCCGGTGGTGTGCATCGGCGACCTGAACCGGCCCAACATCGCGCTCGCGGTGCGTCGGCACACCACCGACGCCGACAAGCGCGCCGCTGTGATCGAGGAGGTGGCCGCGCTGCCGCATCCGGGGCTGGTGTACACCGCGACGCGTCGGGACACGCAGCACTACGCGGATGCGCTCGCCGAGCGGGGTCTGCGGGCAGCGGCCTACCACGCGGGACTCCCCGCGAAGGAGCGCGCCCGCGTGCACGCGGCGTTCCTCGACGACGAGGTCGATGTGGTCGTCGCGACGTCGGCTTTCGGCATGGGGATCGACAAGCAGAACGTGCGCTACGTGGTGCACGCGGACGTGCCGGACTCGGTCGACGCGTACTACCAGGAGCTCGGACGCGCCGGCCGTGACGGCGCGGCCGCGCAGGCGACACTGCACTTCCGCCCCGAGGACCTCGCATTGCGCCGCTACTTCGCCGGCCGCCGCCCTGCCGGAGGGGAGCTGCGCCGCCTGATGGCGGTGCTCGAGACGCGCGGTCTGCGCCGCGCGGAGCTGGCCGAGCGCGCCGGCCTCTCGCCCCGGCGCATCACCGCCCTGCTCGCGCTGCTCTCCGACACCGGCCATGTCCGCCTCGCGCGGACCGGCGCCAGGCGCCTTCGCGCTGACGACGCCGAGGGTGCCGTCGCCGACGCACTGGAGCGCGCCGATGAGCGCGAGCGCATCGACCACTCCCGCATCGAGATGATGCGGGCGTACGCAGAGACCCGCCAGTGCCGCCGGCAGGTGCTGCTGGGCTATTTCGGCCAGGAGAGCGAAGGGCTGTGCGGGAACTGCGACACCTGCGTCGATGGCAGCGCCGAGCAGGCGCGGGAGCAGGCACACGACCAGGCGCAGGAGCCGCACACCGGGGACGCCACCTCGCCCGAGAGCGGCGACGGCTATCGGGTGGATGATCGCGTGGTGCACAGCGAGTGGGGAGCGGGCACCGTGATGGCAGTGGGCGATGATCGCATGACGGTGTTCTTCGAGAGTGAGGGCTACCGCGTGCTGTCGCTGCAGCTCGTGGCGGAGAACTCTCTGCTCGAGACCGCGACCCCGGCCGCATCATGAACGGACCGAGGGCGCCCCGACACTGTGAGGCGCCGCGAGCGGCCGCGGTTAGGCTGACCTCATGACCGTGCAGCTGCGTATCGTCCTCGATCAGGCGGGCGTCGACGCCGATGAGGCGAGCGCCGGTCTGGCGCTGGCCGAGGGGCTGATCCGCACGGCCCCGCGGGGTTGCGTCGTCTCGGCGATCGCGCCCAGTGGATCCGAACTCCCCCTGGACGGACTGCACGAGGTGCGCCGGTTGGCCCTCGCCCGGCGCGAGCTCGCGGCAGCGTGGCAGATGGGCATCGCCGCTGGAGCAGGCGGCGGTCTCATCCACGCGCCGAGCCTGATGGCGCCGCTCGTGCGGCACGATCGCGTACACGATCATGACCAGACGACGGTCACGCTGTGGGATCTCACCGCCTGGGTGAGCCCGGACTCGCTGCCCAAGGCGCAGGTGCTCTGGCAGCGCGCCATGCTCAAGCGGGCCGTGAAGCACGCCGACGCCGTGGTGGTCCCCTCGCACGCACTGGCGTCACGCCTGGTCGAGATCGCTCCTCTCGGCGACCGTGTGCGCGTGATCGCCGGCGCGGCGCCGACAGGCTTCACTCGACGGGTGGATGCCGACCCGCTGCCGGCGGGTCTGCGTCTGCGTCGGCGCTACGTCGTGCTGACCGGCGACGCCGGCTCACTGCACGAGGGATTCCGTGCGGCGGCGGCCGCCGATGTCGACGCAATCGTGCTGGACGTCGCCGAGGGCGCGGAGGCGGAGGTGACGGATGCCGCGCGCGCCGCGGGCATCGAGGGGCAGCGGGTGCACCTCGCCGGTGCGGTGCCGGATGCCACCCGTGCGACCGTGGTCAACCGCGCGGAGGCGCTGGTGGCGACGTCGACCGCGATGGCATGGCCCTGGCGGGTCGTGGAGGCGATGGAGCTGGCGAAGCCGATCGTCGCCGTGGACTGCGCCGTGCATCGGGACGTCATCGCGGACGGGGGAGCGGTGGTGGCATCGAACGAACTGCCGGATGCCCTCGTCGACGCCCTCGGCGGGGGAGCGCAGCGGCTGCGCGTGCTCGCATCCGATCGTGCTCGCGCGTTCTCATGGCCCAGTGCCGCCGAGCGCGTCTGGGCACTGCACGCCGAACTCTGAGAGAAGGCCGCGAGCCTGCACGACACGCCGCAAGCAAAGGGGCGAAATCGCGGCTCAGTGGCATCATCTCGTAACTTCCGTCACACTGTTCACATGCATTCACGTGGATCCCACGCCAGAGGTGTGTCCAGAACGGCTCGCTGGACGACGACTCTGATCGCCGTCCTCGGCCTCGTCCTCGGCACGGCGGTACCCGCAACGGCGGCGGCGATTCCCGCTGCAGCGGCCGGTGACCCCGTGGTCGCAACGGGGCTGGGCGGCCCGGCCAAGACGTCCCTGGCGGGGTTCAACCCCGGCAACATCATCAGCGACGCCGTGTTCACCGACGCGTCGACCATGACTGAGGCCCAGATCCAGACGTTCTTCAACTCGAAGGTGAAGACCTGCAAGTCGGGGTACACGTGTTTGAAGGACTTCCGCGCGGATTCGGTGACGCGACCGGCCGACACGTACTGCCGCGGTTACACCGGTGCGCGCGGGGAAACCGCCGCTCGCATCATCTATCGCGTCTCCCAGTCCTGCGGCATCAATCCGCAGGTGCTGATCGTCATGCTCCAGAAGGAGCAGGGGCTCATCACGCACGACTGGCCCAGCCAGTGGCGCTATGACATCGCGCTCGGGCAGGCCTGCCCCGACACCGCGCCATGCGACCCGAAGTTCGTCGGCTTCTTCCATCAGATCTACGGCGCCGCGCGGCAGATGAATGTCTACATGGAGGGTCGCTACTTCCAGTGGTACAAGGCCGGCAAGACATGGCAGATCCAGTACCACCCCGACCGTGCCCGCTGCGGCACCGGGCCCGTGTACATCGCCAACAAGGCCACTGAGGCGCTCTACTACTACACGCCGTACCAGCCCAACGCAGCTGCGATGCGAGCGGGATACGGCACGGGCGATTCCTGCTCGGCGTACGGCAACCGCAACTTCTACAACTACTTCACCGACTGGTTCGGATCCACCCAGAAGCCGATCGGGAAGTTCAGCATGGGCACCGTCACGCTGCAGGGCAGGGCCGTCGTCGGACAGCCCCTCCGTGCGGCTGTCACCGTGGCACCCGCTCCCGGGACGCTCTCGTACCAGTGGCAGCGCAACGGCTCGGCGGTGCCGAACGCCACCGGCGCAAGTTACGCCCTCACCAGCGCTGACGCGGGCGCCAACGTCAATGTCCGGGTCGTGGCGAAGAAGACCGGCTATGCGGATGCGGTCGCGACGTCCGCCGCGGTCAAGGTCACCGCGGTCAAGGTCGACCGGCTCGCAGGGCAGAAGCGTGAGGCGACGGCCGTGGAGGTCTCACGCGCAGCGTGGCCCAGTGGCACCCGCACCGTGATGCTCGCCACGAGCGGCGACTTCCCGGACGCTCTGAGTGCGGCCGCGGCCGCGGGCAAGGCGTCGGCCTCGCTGCTTCTCACGCCGTCGAGCGCGCTGCCCGCTGCGGTCGCCGCGGAGATCAAGCGGCTGGCACCGACCCGGATCATCCTCATCGGAGGAACGGGTGTGCTGCCCAAGGCTCTGGGCGCACAGGCGTTGAACTCGGCCCCGAACGCCAAGCTGGAGCGCGTCACCGGAGTCAACAGGTACGCCACATCGCAGGCTACCGCCCAGATGGGCGGAAAGAGTGCTCAGGTGCTCATCGCTACAGGGAGGGACTACCCGGACGCGATCAGCGCTGCAGCCGTGGGGAACAGGACAGGCACGCCGGTGCTGCTCGTGGACGGCGCTCAGTCGACTCTCGATGACGCGACGGTCGCGACGCTGCGTGCGATAGGGGCGACCTCCGCGACGATCGTCGGCGGCGACGGTGCGGTTGGAGCCGGGATCCAGCAGCATCTCAAACAGCTGGGGCTCACCGTCGCTCGTCTGTCCGGCGTCGATCGCTATGCGACGAATGACGCGATCGTGCGGAAGTACTTCCGTACGGGAGCGCTGCGCGTTCTCATGGCCTCCGGCGACGGGTTCCCCGACGCGCTCAGTGCCTCCGTGCTCGCCGGGCGGTGGCAGGTGCCGCTCCTGCTGACGCGGAAGTCGTGCGTGGTGCCTGCGGCCGCGGACTTCATTCAGTCGAGCGGCACCGAGTCCGCGGTGCTGATCGGCGGTCCTGGAGTGCTCGATGACGGTGTGGTCGCGATGCGCCGCTGCTGACGCAGCGCCCGGTTCCAATGGTCTGAACGGCCACAGCCCGGGTGGGACCTCATCGACCTGCACACGTGTCCAGGTTGGCGACGACGATGAGCCAGTAAGATGGCAGCGACCCCTCGGCTGGAGCCCTCCTTGACGATCAACGATCATTTTGCTCTCGTGCCGCGCGCTGAATTCGATGTCCCCGGCAAGAGCCATGGTCTGATCGATGTGGTGCGCTGGCGATACCTGCTGCGGCTGCTGGTGCGCACTGGAGTCACCACCCGATACCGGAACTCGGTTCTCGGGTGGCTCTGGTCTTACGTGCGTCCGGCGGCGCAGTTCTTCGTGTTCTGGGTCGTCCTCGGGATCTTCATGGATCTGGATCGGGTGCCCAACTACGCCGTGTATCTCTTCTCGGGGATCGTCGTCATCAACCTCTTCTCCGAGGGGTTCAAGAACGCGACGACATCGATCGTGGGCAACGCCGCGCTCGTGCGCAAGGTCTTTCTTCCGCGGCAGCTCTTCGCAGTGTCGGCTGTGCTCGTATCGTTCGTCCATTTCCTCCCGCAGGTCGCGCTGCTGCTCTTCGTCTGCCTGCTCATGGGATGGGCGGGCCACATCACTGTGCTGGGAGTCCTGGCGGCGCTGGCCGGGATGGCGATCGTGATGGTGTTCTCTCTGGGACTCGGACTCTTCTTCGGTGCGGTCAATGTGCGCTTCCGCGACGCCGAGAACATCGTGGAACTGATGCTCCTGCTCGCGACGTGGGCCTCCCCAGTGCTGTATGCGTGGACGATGGTGCATGATGCGGTGGTCGGCAAGTTGGGCTGGCCGGGGTGGCTGGTGGAGCTGTACCTGCTCAACCCGATCACGCAGGGCGTGGAGCTCTTCCATTACGCGTTCTGGCGGCCGGCAACGGCGAATCTCGTCGATTCGCCGGGTTACGTCGGTGACGCCATGACACGCGTGCCACCCGATCTGGCGATCAACACGCTGTGGACCGCGGTCATCGCCGTCGCCACCCTGCTGATCGGCCAGCTCGTCTTCCGCCGTCTCGAAGGAAGGTTCGCCCAGGATCTATGAGCCAGACAGCGAAGCGTCCCAGCATCATCGTCGACGGTGTGCGGAAGACATTCACCCTCAATCACGCGTTCTCCCTCAAGGACACAGTCGTCTCGTGGATCCGCCGACGCAAGCTCTCCACGAGCTTCGAAGCCCTGCGCGGGATCGATCTGGTGATCAATGAAGGCGAGTCCATCGCCATCCTCGGAATGAACGGCTCGGGCAAGTCGACTCTGCTGAAGCTCATCTCTGGCGTGATGGAGCCCGACGCCGGCGAGGTGCTCACTCGCGGCAGGGTCGCCGGGCTCATCGAAGTCGGGGCAGGGTTCCACCCGGAGTTGTCCGGACGTGAGAACGTCTTCCTCAACGCGGCCATCCTGGGGATGAAGAAGCATGAGATCGAGGAGCGCTACGACGAGATCGTCGCCTTCAGCGAGATCGAGGAGTTCATCGACCAGGAGGTCAAGCACTACTCCTCCGGAATGTTCCTCCGTCTCGCATTCGCGGTCGCGATCCATGTGCATCTGGACGTACTGCTCATGGATGAGATCCTCTCGGTCGGAGACGTCCCCTTCCGGGAGAAGTGCCGTCAGAAGTTCGAGGAGCTCATCGCCGCCGGTAAGACGTTGGTGGTGGTGAGTCACGACATGGAGATGGTCCGTCAGCTCTGCACTCGAGGTGTGGTGATCAGCAAGGGCGAGGTCATCTACGACGGGGAGCTCGATGGCGCCATCGCGCTGGTGGACGCATGATCCTGGATTGGATCACGCAGCTGCCGGTGCTGCTCCTCTTCCTGGGGCTCGTATTCGTGCCGGGTCTGCTCGCTCTGCTCGGCGTCGGGATGCGGGGCCTCGCGTTGTTGGCGTTCGCGCCGGTCTTCACCGTTGCAGTCACCGCAGCTGCCGCTCTGGTGTTCGGTGCCACGGGTGTCGCATGGAGTCCTTTCACGTGGGCGGCTGCCATGCTTGTCGTGGCCCTCGTCGCGTTCCTTTTCGGTAGATGGGATCGCGGCCGACTCGAGCCGATGACGGCATCCCGCCCCGGATGGGTGCTCCCCGCAGCGCTGGCCCTGGGCGCGTCTTTGACGACGTGGCGTCTGCTGAGCTACATCCAGAATCCAGCCGGCATCTCCCAGACGAACGATGCAGTGTTCCACCTCAACGCGGTGCGCTTCATCCTCGATTCCGCTGACGCGTCGTCCCTGCACGTGAGCGGAGTGATCGGAGGAGCGGGGTTCTACCCTTCGGCCTGGCACGCTTTCGTCGCGCTGGGTGCGTTGATCTCCGGTGCACCCATCCCTGTCGCAGTGAACATGTTCACTCTGGTGATCGGCGGATTCATCTGGCCGCTCGGCGTCGCCTGGTTGACGCGCTGCGTCACCTCCTCAGTGCCGGTGACCGCGATGGCCGCCGTCCTGGCCGGCGGATTGCACACGTTCCCCCTGCTGCTGTTCCAATGGGGCGTTCTCTACCCCAATGCACTGTCGACCGCGCTGCTGCCGGCCTCGATCGCGGCAGTGACCAGCTTGACGAACTGGCGATCGGAAGGTCATCGAGCAGTGAGCGTGCTGCGCGGTGTACTCATCGTCGCCGTCGCCGGCGCCGCGCTGACCCTTGCGCAGCCGTCAGGGCTGCTTCCGTGGATGGCGATCACCCTCCTGTGGGTCAGCGCGCGCCTCATCTCGCTGCACGGAGCGCTGAGACGTGCGTGGCTGATCGCGCTGCTGGCTGCGGCGTGGGTGGGCGTCGGGGCGCTATGGGTGGTTCTGTCGCAGGGCACCACGGGCTCGCACTGGCCGCCCTTCCGCGGGAAGCTCCAGGCTTTCTTGGACGTGCTGCTCAACGGCCAGATACGGATTCCCTTCGCGATCGCCGTGAGCGCGCTCATGTTCATCGGTCTGCTGGAGGCCCTGCGCCGATCCGAGCTGCGCTGGTTCGCCGCCGCTTGGCTCGGAGTCTCGGGGCTGTACGTGCTGGTCGCGGCCTTCGATGCCCCGCTGGTGCGCGACGTCATTCTCGGCGCGTGGTACGCGGATCCTTACCGAATCGCGGCGCTCGCGCCGGTGGTGGTCATACCGCTCGCAGCTCTAGGTGCGTTCGTCGTCACGCGAGCGGCGGCGCGCGTCGTGCACACGAGTGTGCAATCGCCCCTCGTGATCGGCGTCGCGCTGGGTGTCCTCACGGCGATGGTTCTGTCGATCTCCGTGTTCAGATCAGTCGCGATGCCGGCGGTCACACAGGGCACCTTCGACCGGGAGTCGCGCTATCTCGCCGCAGACGACGCCTATCTGAACCCGGACGAACGACAGCTGCTCGAGTCGCTGGACGGGCTGGTGCCGGCCGGATCGCGTGTTCTGGGCAACCCGTCCACGGGAACAGGCTTCGGCTACTTCCTCAGCGGCATCGACGTGTACCCAAGGACATGGGCGGTGCCTCGGCATCCCGCGTGGCAGGTCCTCGCGTTGCGGCTCCGGGACGCCGCAACCGATCCAGCCGTCTGCGAGGCCCTGGCCGCGTACGGCCACCCCGACTATGTGCTCGATTTCGGTCCGGGAGAACAAGCCCCCGGACGGTACACGGCGCCCGGAATGACCGACTTCAGTGGTCAACCCGGGTTCGAGCTCGTGGAGTCCGATGGTGACCCATCGCTCTGGCGCATCACGGCCTGCGCTCAGTAGCTTCAGCGGCACTCTCGATAGGATCGGTAGCGATGCGCGCGATCGATGTGCCCGTTCTCGTCGTGATTCCGGCCTTGAACGAGGAGAAGTCCGTCGCGGACGTGGTCCGCGAGGTGCAGGTCGCGTACCCTTCTGCACGGTGCCTCGTGATCGACGACGGCTCGCAGGATGATACCGGCCCCCGAGCGCGAGCCGCGGGCGCCGACGTTCTCACTCTCCCCTTCAACCTCGGCGTGGGAGGCGCGATGCGTGCCGGGTACCGTTTCGCGCGGGCGCACGGGTATACCGTCGTCATCCAGGTCGACGCGGATGGACAGCATGATGTCGCGATGCTCACCGAGATGATCGCCGGGCTGGATCACGCCGATCTTGTGATCGGAGCTCGTTTTGCCGGAAGGGGCGACTACGGCGTGCGGGGACCGCGCCGATGGGCGATGCGGTTCCTGGCTGCCGTGATCAGTCGGGTGGCACGGACTCCCCTCACCGACGTCACGAGCGGTTTCAAAGTCGCGGGTCCCCGTGCTGTGGAGCTGTTCGCAGACGAGTTTCCCGCAGAGTACCTGGGCGACACCATCGAGGCTCTCGTCATCGCATCGAGGGCAGGCCTGCGGATCCGTCAGATTCCGGTCGCCATGCGCGTTCGGCAGGCGGGGGCGCCATCGCACCGTCCGATCAAGGCCGCTGTCTACCTTGTACGCGCATGCGCGGCTTTCAGCCTTGCGATGCTCAGGCCCCGCGCGCAGGTGAGGAACGAAGCATGAACATGAGCGCGATCACCTACGTCTTCGGAATCATCGCCGCCGTTCTCGCCCTGATCGCGATCATCGAGCTGATGAGGCGCGGGACGCTGCGCGAGCGTCACGCTGTCTGGTGGTTCGTGGGCGGAGTGCTGGCGCTCGTCATCGCTGTGTTCCCGCAGACGCTCGGGTGGGCCGCGCGGGCGGTGGGCGTCGTCGTCCCGGTGAACCTCGTCTTCTTCGTCGCGATCGCGCTGCTGTTCCTCGTCAGTCTGCAGTACGGCGCGGAGTTGACGCGTATGGAGGAGAAGCTCCGTGTGCTCGCCGAGGAGTCCGCGTTCCATGAGCGGCGGATCCAGCGGCTCGAGGAGCGGGGTCGCCGCCCCGAGGCGACAGACGAAGGCGCTCAGGGCTCGGCGACAGAAGGGACCGATTCGTGACGGGGCGCAGCAGGGTCGTCATCGCGTCGCGGCTGTTTCCACCCGAGGTGAGCGCCGGGGCGTTCCGGCTCGGAGCTCTCGCGCGCGCTCTCGCGGACTGCGGCAGCGAGGTCACCGTGCTCACCACGAACCCTCCTGCGCACGCGCCGGCCATCGAGGACGCAGTGGGAGTGCGTGTGCGCCGCTGGCCGGTGGCTCGTGATCAAGGCGGCAATGTGCGCGGATACGTGCAGTACATGAGCTTCGACATCCCTCTGGCCGTGCGCCTGCTCGCCCAGCGGTTCGACGTCGCCGTCGCGGAGTCGCCACCTACCACGGGAATCATCGTGGCGACCGTGGCAGCCCTCAAGCGCCGTCCCTTCGTCTACTACGCCGCGGATGTGTGGACTGACGGCGTCATCTCGATGGGCGCGCCGCGGATCGTCGTCGTGATCATGCGACTTCTGGAACGGGCCGTGCTCTCCCGGGCGAGATCCATCATCTCGGTGTCCGACGAGGTGACCGAACGCCTGGTGCTGCTCGGCGCGGACCCGCAAGCCGTGGCCACTGTCGGCAACGGCATCGACACCGACGTGTTCAGCCCCGCGGCGCGGGCAGCCTCCTCCGAACCGTACTTCGTCTACACCGGCACGATGTCGGAATGGCAGCAGCCGGAGATCTTCGTCCGTGCTTTCGCCGACATCGTGCGAGAGCATCCCGGGGTGCGCCTGCGCTTCTTCGGCCAGGGGGCGGTCGAGGCTGAGCTCAAGCGACTCGCCGAAGAGCTCGTTCCAGGTCAGGTGGAATTCGGAGGCGTGGTGAGCCCCGCCGAGTCCGCGTCGTGGATCCGAGGGGCGATCGCATCGCTCGTGAGCATCGTGCCCGGAATCGGCTACGACTTCGCGAAGCCCACCAAGACCTATGCGGCCGCTGCCACCGGGACGCCTGTGCTCTTCGCCGGGCCTCCGGCGGGCGCCGAGCTGGTGCGCGCGGCCGAGCTGGGGTTCGCGGTCGAGTTCACGGCGGACGCCGTGGCGACAGCGATGCGTGAGCTGATCGCGGATGCCGCGGACGGAACGACCGCACGGGAACGACAGCGACGTTCCGACTGGGCTCGGCGCAGCGTCTCACTGCGCGCCGTCGCAGAGCGCACTGCGCAGGTGATCTCTCAGGCGACCAGCCGTTCGACCCGTAAAATCGGTATCGCAGCCCGCGGGAGATCCCGCAGAGGAGAAAGGCCGGCGTCGTGACTACATCCCATTCCGTGAGGATCGTCGATTCCGCAGACGTGTCCCCCGACGCTTCCATCGGTGACGGATCGTCGATCTGGCATCTCGCACAGGTGCGCGAAGGCGTGCGCATGGGGGAGAACTGCATCGTCGGGCGCGGCGCGTACATCGGCACAGGGGTCGAGATGGGCGACAACTGCAAAGTACAGAACTACGCCCTCGTCTACGAGCCGGCGAAGCTCGGCGACGGGGTCTTCATCGGGCCCGCGGTCGTGCTCACCAACGACACCTACCCACGCGCCATCAACGCCGATGGCACGCTGAAGAGCGCTCACGACTGGGAGCCTGTCGGCGTGACCATCGGAGAGGGGGCCGCCATCGGCGCGCGCGCGACCTGTGTCGCCCCTGTCATGATCGGCCCCTGGGCGACAGTGGCCGCGGGCGCCGTCGTCGTCAAGGACGTGCCCGCGTATGCTCTGGTGGCCGGCGTCCCCGCCCGCCGTATCGGCTGGGTGGGGGAGTCGGGCATGCCGCTCCAGCCCGGTGCCGACGACGGCGCATGGGTCTGCCCTGCGACTGGTGACCGCTTTGCGGAAAGCAATGGAACTCTGACGAAGGAGATCGTGTGAGCGAGTTCATTCCCCCGGCGAAGCCGATCATCGGTGATGAGGAGCGCGCCGCTGTCGATCGTGTGATGCGCAGCGGGATGGTGGCGCAGGGGCCGGAGGTCTCGGCGTTCGAGGAGGAGTTCTCGGCGCATTTCGTTCCGGGGCGCCCGTCGGTGGCGGTGAACTCGGGCACTGCGGGTCTGCATCTGGGTCTGCTGGCTGCGGGTGTGGGTGCGGGGGATGAGGTCATCGTGCCGTCGTTCACGTTCGCCGCGACGGGTAATTCGGTGGCGTTGACCGGCGGGACGCCGGTGTTCGTGGACATCGAGCCGGAGACTTTCTCGTTGGATCCGGAGGCGGTGGCTGCGGCGATCACACCGCGGACGCGGGGCATCATGCCGGTGCATCTGTATGGGCACCCGGCGCGGATGCGTGAGCTGGAGCAGTTGGCGGCGCAGCGGGGTGTGGCGCTGTATGAGGATGCGGCGCAGGCGCATGGCGCGTCGCTGGATGGCCGGCCGGTGGGTTCGTTCGGTGATTTCGCGATGTTCAGCCTGTATCCGACGAAGAACATGACCAGCGGTGAGGGTGGCATGGTGACCACCGCGACGGACGAGATCGCTCGTCGGGTGAAGCTGCTGCGCAATCAGGGCATGGAGCGTCAGTACGAGAACGAGATCATCGGGTTCAACGCCCGCATGACCGACATCCATGCTGCGATCGGTCGTGTCCAGCTGGGCAAGGTCGATGCGTGGACGAAGACGCGTCAACAGAACGCGGCGTTCCTGGACGCGAACCTGCGCGGGGTGGTCGTGCCGCCGGTGGCTGACGGTGCGGTGCACGTGTACCACCAGTACACGGTACGGGTTCCGGACGACCGTGACGGGTTCGTGCGGGCGTTGAAGGCCGAGCACAACGTCGGCTCCGGGGTGTACTACCCGATCCCGAACCATCGTCTGCCCTCGCTCGCGCCATTCGGGCAGGGGCTGGATCTTCCGGAGACGGAGCGCGCGGCGCGCGAGGTCGTGTCGCTGCCGGTGCATCCGTCGCTGTCGCAGGACGATCTGGAGCGCATCGTCACCGCGGTGAACAGCGTCGCCGGGGCGGGCGCGTGATGGCGGATCTGCGAGCGGGACTGCTGGGCGTGGGCATGATGGGCCGCCATCATGCCCGGGTGCTGCGCGAGCTCGACGGAGTGCGGCTCACCGCGATCGCGGACCCCGGCGGTGATCCGCACGGCGTCGCGGGCGAGCTCGAGGTGCTGCCCGACATCGATGCGCTGATCGCGGCGGGCATCGACATCGCCGTCGTGGCGGTTCCCACCCGCTTCCACGAGGACGCGGCTCTGAAGCTGGCCGCAGCCGGGGTGCACACCCTGGTCGAGAAGCCGATCGCGCACTCGCTCGAGGCCGGGCAGCGCATGGTCGACGCGTTCGCGCAGGCGGGTCTTGTGGGCGCGGTGGGTCACATCGAGCGATTCAATCCCGCGTTGCAGGAACTGCGCCGGCGCATCGAGGCGGGCGAGCTCGGCGCGGTCTATCAGGTGGTCACCCGCCGGCAGGGCCCGTTCCCCTCGCGTATCGCCGATGTCGGGGTCGCGAAGGACCTCGCCTCACACGACGTGGACCTGACGGCATGGGTGGTGCAGTCCGACTACGAGCGGGTGTTCGCACAGACCGCGTTCAAGTCCGGCCGTGAATACGAGGACATGATCACCATCACCGGCCGCACCCACTCCGGGGTGATCGTGAACAACATCGTCAACTGGCTCTCCCCGATGAAGGAGCGCATCACCGTCGTCACGGGGGAGAAGGGCGCCTTCGTCGCCGACACCTCCACCGGAGACCTGACCTTCTACGCCAACGGCACCATCCCCCTGGAATGGGAGTCGGTCTCCTCCTTCCGTGGCGTGTCGGAGGGTGATGTCACCCGCTACGCCTTCGCCAAACGCGAACCGCTGCGCGTGGAGCACGAAGCTTTCCGCGACGCCGTGCTCGGCCGGCAGACCGACGTCGTCACCATGGAACAAGGACAACGCACCCTCACCGTCGTCGAAGCAGCCCTCGACTCCGCCCGCGATCTCGGCGTACGAACGCTTTCGCGCACGTGAGATCGACGATCCGCGGCGTGACGGCGACCGTCATTGCGATGCTGATCGCCGCCGTCCTGGTATCACCCGACCCTGCTTCCGCAGCAGCACCCGTGAAGCAGGGCGCTCAAGTTGCTGGGGTGGCGGAGTCGCCGCAGCGCATCGCCGGTCGTGACCGTTACGACACCGCCGTTCGCATCTCATCTGCGCTTCAGGGACCGGTTCCCGTCGTGTTCGTCGCGACCGGCACGGACTTCCCGGATGCACTCGCAGCCACCGCAGCAGCCGGGGCTCTGGGAGGACCTCTCCTCCTCACCAGGCCGACGGTCCTTCCGGACGAGGTCCGGAAGGAGATCATCCGTCTCGCCCCCGAGCGGATCGTCGTCGTCGGCGGCTCCAGCGTCGTCGGCGCAGGCGTGCAGAGGCTCCTCGACAGGATCGCTCCGACATCCCGCCTCCAAGGGGCGAACAGGTACGCGACATCCGTCGCGCTGTCAGCGGCGGAGTTCGACACCTCTGAACAGGTCTTCCTGGCCACCGGTCGTGACTACCCCGATGCACTCGTCTCAGCCGCCGCGGCCGGAGGGGCCGGCGCTCCCGTACTGCTCGTCGATGGCAAGGCGACCACCATCCCGTCCGCCACGCTGCGCGAGATGCGCCGGCTGGGAGCCACACGGGTGTCTGTCGTCGGCGGGTACGGTGCGGTTCGCGCAGAGCTGCAGGCCGCGCTGGGGAGGGCGGGCATGCAGGTGAGCCGCTACGCCGGCGCCAACCGATACGACACTGCCGCGGCCCTCAACGACGCGTTCTTCCCGGAGGGAAGCGCACAGCGCGCGCTTCTCGCCACCGGAGCGGACTTCCCTGACGCGCTGGCGGGGGCCGCGAGTGCCGCGGGCGGTCAGATGCCGATGTTCGTGGTCCCGAAGACCTGCGCGTATTCGGCGACCATCTCCACCGCCGCCCGCATCGGCGTGTCATCGACCGTGGTCCTGGGGGGCACCTCGGTGGTGAGCGAGGCGAGCGCTCGGCTCGAGCCCTGCACGAAACCCGACCCGGGCAGCGTGCTCGACCAGCAGTGGATCGAGCAGGATCTCAGCCTCGACGCCGGTGCACGGCTTCCCTACTGGGATCGACCGCCGGTCGACGTCAGAGCCGCCGATCAGATCGTCGATGCCACCGGTCTTCGCATCTATCGGACGAAGACCACCGGCGCGCGAGCGGACCATCCGGTGGTCTACGCGCAATACGGGATCTCCGCTCTGCTCGAGTACGAGCGCACCGGCGAGAGGACGTGGTTGCGCCGCGCGATCCGACAGGCGGAACGCCTGATAGAGATGCGCACGCTCCGCGGAGGCGGCTGGTGGTACGCCTACAGCTTCGACTGGACGTATGACAACCGCACGCTGAATGCGCCGTGGTGGTCGGGTATGGCGCAGGGGCAAGCCCTCTCGCTGTTCTCCCGCCTAGCGCAGATCGCACCAGCGGCACGCTGGGACGCCGCTGTCGCAGGAACCTGGCAGAGCTTCACGCAGAGCCGCTCGGCTTCTCAACAATGGTCCAGCGTGGTCCTGAAGCAGCGACTCTACTTCGAGGAGTACGCGGGCGACCAGAAGCCCCTGCAAGTGCTGAACGGTCAGATCTTCGCCATGTTCGGGGTGTACGACTACTGGCGTCTGAGTGGCGACCCTGACGCAGAACGGCTGCTGCGCGGCTCGAGCGCGACCGTGCTGGACATGATGCCCTCGATACGCAAGCGCGGAGACGTCTCGTACTACTGCGTGCAACCCGCGTTCTGTCAGCGGCCGATGTGGCAGAACCAGAAGTACCACGTCATCCACTCCTGGCAGCTCGAGACTCTCGCTGCGCTGACGGGCGTCACCGAGTTCCGCACGTGGGCTGACACGCTTCGTACCGACTGGGCCCCCATGTCGAGATTCTCGCGGATGGAATCGTCCTCGGATGCGCCTGTCGACGCCGACCCCCTGGACATCGCTCAGGCCGGAGTGCAGCCGTGACGACAGCGCGGGCGCTGGCTGGGCGCGCACTGCGGGCTCTGCCCGAGGGTCTGATGTTGAAGGCCGCGCCTCAGCGACTGGGGTATCGGGCTGCGGACATACCGCCGCCGATAGCGGTCGAGCCCGCACATCCGGCTGTGCTCATCGCACCGGCGAATTCCGCGGGACAGGGACGGCTCTGGGCTCGGGCGCTCGACGAGTACCGCGGTGTGAACGCGGTGAATCTGTCCGTCGACCGAACCGGGGGTTACTCCTTCCCGAGTGACTTCCGTGTGCGGGATGCCGTATTCGCGCATTCCCGGCGCTGGAGCGCCGCACACATCTCCGCAGTACGCGATTCGATCACACATGTGCTCGTGGAGAGTGAGCGCACAGTGCTCGGAGTACGAGCAGGCCGCGATGTCCGACAGGAGGCGCGTGCACTGGACGAATGGGGCATCCATCGCGCGTATGTCAGCCACGGGAGCGATCTGCGCGACCCGGACATCCACGCGCAGACGAGCAGCTGGTCGCCCTTCCGCGACAGCTCGTGGGATCTGCGTCCGATGCTCGTCGAGGCTGCTGTGCGCAACCGGCGCTTTCTCGAAGAACAGGATCCCGGTCGCGTCCTCGTCGCCACTCCCGATCTGCTCCTCGACATGCCCGCGGCGACGTGGCTTCCGAACGTCGTCGACCCGGCGGCGTGGGCCCTGGACGAGCCGCCGTTGACCGAAGGGCCGGTTCGCGTGCTGCATGCACCGACGAACACGCACATCAAGGGTTCGGAGCTGATCGCGGATGCCGTGGAGCGCGTCCGCGCGTCGGGCGCCCTGCACTACGAACTCGTATCGGGCGTGTCGCCCGACGCGATGCCGGCGCTGTATGCCCAGTCGGACGTCGTCCTGGATCAGTTCCGCATCGGCATCTACTCCACCACGGCGCTCGAGGCGCTGGCCGCCGGGCGGGTCGTTCTCGGCTTCCTGCTGCCCGAGGTGCGTCGCCTCGCGACGCAGGAGGCGGGGATGCCGGTGCCGATCGTCCAGGCGACTCCGGACACGATCGAGGAAGTCCTGATCGACATCGTGGAGCGCCCGGGGCACTATCGCCAGATCGCGGCGGCGGGCCCGGCGTTCGTGCGGGCGCTTCACGACGGCAGGTATTCAGCGGAGATCCTCGCGGAGCGCATGCTCGGCGACTGGACACCCTGACCGGTGCCGTCGCTCAGCAAGCGGACACCCCAGGCAGATAAGATCGACGGCGCGCTGTGCATCAGTGCGGCAGCAACCGAAAGGCGTGAGACGACAGTGACTGCACCGACCGGTGGACGCACGGCGCTGGTCCTCTCATACTCCGAGATCAAGACGGACCCTCGTGTCCGTCGGGAGATCGACTGGCTGGTCGGGAACGGGTGGACGGTCGACACTCTCGGCCTCGGCGCGCACCCCGCAGCCGATGTGCGTCGTCACTTCCCACTCGGACGAGCACCCGGGTGGACCCGGGGGCGGCTGGGCACGCTGATCACACACACGCTCATTCCGCCACGGACGCGGTTCCGAATGCTGGTCAGCGAGACCATCCCGGTGGAGCTCAGACAGGCCGTGCGTGCAGGCGACTATGACCTGGTCGTCTTCAACGAGATCGAGTTCGCACCGTGGCTGGAGGACCGCAGGGACTTCGGGGCAGCACCCAGTGGACGGTTCCACCTGGATCTTCACGAGTACCGCAATCCCGACATCCGCCGACGCACCCTCGGCGGTCGCATCACCGGAGCACACTACCGGTGGGTCCGCAGCCACATCGGCAGTGCGCGGTTCACCAGCCGTTCTGCAGTGAACACCCCTATCGGGCGACTGTATGCGGAGGAGTTCGGCATTCCGACGCCGGCGCAGGTGCGAAACGCTCCGCCGTACGTGTCGGACATCGAGCCCCTGCCGGTCCGCGACGGCCGGATCCGGCTGCTCTTCCACGGCATGCCCAGCTGGGCGCGCGGGTTCACCGAGATTCTCGAAGCGCTCGAGTCCCTTCCCGCGCACTTCACGATGACGTTCATGCTCATGCCCAACCCGGCGGTCATCGACAAGCTGCGCGCGGCGATCGATAGGCACCCTGCACGCGACCGCATCGAGATCGTCCCTCCCGCCCAGATGCGTCGGATCGCGCAGGAGATCAATGAGTACGACGTGGAAGTGGTGTTCTACAAGCCCCTGGAGCCGAACCTCGAGTTCGCGATGCCCAACAAGTTCTTCGAGGCCGCCCAAGGCCGCCTTGCCGTCATCGTGGGCGAGACTCCCACGATGGCGCCCATCGTGCGCCAGTACCGACACGGCGCGGTGGTTCCCGAGTTCACCTCTCAGTCCCTGAGGGACACGCTGGCGGCCCTTACCCCGGAGACGGTGACGCAGATGAAGCGCAATGCCGCCGTGGTGGCGCAGACGTTGAATGCGGAGTCCGAGGGGCAGTCCTTCCTGGCGGCGATCGCCTCGGGCTTGACAGAGGGGACGACCTCATGAAGGCGGAATGGCGGCTGTACCGGGAAGTGCTCTCCGTGCTGCCCCCCAGTGCGGCGCGATTCCTGGGCTTCTACGCCGCGGTCATGGGCGTGCTAGCTCTCATGGACGGACTGGCGCTCGGCATGCTCGCGGTGGTGATCACGCCTCTGATCGGGCGCAAGCCGCTCGAACTGCCGTTCTTCGGCGAACTTCAGGGTGCCCAGGTGCTCATCCCGCTCGCCCTCGTCTGCGTGCTGATCGTGCTCAAGGGTGCATGCGCGCTCACGCTGCAGTGGTTCGCGACCAGGCGATTCTCGGGATACGAACTCGACCTCGGCGTGCGAGTGTTCGACGGCTACATCCGGGCGCCCTGGGTGGAGCGTCTGCAGCGCAATTCCTCGGACCTCGTGCGCATCAGCGATTCCAGCGTCAGCACGACGATCTCGGGCTTCCTCCTCCCGGGTGCCTCCCTCATCGGCGAGCTGATGAGCTTCGTCTCCCTGATCCTGGTGCTCGCGATCGCGCAGCCCTTCGTCGGCGCTGTCACGCTCGTCTACCTCGGTCTCATCGCCGCGGTACTCCAGCTTCAGATCTCCCGTCGGTCCAAGCAGGCGGGGATGGTCGCGCTGCGTTACTCGCTGCGTTCGTCGAGGCTCATCACCGAGATGATCGGCGCATTGAAGGAAGTCACGCTGCGGGGGAGCGCCGCGGAAGTCGCGGGCGTCGTGAAGGAGAACCGATCGCATGCCACACGTGCCAGGGCGAATTCCCAGTTCCTCGCCCAGGTGCCCCGTCATGTGCTGGACGTGGCGCTCATCGGTGGCATCGTGCTTGTGGGCGCCGCCGGGTTCCTCACCGAGCGGACCGTCGAAGGTGCCATGGCATCGATCGCGTTGTTCGGACTCGCCGGCTTCCGGCTGGCGCCCTCTCTCGTCCGCTTTCAGAGCGTCCTTCAGCAGCTCAACGTCAGCGGCCCGCATGCACGCGCAGTGCTCGACGAAGTTCGACGCTCGGACCGCTATGTGGCAGCAGCGGCTGTCGGCGACACCGCCGCGCTTCCCGAATCTCCGCTCGCCATCCGCCTGCGCGATGTCGGCTTCCGCTATGCGCCGGACGCCGCGGACGCGGTGAAGGGCGTCACGCTCGACATCCCCATCGGTGCTCAGGTGGCGTTCGTCGGTTCGTCCGGTGCGGGGAAATCGACCATGATCGATCTCCTCCTCGGTCTGGTGGAGCCCACCAGGGGGTCGATCACGATCGACGCCGTTCCCCTGCACAAGGTGCTCAACGCATGGCGATCTCAGATCTCCTACGTGCCGCAGGAGGTTTCGCTCTTCGACGCCACCGTGGCGCAGAACGTGGCTCTCAGCTGGCGCTCCGACTTCGATCGAGAGCGCGTGCGCGCAGCACTGGGGCGCGCTCAGATCCTGCCGCTGATCGAGGCACGCGAGGGTGGGATCGACAGCCGCATCGGCGAGCGTGGACTTTCCCTCTCCGGTGGCCAGCGTCAGCGCATGGGGATCGCGCGCGCGCTGTACACCGATCCTCTCGTGCTCGTCATGGACGAAGCCACGAGCGCGCTGGACACCGCCACTGAGGCGGCGGTGACCAGGGCGATCGACGAACTGCGGGGAAGCGTGACCACCATCACGGTCGCACACCGGCTCTCCACGATCCGCAGCGCCGACATCGTCTTCTTCATGCGCGACGGCGAGGTCGTCGCGGCGGGGACGTTCGAGCAGGTCGTCGCCGCCGAACCCGACTTCGCCCTCCAGGCGGCCCTGGCCGGGCTGGTCGATCCCGCCGACGTCATCAGGCCGAACGATGACTGACGCGGTCGTGGACGTGATCATCGCGGTCCACAACGACCGCAGGCCGGTGGAGCGCGCGGTGAGCTCCGCGCTGCGCAACGTCGTGAGCACGCGGGTGAGCGTCATCGCGCACAATGTGGCGCCGAACGCGATCTCGACGCGGCTGGGCGCTCTCTTCGAGGACCCGAGAGTGCGGGTGCTCTCGCTGATGGACGGCGTGCGCTCGCCGGCGAACGCGTTCAACTTCGGCCTCGACAGCGCCGACGCGGAGTACGTCGCCATCGTCGGCTCGGACGACACTCTCGAGCCAGGCGCGCTCGACGGCTGGGTGCGACTCGCGGAGGAATCGGGAGCTGACGCCGTGATCGCCCCCATCATGCGCGATGACGGCGCGGTGCCGACGCCGCGGGTGAGGTCCGGCCGCGTGGGGCGACCGCTCGATGCCGACCGGGATCGTCTGTTCGATCGGACGGCCCCGCTCGGGCTCCAGCGGCGTCTTCCGACATCGCCGCTTCGCTACACCACCGGGCTGCCCCGCGGGGTGGATCAGCGTTACGGTCTGATGCTCTGGACACACTATCGCTGCGTGTTCGATCCGACGCTTCCCGCCTACCGTGAGCACGCTGACCAGGACGACCGCGTCACTCATGCGTTCGGTGCACTCGCAAATGACTTCACCTTTCTCGACGGTCTGCTCGAAGTCGTCGAGGCTCTGCCGAAGGCTCTGCGTCGAGCCATCGCAGCCAAGATGATCCGTGTGCATCTCGTTCCCGGGGTGCGTACTCGCGCACGTGCCGGGGTGTTGACGGACGCGGACGTCACGACGGCGACCGCGATCCTGCGCCGCCTCGTCGAGGCGGTGCCCGAGTGCACGGCGCTGCTTCCCAGAGCCATGAAGCGAGACGTCCTCGCACTGGAGTCGGGATCGATGACAAACGTGACCGCAGCACGGTCCCCGCGAACCGGAGTCGCTGAGATGCTCCCGATGCAGCTGCGCTTCGCGCTGCACCGCCATGCTCCACTGCGGACAGCCTTCGCGGGACGTCACGTCGCGCGCCGGACGGTTCGAGCCGCTGCCGCCCGCGCGGTCGCCGACCGTTCTGCCGTGCGTGGCACGGCGCGCGAGCCGAGCGGCGCCGCCGTGGTGGTCCTCTCGCCAGCGGCATCCGCGACCGCGGCGACCTTCCGTGACGAAGCGGCGGGATGCATGATCGGCTGGGAGGGCACCGCCGCCGACATCCTGATCGCGCGGCCTGCCCCGTGGGTGGAGGGGATTCGCCACCGTCTCGAGGCATCGTTCCCGACGCGGGCGGTGCTGAGGCTGTTCGGGATCGACGGCGCCACCCAGTTCGCGCGACGGGTCACAGCAGATGCGGCGGCGCGGCATGCCATCGACACGGCGACTCTCATCGTCGCGGCCGAAGAGGACGCGGTTCTGGCCGCTTGGCGGGGCGCGAGGCGCTCTCCCCGCTCTCCTCGTGCGGTGTTCGGGCTGCCGGCCGCTCGCGAGACGCTTCGGGCGGACGGGGAGGGCCGACTGTGAAGCGCCCTCACCTGCTCTACACCGCCTGGAGCTTCCCGCCCAGCCGCGCCGGCGGTGTGTATCGCGCGATCGCCACGGTCAACGCTTTCGCTGCTGCCGGATGGGACGTCACCGTGCTGACCGTCCCCGAGGAGCTGTTCCGCATGTCCACCGGGGTCGACGCGCAGCTCGCCGCGCAAGTCGACCCGTCGATTCGGGTCGTTCGCAAGGACCCTGATGTGCCGGCGTTCCGGAACGACATCGGCGCGTGGAGTGCCGCACGGGCGAGATTCCCCGAGCTGTTCAAGCTGGCCGACCTGCGAAAGGACTTCCGGCACTTCCCCGAACCCAACTACGGGCGCTGGCGACCAGGACTCGAGGCCATGGCCGCAGACGTCCATCGGCGGCATCCGGTCGATCTGGCGGTGGGAACGGCGAACCCTCATGTCGACTTCGTTCCGGGCTGGCACCTGAACCGCACGCACGGCGTGCCGTACGTGATGGACTACCGCGATGCGTGGCAGCTCGACGTATTCTCGGGCCGACGGCTGCCCACGGCCACGCCGGGCGTGCGCCGATGGGAGCGCCGCCTCATGGAGCGTGCGCGGGAGATCTGGTTCGTCAACGATGCCATCCGCGCCTGGCACGCCGGAGTGCACCCGGCGTTCGAAGAACGGATGCGGACTGTGGCCAACGGATTCGACCAGTACGGTGAGCCGTTGCAGGTTCCTGTCCGTGCGGAGCGCGGACAGGGGCTGGTGTTCGGGTACATCGGAACGATCACCCCGAATGTTCCGCTGGATGTCCTGCTCGACGGCTGGCGCCGGGCTCGCGCGGTGGAACCAGCACTCACCGGCTCACGGCTCGTGCTGCGAGGATACCTCGGCCATTTCGGTGCTGTCGATGCGAGAGCAGCAGCCCGTATCGACGCGGCGGCTGCGGACGGTGTGAGCTATGACGGTCCGGTCGGCAAGTCGGAGATCGCCCGCGCATACCGCGGCTTCGACGCGTTGGTGCTGGCGCTGGGGACCGGTCGATACGTGACCAGCGGCAAAGTGTACGAGTACGCCGCCACGGGCATCCCGGTGGTGTCCGTGCACGATCCGGGTAACGCTGCCACCGAGGTCATGCAAGACTCCCCAGCCTGGGTGCCCGCGAGGAGCCTGAATGCGTCCGCCGTGGCCGAGGCGTTCGCGGCGGCGGCGCGGCTGGCGGCCGCGCAGACACCCGAACAGCGCCGCAGCGCTCAGGAATGGGGTGAGCGATATTCCCGGCGTGCGCAGCTCGCCCCGCGTATCGAAGCCCTCACGCCTCGCTGACGCGCGCAAGACGGTCGATCGCGTCGACCCAACCGTGCACCTGATGCTCGGAGCACAGCTCTGCGGCCGCCACGTCAGCCGCAGCCTTCCAGCGAGAGACCGCTTCGGGCGTCAGCCGATCGAGGACGTCTGCGACGTCGCGCGGGGTGAAGCCCTCTGTGACAGCACCGAGACCGTGCTCGTTCGTCAAGTTGGCCATCGCCGCGGTCGGGCCGACGATGACGCCGAGACGGGCCTGGACGAAGTCGAAGAATTTGTTGGGCAATGCCAGCCGGTGATTCGTCGATGTCGCCGGAAGGATGTGCATCCCGACGTCGTGCTGCGCGAGAGTGGAGGCGAGCTGCGAGTGCGGAACCGCATCATGGATGCGCACGTTCGGCAGGGACTGCACACGTGCACGCAGCCGCTCGATGTAGGCGCGGTCGTTCGGCATCAGATACAGGGTGAAGACCACATTCGACGTGGTGAGGGCGACGCCCTCGATCATCGTCTCCAGATGCCGACCTGCGAGCGCCGCTCCCGTATGCACGATCCGGATTGGTGAGGCCACGGGTGAAGGGGACCGGTCCTGGAAGGGCGACGCATTCGTCACCACCTCGGGACGGATCCCGTAGCGGTGGTACCCGGATGCGATCTCCGGTGCCACGGTGGTCGTGGATGCCGCAGGGCCGGCGAAGCGGCGGACCTGCCACCCGTTGTAAGGCCCGCGGAGCCGCGCCCAGGCGGGGTTGTCGTCGTGCAGCCCGGGGAAGAACTCGTGAAGGTCGACGTGCACCCGGGAGGGGGACACCACGTCGTAGGCGAGAGGCGCCGCATCGATGTCGTTCGCGAGCACGACGTCTGCCGCGACGTCACGAAGGGCGCGTCGCGCGGCGCGAAGCAGGGGAGTGGTGGTGTGCAGGACTCCGTACGCGCGCAGCCGCAGCAGCACGGATTCCATTCGCATCCGTCGACGACGCGCGGCACCGGAGGGCGGGAGAGGAAGAGCGACATGCTCGACTGCGCCGGGGGGCCGCGTCCCGAAGCCGGCGGTCACCACCTCGTAACGGTCGGCGAACACCGCGATCTGTCGTTGCAGGCGGGCATCGGTGTTGAGGTCGGAGAAGGAGATGATCAGCAGGCGGGGCATGTCAGGCGGTGCTCCGAGAGGTCGAGTCGTCGATCCAGCTTCGCCTGAGGATATCGGCGCTGAGCGCCCCGCCGTGCACCCGGGTGACGAAGGCTCGACCTGCGTCGGAGATCGCGGCGCGCCGATCCTCGTCTTCGGCGAGCGCCACCACGACTCCCTCGAGACTCTCGGGAGTCGCTTCCACCACCGGCAGTTCCCGACCTGTTGCGCTGCGCACCCGCTCGCGGACCTCCGGGGCGACGTGCCCCACCACCACAGCACCGGACGCCATCGCCTCGCATGCGGCGACGCCATAGCTGCCCAGCACGAATTGGTCGAGCACGATGTCGGCCGCGCGGACGATCTCCGGCATGCAACGGGGCGATATGCCCGCGGCTGCCGTGTAGTCGACGACCCCTCGCGAGGCGAGCATCTCCATCGTCGGTGAGATCAATGCAGTGCCCTTCATCACCGAGCTGCTGGGCACGTGCACGACGCGCGGCAGCCCTGTGCTGGTGCGGTGCGGGACAGTCCACGCCTCGATGTCGATCACGACCGGCAGCCAGATTGCCGACGGCACATCATCGAGCAGGTCAGGAGTGGTGACGAACACCGGTTCGGCGCGGTCGCGCAGGAATTGCCGGTGGCGTCGCGCGATGCGGCTCGCCTGCCGTTGCGCTGGGCTGAGCGGTCGTTGCACGGGACGCACTCGGCGCACGTCCGTCCCGTGACAGACGAACGCGAGGTCCGGCCGGGGCCCGAGCGAGGCGAGTTGAGAGGCGAGATCGCGCCCGTTCAGCCGGCCGAAGGGAGGGATCAGCGATTCGACGAGCACATGTGTGAAAGCACCCGCCGCCCGGCGCTGTGCATGCTGCCACGAAGGCGAATTGTGGAAGACACGGCGCGCGACGACAGCATCCGCAGGGAAGTCGAACGCGGATTCCACGGAGAGCGACCTCGCTCCGATCCGATCTCCGGAGGACTCCAGGGCACGGGCCCAACGGTACCCCTGCCCGGCGTGGTTCGCCGGAGCGATCAGGACTCGGGTCTCAGTCGCGGGGGCTGCGGCGATCTCGCGCCGATCGTCGCGCCGAGGAAGACCGAAGCGCAGAGCCGCTGCCCGGCCGGGAAGGCTCGACGGATGCGTCGCCACCCATTCGCCTGCCCGCTCCCGGATCCCGATTGGAGCGTCCGGTTCAGACATGTGGCCCTCCCGAAACACGATGAAGGATCGCGGTGAGCTGCGCGGCGACGGCCGAGCGCGAGAACCGACCCTCGACCGTGGCGGCGATGTCCTCCGCCGAGAGCGGCGCAGTCGCGCCGGCGATATCAAGCACCGCGTCCGCGTACGCCGGGCCGCTCTGCACGTCCACGAATCGGCTGACCTGCGGCGACGAGTAGTCCACGGCGCCGGTCGCGGCACCGCTGACGACAGGTCGGCCGTTCAACAGCGCCTCGGCGACGACCACACAGAAGTTGTCGCCCTGCGTCGGAAGCAGGAAGACACTCGCGCGGGCGAACTCCGCCTCGACTCCCCAGCGGTCCAGCGCGCCCGTCAGACGAAGTCGGTCGGTGACCCCTCTGCGAGCGGCTTCCTCCAGCATCTCTTCTCGTTGCGGACCGGTTCCCACCCAGGTCAAGCGGGCATCGACCCCCCGCTCGACGAGGGACGACAGCGCCTGAACGGCGAGAAGGGGACCCTTTCTCGGGATCAGGCCACCGACGCCGAGCAGGCGCAGCACGCCGTCGTCGACGCGCTCCTCGACGGCGCTGGCCTCCACGACGCACGGCACGATGTCCACCTCCGCTGCACGGTACCTTCCGACCGCGTGCGCCAGCCTGCTGCTCTCGGCGATGACGGCATCCGGCGCTCGCAGCCGTGGACCGAGTGCGGACAGGGCCAGGCGATCCCCTCGTCCGAGAGTCTGGGGGCCGCTGATGCCGGACCAGTGCTCCGAGTGCACCCACGGCTGTCCGCGCCGTCCTGGCCGCCCGAGCAACCAGGGGACGAGGACGGTGAGCGCGTGAGTGTGCACGACATCCACGTCACGAGCGAGGTGGGCGGTCGTCCTCCTGGCCGCGAGGTATGCGAGCGGATTCATACGGGAGAGGGCGACCCGCCGGTACGCATACCCGTCACGTGATGCGGGCGGCAGCGCCGCACCCCGCTGCCAGTCGAGATGCAGCACGCGGACATCGTGGTCCGCCGCGAGCGCCTCAACCTCTCGCTGCACGAACACCCCGGAGACGGGGGTGTTCGCCGTCGGAAACCACGGAGTCACGACGAGGATGCGCACGGGTCAAGGGTATCCGCTGACCGCTTCGCTCAGCGTCGGCGCTCTAGACTTGTGTCCCGTGAAGATCGTCAGTGTGGTGGGCGCGCGCCCGCAGTTCGTGAAGCTCGCCCCCATTCACAAGGCGGCGTCGGCTGCCGGTGTGGAGCATGTGATCGTGCACACCGGGCAGCACTACGACCCGATGCTGTCGGATGTGTTCTTCGAGGATCTGGGAATCGGCGTCCCGGATGTGCATCTGGGCGTGGGCAGCGGCTCGCACGGTGTGCAGACCGGTGCCATGCTGGCTGCGCTGGATGCGGTGTTCGACGAGCATCGGCCGGACTGGGTGCTGGTGTACGGGGACACGAACTCCACCGTCGCGGCAGCGCTGAGTGCGGTGAAGATGCACATCCCGGTCGCGCACCTGGAAGCGGGGCTTCGCAGCTTCAACCGTCGGATGCCCGAGGAGCACAACCGGGTGATGACCGACCACGCCGCGGATCTGCTGCTCGCCCCCACGCAGGTCGCCGTCGACCATCTCGCGTCGGAGGGGCTCGGGCCGCGGACCGTACTGGTGGGCGACGTGATGACCGACGTGCTGTTCGAGGTGCGTGACGAGGTCAGGCACAGGCCGTCCGCACTGCTCGAGGAGCTCGGTCTGCAGGCGGGTGGCTTCTACGTGGCGACCATCCACCGGGCGGAGAACACCGACGACCCGGCTCGTCTGGCAGAGGTCGCAGCAGGGCTCGCCGGGCTGGACAAGCCGGTGGTGCTGCTGGCGCACCCGCGAGTGGTGGCGAAGGCGGCAGCGCATGGCATCGAGCTGACCCAGGGTTCGCTGCGTGCGCACGCGCCACTGGCATACCCGGATCTGATCGCGGCAGCGCTGTCGAGCGCGGGCGTGGTGACCGACTCCGGTGGCCTGCAGAAGGAGGCGTTCCTGCTGGGGGTGCCGTGCACGACCGTGCGAACGGAGACGGAATGGGTCGAGACCGTCCAGCTCGGCTGGAACGTCCTCGCCAACACCGCCGAGGAGATCGCCGCTGGCGTCGCCCGTCCCCGGCCGGCGAACACCGACGAAGCCCCGTACGGCGATGGACACGCCGCCGAGCGTGTCGTGGCGGAACTGCTCCGCGCCGCAGGCGCCGACCGCTGACACGGTGGCATCGGCAGCCCGCCGCGGGCAGTCCTTCCGGACGGATGTTCAGGGGCTGCGAGCGATCGCCGTGGGCCTCGTGCTGGCCTACCACGCCGGCATCCCCCGCATCACCGGCGGGTACGTGGGTGTCGACGTTTTCTTCGTCATCTCGGGCTTCCTCATCTCCACCCACCTGCTCCAGGCGCTCGAGCGCGACGGAAGGATCCGATTCGCGGAGTTCTATGCGCGTCGCATCCGCCGCATCCTCCCCGCGTCGCTCACGGTCGCCGTCCTCACGGGCATCGCCTCGATCCTGTTCTACCCTCCGCTCGCCCTGGAGCGCGTGCTGCGCGACGGGCTGGCGACGATCCTCTACGTGCCGAACGTGTGGTTCGCGATCCAGGACACGGACTACCTCGCCGACCACTCGCCGACCCCCTACCAGCACTACTGGTCGTTGGGTGTCGAGGAGCAGTTCTACCTGCTCTGGCCTCTGGCGCTCCTCTTGATCTTCCTGCTGGTGCGTCGCCGCCGATCCCTGCTGGTATGCGCGATCGGGGTGATCGCCCTGTCCTGTCTCATCGCCGGCGCGGTGCTCACCGCGGCCGATCAGCCGACCGCGTTCTTCTCGCTGCACACCAGGGCGTGGGAGCTGCTCATCGGCGCCGTCTTGGGCGCCATGCTGCTGAAAGGAGGACCGCGGCTGCCCGCACCCGTCTGCGCCGCCGGGGGCTGGCTCGGCATCGCGATGATCCTCGCCAGTGCGCTGGTGTTCGACAGCGCGACGGCCTTCCCGGGCGTCGTTGCGCTGCTGCCCACCCTCGGCACCGCTCTGGTGATCTTCTTCGGAGACGGTTCTGCACCAGGCGGTCCGACGGCGCTGCTCTCCGTCAGGCCTATGCAGTTCATCGGCGTGATCTCCTACTCGCTGTATCTGGTGCACTGGCCGCTGCTGGTCATCCCGCAGGCTGCGGTGGGCGAGGAGAACCCGCTTCCGCTGCTCTGGCGCGCGGCGCTTGGCATCGGCCTGGCCCTGCCGCTCGCGTGGCTTCTCTTCCGCTTCGTCGAGACGCCCCTGCGTGCCCCGGTCTTCCTCCGTGCCCGGCGACCCCGCGCGACGCTCATCCCTGCCCTTGGAGTGAGCGTGGTGCTCGTGCTGGCAGCGAGCACGGTCGTGCACTGGTCGTCCGAGCGCGAACTGGGCACGTCGACACCTGTGGCGGTGGCGCCGGAGACGCCTCGGGAACCGCCGACGGCGACGGAGTTCGTCCCGCAGAACCTGCGGCCGGCTCTGGATGAGGTGGCGGAGGACCTGCCGCGGCTCTTCACCGACGGATGTCATCTCGACGTGAAGTCGGAGGATGTCCAGGACTGCACGTACGGCGACTCTCAACGGGGCGGCCGGATCGCGCTGTTCGGCGACTCGCACTCGGCGCAGTGGTTCCCGGCGGTCGAGGAGCTCGCGCAGCGCAGCAGCGCCGCGATCAGCGCGTACACGAAGTCCTCATGCACCGCGGCGGCAGTCACCGTGCTGGTGAAGGGCGCGCCCTACGGTGCGTGCGACCGCTGGCGGGAGAAGGTCACGCAGCGACTGATCGCAGATCCACCGGATCTCGTCGTGATCTCCAGCTATGCGCATTACGCCCTCGCCGGGGCATCCACCGAGCAGGCCCGGCTGAGTATGTGGCGCGTGGGGCTGCGCAGCACGGTGCAGCGTCTCCGCGATGCCGGCAGCGAAGTTCTCATCATCGCCGACACACCGCGACTGCCCGCCCAGCCCCCCACCTGCCTCTCCGCGAATGTGGACGACGTCTCGGGGTGCGACGTCGCCCGGGGGTGGGCGATCGACGACGGCGTCGCCGACGTGGAGCGGACGGTGGCCCGTGAGACAGGAGCCGCCTTCGCCGACCTCACCCCGTTCATCTGCACGGGAGATGTCTGTCCGGTGATCATCGACGACATCCAGGTCTATCGCGACGTGAACCATCTGACCAGCACCTTCGTCTCGTATCTCGCTCCTGCGCTCACCCCGCAGCTGAGCCTGCTGCTCGGGAGGGGCGGAGGATCGGCCCAGTAGAATGACGGTCATGCGTATCGCCGTCGTTGCCCTGGGAAAGATCGGGCTTCCTCTTGCTGTCCAGTTCGCCTCTTCCGGTCATGAGGTGATCGGAGTCGACGTGAATCAGAGGGCGGTCGATTCGATCAACGCGGCTGTGGAGCCTTTCCCGGGGGAGGCGCACCTGCAGGAGCGTCTCGAGGAGCTGATCCCGGCTGGGCGTCTGCGCGCGACCACCGATTACGCGGACGCCATCCCCGGTGCGGATGCTGTGGTGCTGGTGGCTCCCGTCTTCGTGAACGACGAGACGTGGGAACCGGACTTCAAGTACATGGACTCCGCCACCCGGTCGTTGGCGGAGCACCTCACGCCCGGCACCCTGGTCTCGTATGAGACCACTCTTCCGGTGGGTACCACGCGTACGCGGTGGAAGCCGATGTTGGAGGAGGGCTCGGGGCTGACCGAGGGCGTGGACTTCCACGTGGTGTACTCGCCGGAGCGCGTGCTGACCGGGCGGGTGTTCGAGGACCTGCGCAAGTACCCCAAGCTGATCGGTGCGCTGTCGCCGGAGGGGACTCGCCGGGCGCGGGAGTTCTACGAGGCGGTGCTGCAGTTCGACGAGCGTCCGGATCTGGCTCAGCCGAACGGCGTGTGGGATCTCGGCTCGACCGAGGCGTCGGAGATGGCGAAGCTCGCGGAGACCACCTACCGCGACGTGAACATCGGCCTGGCCAATCAGTTCGGACTGTTCGCGGCATCGCACGGCATCGATGTGTACAAGGTCATCGACGCGTGCAACTCGCAGCCCTACAGCCACATCCACCGTCCGGGCATCGCGGTCGGCGGGCACTGCATCCCGGTGTACCCGCGCCTGTACCTGTCCACCGACCCGGACGCGGACATCGTGCGTGTCGCCCGTCAGCTGAACGCCTCGATGCCCGAACGCCTCGTCGCGCAGGCGGAAGGGGTCCTGGGCGACCTCGCGGGTCAGCGCGCAGTGGTGCTCGGCGCGGCATACCGCGGCGGAGTCAAGGAGACCGCTTTCTCCGGTGTCTTCCCGACCGTGGACGCGCTGAAAACGCGCGGGGCCGAGGTCGTCGTGCACGACCCGCTCTACACCGACGACGAGCTGCGCGGTCTCGGCTTCGAGCCCTACGCGATCGGCGACGCCGCGGACCTGGCGATTCTGCAGACCGACCACGCCGGCTACCGCTCCCTCGCACCCGCGGACATCCCCGGTGTGAAACTTCTCGTCGACGGTCGCAACGCATCCGACGCCGCACTGTGGGCAGGTACGCCCCGCATCGTCGTCGGCACCGCAGCCTGACGGATTCGCCGTGGGGAGGTGCGGCTTGCAGCCGCACCTCCCCACGGTCGGGTGCGTCAGGATCGGATCACCTCTGGCTCAGCTTCGCCTCGACCTGAATACGCACGGTCTCGCTCACCGCTGCGGGTCCGCCGAGGATCACGACGCGAACCGGATCCAGCCGCTTGATCTCCTCGAGCACGGATTCAGCAGCAGAGTGCGGCGATGTCAGCAGCAGCGGGCCGCCGAGGAAGCCCGCCGCTGCCGCTCCGGAGAGTGCGTCGGCGAATCCGGTGCCGCTGGCGAGATACACCACCGGAACACGGGGCGTGCCCGGGAAGGTGCTCTTCGAGATCGCCACCGCTGTCTGGTAACGGTTCTGCCCGGACAGACGTGTGATCGACGGCGAAGAGCCTGCGGCGATCCGCGCTTGGCTGATGACCGCATCGCTCACCGAACCTGCTCCGCCGAGGATGACGAGCTTCATGGGCGCGTGGTATGCGAGCGCAGCCGCGGTCTCGCGGGGGAGAGCGTCGCGAGTCGTCAAGAGCACCGGCGCGCCTCGATATCCAGCCGCGGCGGCTCCCGCCAGCGCATCCGGGTAGTTCATCCCGCTTGCCAGGAACACCGTGTCATTCGGCTCCCACAGGCCGGACACTTCTGCGGCGGTGCCGTAACGGGACTGCCCTGCGAGACGACCCGAGTCGACTGTCGCGATCGACGCGACCTGTTTCCGAACGGTCTCACTCACGGACGCGATGCCACCGGAGACGAACACGTAGTCCGGCTCGAGTGCACGCAATTCGTCGAGCATTGCGGTGCTGGCCACCGATGGGCGCGTGAGCAGCACCGGGCCGCCGAACGTTCCTCCGGCGGCGGCCGACGCGAGGGCATCGGGGAAGTTCAGCCCGTTCGCGACCAGACCGAGGGTGACACCAGCGGAGGGGAACGCGTCCTGCGAGACTCGCACTGCGGTCTCGAACCGATCGCCGCCGAAGATCCTGGCGACCGACCAGTGCTCGGTCGTGAACGGGATGGGGACGGAGAAATCGCCCGATCCCGCGGCATTGCTCGCCGCGACCCGGAACTCGTAGCGAGTGTCCGGTTGCAGGTCGAAGATCATCGCGCTTGTCGTCGGCGAGTCCGTGGTGAGTTCATCTTGAACCACGCCGCCCGTCAGCAGCTGGAGATGGTACCCGGTGATGGGCGAACCTCCGTCGCTCGGAGCGTCCCATCTGACCGCCGCGCCTGTGGACGTCACGCCGGTCACGACGACAGCTGCCACCTGGGCAGGAACGGCCGCGGCGATCGGTGCGACGCTCGAGTGCCTCGATACCGCCGACGCGCTGCCCGTGGGATCCGCGACGATACGGGGTGCGGCAGCGGCAGCCGTGCGTTGCTCGAGCGTGGGCGGGTAGTCGGCGTCTGCGCTGCTCGCGTGGGCCTGCAGCGGAAGCGCCAACGCGGTGAGGAGTGCTGCGGCGGCCGCGGCACCAACCCGCCGCCAGGGGCGTGCGTCCATTTGGATTCTCGTTCCTCTCATGGGTGGACAAGCGCGGTGGCTGGCATTCGGTGGCGGGGGTCGGGCCTCGTCATCGCTGCGACCTGCGGTAGCCGGCGGCCCTCGCAGCGGCCTCTGTGCTGAAGCATTCCTCGGGCTTGGTGCGCGCGTAGTACGCCCCGCCCGGAACGTGGTAGATCATCGAGTCCGCGTTGCCCTTGATAGCGGCCCAGGAGGGACAGTTCCAGCTGTCGATCGGTTTGCTCGGCGTCGGGGCGGGTGCAGGTGTCTGTGCCGAAGCCGTGACGGCTGCCGTCGCGCGCGAGGTCACGGTCGCCGACAGGTAGCCGCTCTTCGAGCCGGTGACGCGGACCGACATCTTCTTGCCCGCGAACTTGGAAGACAGCGCGAGTGTCGACGCAGTGGCACCGCTGATGGGGGAGCCGTTCGCGAGCCATTGATAGCGGAACGAAGTGCCCGCTGTCCATCGACCGGGGTAGGCCGTGAGGGTTGCGCCCGCGCGCGCAGAGCCGCCGATGGTAGGAGTGGCGACAGTGAGACATCCGACGTTGGATGCGGCATTGGCGCTCACAACGTTCGCACTGCCCAGCGTGACGATCGCCGCGACCGCCTGGCGGGAGATCGAGACGTGCGCGGGCTCCGGCACACATGCAGCTGCTGTGACGTAGACCGGGCTCTTCATGCGTCCGGCGAGCGCAGCACCGGCGAGCGCATCTGGGAAGTTCAGACCGGTGGCGACGAACGCCACGGGCGCCGTGCCCGGAGCGAAGTGAGCGTCGTTGATCTTCGCGGCCGTCTCGTACCGCGAGGCTCCGCCGATGCGCGTCGTCGCGTACTTGCGTGACAGCTGCGCTTCGATGCCGGCGGACACCGCCCCTGTCCCGCCGACGACGGTGACTTCTCGAACGCCGAGCTTCGAAAGCAGAGCGACGGATTCAGCCGGTACAGCGGACTTCATCCCGTCTACGAGGATCACCGGGGCGGAGGTCGCACCTGCAGCGCCGGAGGCGGCGAGGGCGTCGGGGAAAGTCCGTCCTGTTGCGATGAACGCGTGTGTCGCCGACCGGAACACCGTCTGCACGATGCTGTTGCCCGTGTCATACCGGGACAGGCCGCCGAGCCGCTGTACGGGCGCGATGGTCTCCAGCGCAGCGCCCACTGCTCGGTCGATTGCGCCATTATCTCCTGCGATGTAGATCTTCTTCGGACGCAGACGGACGATCTCGTCCCGCACCGTCGGTGTCAAGGTATTGGACGGGGTCAGGAGCAGCGGGCCACCGAGATACGCGGCGGCTGCGGCGGCCGAGAGAGCATCCGGGAAGTTCGCTCCGGTCGCGACGAACACAGCGGGTACGCCCGGGGCGTAGCGCCTGGCGACCTGGATAGCCGTCTCATATCTGCTGACGCCCGCGAGTCGCGTGCCGCCGGCAGGAAATCCTGTCACCTCGCCGCCGGCGCTCGGCGCGTTCGGCTCCAGCGGAGCACCCGCTGGAATCATGACGGTTGGCAGCTCGATCGCCGTGCTTCCGCAGCGCCCGGTGAGCTCGCGCCGCAGCGTCGCGAGTTCGTCCGCGTCGACGCTCAGAGACCAGCGATACTTCACCAGCGCCCAGGACGTCACATACTCGCATACATATGCAGTGTTCGTGGGCAGCCAGCGAGCGGGGTCCTTATCGGCTTTGGCCTGATTCGAGACGTCGGATGCCGCGGTGAGGGCATACGTCACCTCCAGGTCGTTGGCGAACGCACGACGCTGCACGTCCGTCCACGCCCACGCACCCGAGCGCCAGGCTTCCGCCAGCGCCACGACGTGGTCGATCTGAATCCGCGACGTCTCCCTGCTCGCGAAGCCATCGTACGGCGACACCCACGTGCCGCCGGTCAGCGCGCATCCGCTGCCGACGGACACTGACGTCGTGCTCTCTTCGATCAGCACTTCATATCGCGTGTTGCAGCCGTCTGAGTCGGCATCGATCCAGTGCTCGAATCGCCCACGATCGTACGGATGCACGGCATCGACTTGGGCGAGGTGCAGCAGATCGGGCAGGGTCGCCGCGACGACAGTGGTGGCAGAGGCGGCGGATATCGGAAGGAGTGCGGTGACGACGGCCATTGTCGTCACGAACGCCGCGAGGGCGCGTCGGAGCATCGCGAATTCTCACATTCGTGTCAGGGCAGAACGCGGCGCGGGATGCCGCTTCGCTCACAGTAGCGGACAGGTTACGCGCGTAGCCAGCGTCACTTCACAACGCGCGCGAGTCTGAGCTCCCAGCCGCCCGCCGATACCATTGCACTATGGATCTTCTCGTCGTCGGGTCGGGTTTCTTCGGCCTCACCATCGCTGAGCGCGCCGCCGAGGCGGGGCGCAAGGTGACCGTCATCGATCGCCGCAACCACATCGGCGGGAACGCCTACAGCGAGGCGGAGCCGGAGACCGGCATCGAGGTGCACCGCTACGGCGCGCACCTGTTCCACACGTCCAACCCGACGGTGTGGGAGTACGTGAACCGCTTCACGACCTTCACCGATTACGTGCACCGCGTCTACACGAACCACAAGAGCGTCGTGTACCCGATGCCGGTGAACCTCGGCACGATCAACCAGTTCTTCCAGGCCGCCTACTCGCCCGCCGAGGCGCGCGCGCTGGTGAAGGAGCAGGCGGGGGAGTTCGATGCCAAGACGGCGCAGAACTTCGAGGAGAAGGGGATCGCACTGGTCGGGCGTCCGCTGTTCGAGGCGTTCTTCCGCGACTACACCGCGAAGCAGTGGCAGACCGATCCGCAGAAGCTCTCGGGCGACATCGTCAGCCGCCTGCCGGTGCGCTACACCTACGACAACCGCTACTTCAACGACACCTGGGAGGGACTGCCGACCGATGGCTACACGGCGTGGCTGGAGCGGATGGCCCACCACCCGAACATCGACGTCAAGCTCGAGGTCGACTTCTTCGACGAGTCGCAGCCGCTGAACAAGCGGGCCACCGTCGGCAGCGTGCCGATCGTCTACACGGGCCCGGTCGATCGCTACTTCGACTACGCCGAGGGCGAGCTCAGCTGGCGCACGCTCGACTTCGAGCAGGAGGTGCTCGGCGTCACGGACTTCCAGGGCACCAGCGTCATGAACTATCCCGATCTCGACGTGCCGTTCACCCGCATCCACGAGTTCAAGCACTTCCACCCCGAGCGCACCGAGATCTTCAACTCCGACAAGACCGTCATCATGCGCGAGTTCTCGAGGTTCGCGAACCGGGACGACGAGCCGTACTACCCGGTCAACACCGCTGCCGACCGCGAGGGGCTGCTCGCCTATCGCGAGCTCGCGAAGGGCGAGCGGGACGTGCACTTCGGCGGCCGCCTGGGCACCTACCAGTACCTCGACATGCACATGGCCATCGGCTCCGCACTGTCGATGTGGCGAAACGATCTCGCGGGCGAAAGCGCCTGACGTGGCGTCGACGGCGGGCGCGCCTGGCACACCCAAGCGCTATTTCCACTCGCTGTGGCTGCTGTCCGCACGTGATCTGAAGGTCCGCTACTCCACGAGCGCGCTCGGCTACCTCTGGTCGGTGCTCGATCCGCTGGTGATGAGCGCGATCTACTGGTTCGTGTTCACCCAGGTGTTCCAGCGCACCGTCGGCGAGCAGCCGTACATCATCTTCCTCATCACGGCGCTGCTGCCCTGGGTGTGGTTCAACAGCGCCGTCGGCGACTTCACCCGTGCTTTCAAGAAGGACGCGCGACTGGTGCGTTCGACGTCCATCCCCCGCACGATCTGGGTCAACCGGATCGTGCTGAGCAAGGGCACCGAGTTCCTCTTCTCGCTGCCGGTTCTGGCCATCTTCGTCATCGTCAACGTGGTGGTCGAGGCCGATCCGGCCAAGGCCGCCCACATCGGCTGGGGCGTCCTGTGGTTCCCGGTCGCCGTTGTGCTGCAGGCCGTGCTCCTCGTCGGGCTCGGCCTCCTCGTCGCTCCGCTGTGCGCGCTGTACACCGACCTCGAGCGCACCACCGCCCTGGTGCTGCGCGCGCTCTTCTACGCGACGCCGATCATCTACAGCGTGAACGACCTGCCGCGCCCGTTCGACACCCTCGGCATGTTCAACCCGCTCGCCGGCATATTCTCGCTCTACCGGATGGCGTTCTTCCCCGACCAGTGGCATCCTCAGCTCGTCCTGATCAGCGCCGCGATGAGCTTCGCGATCCTCGCGCTCGGGTTCTGGGTCTTCCGCACCCTGGAGCGCCCCATCCTGAAGGAGCTGTGATGCTTGCCGCGATCGAGGTCGAGGACCTGGGCGTCCGATTCCGCCGCAACCGCCGCGGTCGGCGCAATCTGAAGGACCTCTTCGCCGGGGCCAGTCGACGCTCACGGCCCGGCGAGTTCTGGGCTTTGCGCGGGGTGTCGTTCGCGGTCGAACCGGGCGAGTCCATCGGTGTCGTCGGCCGCAACGGCCAGGGCAAGTCGACACTGCTGCGCCTCGTCGCCAGCGTGCTGCTGCCGGATGAAGGCACCGTCCGCGTCAACGGCGGAGTCGCGCCTCTCATCGAGCTGACCGGCGGCTTCGTCGGAGACCTGACGGTGCGCGAGAACGTGCGCCTGATCGCAGGTCTGCACGGGATGTCGAAGGCGGAGGCGGCAGCGCGCTACGACGCGATGATCGCGTTCGCCGAGATCGAGGACTTCCAGGAGACTCCCTACAAGCACCTCTCGAACGGCATGAAGGTGCGACTGGCGTTCTCCGTGGTCTCGCAGCTGGATGAGCCGATCCTGCTCGTCGACGAGGTCCTGGCCGTCGGCGACAAGGCCTTCCGCGAGAAGTGCTACCGGCGCATCGACGAACTGCTCGCCGACGGTCGCACGCTGTTCTTCGTCAGTCACAACGAGCGGGATCTGCGCCGCTTCTGCAGCCGCGGTCTGTACCTCGACAAGGGACGTCTGGTCTTGGACGCTCCCATCGACGAGGTGCTCGACCGCTACAACGCGGATCACAGCGGGCGCTGAACGTCCGGGTGCTCCCCAGGGTCACGGGATCAGCCGCTGATCAGCTCCCGCAGCTCGCGCAGCGCTGCCCGCGCCGCGTCGAGGCGCGCTGACCCGTCCTCACCTTGCGCGTAGGCGGCGCGGAGAGCATCCAGCGTCTGTCCGTAGTTCTGCACGCCGTCCTGCCACTTCTGGGCGAGTGAGCGTGGCGTCACAGTGTCCGACATCCGGCCCGCGTCGCCACGCAGCTGGTCGACGATCTGCACGCCCTCCTCGCCCGACGCGTCGGCAGCGTACGAGAGCCCGGTGGCCGCGTCATCGAGCAGCGGCTGCACCTTCTGGCGGAACACGGGGACGGCCGGGTCGGCGGGGGCCGGGGGAGCGGTCGACGGAGCGGGTTCCGGGGTGACGTCCGGCACGGGCGCCGTCGTGGCCGTCGGCGAGGGGGTGGGCGTCGTCGACGGCGTCGACGTCGTGCTCGGCGTGGCGGTCGGCGTCGCGGATGCCGTGGGGCGCGCAGTCGGCGTGGACGACGCGGACGGATCCGCGGCAGCCCCCGGACGCAGGAAGAGCAGGAAGACCGCGACGGCGATGGCCACGGCGGCCACCGCGAGTCCGGCGATCAGCCATGCGCGGGACCGGCGCGGCCGCTCCTCGGGGTACGCCCAGACGTACTCGGGCTGCGGGTCGCTCATCGATCCTCCAGTGCGGGCATGGGCTGCCAGGTCCGGTCGCGGCTGATCCGCCCTCCGTCGACGAGCCCGCGCAGCAGATTGCTCGTCCCGCGCACGGTGCGCTCGACGAAGAAGAGCCGGATCAGCTCCTTGAAGAAGGTGGCCGTGGTGCCGAGGCCGAACAGCACGGGGCTGTAGGTGCCCTTCGCACGGTAGTAGTGCTTGATGTATGCACGGTTGCGCATGATGTAGTAGCGGTAGGCGTTGCTCGACGCGTTCATGTGCCGGATGCCCATGTCCCACTGCTTGATCTCGCGCGTGCGCCGCAGGACGAACTCATCGACGATGACCGACGTCGTCAGACGGGATGCCAGCCAGCCGTACATCTGATCGTCCCAGTAGATGAAGAAGCGCGGGTCGGGAAGGCCGATCCTGGCCACGATCGAACGGTGGATGAACATGCCCTCGAAGCATCCGCTGTTCATCTGCCGGTACCCGGAGGAGTCGAACTTCGACGGGGCGAAGGGGATCGGGATGCCCATGCGCTCGGCGATGCGGTACTGCCAGTAGAACTCGCTGCCGTCGTAGTCGTAGCGGCGCCCCTGGATGCTCTTGAAGCGATGCGTCCAGCGCCCCATCTTCGCGAGGCCGTCCGGGAGCACCTCGACGTCGTCGTCCATGAGCCAGATCCACTCGGACCCCAGCTCGTAGGCGGTGCGCATCCCCTCGCTGAACCCGCCGGAGCCGCCCGTGTTCGTCTCGAGGCGGCGGTAGACGATCTCCGTGCCGACGCTGCCGCGGAACGAATCGACGACCTCTGTGGTGTCGTCGGAGGAAGCGTTGTCGATGATGACCACACGGCCCGGTTTGGGATCCATGTCGCGGATGCTGGCGAGCAGTCCGCCGAGCAGATGCGAGCGGTTGTAGGTGACGACGACGATCGACGCCGACGAGGGCGCGAACTCAGCCGAGGTCATGCCTCCTCCTCGAAGATCCGGCCCCAGGCGCCGTCCGAGACCAGCTCGGGCAGCGCAGCGCGATACCTGGCTTGCAGCCGCGACCAGTTGCGGCGCAGCCGCAGGTGCAGTCGCACGCTCTCGGTGAGCATGCGCCGGTACTGCGCCCTGTCACGGGTGTACACGTTCTTGCCGGACCCGTCGGCGGAGCTGACGAGGGCGCTGTCGAACAGGGGGACGCGCCACCAGTGCGCGTCGCCCTTGCCGAACTCGACCTCGGGCTGCTCGACGTTCACCGGGTCGGGTACGTGCACCCAGTGCGCGAGCAGCGTGCGCAGCGTGAACCAGCGCAGAAGCAGACCCTTGGGGCTGTCGAACTGATTCTTCTTGAGCCGCTTGTACACCTGCCGTCCGCGTCGTGAGTGCAGCACCCGGCTGGGGTCGCGGTGCACGACCGTCTCGGGGAAATCGGCGGCCAGCTTGCGTGCTGCGGGCATCGCGGTGGCCAGATTGCGCTGCATGTGCGCAGGTCCGGACAGCACGTCGTGCAGTGCTCTCGCACGCAGCGCGACGGGGTAGTACTGCATCATCATCAGATGCTTGAGGTCCACCCGCAGGCTGTGCTTGAGCAGCCGGCCGCCCTTGGGCGCGTTCGAGTGCAGCAGCCCGGCGACGATGCGGTTGCGGGCGTGGAAGTAGGCCTGCCAGTCGATCGAGTCGTCCTTGTTGACCCACGACACGTGCCAGAGGGCGACGCCGGGCAGCGAGACGGTCGGATAGCCGGCCTCGCCGGCGCGCAGGCAGAACTCGGCGTCATCCCACTTGATGAAGGCCGGGAGCGACAGCCCCACCTCGCGGATGGCGTCGAGCGGGATCAGACACATCCACCAGCCGTTGTAGTCGGCGTCCATGCGCATGTGCAGCAGCGGGGACTGCCGCAGGTTCGCGGTGCCGAAGTCGTGCGGCATCTTCTCCTGATAGAGGTTGCGCCACATGAAGGGATGCTCGTCGACCACCTCCGCCCAGCCGTGCAGCTTCGGACGGTCGAGCAGGTCGAACATGTGCCCGCCCACCAGCATGGGGGTCGTGGCATAGCGACCGAAGACGATCGACCGGCGCAGCGATTCGGGTTCCAGGCGCACATCGTCGTCGAGCAGCTGCACGAAGTCGCTCCCCGGGCGCTGCAGCGCCTCATGCATCGACCGCGCGAAGCCGCCGGAGCCGCCGAGGTTGGGCTGACGGATGACCTGCAGGGTGTCACCCAGCTGCGCGGCCACATCGGCGTAGCCGGGCTGGTCAGCGACGAGCTGCGTGCCCTGGTCGACGAGGAAGATGCAGTCGACGAATTCGAGAGCACCGGGCGAGTCCGCGAGTGCGTTCAGCGTGTCGACGCAGTAGTCCGGCTTGTTGTAGGTCGTGATCCCGAGCGACGCCTTCCCCTGCCGCACGGGCTCCTGCTCGGTCGTCCACTCGGCGCCCTCGAGAACGGCGGTCGCCTCGTCGGCGACCACGTCGAACCAGATCCAGCCGCCGTCGCTGTACTCGGTGAGGGAGAGGTCGAAGGACGTGCTGGCCTCGCCCGACACCTCGCGGGTGTCCACGCGCTGATGCACCCCGCCGCCGTTGGAGCGGTAGACGAGGATGGTCGCCGGCCCCGAGGTGCGCACCGTCAGACGCACCTGGCGCACGCTCGTCCAGTGCTGCCAGTACGACGCCGGGAACGCGTTGAAGTACGTGCCGAGGGAGACACGGCGTCCTGACACGATCCGGGCACGATGGCGCCCGAGGATGTTGCCCAGCTGCGCCCGGTTGGACACTCGGACGGGCTCTTCATCGATGACGGACCACGTCTCCGGGTCGACGTACAGCGGGAGCAGATCGGGGTCGCGATCGAGCGGGAAGACGACGTTCTGCAGCACGTGGGTCACGAGGGGAAAGCCTAGCGGTCGCAGCTTGGAATCCCAGTGACGGCAGAGCCCGGGCGCCGTCAGCCGTCGCCGCGTTCGGGCCGCAGCGCGATGGCAGCGCTGGTGTGCGCCGCATCGATGCTCTCGCGCCATGATCGGCTCTGCCCGGCGCGCAGGGCGCACAGCACGAGCAGCAGCCAGCCGACGCCGGTGAGCGAGAAGCTCTCGAACATCGACTCGACGGCCACCGTGAGCAGCGTGAGCGGTGTCCAGGCGTACACGACCGAGCGTCGCACGCTCGCCACCAGCCACGAGCGCACGATGGCGACCCCGCCGAGGATGAGGAAGAGGGCGAGCCCCGCCCAGCCGAGCTGCAGGAGGACGTCGAAGTAGGAGTTCAGCGCGGACTGATGGTGATCCGCCAGCTGGAAGTTGATGTAGGTGAACGGGTACTGCCCCCGCGGCCAGGTGCCGAACCAGCCGTGCCCCGTGATGGGGCGCTCGGCGATGAAGTCCAGCGAGAGGTTCCACAGATCGGCGCGCGTGGAGAAGTCCGAACCTGCATCGAGGAGGCTGATGATCCGGTGACGCAGAGCGAAGGCGAGCACGAGAGCGCCGACGACGAGCGCCCCCAGCAGCCATTGCATCACATCACGTCGCTCGGGCGGCGTGTGCCGGACGATCGTCAGCGCGGTGGTCCCGATGCCGACCGCGGCGGCGAGCACGACCACCGTCGGCGACGCCGACAGCAGCGCCAGGAAGCCGGCCAGCGCGACGGAGAGCACGCCCGCGGTACGGCCGATCGACTGGGTGCGCCATTCGATCACGAACGTGATCAGCGCGATCACCGCGATGAAGCCCAGCATGTTGCGGGTGCCGAAGACCCCCTGGACGGGACCGCCGATCGCGAGGTTGCCCTCGATTCCGAACGCGGTGAAGGGCGTGTCCAGAAGGATGCCGGAGAGGATCTCCGCCGCCAGCGAGAGCGAGAGCAGCACCCGCAGCGTGTCGCCGATCGCGCGGACGGTCTGCAGGGTATCGCGGATGTGCCCGATCGTGACGGCGATGAGCGCGTAGCCGAACAGCGTCGTCCAGGCCGCGATCGTCCCCGAGCGATCGGATGACCACAGCGTGCTCAGCAGCGCCAGGGCGAGGAAGCCCAGCAGCGAGGTGGGAGCCAGACGCAGCAGCGAGAGCTCCTCGCGGCGCACGAGAAGCACCACGGCGCCGAGCAGAGCCAGTACGGCGATGATGGTGGCAAGGCTCACCGGTGACATCATGCGCGTGATGAGGAAGGACGTGAACGCCGCCGCGATAGCGGTGAGCGTGTAGGCGCGGGCGAACGCCGCAGAGTTCAGCAGCGCGACCACGTACCGCCGGGGGCTCATGACGGCTTCGTCGCGCGTGCGCCCGCGGGCCGCGATGATGCCGAACGGCCGGCGCCCGAAAGGGGAGTGCGCTCGCTGAGTCCGACGCCGATCAGCGGCACGGCCTTCATCTTGAACGACAGCAGGATCAGCAGCAGCCAGCCCCACAGCATGATCGGCGCGGACTCCGCCAGACCCTCCACCAGCAGCGCCGCGGTCAGCAGCAGCGGGAGCAGTGACAGGGGGGAGTAGGGCCGGTCGGCGTCGAGGTCCCAGCGCGGTCGATCCACTGCGAAGAACCAGGCCCGCCAGAGCAGCGCGAGCCACGCGATCGCCATCACCGCCACGCCCACCGCGCCGAGCTGCAGGAAGACGTCCAGCCACATGTCGTGCGCATGGAACACCGTGAGGCCGTGATCCATGATCCAGCCGTGGAACGCCGGGTCCCACGGCACCCAGGGCGACGAGAAGCCGTTGCCGAAGGCGGGGCGTGTGATCGCGCGCTCCCAGACCGCCTGCCAGATCTCGATCCGCCCGGTGAGGTCGGAGTCCTTGCCGAGCAGGGCGAGGACGCGCTCGCGCAGCAGCAGGGCGGCGGCGCCGCCCGCCACGGCGACCCCGGCGAACACCAGGTACAGCACGCCGCGGCGCCCGGGCGCCACCGCGCGCGCGAGGAGCGCGGCGACGAGCACGGCCGCGATCACCGCGATGCTGAGGTACACGGTCGCGGAGGCCGCCTTCACGAGCAGCAGCATCGCGAGGGCCGACCAGACGATGAGCATGCTGCGCCGGCGCACCTGGGTGACGTAGAGCACCGCGAACACGATGAGCGCGAACAGGCACATCATCGACAGCGTGTGGGCATTGCCGACGATGCCCTGGATGCGACCGCCGTCGAAGAGATTGCCGCGCACCCAGTACAGGTGCGGATCGATCCGGCCCTCGGGCACGTCGGCGAAGTTCGGCAGCAGCGGATGCCGCAGCACCAGCGCCACGGCCAGCTCGATCAGCAGCGACAGACCGAGGATGATCTTCAGGGCCGTCGACAGGGCGCGCGCGATCTCCTGCCAGGTCAGGACCGTCGCGATCAGCAGCGCGCACACCGTGATCGCGGCCAGCAGCGACCAGGTCAGCAGCGTCGCCCCTGGCCAGCGCGACCACAGCACCGACAGCAGCGCGAGGGCGGCGTAGACCAGTGCCGCCCAGGGCAGGCGCCGCCACGGGAAGCGCGTCGGACGCCGGCGGACGATCGCTGTCACCCAGATCCCGACGGCCACGGTGCTGAGCACCGCCAGCACGATCGCCGCGCCCGCCGTGCCGAGCAGGTTGTACACCGCGGTGTGGGCCAGCAGGCACACCAGCGCGAGCACACTGAAGCCCCGCACGAGCAGATGCCGCGTGGCCTCGCGAGGCGGCGGTGCCGGACGTGCGGCGACAGGATGCTTGGTGTACACGGCCATCGGGTTCAGGCTATCGCGCTGCACCCGGGTTTCACCCGGTGACGACCTACGCTGGAGGCATGCTGCTTCCTCTCGTCAATGAACCGCGCGACTACGCGTGGGGTTCGCGATCGCTGCTGGCCGCACTCGAGGGGCGGACGCCGTCGGCGTCGCCCGAGGCGGAGGTCTGGTTCGGCGACCACCCCGCCGATCCGGCCGAGCTGCCATCCGGCGGTACCCTGGACGAGGTCACCGGGGGCGAGCTGCCCTACCTGCTGAAGCTGCTCGCCGCGGCGGATCCGCTGTCGATCCAGGTGCACCCTACCCGCGCGCAGGCACGGGAGGGGTACGCGCGGGAGCAGGGGATGGACGCCGCCGATCCCAGCCGCAACTATCGCGATGAGAACCACAAGCCGGAGCTCCTGGTCGCCCTCAGCGACCGATTCGAGGCGCTCGCCGGGCTGCGCCCGGTGTCGGACACGCTGCGCCTGCTGGCATCCCTTCCCGACGCCGCGGCAGTATGGGCACTGCGCGAGCGGCTGAGCGATCCCGACGAGTCCGCCGCCCTGCGCGACACCATCGGCTGGCTGCTGTCCGGTCGGGCGCAGGCCGACGTGCGGGAGATCTGCGCTGTGCTGGTACAGGATTCCACGGCGGTCGACGCCCCACCCGAGTTCGCGGAGACCCTCGACGCGCTGCGCGGCATCGCCGAGCGCAACCCCGACGATGCCGGCGTGCTGGTCGCACTGCTGATGAACTTCGTCGTGCTGCGGCCGGGTCAGGCCGTCTACCTGCGCGCGGGACTGCTGCACGCGTACGTCTCGGGGCTCGGCGTGGAGATCATGGCGGCGAGCGACAACGTCCTTCGCGGCGGACTCACGCCCAAGCATGTCGATGTCGAAGAGCTGCTCGCCATCGTCGACACCGCACCCGCTGCGGTCGCGGTGCAGCCCGGGACGGGCTCCCGGGTCCGATACGAGATACCGGTGGACGACTTCGCCCTGCAGCGGATCGATCTCGCAGGCGAGCTGCGGGTGCCGGTGCGCGGACCGGCCATGGTGCTCGCAACGGCCGGTGAGGTGAGCGTGTCCGCGGCCGCGGCGCCGCAACGCGTCGCCGTGCCCGTCGGAACCGCCGTGTTCGCCACCGCTGACGAGCGCGAGCTCGCGCTGCACGGACGAGGTCAGGTCTTCATCGCCGAGCCCGGTGCCGCGAGCTGAGCGCGACACGCCGACAGATCGCCATGAACCTTAAACGCACTCTTGAGGGTTTACGATCCGCGACTTGACCGCGGCGAATGACACGGGTGTAATTAGTGGAGCACGGCCCGCGGGGGGCACGAGCAGGGTTGGGAGATCGAGATGACGGGTTACCGCTCAGACGTTCCCGAGAATTGGTTCGTCGATCCGGTGAATCTCGGCGTACCCGGTGTACGTCGAGTCGATGAAGATGATGACGGCGCTCTCGCCTGGCAGGCTGACGCGCTGTGCGCGCAGACCGACCCCGAGGCGTTCTTCCCCGAGAAGGGCGGCTCGACCAGAGACGCCAAGCGCATCTGCACGTCCTGTGATGTCCGGGGCGAGTGCCTCGAGTACGCGCTCAGCAACGACGAGCGCTTCGGCATCTGGGGCGGGCTCAGCGAACGCGAGCGGCGCAAGCTCAAGCGTCGCGCGAGCTGACCGCTTCGCAGGCGCGCCGCGTCGGCTGACCGGCGCCCTGCGGGAGCGTGCGTAGGCTGTCTCTGCCATGCCAGCACGAGTTCATGCCATCGTCGTCGCGCGCACGGGTGAGACCGCGCTCGCCGGACTCCGCCGAACCCTCGACGCCCTTCGCTCCCAGACCCGCCCACCCGACGCCGTCACGGTCGTCGTGCTCGGCAGCGGCGCGCAGGTGCGCGCCCTGGACGGCATCGGGCACACCGTCGAGGGGATCATCGAGGCGCGTCCGAGCACGGGCTTCGCGCAGGCCGTCGCGCTGGCCCAGCCCCGGGTGAAGGACGGCGCCTCGGTCTGGCTGCTCGGTGCCGACTGCGCTCCCGAGGAGCACGCGCTGCAGCTTCTCGCCGGGGCTCTGGAACGCGCGCCCTCGGCGGCGATCACCGCGCCCAAGCTGGTGCGGCACGACGACGAACGCGAGATCGTCTCGCTCGGCGTGAGCATGAGTCGGTTCGGCCGCTCCGTCGAACTCGCCGCGGACGAGCTGGATCAAGGACAGCACGACTTCAACGAGGACGCACTCAGCGCCGACGTGCGGGGGATGCTGATCCGCGGGGAGGCGCCCGCGGCGCTGCGGCCCGACCCGGCGCTCGGTGGCGCGGACGAGGGACTCGACCTCGGCGTGCGCGCACGGCTCGGCGGGGCGCGTGTCGTGCTGGTGCCCAAGGCGCGCGTGCATGTGCGTCCCGACGGTGTCGCGGCGCTGCCGGTGCGCCCGTCGGCCCGCGCGTGGGCGACGCGCCGCGCCCAGCTGCACCGCCGCCTCGCATACGCGCCCGCACCGGCCGTGCCGCTGCACTGGCTGAGTCTGCTGCCTCTCGCGCTGTGGCGCTCGATCGTCCACCTCATCGGCAAGCGGCCGGTCGCCGTGGTGCCGGAGTGGGGTGCCGCGCTCGCTGCGATGCTGGCGTTCGGCGCCGTCGCGCGCTCGCGCCGTCGCATCCGCTCCTTCCGCAATGCCTCCTGGGCCGGCCTCGCGCCGCTGCGGGTCTCGCACACCCAGCTGCGCCAGCGCCTCGACGACGGCCACGGCAGCGAACGAGGTGCCGCGGCGGAACTGCACTTCTTCAGCGGTGGCGGTGCGTGGGCGGTGCTCGCGGCGCTCGTCGTGGGGATCGCCGCGTTCTTCCCGCTGCTCGCCTGGCCGAGCATCGGTGGCGGAGAGCTGCTGCCCATGCGGCAGACTCTTGCGGAACTGTGGCGGGATGCCGGATGGGGGCTGCGCGACCTCGGTCTCGATGTCGTGGGCCCCGCCGATCCGTTCGCGGCGGTGCTCGCCGTGCTCGGCTCGCTGTGGCCGGGTGCGCCCTCGTTCGCGATCGTGCTGCTGTGGCTGGCGGCTCTTCCGCTCGCGGTCCTCGGCGGCTGGTTCGCGGCGACGCGCATCACCGACCGCGCCAGCCTGCGCATCGTCGCGGGCGTGCTGTGGGCGTTCGCACCCACCTTCCTCACCGCCCTCACCCAGGGCCGGCCGGCGGCGGTGCTGGTGCACCTGCTGCTGCCATGGGCGTTCCACGCCGCCGTCGTCGCCCACCGCTCCTGGGGGGCTGCCGGCGCGGCGTCCCTGCTCGTCGCGGCCGTTCTCGCCTGTGCTCCCTCGCTTGCACCTGCGATCGCGCTGCTGTGGGCGCTCGCTCTGACCCTGATGCTCTCCGCGGGGCGGCTGCGCCGCGCGGTGCGCATCCTCTGGCTGCTCGTCCCCGCCGCCGTGCTGTTCGCACCCCTCGTCTACTGGCAGCTGCGTCAGGGCGACCCGTGGGCCCTGCTGGCCGATCCCGGCGTCGTGCGGGTCCTCGAGCAGGCTGCCGCGGACGTGCCGGGACGACTCGTGCTCGCACAGGGCTTCCCGTCCGCCGATCGCGGCGGCTGGACGTGGCTGATCGGGGCGGATCCGGCGGGGTGGGCGCCGCTGCTGCTCGTACCGCTCGCCCTGCTCGCCCTGACCTCCGCGCTGTCCCCGCGCTGGCGCGGCGGGTTCGCGCTGCTGCTCACCATGATGGCGGGAATCGCCACGGCGATGCTCTCGGTCGGGATCGCCGTCTCGTTCGCGGAGGGCCAGCCCGTGCCGCTCTGGCCGGGATCGGCGCTGAGCCTGGCCTGGCTCGGTGCGGTCGGCGCCCTGCTGATCACCCTCGACACGGTCGTCGGGCGCCCGGCGCTGCGTTCCGCTGCCGCTCTGGTCGCCGCGGCCGGCGTCGTGGTGTGCGCGCTGCCGGGCCTGCTCGCGGTGAACCTCGGCGAGACGCAGATCCGCAACGGGGCCACGAGCACACTGCCGGCACTCGTGGCCGCTCATTCGGCGGATGCCGGTGACACCGGAACGCTCGTTCTGGCCCCGCTCGACGACGGCTCGCTGTCCACGCAGCTCGTCTGGGGACCGAGCGCGACGCTCAGTGCCCAGACGACCCTCTTGAGCACGGCCACTCGCGCGGCAGACGACACCCTCGCGACGGACGCCGTCGACCTGCTCTCCGCGCGCGACTTCGACGCCGCCGCGGCGCTCGGTGCGCGCGGCGTCGGCTTCGTGCTGCTGAGCTCCGCCGCGGGCGAGAGCGATCGGGCGCGCAGCATGCGAGACGGTGCGGTGACCGCCATGGACCAGCGCAGCGGGTTCATCAAGGCCGGAGAGACGCCTACCGGCATGCTCTGGCAGGTGGACGCGCCCATCGCGCCGAGGGCCGAGCCATCTCCGGCGCAGCAGGCCGCCGCGCGCCTCGTCGTCACCGTCCAGCTCGTCGTCGTGATCGCCGCGTTGCTGCTGGCGATCCCCACGCGAGCCTCCCGGCGCGCCGCCCGCGCCCGGCCACGCGTCGTGGGGCGCTGGAGCGACGACCGACCCCGGCGACGGTCGCGCCGCACCCCCGAGCCCTCCGCGGCGCAGGCTGCTGCATCCCAGACAGCAGCGCCTGCACCCGAGGCAGCGGCGACGGCGTCCCCGCCCTACCCGTCCGCGCCCCAGGCGTCGACCCCGGCGTCCGCCCTCACCCCGACGCACAGCGGAGGACGACGATGAGACAGCGCACGATGAATCTCGCCGCCACCGGTGCGCGCGTCGCCACCGGCGCGGCCGTGGCCGTCGGCTGCGTGCTGGCCGTGACTGCCGCCGTGGCGGCTCCCTGGCCCGAGGTGCGAAATGTCGCCGCGCATACGCTCGTGACCCCCGTTCCCGGGGACGCCACGATCATCTGCGGAGGTTCCTTCCGCGCCCTCGGTAGGGAAGCGACCCAGGCCGACCTGCTGCTGTCGGCTGCGACGCCCGAGCGGCGCGTGGACGCGGACGGACACGAGATCCAGGTCGACGCGCTGCAGATGCCCGGTGTGGTGGGCGGGGAGGGCGCGCAGAGCCTCACCGCTGCCGTTTCAGACCGTCAAGCTCCGCTGATCTCCGCCGTGGAGGCCGTCCGCCTCGATGACGAGGATCTGCGTGGCTTCGCGGCCGCACCCTGTCGTGAGCCCTCGCTGCATTCCTGGCTGGTCGGCGGCGATGGGGCGACCGGGTCCTCAGACGTGATCATCCTCGCGAACGCGGGCAGCGTCCCCACCACGGTGGATCTCAACGTGTACGCTGACGCGCGCAGCACGACCACGCGGATCGTGCCGCCGCGCACCCAGCTGAGTCTTCCGCTGGCATCCGTCGCCGGTTCGGCGGCGCGACCGGTGATCGAGGTCGTCGCCTCCGGAGCGCCGGTGCGGGCGACGCTGCAGTCGGCGCGGGTGCGCGCCCTCGACGCCGTGGGCGTCGACCTGCAGGATGGCATGAGCGGCCCGCAGCGCAGCCTGCGCATCCTCGGGGTGCAGTCGCCGCAGGACGCACCGGGTGATGACGCGACCGGCGTCATCCTGCGCATGCTCGCTCCCTCGTCCGGCGCGAGCGCGACGGTCCGGCTGCGCGGCGCCGCGCAGCAGCAGGTGATGCAGGAGTACGCCGTCGAGCTCACCGCGGGTCAGCCCAGCGAGATCGCGCTCAGCGGCGTCAGCGGCTCGTATGACGTCGAGATCGAGGCGACCGCTCCGGTCGTCGCCGCGGCGCGGCAGAGCGTGCACTCCGGCGAACAGGAGGACTTCGCGTGGATGCTTCCGGCCCCGGAGCTGGTGGGCACCGTCCCGTTCTCGGTTCCGCAGGGTGCGGCGGCGAGCCTGCACCTGCGCAATCCGGGGTCGGCCGCGATCACCGTCACGCTGGAGGGCGCTGCATCGGATCTCATCGAGCTGGCTCCCGAGAGCGCCGCGGCGGTCGCGCTGCCGGCCGGGGGCTACCGACTGCTCTCGAGCGAACCCGTGCACGCCTCCGTCGTCCTGCGGGCGGACACCGCGGTCGCCGGTTGGCCGCTGTGGGCACCGCCCGCCACACAGCAGCCGATCGTCGTCCGCCCCTGATTCCCCGGCCCTCGGACTGCTCGGCGACCCGCTCAGCGGTCGCGGGCGTCCGGCCCGAGCTCCCATGGCTCGCGGCCGACGTACTCCGCTGCGGCGTGGAACACCGCGCTCTCCACGGCCATCCGCCGATGCGCCGCGTCGTCGTGACCCTTCGGGAGCAGTCGCTCGATCGGCACGCGGTAGAGCGTGACGCGCTGCGCGGCGGGGTCGACGCGCCACAGCGGGATGCCGTCTCCACGGTCGTGCACGGGCATGGACGCGATCTCGAAGCGCACCTCGCGCAGCTCGTCCCAGGCACCGCGCAGGTACTCGACAGCGCTGCCGACCGTGATCTCGAAGCGGTCCAGCCGTCCGTCCAGAGGCGGCAGCGGAGGACGCACGACCTCGCTGCGTCCGAGGCGACCATGCCGCCCGTGCCGCGCGCCCCGGCGTGCCGCGGTGCGGGACGGGTGACGAGCGGGCATGAGCAAAGTCTAGGCGCTCTGCGTGCCGACCGGGCATCGCGGCCCGCCGGTCGTATGGTGGAGGGGATGGATGCGACACTTCCTCTCGACGCCGGCCTGAACGTCGCAGAACGCCTGTGCTCGAAGGTGGCCTGCGCGCGCGAGGCGGTGGCCACGCTCACCTTCGACTACGGCGATCAGATGGCGGCGCTGGGTCCGCTCGGGCCGGGCGGCGATCCGCACGCGCACGACCTGTGCGCCATCCATGCCGAGCGTCTCTCGGTGCCGTCCGGCTGGCTCGTGGTGCGCCACGAGGCGCTGCGCGGCTGAGCCATCACCGGGCGGCGCCAGCGGACACCCAGGCGTCACGCCCGTGCACGGGCCGGTCACACCCGGATGCGGCGTCCGCTCAGTCGTTCTGCGCGCTCGTCGGCCAGCAGCAGCGCGCGCTGCTCGCGGGCGCGACGAAGCGCCGTGATGCCGCGCAGGAGGTCCTCGGCCGGCACCGCGGGCACGGGGGAGACGAAGGCGCACGCCTCATCGGCGAGCTCGGCCGCGACGGCCGCGCGCGCGGACGGGGACAGCCGGACGGCATTGCCGAGGAACTGCGAGATTCGCCGGGCGAGGCGGTCCGGAAGGCGCGCGACGTCCGCGATCGCCGCCCAGTCCGCGAGCGAGGGCGGCAGCTGCGGTTGATGCGAGACGAGCGCGGGAGTGCGGACGCGCTGGGAGTAGGTCCCGGCGACGAGATCGCCCAGTCGCTGGGATCGTGCTGTCAGTGCGCCGGTGATGACGGCCGCACCGCCGAGGGTCAGGTAGATCTCGAGCACGCCGATCAGGGCGCGGATGAACGTGTGCCGGAAGGTGATCGCGCCGCCGTCGACGCGCACGATGCGACCCCCCACTGCGAACTTGCCGACGCTGCGGCCACGCGTGGCGACCTCCACCGTGATCGGCAGGACGAGGAAGCTCAGCACCAGGGCCGAGATGCTGAGGATGCGAACGGCCTGCTCGCTCAGCAGCCCGGCGCCGGACAGCCAGATCTGCACGAAGAGCACTGCGAGGAACAGGGCGAGGCTGATCAGCATGTCGATGAGCGCTCCGGCGGCGCGCAGCACGAAGCCCACCGGCTGCACGTCGATCGCGACGGCCTCGCCGGAGAGGATCTCCTGGTCATCGGCGATCGGCACGGACATGAGTACAGTAAATCAGGTGGATGCCGATACGCTCGCCGACGTGCGCCGCCCGGAGTGGGAACGGCTGAACGGGCTGGCACGCAAGCGCCGGCTCACCGGCGCCGAGGTCGACGAGCTCATCCTGCGCTACCGCGCCGCATCTGCGGACCTCGCCGAGCTGAAGACCTCGGTCGGCGACTCCCCACAGGGCGCGTACCTCTCCACCATCCTCGCCGCCGCGCGGCTGCGACTGACCGGGGCGGGCGACAACGTGCTCGCCCAGGCGAGTCGATTCTTCACACGGCAGCTGCCGGCCGCCCTGTACCGCATCCGATGGACGACCGCCGTCATCGCCGCCGCCTTCGTGCTCGTCGTACTGCTCAGTGGTGCATGGATCGCCGCAGATCCGGCGCTGGTGGCGACGCTCGGGCCGGCGGACGCGCTACGACAGTATGCCGAGGAGGATTTCGTCGACTACTACGGTTCGGGTGCCTCGTTCGCGGGGATGGTCTGGCTGAACAACGCGTGGATCGCCATGCAGTGCGTGCTGTTCGGGGTGACGGGCGTGTGGCCGGTGTGGATGCTCGTGCAGAACGCGATGGGGCTCGGCGTCGCCGGCGCGGTGATGTCGGCGTACGGGCACCTCGACACGATGCTGCTGCACATCCTGCCGCACGGGATGCTGGAGCTCACTGCGATCTTCGTGGCAGCCGCGGCCGGTCTGCACGTGTTCTGGTCGTGGGCCGTGCCCGGTCGGCGCAGCCGCGCGCAGTCCCTCGCCGCGGGCGGGCGGTCGCTGGCGACGGTGGCGATCGGTCTGGTGTTCGTGCTGCTGCTGTCGGGCCTGGTCGAGGGCTTCGTGACCGGGTCGGCGCTGCCGTGGCCGGTGAAGATCGGCATCGGCGGGTTGGCGCTGTCCGCCTTCGTCTTCTACATGCTGGTGATGGGTCGTCGTGCTGCCCGGCTCGGGGAGAGCGGCGACCTGGTGGAGTACGAGGCGGGAACGCCGACGCTCACGGCGGGCTGAGGCGACGCCCGGGACACGACCTCGGCGGTGGGCATCCGCCGCGGCGTCAGTGCGTCTCGCGTGCGGCGACGTCCGCGAAGAGCGCACGGTGCGCGAGCCCCGCGGCCAGCGCGCCCAGCGCGGGGCAGATCAGGAAGACCCACAGCTGCGTCAGCGGTCCGAGGCCGCCGTAGATCGCGGTCGCGAGGGAGCGTGCCGGGTTCACCGCGCCGTTGTCCACGGGGATCGCGACGAGGTGCACGAGCAGGTAGCCCAGTCCGATGGCCGCCGCCGCTGCCGGCGCCGGCCCGTTCGGCGTGCTCCGGCTCGCCGCGGTGGTTCCGAGGTAGACGAACATGAGGAACGCGGCCAGGATCGCCTCGATGAGCATCGCCGCAGGCATCTCGAAGCCCGCCGGCGACAGCGCATCGAAGCCCGTGCTCGCGAAGCCCGCGTCCTGGGAGCGCTTGAGCCAGTCCGCCGGACCGAACGTGCCGATCAGCACCAGCGCGGTGGAGGCCATCACCGCGCCCACGAGCTGCGCGGCGACGTACGCGGGCACATCGCGCCAGGGCAGTCGGCCCGCCGCAGCCGCGCCGAGGGAGATCGCCGGATTGAAGTGCCCGCCGGAGATCCGTCCGAATGCGCTGAACGCGACCAGGAGGGCAAGGCCGAAGGCCAGCGCGGTCGCGAGGTAGACGACGGCGTTCGCGCCCGGGTCGGTGAGGTGGTCTGCGGCGAAGAGCGCGGTGCCGACCCCGGCGAAGACGAGCAGGAAAGAGCCGAACCCCTCGGCGGTCAGCCGCGCCGTGCGGGCGGCCTCTGCGGCATCCGGGATCTCGGTCATCGCGCTCTCCATCCGGGATGCTCCTCTCGCCCGGTGGGCACGGGCACGTTCTTCGATGATCTCGCATCCGGCTCCGACCCGTGCGGCGTACACGCCGAGGCCCCCTCATCACCGTGATGAGGGGGCCTCGGATACACCGATCAGATCGTCGTGCTCACTCGCCGACGCCCACCGGCTCGGGCTGGCCGACCGGTGCACCCGCGAGAGCGCGCAGCTGTGCGGCGAGGTCCTGGTCGACCTGGCCCCAGTACCAGAAGAAGCGCTCCTGGATGGCGGGGACGGTCAGGGCGTTGTACTGCCCGACCAGGGTCTGAACGAAGCGCTCGCGCTCCTCGTCGTCGAACACCTCGCGGTAGAGGATGCTCGCCTGGACGAAGTCGCCGTCGTCCTCGCGCAGCGTGGCAGCCGAACGCACGAGCGCGCCGTCGGACTCCCAGCTCGCCTCGACACCCAGCAGCGGGTCGGCCTCGGGGCCGCCGGCCGCGCCGTACGAGTTCGGGGTGTACACCCGGTGCTCGGCGGGGGCGTAGTGGTACTGCATCTGACCCTCGTGCATGTAATTGCGCACCTGGGCCGCGTGCGGCTGGTTCACCGGCAGCTGGTTGAAGTTCGCGCCGATGCGGTAGCGCTGCGCATCGGAGTACGAGAACACGCGGGCCATCAGCATCTTGTCGGGCGAGATGCCGGTGCCGGGAACCTGGTTGCCGGGCGAGAAGGCGGCCTGCTCGATCTCGGCGAAGAAGTTCTGCGGGTTGCGGTTGAGCGTGAACGTGCCCACCTTGATGCGCGGGTAGTCCTTCTTCGACCAGGTCTTGGTGAGGTCGAAGGGGTTGTAGCGGTAGGTCTTGGCCTCTTCGTACGGCATGATCTGCACGTACACGTCCCACTTCGGGAAGTCGCCCTGCTCGATCGCCTCGTACAGGTCGCGTCGGTAGTAGTCGGCGTCCTCGCCGGCGATGCGCTCGGCCTCGCCGGCCGACATGCGCTCGACGCCCTGGTGGGAGAGGAAGTGGTACTTCACCCAGAAGCGCTCACCGGCGGCGTTGACCCACTGGTAGGTGTGCGAGCCGTACCCGTTGAGGTGGCGCCACGAGCGCGACAGGCCGCGGTCGCCCATGACGTAGGTGACCTGGTGGGCCGACTCGGGCGAGAGGGTCCAGAAGTCCCACTGCATGTCGGCGTCGCGCAGACCCGAGGCGCCGAGGCGCTTCTGCGAGTGGATGAAGTCCGGGAACTTCATCGCGTCGCGCAGGAAGAAGGTGGGGGTGTTGTTGCCGACGATGTCGAGGTTGCCCTCGGTGGTGTAGAAGCGCAGCGAGAAGCCGCGCACGTCGCGCCACGTGTCGGGCGAGCCCTGCTCGCCGGCGACGGACGAGAAGCGCAGCAGCGTCTCGCTCTTCGCACCGGGCTGGAAGACGGCCGCGCGCGTGTACGCCGAGACGTCCTCGGTGACCTCGAACTCGCCGAACGCGCCGCCGCCCTTGGCGTGCGGGTTGCGCTCCGGCACGCGCTCGCGGTTGAACGAGGCGAGCTTCTCGACCAGGTAGCGGTCGTGCAGCGCCGTGACGCCGTCGGCGCCGACGGTCAGCGAATGCGCATCGCTTGCGACGGGCGTTCCTGTCTGTGTGGTGGTTGCGGGCTTGTCAGCCATTGCTGTTCCTTTCGCATTCGTGGCAGAGGGCTCGGTACGTCACCGCGGCTTCGAGGATTCGCATGCCGTGGTCGTGGGAGGGGTGCAGGCAGGGAGCGGCGCCGATGGCGCAGGAGACGTCCTCCACGCGGCCGCAGCTGATGCACTGCACGTGGTGGTGGTTGTCGCTGTGCTGGATCTCGTAGAGAGCGCTGCCGACATCGGGCAGGTTCACACGCTGCACCAGCCCCGCGGCGGTGAGGTCGTTCAGGACGCTGTGCACCGTGGCGAGGGCGATACCGGGCAGTGCGTCCCGGATGCCGGTGTAGACGACCTCGGCGGAGGCGTGCGGATGCGCGTCCAGTGTCTCGAGGACGCGCGTGCGCTGCACCGTGACGCGAAGCCCGGCGTCGCGCAGCAGCTGCGGCGCGTCGACAGGGGAGCGGGTCATGGTCCCCATCTTATCCTGAATCAGTCAGAAGAACGAATCACTCAGTTCTTGCTCAGAGGCGCCCAGCGGCCTTCAAGGCGAGATAGCGGTCGGCGATGCGCGGCGGCAGCTGCTCGGGATCGGCCGCGATGGCCTCCGCACCGGCGCGCCGGACGGCATCCGCGACGGCCTGCGCATCGGTCGCGGTCTGCTCCGCAGCCGCGGCCAGGTACACGTCCGCACGGGACTCGCGCCGGCGCGCCAGCGCGGTGACGCCGTCGTCGGTCACCGAGCCGACCAGCACGGTCGTCGCGCGGGATGCCCGGGGGAAGGCCCCGAGGAAGCTGCGCGCGGTCTCAGGCGCATCCTGTGCAGTCAGGACGACGATCAGCGACGGGCGGGTGGTCAGCCCGCGGATCGCCGCGAACGCTGCTGTCCAGTCCGTGTCGACGAGGCGCGCGTGCACCGGCGCCATCGCATCCGAGAGCGCAGGCAGCAGTGCCGCACCGTCGACACCCGTCACCCGCGCCCGCGTCACGCGGTCGTGCATCAGCACGCTGACGTGGTCGCCCGCGCGTGCAGCGAGCGCCGAGAGCAGCAGTGCGGCCTCGAGGAAGGCATCCAGACGGGTGCCGTCGCCCACGCGTGCTGCCGCCGTTCGCCCGGTGTCGATGAGCACGACGACCTGGCGGTCGCGCTCGGGCCGCCAGGTGCGCAGCATGGTGGTGCCGGCGCGGGCGGTGGCGCGCCAGTCGATGGAGCGGATGTCGTCGCCGCGCACGTACTCCCGCAGGGAATCGAATTCGGTGCCCTGACCGCGCACCTGGAGGGAGGTGTTGCCGTCCAGCTCCCGCAGCCGGGCGAGGCGGGAGGGCAGGTGCTTGCGCGAGGTGAACGCGGGCAGCACCCGGACGGTGCCGCGCACGTCGTGACGGGCCTGCCGTCCGGCCAGGCCCAGGGGTCCGCGTGAGCGCAGCATGACGAACGCGCTGACCAGCTCGCCGCGGCGCCGCGGCAGCAGGGGAACCTGCACACGCCGACGTTCTCCCGGTGGGATGACGACGCTCTCACGGGCGGCGGGCGCACCGGCCGTGGGCTGCCAGGCGTCGCGCAGCTGCCCGCGCAGCGTGCGCCCACCGGTGTTCTGCAGGGTGAGGCCCGTCAGCACCGGCTCGCCGAGCCGGGTGCGGGCGGGCGCAGTGCGGCGGATCACGACGTCCGCGGGTCGGGGAGCGAACACCACATCCGCCACGACGAGCAGTACGCACAGCAGCAGCCACGCACCGAACACCGCCCAGGCGGAGATGCCGGCGGCGTTCAGCAGCACGATCGGCACCACGCCCAGCGCGAGCAGGGGAGCCAGCAGGACGGTGACGAACATGTCAGATCGGCACGCGCGTCTGCTGCACGACGGACTGCAACACCGCGTCAGCCGAGACGCCCTCCATCTGCGCATCCGGACGCAGTTGCAGACGGTGGCGCCAGGCGGGCATGAGCATGGTCTGCACATGGTCGGGGGTGACGGCCGTGGAGGCGTTCAGCCAGGCCCAGGCCTTGGCGGCCGCGAGCAGTGCGGTGGCCGCACGCGGGCTGGCGCCCAGCTCGACCGAGGGGGAGTGGCGGGTGGCGCGCGCCAGATCCACGACGTAGCCGAGCACATCGTCGTTGACCTGCACCCGCGCGGCGGCGTCCTGCGCCGCGCGGATCTCGTCGGCGCTCACGACGGCCTGCACACCGGTGAGCAGGCGCGGGGAGAATCCGGATGCGTGCAGCCGCAGCACCGACACCTCGGCGTCGCGCTCGGGCATGCCGACCACGAGCTTCATCAGGAACCGGTCGAGCTGTGCCTCAGGCAGGGTGTAGGTGCCCTCGTGCTCGACCGGGTTCTGCGTGGCGGCGACGAGGAAGGGATCCGGCAGCGCACGGCTCAGCCCATCGGCCGACACCTGCCGCTCCTCCATCGCCTCGAGCAGGGCCGCCTGCGTCTTCGGCGGTGTGCGGTTGATCTCGTCGGCGAGCAGGATGTTCGTGAACACCGGTCCCGGCCGGAACTCGAACTCGCCCGTGCGCGCGTCGTACACGAGCGAACCGGTGACGTCGCCGGGCATCAGGTCGGGAGTGAACTGCACCCGCTTCGTGTCGAGTCCGACTGCGCGGGCGAAGCTGCGCACGACCAGCGTCTTGGCGACGCCGGGCACGCCCTCGAGCAGCACGTGGCCACGGGCGAGCAGGGCGACCAGCAGGCCCGTCACAGTGCCGGCCTGCCCGATCACCGCCTTGTCGACCTCGGCGCGCACGCGGTGCATCGCCTGACGCAGGGTGTCGTCGGTCGGCGGGGCGCTGGATGTGATGCTCTCGTCGCTCACGGGCGGGTCCTTTCGGTGCGGGCGGCGGTCTCGACCGCCGTCTCGAGTTCGGCGAGTCGTCGGGCGAGCTCGATGAGCTCGCGGTCGTCGGCGGGGGGCGGGCCGTCGAGCAGCCGGTGCAGCGAGCCGCGCGGCACGCCGATCCGATCGGCCGCCGCATCGGCCACCTCGGCTGGGGTGGCGCGGGGGCTGAGCGCGAGGCGGACCGCGAGCCGGGCGCGGGTGCCGGTGCGGATCGCGGATGCCGCATGCGGGGCATCCGCGGCCCTGGCCGTCAGACGCGCGCGACCATGCATGGTCTCCGAGGCGCGCACCGTCACCGGAAGCGATTCCGCGACCAGGGGCCCGAACCGTGCGCCGCGCCACCAGATCACCGCGATGCCGGCCAGCAGGAGCAGCAGCACTGCGGGGCTGACCCACCCGGGGGTCAGCTCGCCCAGCGTGGCCGGGGTGTCGGCGCGGCGGTCGCCGTCCTCGAGCGAGCCGACGTACCACACGACCGGTTCGCCCTGTGCGAGCAGTGCGAGGCCGAGTGCCGCGTTGCCGTCGTCGGCGAGGCGGTCGTTCGACAGCAGCCGGGAAGCCTCGATGAAGGAGATGCGCGTGCCGTCGCGCTCGCCGACGAGCAGTGCCGCGTCGCCATCGGCATCCGCGAAGCACCCCACGACCCCGGCGGCTGGGGTGAACACGCGTTCGGGACGCACCTCGCCGACTTCCGCGAACTCGGGGAGCGCACATCCGGCCACCAGGCCGGCACTCGCATCGGCGCTGGGCGCCGCGCTGACCCCGAGGTCCAGCAGCGCGAGCATCCGTGCGCTGGTGCTCAGCAGCACCACCCGCTCCGCGCCGTCCAGCAGGTCGGTCACGGCGTCGTCACTGAGCGCTACCGGGTCGCTCAGCACGAGGGTGGCGCCGGATCGGGATGCCGCCGTCGCGGCCGTGCGGCTGTGCACCACCTCCACGTCCACGCCCTGCTGCCGCACGAGTTCGGCAAGCGCCCTGGCGCCGTTCGGGCCAGGCGAGGCGGGATTGAGCACTCCGGTCAGCGCGGGGGCGGCGGCGACCATCCGCAGTGACAGCAGGGCGACTCCGATGAGCAGCACGACCACGAACAGCCAGCCGAGTACTGCGCGTGCGCGTCCGGTCCGCGGGGGCGCGGCCGTGCTCGCCGTGCTCGCCGTGCTCGCCGTGCTCGCAGCGCCGTCCGCCGGGCCGGTATGTGCGGACAGGAGCGCTGTGTCGCTCATCCTGTCACCACCGCGGACCGGGCAGTCGCCGGAGGGGCTGCGGCCCGCAGGTCCTCGTCGGCGGCCGCGAGGCGCCGGTAGTCGCCCTCGTCGGCAGGTGCGTTCAGGTAGCGCACCGCGTCGAACGAGCTCGCGGCCGCGTGCAGCACGTCGTGGAAGGCGGGGAACACGCTCGTCGCGTCGCGCGCGATCCCCTGTGCGGTGGCACCAGGAGCAGGATCCAGCAGGTCGCGTTCGATGAGTCCGCGCGCCAGCGCACGGAAGCGCAGCACGACAGCGGCGTCCCAGTCGCCGTCGCGGGCGCGCCGCTCCGCCTCAGCGCGCAGCTGCGCGGCAGTGCGGTCGTCCTTGTCGCCGAGCAGGTCGGCGCGGCGCCGCACCGCGCGCGACGCGCGGGGACGGCCCCAGACGATCAGGGCGACGATCAGCGCGGCCACCACCGCGATCGTGATGAGCGTGAGCGCCAGCGGGGCGATGCTCCCGGTGCCCTCACCGCGGAAGAGCCCGGAGACCCACTCCACGATGTCCGCGGCGAGACGGTCGAACCAGTTCGGCCGCGCCGCCTGGTACTCGCTCTTCGCGAGCTCCTGCTCGGCGAGCCGGCGCGCTTCCTCGCCGTCCGGCACGAAGACCTCGAGCGCGCTGAGGCGTGCGATCATCCGTCGCCGCCGGGTGCGGCCCAGCGATCGGGCGTCGCTTCGCCGTACGGTGACGGAGGAGGAGTGTGCGGCGGCCCGGCCGCAGGAGGGGGCGGCGGATGCCCCGGGGAATACGGCAGGTTCCCGGACGACTGGGGGTGGGGTGCCCCGGGCGGATACCCCGCCGGCGGATAGCCCGGTGCCACCGGATAGGCGGCTGCCGGCGGCGGCGGGTTCTTCGACACGGCGCGGGCCGGATCCACCGCGTACGGGTCGCCGAGCTCCGCGTCGGACGCGCCGAGGGCGCTGCGCTCGACGTGGCGGATCAGCGTCTGATCCAGTCCCTCGTAGCGCATCCGGCAGTCGATGTAGATGAGCGTCGCCCCGGTGCCCTGCACCACGAGCGTGATCGCCTGCACCGCCAGCACGAGGATCTGCGGCAGGACCGTCGCGGCGATGAGCGTCACGATCTCGGTCTCGTCCGGCGCGCCGGTGGGTGCCAGCACCCCTCCGAGCACTGCGGAGATCACCGAGCCCGGGATGCTCACGACCTGTGCGGCGAGGCCCATGATCGCCCCGATGAGGAACATCACGCCGAGCGCCGCCCAGAACCGTCCCCGCAGCAGCCGCCACGAGCGCAGGATCGCGCCCGGAATCGTCGCCCGCTCCAGCACCAGCACCGCGGGCACCACCAGGAGCTTCGTGCTCAGCCACACGATGAGGGGGATGCTCGCCAGGATCAGCGCCACCACCAGGAGCACCGCGATCCCTACGCCCGCCCCGTCGAAGCCGGTGCCGGACATGACGCCGATCGCGATGCCGGCCAGCAGCAGCAGCCAGAGGAACACGGCGAGGCCCTGCAGCAGGGCGAAGCCGAAAAGCCGCCAGAACGCCGGGCGCACTCGCGCCCACAGATCGCGCAGCCCCGCCCGGCGACCGAGGGCGGCGAGCGAGATGTCGGCGGCCACCAGCCCCTGCACGACGGAGGTGAAGGCGACGCTGGCGAGGGTGACGATCACGGCGACGATCACGCCGAGCGCCACCGTGCCGGCGATGATGGGGCCGGCGTCCGGGGAGCCGGCGGGCACGCGGGCGATGCGCTCGGCCGCATAGCCGCCGATCAGCACGGCGACCACGACGGCGGCCGCGGTGACGGCGAACTGCACGGCGACGGCGAAGCCGAACAGGACCTTCGGATTGTGGCGCAGCGCGCTGAAGGCACGGCCGAGGATCGTCCCGAACGTCATCGGATGCAGTGGGATCGCGCCCTTCCTCGGTGCCGGCGTCCAGGTCTGACCGCTCATCCGTCTCCCCTCCGCTTCGCCTTCGGCGCCCTCGCCCTGCCTGCCACCATCGTGGCACACCGCCCGTACGCGATGCGCGCCGGCAGTGCGGGCGGGGCGCCTCCACGGCACCCGAGGATTGTCAAGTAGGCTGACCGATGGCGCGCCGACGGGGGAGAGACCGGCGCCCAACAGGAGAGAAAGCTGAGGCTGGGCGGAAGATGACCTCTCGAATCCTCGTGGTCGACGACGACACGGCTCTGGCCGAGATGATCGGGATCGTGCTGCGCACCGAGGGCTTCGAGGTCCTGTTCTGCGCGGACGGCGCACAGGCCGTCGACGAGTGGCGATCGAGCCGCCCCGACCTCGTGCTGCTGGATCTCATGCTGCCCGGCATGGACGGCATCGAGATCTGCACGCGCATCCGCGCGGAATCCGGGGTGCCGGTGATCATGCTCACCGCGCGCAGCGACACGGCGGATGTGGTGCGCGGCCTGGAGGTCGGCGCGGACGACTACATCGTCAAGCCGTTCAATCCGAAGGAGCTCGTCGCTCGCATCCGCACCCGGCTGCGCCCGACTCCGCAGACGACCAGCGAGATCCTGCGAGTGGGCGATCTGACTATCGACGTCGACGCGCACGAGGTGCGTCGGGGCACTGCGCCGATCGCCTTGACGCCCCTGGAGTTCCAGCTGCTGGTGGCCCTCGCCTCCAAGCCACAGCAGGTCTTCACACGCGAGATGCTGCTCGAGCAGGTCTGGGGCTATCACTACAAGGCCGACACGCGCCTGGTCAATGTGCACGTGCAGCGGCTGCGGGCGAAGGTCGAGCTCGATCCCGACAACCCGCGCATCGTGACGACCGTGCGCGGCGTCGGGTACCGCGCCGGGAGCGTCGGCTAGGTCGGACCGTGACGGCGACCCACCCCACGCGCGCCACCGCCACGCTGCTGAGCGGCCCTCGCGGCTGGCCCGAGGTCGTCGCCGCCACCTGGCGCCGCTCGATGCGCTTCCGCGCGACGGCGATCACGCTGGTGCTGACGTCGCTGGCGATCTTCATCATCTGCGTGGTGATGGCGCTGGTCATCCGCAACGACCTCTTCGAGTCACGCAAGGACGAGGCGCTGCACAATGCTCGCGCGGCGGTGTCGGCGGCGCAGAAGCAGCTCGACGCGGCGCAGGCCGGAGACGACCGAGTTAAGATCGCCGCCGCGTGGGGCGAGGCGCAGCGGGTGCTCGCCCGCACCGCCTCCTCCGATCGCATCGTGGGCTTCCGCGCCGAGACGCAGGGCGACGGCTATGCGCCCACGGGCTTCCGCAGCCTGGAGTACTCGTCCACCCAGCTCAAGCTCAGCAACGAGATCCGCACGCGAGTGATCACGGTGCCCGGACGTCAGGCGTGGCAGTCGGTCGCCCTGCCGCAGCAGGACGGCTCGACCACCGCGGGGCTGGTGGTCGGGCAGCTGCTGGACTTCCGGGGTGTCGGCACGTACGACGTGTACATCGCGTACGACCTGTCGGATGCCGACGAGACGCTGCTGTTCGTCCAGCGCACGCTGTGGTTCGCCGGCATCACCCTGGTCGCCCTCATCGCCGCCATCTCGTGGCTCGTGCTGCGGTCGGTGTCCGCACCGATCATCGAGGTCGCCGACACCAGTGGGCGCCTGGCCGCCGGCGACCTCGAGGTGCGCCTGCCCGTGCACGGCGAGGACGAGCTGGCCAGCCTCGCACACTCGTTCAACGTGATGGCTGACAGCATCCAGAGTCAGATCGCAGAGCTGGCCGAGCTCTCGCTCGTGCAGCAGCGCTTCGTCTCGGATGTCTCGCACGAGCTGCGCACGCCGCTGACCACCATCCGTCTCGCGGCCGAGATGATCAACGACCAGCGTGAGGCGTTCGACCCCGTCACGGCGCGCACTGCCGAGCTGCTGTACACGCAGGTGCGCCGCTTCGAGACGCTGCTGGCCGACCTGCTCGAGATCAGCCGCTACGACGCCGGATCGGTGCAGCTGGAGGTCGAGGCGACGAGCCTGGCGCAGCTGGCCGAGGAGATGATCGAGCAGCTGCGTCCGCTGGCAGCCGCGCACGACACCGAGCTGCGCCTGGTCGCGCCCGGGGGATACTCCCCGGTCGACATGGATCCGCGTCGCGTGCGGCGGGTGCTGCGCAACCTCATCGGCAACGCGATCGAGCACGGCGAGGGTCAGCCGGTGGTGATCACGGTGGACAGCGATCAGCACGCCGTGGCCGTCGGCGTGCGCGACTTCGGGCTGGGGATGCGCCCGGGCGATGTCGAGCACGTCTTCGACAGGTTCTGGCGCGCCGACCCCTCACGCAAGCGCACGATCGGCGGCACCGGCCTCGGCCTGTCGATCGCGCTCGGCGACGCGCACCTGCATCGGGGAACGCTCGAGGTGTGGTCCGAGCTCGGCGTCGGCACGAACTTCGTGCTCACGATCCCCCGCGGCACGGATGTCGAGGTGACACGCGGGCCGGTGCCGCTGGAACCCGAGGAGGCCGTCGTGGACCTCATCGACGTCACCGAGCCGATCGCCCTGCGCCCGGCGCGCGAGACCGGCGACCCGTCCGGTTCTGAGGCCGACGCCGCGGCCGGCGCCCAGCCCGGGGAGGACATGTGAGCATCCACGTCGTGGCGCACCCGGACACGCGCATCCGCCGCCGGACCGGCATCCGTCTGCTCGCCGTCCTCGCCGCGATCACCGCGATGCTGCTGCTCGCGGGGTGCACGGGGCTGCCCACCTCGGGGCCGCCCAACGCGGGACTCACGATCGGCGAGGATGAGGAGAACGTGCCCTTCACGCCGATCGCACAGGGCCCCGAGCCCGGAGCGGACCCGGAGCAGATCGTCGCCGGCTTCCTGGATGCCTCGATGACTCCCGCCAACTCGTGGGAGATCGCCCGGCAGTTCCTCACCGAGGAGTTCAGTCACACCTGGCAGCCGGAGGCGGGGGTCGCCATCGACTCCTCCGCGTTCAAGCGGCAGTTCGATGCCTCCGTCCACGCCGACGAGGAGGACGCCACGACCGCCGAGGTGCGTGTGACCCTCGACCAGGTCGCGAGCGTCAGCGCGGACGGCGTGTACAGCGCAGAGAAGGGCACCGCCAAGGCGCCCTTCCGTCTCGTGCGCGCGGCGGGTGGGGAGTGGCGCATCGCGGAGGCGCGGGACGGCGTGACGCTCGATCTCGACACGTTCGGCCAGGTCTACGAGAAGTTCGCTCTGCAGTACTTCGACCAGTCCTGGACGCACCTCGTGCCCGACGTGCGCTGGTTCCCCCGCCGCCCCGCGATGGCGACCTCGATCGTGCGCACCCTGATCTCCGGCGAGCCGAGTGACTGGCTCGCCCCGGCCGTGCGCACCGCCTTCTCCTCTGACATCGACATGGTCGGCGACGCGGTCACCGTGGACGCGGCGCAGGTGGCGTCGGTGTCGCTGACACGTGCGGCCCTGTCGGCCTCGACGACGGATCTCGCGCGCATGCGCACGCAGCTCGAGCAGAGCCTGGTGGGATCCGGCGTGACCGACGTGCGACTGGTCGTGGACGGGGTGCCGCTGGAGGCGGGGGTCGTCTCCCTCGACGAGCCGATCATCGATCCGGGCGTGCTCGTGCTCACCGGCGAGACCTTCGGCACCGCCGCCGCCGGCGGCGAGATCGCGCCGGTCACCGGCCTCACCGCGCAGATCGCGAAGATCGGCGAGCCCATCACCGCGATCGACGTCTCCACGGACGCCCTGCTGGCGTCGGTGCAGCTGCGGGACGGGCGGGTGTTCGCCGTCAGCGACGGCGACTCGGTGGGCGTGGACGAGCGCGGCGGACTCATCGCCCCGACGCTCGATCCGTTCAAGCTCATCTGGACCGTCCCCGCGCGAAGCCCCGGCGAGGTGCGGGTCTCACGCGCCGACGCCGCGCCGCGCACGGTCGCGAACGCCTGGCCGGGTGCGGAGTCGATCAGCCAGATGCGCGTGTCGTCCGACGGCGCGCGGGTCGCGGCCGTGGTCACCTCCAACGGGGAGCGCCGCGTGGAGGTCGCATCGATCCTGCGGGACGCCGACCAGACGCCTCTCGAGCTCGGCCCGCCGCACGAGGTGGGGCGGCTGATCGGTCCTGCCCAGGGGCTGTCGTGGGTGGGCGCCGACAGCGTCGCCGTGCTCAGCGCCGCTCCGGATGCCGTTCTCACGATGCATGTGATCGGCGGTCCGGCCGCGGAGTCGGCGGCGCCGGACGGCGCGATCTCGGTGGCCGGCGCGAAGACGGTGACGGGGCTGCGTGTGCTCGCCTCGGACGGCGCCGTGTACGCGCAGCGCGGCTCGTTCTGGCAGGAGTCGATCTCGGACGTGCTCGTGCTCGGCACCCGCGCCGGCTACTGACCGCACGCCGGCGCTCCGGTTCTCCTGCACAGCCCGCGCGCACGCGCAGGCATCCCCATTCGTCGGCTGATCGCGGACGGCGCCGCACGGGATCGCGCAGCATCGGAGGATGGGAGTGTGGCACCGGATCGGGCAGGACGCGCTCGCGCTGCTGCTCGCCGCGAGCTGTGCAGGGTGCGATCGCGCCGGAACGCTGCTGTGCGAGGCGTGCCGGATGCGCCTTCGCGGTGAACGGCACGACGTGCGCACTCCGGAGGGGATGATGGTGCACGCCGCGCTGCGCTACGAGGACGTGCCCGCCCGCGTGATCCGGCGGCTGAAGGAGGACGGCGCGACCCTGCTCGCGCGCCCCCTGGGCGACGCTCTACGGGCTGTCCTCGCCGTGCAGCCCGCCGATGCGCTGCTCGCCCCGGTGCCGACCAGCCGCGCCGCCTTCCGCCGGCGCGGCTACCGGGTTCCCGAGCTGCTCGTGCGCCGAGCCGGTGGCGTGCCGCGGCGGCTGCTCGTGAGCGCCCGCCGCACCGGCGATCAGCGCAGGCTCGGTCGTCGCGCCCGCGCGCACAACGTCGCCGGCAGCATGCGTGCGATCGGCAGCGGGCACGGCCGACGCGTGCTCATCGTCGACGACGTCGTCACCACCGGCGCCACGCTCGACGAGGCCGCGCGGGCGCTGCTCGCCGCGGGATTCCTGCCCGTCGGCGCCGTGGCGCTGGCCGCCACGCCACGGCTGCGGCCGCCGCACGACACGACGGAATTCACGGCGCGCGGATAGTGACATGTCGCAGCGCGGCGACTAGCGTAGGGGGTCACAAGGCGACCACGGTCCGCCCTTGGCCGGGCGGACCGGGACAAGGAGACAGTGATGGAAACGAGCATCGTCGGCGTCGGAGTGAGCATCTCCGATCGGTTCCGCACGGTTGTCGAGGAGAAGACGGCCCGTATCCAGACGCTCGCGCCGCGGGCTCTTCGACTCGAGATCAAGGTCACGCATCGCGCCTACCGCAACGGACGACTCCCCGATGAGACCGTCGAGCTCACCCTCCTCGGCAAGGGACCGGTGATCCGCGCGGAGGCCACCGACCCCGACAAGTTCGCGGCGTTCGACATGGCGCTCGACAAGCTCTCCGAGCAGCTGCGCCGCGCCAAGGAGAAGCGCATCGACGGACGCAACCAGTCGCGCGGCCCCCACTTCGAGAAGGGCAGCGGAGCGCTGGCCGGGATCGACGTCGAGCCGGCATCCGCAGACGTGCTGCGTGCGGTCGCGACCGGGGCCATCCCGGTCCAGCAGGACGAGGAGGAGGAGTACTCCCCGGTCGTCATCCGCACCAAGAACTTCGACGCGGAGTGGATGACGGTCGAGGAGGCCGTCGATCGCATGGAGCTGGTCGGCCACGACTTCTTCCTGTTCGTCGACGCGCGCACCGACCACCCCAGCGTCGTCTACCGACGCAAGGGCTGGGACTACGGCGTGATCTCGCTCACCACGGCAGCGCCTCCGGCGCAGGAGGAGCTGGCTTCCTGACCCGCCGGCTCATCAGATGATGAGAGGCTCCCTTCGTAGAAGGGGGCCTCTCGTCATCCCGGGGGAAGCGGATATCAGTCGAAGATGCCGTCGAGGATGCTGCCGATCACCAGGCCGCCCAGGACACCGCCCATGACATCGCCCCCGCCCATGCCGCCGCGGCGGCCACCGCCGCCCCAGCCGTCGCCGCCCCAGCCCTGGTTCTGCGGGCGGGCGGAGTCGATGTCGCGCTGGGCGAGCTGCAGGGACTCGGATGCCAGCTGCGCGACGCGTCGTGCGCCGGACAGGGCTCGCTCGCGGGTGTCCTCGGCCGGCAGCAGGGCCGGGACGTCTATGCGCAGCCGCTCCGCTTCGGCCAGTCGGGTGCGAGCATCCGCGCCGATCCACCCGCGGTGCCCGGCGATGAGTCCGCGTGCCACGCCGAGCTGACGGTCGGCGTCGTCGAGGGCGTGCTGCACCTGATCCAGCGAGGGAAGCGGATGCTGCATGCGGTACTGCGCCTTCGCGATCGCCTCGTCGAGAGCGGTGTTGGCGCTGCGCAGCTGGGTGAGTTCCGCGAACGGGTCGTTGCGCGTCCCGGACGGGGCGAGGGCGAGCAGCGCGGCCTCCAGAGCGGCGGTGGCCTTCGCAACCTCCGGCGTCTGCGGAGCACTGCGGGCGGCGACGATGTCGCCGCGGGAATCGTCGACGACAGCGGCCAGCGTGGACTCGGCCCGCAGCGCCTGCAGCTCGAAGTCCTCGACGGCGTCGAGCATGGCGCTCGCTCGCCGCACGGCCTCGGTCGCCGTCTCCAGCGCGAGGTTCGCCTCTTCGTTCTGTCGTGCGGCGCGGCGGCGCTCCGACACGTCGGCCCCGTGCGTGGCGAACGCCAGCAGCTGCTCGGCCTCGTCGGCCGATGAGGAGATGCGACGCATCGCCGTCTCCGAGTAGCGGGCGGCGAGGCGCTCGATCATCGAGCGAGCCGGAGCGATGCGCGTCGCGAGCATGTCGGCATCCCGGCGCACCTGGGCGATGATCTCGGGAGCCCGGCGCACCTTGGCGACCGTCTCCGCCAGGTCACCGGTCTTCTCGTCGAGAAGGCCCTCCGCCCACTCGCACAGCTGCACGATGCGGGCGTTGCGCGTGCGCAGCTCTTCGACGGTGTCGGGGATCTCGTCGTGATTCAGCTGATGCAGCTGGAACGCCTCACCGAGGTGGATGCGCACCGACCGCAGCGCGTCCGCCAGATCCGCCGTCAGGGCGTCGCCCAGCTCCGCCTGCGCGAAGGCCAGCTCGTCGGCCGTGGTGCGGATGCGCTCGTCGGTCGCGACCAGCGCCTGCTCGGCGCGGCGCGCGAGATCCGCGTCCTGCGCTGCGAGCGCCTCATCTTCACGTCTGCGTCTGCCCCAGAATCCGGCCATGCCTCGATCCTACGATCGACGGCCGATGCGTGCGCGGCTGATGCGGTGCGCCCGCGGCGAACAGCACAGCCGAGTGCTCGGGCCCAGGCGCTCAGCCGACCCGGGCCGGACGACCCCGCTTGGGCCGGTCGGTCGAGAGCTCGAGCTGCAGCGCGTGCTGCGGATGCAGACTGAGCCGCTTCTCGATGTGATCGAGCCAGCGCACCTCCGCTTCGGCCGCGAAGATCATGGAATCCATGACGAGCGACCAGGCGAGCTCCTCGGGACCACCCGGATTGGCGCCCGCGTACTCGGCGGCATCGAGCTCCTGCAGCTGTGCCACCGACGCGCGCCGCTGCGCACGGATGACCGCTCCCACGTCGACGGCCGGCAGGGTCGCCGCGACGGCGAGCTTGATGGCCAGCTCGTCACGCGTGCCCTGGCCCCGCTTGACCGGAGCGCGCAGCCAGTGGGCCACCTCGGCACTCCCGGCATCCGTGATCCCGTAATACACGTGACCCTGTTCGTCGACCTCGCCCTTCGAGACGAGGCCGTCACGCTCCAGGCGCTCGAGCGTGTTGTAGATCTGGCCGACGTTCAACGGCCAGACCGAGCCCGTGCGTCGGTCGAACTCGGCGCGCAGCTGATATCCGTAGCACGGACCCTGCTCGAGGATGGCCAGCAGACTCTGGCGAACGGACATGCGCTGTCTTCTCTCTTCGTGCTCAGTAGGGCGGTCCCAGACCCTACTGTCTCAGACGAGCTGCTCGGACGGCTCGCGCCGGTCACGGCGCTGGAGCGGCGGCGCTGCAACCGGCAGGTCTCGCGCACCCCAGACGATCATGCCTGTGCCGATCAGGGCCGGCAGGACGAACGGGATGGCGAGGGGCGCGGCGCCGAGGGCGGTGGCCGCGATCAGCGCGATGAGCGCCCACGCCCATTCCAGGCGCATCTGCTCGACGGCATCGCGCACGCGGGAGGATCCGGCGCGCTTCGGCGTCACCGTGAACCGCGCCGAGCGGCCCCCCGTCACCGCGAGAGCGTGGCGCACGATGAGCAGGGCGACCGACGAGTACAGCAGCGGCCCGAGCAGGAGGAAGGCGAGGGCGGACCCGAGGGCGCCGTCCGCCGCACGACGCAGCGCCTCGGGCAGCAGCGGCATCAGCGCCAGCACTCCGGTGATCAGCGTGAGCCCCGCCGGCGTGGGCGTCCCCCACGCCGCGAGCACGGTGCCGGCGGCCAGCGCCCCGAGCCCGGCCGCCGCCCCCAGCGAGAGCAGGCCCGTCTCGATGCGGAGGTCGAAGCGCTCGCGAACGTGCAGCGCGCGTGCGCGCTCGCCGCTGTCGCGCAGGAACTCCGCCGCGCCCTCCGCGGCTTTCGCCTGCTGCACGCGGAAGGCGGAGTAGTCGATGGGGAAGTCCTCGCGGAACTCGATGTCGGGTCGGTGCACGATCCGCCAGTTCCGTTCACGCAGCCGGACGCTCAGCGCGAGGTCCTCGGACACCGCCGACGGAAGACCCCCGACGTCGCGCAGCGCATCGGTGCGCAGCATGGCTCCGCGCCCGACGAAAGCGGGGAACCCCACGCGGGCACGGGTGGCGTGGTTGATCCGGGCGTGGCTGCGCACCAGCGGGCCGAAGAAGCGGGCGAACGCACTCGAACCGCCGGCGACGGGCACCGCCTGCACGCACGCGACTCGCGGATCGGCGACCAGTGCCGCCCAGGCGCGTCGGGCGAAGTCCTCCGGGATCGCGGTGTCGCTGTCGAGCACGACGACCGCGTCGACGTCACGCGGCAGCTGTGCGAGCGCGTGATTGAGGTTGCCGGCCTTGGCATCCGTGCGATCGTGGCGTCTGATCACGACCGCCCCCACCCGGGCAGCCGCATCGTCGACATCCGGATGCCGGTCTGCGTTCGAGTCGTCGAGCACGAACACGTCGACGGGGACGTCCTGCGCGCTGCTCGCGGCCAGCGCGCGTTCGTCGAGGTCGTCGGCCGTGCAGTACAGCAGGGCGATCCGCCCCGTGTGCAGTGAGGGAGAGGACCGCGGGATCGAGCGGTGCGAGCGCGCCCACAGCACGGCCGCACGGATGCCGGTGAACCACACCACCGCGATGCACATGGTGTACAGGACCGCGACCGCCTGCACGCCCGCTCCGATCAGCAGTGCCGCGCAGGCGAGTCCCGTGAGGATGGATGCCGCGAGGGCACGGTACATCGAAGGCATGTCATCCCGTCCGGTCTCGGATATCGCGTTTCCCGGCATATGCATATCCGCAAATCATGGACTGCGCAAGACGGCTCCCACGGGTCGGATCATGCGCTAGGTGCGGGTGCGGACGCACAGCGGATGCACGTCACGCGCCGGTAACATGGCAAAGCATGTCCGGCGCTGACCCCTGCGCCGGGGCGTATACCCCAAGGGAGACATCCGTGGCGAATCCTCTCGAGAAGCTGCTGCGCGCGGGCGAGGGACGCATCCTGCGTCGGCTCAAGCAGGTCGCGAAGGCGGTGAACGCGCTCGAGGACGACTTCGAGAAGCTCACCGACGAGGAGCTGCGCGGCGAGACCGCGGAGCTGCGGGCGCGCTTCGAGAAGGGCGAGACCCTCGACCAGCTCATGCCGGAGGCCTTCGCGGCCGTGCGCGAGGCGGCACGGCGCACCCTCGGCATGCGCGCCTACGACGTGCAGATCATGGGCGGCGCCGCCCTGCACTTCGGCAACATCGCCGAGATGAAGACCGGTGAGGGCAAGACGCTCGTCGCGGCCTTCCCGTCGTACCTCAACGCCATCGCCGGCGAGGGCGTGCACATCATCACGGTGAACGACTTCCTCGCCTCCTACCAGTCCGAACTGATGGGACGTGTGCATCGCGCGCTGGGGATGACCACCGGCACGATCGTGTCCGGTCAGACGCCCGAGGTGCGCCGCCAGCAGTACGCCGCTGACATCACGTACGGCACGAACAACGAGTTCGGCTTCGACTACCTGCGCGACAACATGGCCTGGCGTCAGGAGGACCTCGTCCAGCGCGAGCACTTCTTCGCAATCGTCGACGAGGTCGACTCCATCCTCATCGACGAGGCGCGCACGCCACTCATCATCTCCGGTCCCTCCTCCGGCGAGGCGAACCGGTGGTTCACCGAGTTCGCGAAGATCGCGCGCACGCTCGAGCCGGGCGTGGACTACGAGGTCGACGAGAAGAAGCGCACGATCGGCGTGCTCGAGCCCGGCATCGAGAAGGTCGAGGACTACCTCGGCATCGACAACCTCTACGAGTCGGCGAACACCCCGCTCATCTCGTTCCTGAACAACTCCATAAAGGCGATCGCGCTGTTCAAGCGCGACACCGACTACGTCGTGATGAACGACGAGGTCATGATCGTCGACGAGCACACGGGCCGCATCCTCGTCGGGCGGCGCTACAACGAGGGCATCCACCAGGCGATCGAGGCCAAGGAGGGCGTGCCGGTCAAGGCCGAGAACCAGACCCTGGCCACGGTCACGCTGCAGAACTACTTCCGCCTCTACGAGAAGCTGGCCGGCATGACCGGAACCGCCGAGACCGAGGCTGCCGAGTTCATGTCGACGTACAAGCTCGGCGTGGTGCCCATCCCGACCAACCGCCCGATGATCCGCAAGGACCAGCCCGACCTGGTCTACAAGAACGAGCAGGCGAAGTTCGCGCAGGTCGTCGAGGACATCGCCGAGCGCCACCGTTCCGGTCAGCCCGTGCTGGTGGGAACGGTGAGCGTCGAGAAGAGCGAGTACCTCTCGCGGCTGCTGGCGAAGAAGGGCGTGAAGCACGAGGTGCTCAACGCGAAGAACCACGCGCGCGAGGCGGAGATCGTCGCGCTCGCCGGAAAGCTCGGCGCGGTCACCGTCGCGACGAACATGGCCGGACGAGGCACTGACATCATGCTCGGCGGAAACGCCGAGTTCCTCGCCGTGCAGGAGCTCAGGGCCAAGGGACTCGACCCCGAGGAGACGCCGGAGGAGTACGAGGCCGCGTGGGACGACACCTACGAGGCGATGAAGAAGCAGGTCGCCGAGGACGGCGTCAAGGTGACCGAGGCGGGTGGCCTGTACGTGCTCGGCACCGAGCGCCACGAGTCGCGCCGCATCGACAACCAGCTGCGCGGACGCTCCGGCCGTCAGGGCGACCCGGGTGAGAGCCGCTTCTACCTCAGCCTCACCGACGACCTCATGCGCCTGTTCCAGTCCGGTGCCGCAGAGGCCATCCTGGCGCGCACGAACTTCCCCGACGACGTGCCGATCGAGTCGGGGCTGGTGAGCCGCGCCATCCGCAGCGCGCAGTCGCAGGTCGAGGCGCGCAACGCCGAGATGCGCAAGAACGTGCTGAAGTACGACGACGTGCTCAACCGCCAGCGCGAGGCGATCTACGCTGACCGCCGTCAGATCCTGCACGGCGACGACATCGCCGACCGCGTGCAGCACTTCATCGAGGACGCGATCGGCGGCATCGTCGACGACCACACCGGTTCCGGTCACACTGAGAGCTGGGACTTCGATGCCCTGTGGGCGGAGCTGAAGACGCTGTACCCGATGGATGTCACCATCGACGAGGTCGTCGCCGAGGCGGGCGACCGCAAGGGCGCCATCACGGCGGAGGGGCTCAAGCGCGAACTGCTCTCGGATGCGAAGATCGCCTACGAGAAGCGTGAGGAGGCGCTCGGCGAGGCGGCGACGCGCGAGCTCGAGCGCCGCGTGGTGCTGCAGGTGTTGGATCGCCGCTGGCGCGACCACCTCTACGAGATGGACTACCTCAAGGACGGCATCGGCCTGCGCGCCATGGCGCAGCGCGACCCGCTGATCGAGTATCAGCGTGAGGGCTACGCGATGTTCCAGGCCATGATGGGGCAGATCAAGGAGGAGTCGGTCGGCTACCTGTACAACCTCGAGGTCGAGGTGCGTCGCGCCGGCGACGACCAGACCGAGGTCGAGGCCAAGGGGCTGGTCGACTCGCAGCCCGAGCAGAAGCTGGAGTACTCCGCTCCCGATGACGCCGGCGGCGTCGAGGTGCGCGACGGGCGAGGTCGGGTGCAGCAGGCGGCGACCGCCCGTGCGTCCGCGTCCGCGCGAGGCGCGTTCGGGCAGCAGGTGGATGCCGACGAGCAGCCCTCCGGCAACCGCGAGCAGCGACGCGCGCAGAGCAAGAAGAAGAAGTAGCCCGCGTATGACGAAGGGCCGGTTCCCGCGGGAACCGGCCCTTCGTGCATCCGGGCTCAGCTGGTGAGGGACTGGAACTCCGTCCAGATGGACGCGCAGTCCTCTCGGCCGCTGTCGAGGTGGATCATGTCCAGCGTGGAGGTGTCGCTGCCGTCCAGATAGCGGCGCAGGTGCACGTCGCTGAATCCGTTCTCGCCCGCATCGACGTGGGTGGACGCGTAGTAGCACGTGGTGATGCCCGCCCACATCATGACGCCCACGCACATCGGGCACGGCTCGCAGGTGGCGTACATCACATGCCCGGACAGGTCGAGCGTGTTCAGCTTGCGGCACGCCTCGCGCACCGCGACCATCTCGGCGTGACCGGAGATGTCGGTGTCCCGGATGACGGTGTTGCCGACGGCGACGACGATCTCGCCCTCCGGATTCACCAGCGTGGCGCCGAACGGACCGCCGGTACCCGCGCGCATGCCCGCCAGCGTGGCGTCCACGGCGGGCCGGAAGTAGGCGTCGAGGGTCTCGGGGGAGGGTGTCGATTCAGTCATGATCTGTCTCCTTGTCTGTGGTGATGCGGGTCAGGCGGCGGACGCCGGTCGGCGGTCGTCGCGGCGGGTCAGCACGGTCAGCCCGGCGTAGCCGACGAAGCCGATGATCAGACCCGAGAAGAACGCGAGGTTGTTCACCTGCACGAGGAAGTCCACCGCGGCGGCCCCCGGCACGCGGCCGATCATCGTGATCGCGAAGCTCGCGAACAGCACGCCCAGCGCCCGCCAGTTGTAGGCCGGAAGCGATCCCTTCTCGCCGCCGCGGTAGTCGGCGTAGATGCCGTCGATGTCGAGGGTGCGGCGGCGCTCGAGGAAGTATGAGGCGAGCATGATCCCGACGATCGGACCGAACATCGAGCCGATCAGCGAGTAGAACAGGAACAGCGCGTCGGTGTTCTCGACGAACTTCCAGGGCACGATGAGCGTGCCGATGACGGCGGCGAGGATGGCACCGCGGCGCAGGGTGAACAGCTTCGGCAGCTGTGCGGTCAGCTGCAGCCCGGCAGGCAGCATGTTGCCGAACACGACGAAGGCGATCGCGCCGACGTTCATGGCGAGGATCAGCAGCACCACGACGAACGGGTTGCCGACGCCGTCGTTGATGGCCTGGATGAACACCCCGGGCCGGTTGATGTCGAAGTCGCCGCCAGTCACCACCTGCAGCGCCGCGACGAACGACACGGTCACCAGGGCGAACAGCAGATAGGAGCCGATCACGCCGATCGGGAAGCCGACGGTCGGGGCGCGCATCGAGGTGGCGTTGCGGGTGTAGTCACCGGTGTTGACGATGGGGCCCGCCCAGTTCGACACGAGGATCGAGACGCAGGTGACGAAGATCAGCGGTGTCACCGGCGAGTCGACGACGCGCGTCGAGAAGACCGCACCCAGCCCGCCGGCGTTGATGACGGCCAGCACGACCGCGACGACCACGAGGATGTACACCACGGGGTTCGCCCAGTTGCTGAACCGGCCGAGGAACGCCTGGCCGCCGAGGAAGAGCGCCACCGTGATCACCCACGTGATCGCGTAGGAGATGGCCGTCGGAATCGGCAGGCCGAGGATGTCGGCCCCGCCGCCGATCTGCGAGAAGCCCGGCCAGATGGTCTCGAAGACCACGTCGAAGGCCTGCGCGGAGGAGACGCTCGTGATGCCGAAGAACATGAACCCGGCGATGATGCCACGCACCCAGGTCGGGATCAGCGCGCCCTTGTGGCCGAAGGCCTCGCGCAGCTGCATCGCGAAGGGGACGCCGTACTTCGCGGCGGCCTGGCCGTTGAGGATGTAGCCGATCGAGACGATCACCGCCGCGGTCATGATCGCCGCGACCACCTGCCAGGCGTTCAGGCCCAGCGCGAAGAAGGTCATCACCGTGAAGTACGACAGGATGTTGTGGATGGGACCCATCCAGACGGTGATGAACTGCGGGGTCTTCCAGGTGCGATCCTTCGGGCGGATCGGCAGGACGTCGTCGGCGTAGCCGCGAGCGGCGTAGACCGCCACGCGTTCGGCGCCGGGATCGACGAGGGTCGGGTCGATGGTGGGGGAGGACATGGCCATCCGTTCTCGTGTGCACCGATTCTGCGGGTATCCGGCGGGTCCGGGCTCGGTGCGCCCGGACCCGCCTTCTGGTCAGCCCTTCGAGGACTGGATGAGGCTGGGCGAGACGGCGCTGCTCAGGGTGACCTCGTCCGCGGCGGTGAACATCACCGTCGTGGACGTGGTGCGGTCCTGCACCCACTTCGCGAGGAACAGCGCGGCCACCATGAGGTACGCCACGAGGAACATGACGTGGGTGTCGCTGAGATCCCACGTCGCGGGCAGGCCCGGCACACCGGCGTGGATGATACCCAGCAGGGCGAGGATGCCGGCGAGCGCGCTGATGAGGGCGCCCGAGAGCGGCCGATTACGGATCGCGAAGATCGCGATCATCCCCCACAGCAGCGACGACAGCGGAGCGCCGTTGCCGAGCGTGGTGATGCCGGAGAAGTAGGTGCCGGCGGCGTTCAGCGCGTCGGCGCCCACCTCGGCGGCGTTGGTGCCGACCGACTTCAGGGTGTTGCCCACCAGGCTGTTCGCCCAGTTCGCGATCCACGGGAACAGCGCGACGAATATCACCGGCAGCTCCACCTTCGGCGTCTCGCGCACCGACTGCGCAGCGGTGACGATGCCGATGTAGATGAGGATCGGGGCGATGGCGGCCATGGGCACGATCGACAGCAGCAGCGCGCTCATGCCGAACAGCCCCACGGCGAACATGGTGATGCCGTTGAGCATGGTGTAGCCGATGCCCGCGCCCATCTCCTTGTACGCGGTGTGGCCGATGTACACGGTCACCGGGTACGGGTTGCCCATGAGCGCGCCGATCATGGTGGCCCCGCCGTTGACGAGCATCACCGGACGTGCGCGGTAGTGGTCGCCCGCCGCTTCGGCGGCTTCGATGTTCTCGAGGTCGAACACGTAGTTCGCCAACGCCAGCGGCACCGCCGAGGCGAGGAACGGCGCGGAGTGCGCGATCCCGTCGAAGAAGCTGCCGATCGCCACCTGCGGTGGGTGCCATCCCGCGTGCACGAGGGCGGCCTGCACTGCCTCCGGCGTCTGCAGCCCGAACACCCAGGCCGCGGCGGTGCCCACGATCAGCAGCAGCAGTCCGGTGGGCACCTTGCCGAGGAAAGGTGAGCGTCCGAACCAGTTGATGAAGACGATGACCAGCACGAGGAAGGCGACCACCGGGAACTGGAACGCCTGCAGCATCGGGTTCATCGCCAGCAGAAGCAGTCCCAGGCCCGCCAGACACGCCAGCAGGACCGAGCGGGGCACGGCACGGCGCAGCAGATCGCCGAAGAACGATCCGACGAACAGGATCAATCCCTCGAGGAAGCCCCACACCAAGCCGATGCCGACCGCGAGCTCGGCGTCCTGCGTGCTGGAGTACACCGGCAGGATGACGAGGAAGGTCACGGTGAAGATCGACGGTGCGCTGGGCCCGGAGGGCAGGGCGACCACGTCACCCCGGCCCTCCTTCGCCGCCAGCCGCCGGGCGAACCATACGTACATGGACGACGTGATGAGGATCGCCATCCCGAAGGCGGGGGCGATGCGCCCCACCACCATCCCCACCGGCAGGCCCGCCATGGTCAGCAGTGCCGTGAAGGTGATGATGTTGGTGAGGTTGTTGGTGAACAGCGCGAAGAACGCCGCGATGTCCCCCCGCTTCCACCACTTCAGCTCCGTGCCCGTGGTGGCGGGCGCCAGCGACGTCATGGCTTGACCGTGTCGACGAGGGCGCGCAGCGCCTTCTGGAAGGCCTCTACCGGCGGATGCGTGATGCCCGCGCCGATCATGCCGATGCCGGGCTCCTTGTGCGCGATGGCCGTGTTGATGATCGGCAGGATGCCGGTCTCCATGACCTTGCGGACGTCGATGCCGGAGGGAACTCCCATGAAGTCCAGCGCGGGGATGGTGATGTTCGGGTTGTTGCCCGTGGTGATCGCGTTCATCGTGCGCGAATAGCCCATCGCCTCGTCGACGGTGCCGCCGACGAGCGCCACGATCGCCGGGGCTGCGGCCATCGCGAAGCCGCCGATGCCGAAGGTCTCGGTGATGGCCGAGTCGCCCATGTCCAGCCCGGAGTCCTCACGCGTGTAGCCGGCGAACATCGGGCCGATGACCTCCTGTGCCGGTCCGGTGAACCACTGCCCGCCGGTGCCCGCGACTCGGATGCCGAACTCGACGCCGTTGCGCGCCATGGTGGTCACGATGCTCGAGTCGGCCACGCCGTTCGCGGCATCCATCGACGCCTTCGCGGCGACCATCCACGTCGGGCCGGAGAAGTAGTCCGAGGACGCGACGAAATCGAAGACCTCGCGCTTCTGTCTGGTCGTGAAGTCGGTCTCGAGGATGTACGGCGCGAGCGCCTGGATCAGCAGCGTGGTCCCGGCGACGTTGCGGTTGTGCGCCTCGTCGCCCATGTGCAGCGCCTGCGAGAGCATCAGACGCAGGTCGATGCCGTCCTCGTTCAACGCCATCGCACCGGCGAGGACGGGACCGAACACGTCGCGCATCCAGTTCAGCCGGTCGATGACCGACTGGTCGTTCGCGCCGAAGCGCAGGATCTTCGACAGCTGCTCGGAGAGGTTGGTGTACGCCGTGTTGCCGTGCGTGCGGTTGGTGACCTTGTGCACCCACATGCTCGCGCTCGTGACGCCTGCCATCGAGCCGACCGACTGGTGCTCGTGACACGGCGAGAAGGTGATCTCGCCGGACGCGGCCAGCTCGAACGCCTCGTCGATGTCCGTCGCCAGACCCTCGAACACGAGTGCCCCGGTGACGGCGCCCTTCATCGGCCCGGACATCCGGGTGAACTCGATGGGCGGTCCGGCGTGCAGGATCGTCTTCGCGGTCATCCCGGGCACCGTGTCGATCGCCTGCCCGAAGCCCTCGAGGAACGGCTGTGCCGAGAGGATGCGCTCGAGCGCGACCTGGTTGGCCGCGTCGATGCGTTCGGCGAGGGCGGGGTCCTCCAGACGACTGAGCGCGTCGACGATCGCCGGATCGCCGCCGCCGGGCGGGGTCCAGTCCATCAGGACCGGCGCGACGCCCTGCGCCTTCAGGTCGTCGGCGAACATGTCCAGGCCGAGGTTGACCGGCTTCAGAGTGGAGGAGAACAGGTCGTTGACGCTCATCAGTTGTCACCCTTCGCGACGAATTCACGGGCGAGCAGCCCGAGGTTGGTGGAGGAGGAGGCGATGGTCACGCCCGCGGCCTCGAGCTTGGCGATCTGCTCGGCGAGGTTCGGGGTGTCCAGATCGGTGCCCAGCACATACCCGAGGATCTCGAGGTGCTGGCCGCGCTCGGTGGCGAGGGCCTTCGCCTCGGTGATCGCCGGGATGGTGACCCCGACCGGGTCCTCGTGCGCGCCGAAGCCCAGCACGAAGTCCATGGCGATGACACCGACCGAGGGGTCCTTCGCCTCTTCGACGATGCGCTGCAGACGCAGCGAGGGGTCGATCATGGGGTGCGGACGGCCGTTGGTGAAGTCGTCGTCGCCCATGTCGAGGAAGGTGTGCTCGCGCGAGGGGTCCGTGGCGCCGATGCGGTGCGTCGGGTCCTTCTGGATGTTCGAGTACACGTTGTCGTACTTCGCGAGGGCCGCGAACATCGACTCGTCGCACAGGGTGCCGCCGCAGAACAGCCCGCGCACGTACTTCTGCTCGGGGGCGAGCTGGGCGCGCACCTCCTCGATCAGGGGGGTGTTCAGCGGGTGCTTGTCGAGCGTCGACTCGTCGATGCCGGAGGCGACGACGGCGGCGATGGCCAGCGGCTTGGTTCCGGCGGTCACCATCGTCACGTTGTCGTACCCGGACTCGGCGCGATCCGAGCCGAGGAAGGTCACGAACACGGGCTTGGTGGCCTCGCCGGCGACCGCGAGCACCTTCTCGGCGACTTCCTCGGCCGGCGGCTTGGAGACGACGACGATGACCGAGGTCTCGGGGTCGGCGTCGAGGGCGCGGATGCCGTCGATCATCGAGATGCCGCCGATCTCGGTCGACAGGTCTCGTCCTCCGGTGCCGATCAGCTGCGACACCCCACCGCCGAAGTCATGGATGCGCACGGACACCTCCTGACTGCCGGTGCCTGAGGCGCCGACGATGCCGATGCTGCCGCGGCGCACCGCGTTGGCGAAGGCGAGGCCGGTGCCGTTGATGATGGCGGTGCCGCAGTCCGGGCCCATCACGATGAGTCCCTTCTCGTGCGCGAGGCGCTTGAGCGAGAGCTCGTCCTCGACCGAGACGTTGTCCGAGAAGATCATGACGCTCTTGCCGGCGTTGAGTGCCTTGCGCGCCTCGCGCGCGGCGAAGGCGCCGTTGACCGAGATGAGCACGAGATTGGCATCCGGCTCCTCGGCGAACGCGCCGTCGAGGGTGCGGTAGCGCACCTCGTGCGCGGAGTGCGCGCCGCTGCCCTTGCGGGCGATGATGTCGTCGACTGCCGAGATGGCGGCTTCGATGGTCTCGTCGCTCGCGTCGATCACGATCATCAGATCGCTCGGGCGGGCCTCGTCGACGGCCGGGTCGTCGACGCCCACGTTGGCCAGCACCTCCTTGTTCATCGGGGTGGCCATGCCGAGCAGCGCCTGCGTGACGCCCTCCACCGCGTTGGCCTTGGTGCTCATCGACATGAGCGAGACGGAATCCAGGTAGGTGTTCTTCCTGATCTCGATGTGTCTGGTCATCGTCATCGTCCTTTCCGGGGGAGTTTCAGGCCTGGTGGCTCTCGAGGATCGCCACGATCTCGTCGAAGCCGCGCTGACGGGCGAGCTCGACCGGGGGCACGCCCCACGGGTCGGGCATGCCAGGCTTCGCTCCGTGCGCGAGCAGCAGCTCGACGATCTGCTGACGGACCGGGCCGCCGTCGCCGAGGATGATCGTCTCGATCAGCGCGGTCCAGCCGAGGTTGTTGGTGAGGTTCACGTTGATGCGGGTGTTCTCGAGCAGGTAGCGCACGACCTCGAGGTGACCCTTCTCTGCGGCGGGGGTGAGGCCGTTGCCCCCCATGCGGGTGAGGCGCTTGAGATCCGCCCCGGCCTCGGCCATCGTCTTCACCAGCTCGAGGTCGTCGTTGATGCAGCCGAACAGGAACGGGTTCGAGCACGTCTGGTCCTGGGCGTCGATGTCGACGCCTTCCGCGATGAGCGCGCGCACCACATCGAGATGGCCGCCGCGAGCCGCGCGCAGGATGGCGCTCGCCTCCTCGTGGTCGACGGCGTTCTTGTCGGCGCCGTCGGCGAGGGCGGCGGTCACGCCGTCCAGGTCTCCGGCGGCGGCGCTGTCGAGGTAGCGCTGCTCCACGGTCTGCGTGCTGGTCATCGGGTTGTCTCCTTCGTTGATGAGAGCTGTTCCAGGGCGAGATACGCGAGGCATCCCACGATCAGGCCGACCACGGCGTCCGAGAGCGCCGGGGCGAAGAAATGCGACAGCAGGGCGGCGACCGCGCCGACGGCCCACGCGAGGAGGGCGTTCAAGCGGAACCGCTCGGCGGGGCGGCCGGCGCTGCGACGCGCGAGGATGATCTGATCCGCGATCAGCACGGCACCAAGCGGAGGCACGAGCACCCCCAGCAGCGCGAGCCAGTTCACGAAGTAGTGCCACGCACCGAGCACGGCGACGGCCACGCCGATCACGCCGAGGATGAGCGTCAGCAGCCGCATCCGGGAGCGGGTCAGATGCGACCACCCGAGAGCGCCGTTGTAGAGGCAGTGGGTGCACACCGATCCGAGGTTGATCACGACGAACACGAGCAGGAAGACGTTCAGCAGCGGGTTGCCCGTGCCGGTGAGGATCGGGGCGAAGTTGCCGCCGTTGTCCGCGGGCAGTGCGATCGCTCCCGCGGCGACGAACAGCGCGCCGCTGAGCTGAGCGACGAGGCTGGCGATGGGGAACGCGGTGACCGTGGCCAGCACCGCCTGCCTGCCGGTCCGGGCCCAGCGCGTGAAGTCCGCGGTCATGGTGCCGGAGTCGGCGAAGGTCGCCATGATGGCCGTCACGGCCACTCCGAACGACATCGCCTCCCCGCCCACGCCGGCGTAGTCGAAGACGGCGGCGAAGTCGTGGTTCTGAGAGGCGATGCCGACTGCGATCAGCACGGCGACGATGAACAGCGGCGCCGCGATCGCGCCGAGTACCGACAGAGCGCGGATGCCGAGGTAGGTGACCGCGATGAACACGATGCCGGCGAGGGCGGCGACGAGGGTCTCGTTCCACCCGAATGCCTCACTGAGACTGGCTCCCGTGGCGCCGGTGTTGAACGCGAACCATCCGACGACGACGGTGGAGAGGAAGCCGGAGGCGATCGCGTATCCCGCTGTGCCGAAGGTCTCGATGGCCTGCAGCGAGAAGCTCTTACCGGTGCGCCCCGCGCGCCAGCTGAGCAGGCTCACGTAGACGAACATGATCGCGTTGGCCACGAGGATGGCTCCGACGCCGCGCCAGAATCCGAGCATGGCGACGACCAGGCCGCCGGGGACGGCGTTGGTGAGGATCATCGGGAAGCCGAACCACACCGCGGACACGGTGAAGAGCGACTTGCGGTGGCTCAAGGGCACCGGCTCGTGCTCGAACTCGGCGGAAGCGCTGGCTTCGGTTGCCGTGGTGTCGCTCATGGGTGCTCCTCTGTTCTGCTGTTCGTGCGGAGGGTGGGGGCGGGACCGGTGGGCGCATCGCGCGCCAGCTCCAGACCGAGACGGATGCCGGTCAGGATGTCGTACCCGGAGGTGTGGCCGATGGCGGCGGTGCGGATGATGGCATCGCGCAGGCGAGGTTCGTCGGCGTCGATGAGGGCGAGGAGAAGGTCGTGCATCCGCAGGCGGGCGCGCCCGTCGAGCGCCGCCCGCAGGGTGACGGCGCTGAGCAGGGTGGTGCGTGCCTCAGCTGCAGCGGCGACCGTGCTCAGCGGGTCGAGCAGCGGGCGCAGGGCGAGGCCCGGGTGCGCCGCCACGAACGCCAGTCCGGTCAGCACGTCGTCGCCGGAGGGGGTCAGCCCCTCGCCGAGCCCGATCAGCCGGTCGGCCGAGCGGGCGACGGCATCCGCCGCTTCCGGGGAGGGGGCGTCGAGCAGCTGCCGTGCACTGACGCGCAGGCGGCGAATGCCGGCGGCGAGGGCATCCGCGGCGAGAGCTCCGAACGGGGTCGCGGCTGCGGGGGAGGGGATCGCGCTGAGGATCTCGAGAGTGCGGCGCAGCGCACTCGGGGCCGGCGCCCCTTCCGCAGGCATCAGCCGGCGCGCGGCGTCAGGAGCGAGTCCGATGCGCACCGCTCCGGAGGCGCGCGACAGCGTGATGCCGCCCGGGCTGAGCGCGACGGCGTCGTCGACGCGCGACGCGGTGAGAGCGGGCCAGTCATCGTGCGCGATGCGGACGGTCCACGGAGCGTCGTCGAGGCGCTGGTGGGCCAGCGCGATGAGGTCATCCCCGCAGCGGATGTTGACGACCCAGGTGTGCACCGAGTGCACCGCGGCGATGCGGGGCGCCGAGGCAATGCCGAGCACCGGGGCATCGCTGCCGCCTGAGAGCGTCTCCTCAAGCGCAGCATCCCAGGTGTGCGCGCGAAGCGCGACAGGGGTGGCGACGGGGGTCATCGTCTTCTCTCCGAGGCGTCCGCCGTTGCCGGGTGAGGCGGCGGGGACGCTGTGAATGTCTTCGGTATAGGTATACCATTTGTTCAAATGGAATACCATCCTCGAGTTCGGAGTACGGGTTCGAGTCGACAAGGGAGAAAACATGCGCATCGTGGTGGCACTGGGCGGCAATGCCCTCGCTCGTCGTGGCGAGCCGATGACCGCGGAGTACCTGCGGGCCAACGTCCGCTCCACCTGTGAGGCGCTCGCGTCACTGGCGAGCGAGAACGAGATGGTCATCACGCATGGCAACGGCCCGCAGGTCGGACTGCTCGCTCTGCAGAACCTCGCCTACCAGGACGTGGCCGCCTATCCGCTCGACATCCTCGGGGCCGAGACCCAGGGCATGATCGGGTACGTGGTGCAGCAGGAGCTCTCCAACGCGCTGAACGGATCGCGCGAGGTCGCGGGAGTCATCACCACCACGATCGTCGACGAATCGGACCCCGCCTTCGAGCGCCCCACCAAGCTCATCGGTCCGCAGTACTCCGCGCACGACGCGGCCGAGGCTGCCGCGGAGTACCGCTGGACCATCGCCAAGGACGGCAAGGCCTTCCGCCGCGTCGTGCCCTCGCCCGACCCGTTGTCGATCGTGCAGGCGCCGCTGATCCGCCGGCTGCTGGAGGCCGGCACTCTCGCGGTGTGCGTGGGAGGCGGCGGCGTCCCGGTGCGCGTGGACGCCAAGGGTCGTCACGTGGGTGTGCAGGCGGTCGTCGACAAGGACCTCGCGTCCGCCGCTCTCGCCGCCGACATCGGCGCCGACACCCTCATCCTGCTCACCGACGGCGACTACGTCAGCGAGAATTGGGGCACGCCCGAGCAGCGCGACATCCACACCGCCTCGGCGGATGCGGTCGCCGCGATGAAGTTCGCCGAGGGATCGATGCAGCCCAAGATCGACGCCGCCATCCGCGTCGCGCGCGCCGGCGGTCGCACGCTGATCGGTCCGCTGGATCGTCTGGACGACCTGCTCGCCCGCCGCATCGGCACGGAGATACTGCCGACGCTGAAGGAGGGCATCCGCTGGGTCGAGAAGAAGCCCGCCGCGACGGCCTGATCGCCGAAGCGGCGGGGAGGTGCGAGGATGACGGTGTGAGCAGAGCAGACGACCGGGGGCTGGAGTCCAGCAGGGTCGCCTCGTGGTTGCGCGACGCGATCCTCGACGGCGTCCGCGAGCCCGGCAGCAAGCTGATCGAGCGCGACCTGGCGAGTGAGTTCGGCGTGAGCCGGGTTCCCGTCCGCGACGCGCTGAAGGTGCTGGAGGGGGAGGGGCTGGTCGAGCTGCGACCGCGCACCTGGGCGATCGTGCGCGAGTTCACCACCGCCGACCTCGCCGACCTGGACGAGGTGCGGCAGGTGCTCGAGCCCATGGCCTTTCGCCTCGCCGCCGAGCGGCACCGTCGCGACGGTCTGGAGCGGCTGCAGCTCGCGCTGCAGGAGGAGCAGCAGAGCGCGGCGCACGACGACCGCGTGGTCTCTCGGCGCGCGGCGGCGGACTTCCATGAGATCGTCGTAGAGCTCGCCGACAACCGGCTGCTGGGCGAGATCATGGAGAGCATCCGCAGTCGGCTGCGTTGGTCGCTGGTGCAGCACGACGACCTCGTTCACATCGCCGACGAGCACGTGGAGCTGTTCGACGCCATCCGCGAGCGCGACGGCGAGAGGGCGGCGACGCTCGCGCACGCCCACGTCGACAGCAGCCGGCGCGAGCGTCTCTCGCATGCGGCATCGCTGCGACTGCGCCCCGGTATCCTGGCGGAATGACCCGCGCACTGGACCAGTCGTCGAAGCTGAAGAACGTTCTCTACGAGATCCGCGGCAAGGCACTGATCGAGGCGGCGCGCCTGGAGGCGGAGGGGCATCAGATCCTCCGGCTGAACACCGGCAACCCGGCGACCTTCGGCTTCGAGGCCCCGCACCAGATCGTGCGCGACATGCTCGCCGCACTGCCCACCGCGCACGGCTACAGCGAGAGCAAGGGCGTGATAACCGCCCGCCGGGCGGTCGTGAGCCGTTACGAGGAGATCCCGGACTTCCCGCGCTTCGATCCCGATGACGTCTACCTCGGCAACGGCGTGTCCGAGCTGATCACCATGGTGATGCAGGCGCTGCTCGACGGCGGGGACGAGGTGCTCATCCCCGCCCCGGACTATCCGCTGTGGACCGCGATGACCTCGCTCGCCGGCGGCACGCCCGTGCACTACCTCTGCGACGAGGAGAACGGCTGGCAGCCCGACCTCGACGACATCCGTGCGAAGGTCACGCCGCAGACCAAGGCCATCGTGATCATCAACCCGAACAACCCCACCGGCGCGGTCTACTCCCGTGAGGTGCTCGAAGGTCTGGTGCAGATCGCCCGCGAGAACGACCTGCTCCTGCTCTCCGACGAGATCTACGACCGCATCCTCTTCGACGACGCGCAGCACGTGCCCACCGCGACGCTCGCGCCCGATCTGCTCTGCCTGACGTTCAACGGACTGTCCAAGACCTACCGGGTGGCGGGATACCGTTCGGGCTGGCTGGTCATCACCGGTCCGAAGTCGCATGCGCGCGGTTTCCTGGAGGGCATCACCCTGCTCGCCTCGACGCGGCTGTGCCCGAACGTACCCGCGCAGCATGCAGTGCAGGCCGCGCTCGGCGGGGTGCAGTCGATCGATGCGCTCATCGCGCCGACTGGGCGTCTGCACGAGCAGCGCGACGTCGCCTGGCGCGGTCTGGAGTCGATCCCCGGAGTGAGCTGCGTGCGCCCGGCGGGGGCGCTGTACGCGTTCCCGCGACTGGATCCCGAGGTGCACGAGATCCGCGACGACGAGCGGCTGGTGTACGACCTGCTCGTCTCGGAGAAGATCCTGCTCGTGCAGGGCACCGGGTTCAACTGGCCCACGCCGGACCACCTGCGCGTGGTCACACTGCCCGAGCCGCGCGTGCTGAGCGAAGCCGTCGAGCGGCTCGGGAACTTCCTGTCGAGCTATCGGCAGTGACGTCGCCGCGCACGCCAAGTCCGGCGGCGACGCGCCGCACCGCGCTCACCAGCTGAGAGCGCGGCGCGACGTCGGCCACTGCGCGGGCGTGCAGGGCGGCGGCGTCGACGGCGCGCGGATCGCTGGGCACGAACGCGACGTCGTCGATGGCCGCGAACCGGCTGAGCGTGCGGCGGATCTGGCCCCTGGCGTCGACGCCCAGCGGGCCCGGGCGCACGCGATTGGCGACGACGGTGACCGGCGTCTGGCCGATCAGGTGACGCAGCTCGGCGTATCCGTGCAGGAACCTGCTCACCCCGAGCGGGTCCGCGGCGACAACGGCGATCACGGCATCCGCCTCCAGCAGCGCCGCTGCCGTCGCGCCGTGCCGGACCGGCGCGTCGGGACCGAGCTGGTCGTCGTCCTCGTCGAAGGCGGCCGCCACGTCGACGATCACCTCGTCCTGCCAGTCGCGCGTCACGCTCAACGCGCTGCGCAGGCGGGACGGAGCCAGCTCGGGCCACCGGTTCGGACGGTTCAATCCGGTCAGCACGTCGATCGTGCCGCCCGAGGTCTCGACCGGCAGCGACAGCCGGGCGAGCTCGTCGACGTCGAGGCTGCCCAGCTGCGCGCGCCGGCAGGCCGCCGCCAGGCCGGGGGACTCGTCGCCCAGACCCAGCTGCAGCGCGATCGACGGAGCGACGCTGTCGGCGTCGACCAGGGCGGTGCGCCGGCCCGCCCTGGTCAGCTCCACCGCGAGCTGGATGGCGAGCGTGGTGCGACCGGGTGCGCCCTGCGGCCCCCAGACTGCGAGCAGCCGGGAGGGGCTCATGGGTGCCGGTGCGCGCACGGCCGCGCCGCGGGTGAGGATGTCGACGATGTGCGAAGCCGGAGTGTCGTACGCCAGCGGCGCGGGCAGGCCGAACCGCGCTGCCGTGCGTGAGTCGGTGCGGGAGTCGGCAGCACCCATCGGCACCAGCCGCACTCCGGCACGATCACATGCGCCGACCAGATGAGCGGTGAGGAGTGCGCGGGTGGCCGGGACCAGCAGTGCGTCGACATCGGCGAGCGGAAGCGCGCCCAGCTGCTCGGGCGCGACGATGCGCGCCTGCACGCCCTCCAGCTCGAGGTCCGCGGCCAGCATGGCGCACTCGGCCCCGGTGTCGGCGATCAGCAGCACGGTCACGAGCGCGCCCCCGTCGGCACGAGCGAGATGGCATCGCCGCCGGTGATCGCCGCCAGCACGTCGGCCACATCGGCACGATCGACCACCAGCTCCACCTTCGTCCGCTCCCCGGTCAGCATCCCCTCCTCCTCGGCGACGGCGGCGACGACCGCATCGGCCACGAGGATGCGCGGCTCGTCGAATGCGCGGCCGTCCTCGCGCGGCGGCGCGTGCCACAGCTCGACCACCGTTCCCGGCACCACATCGGCAGGGACCGCCGTGCTGCTGACCACCACGGTCGTGCTGCGCATGTCGTCCGCCGCGCCGACGGCGGACAGCGGCACCAGCTCGCCCTCGACCAGGGTGCGCGTCGCGACGGCGCCCGGCTCGAGGGTCTGCGGTGCCAGGTACGCCTCGGCCGTGGAACCCAGGCCGACCTCGACGACCTGCAGCTCGGCGGCGCTGATGCTCTCACCGGGCAGCACGGTGCGAGTGGCCTGCAGCACCGGGGTGGTGCTCCGCGACGAGGACACCAGCATCCAGACGCCGACGACGGACACGACGACGAGGGCGACGCCGATGAGGAATCGGACATCCCCGAAGAACGGACGGCGACCACGCGCGGGCATCATGCAGACATGGTCACAGATCTGCCGCGACCGCGCGGAAGTTATCCACAGCGGCGGGTCTCGCACGGGTTCCGCACCGGGTGCGGGAGAGAATGTGGTCATGCCGCACGCATCCGGAACGGAGCCGCGCTTCCTCGCGCCCGCGCAGGTCGCCGAGCTGCTCAGCATCGAGGTCGACGAAGTCATCGACCTCGTGCACCAGGGGCGACTGCGCGGCGCGCAGCTCGGCTCGCCGCCGCGCTGGCGCGTCGAGCACGCGAGCATCGCCGAATACCTCGAGGCGCAGTCCGAGGAGGCGCGGCGGATGGCGCTGTGGCGCCAGTCGCACGAAGCAAGCTTCCCCGAGGTGTGGGGGACCAGCCCGCTGCGCCGCGACTGAGCCGCGGCGCCCTTCGGCGCGACCATCAGATCGCCGTCGCCACCTCCTCCACCCGCACCCACGACAGCGCGCCGAACGGGATGCTGCGAAAGGCCCGCACCGCTCGCGCGCGACGCACTTCGTCGACGTCGTGCACGGCGAGGTCGAAATGATCGGCTCCCGCCCGATCGATCGTCCCGTGCTCGGGATCGCCGCAGCGACGCGCCACGGTCACCGGCACACGCCGGCGGGCGAGATCGCGCAGCACGAACCCCAGGGTCATCCGATTCCGCAGGCCCGGCGCGGGAGGCTCCGCGGTGAGGCTCGCCAGCAGCACGCCGTGGTCCACCGAGACCGACTCGATCCCCGACAGCGGGGCGATGCGCAGGCGGGCGTCACCGCCGGCGCGCACGCCGACCCAGTCCGCCCCGACCGCGCGCAGCACCGCGTCCCAGCGCTCACCGCCGGCCAGCTCCAGCACCACCCGCGTCTCGGTCGATGCCATCACGCGCAGCCGCGCGTGCAGGCTCAGCTTCGAGATGCGCAGCCGCTCGGACTCCGCATCCAGCGCGACGCGCTCGGACTCCCACTCCGCCGCGAGCTGGCCTTCGAGATCGTCGAAGAGGTGCTCCCAATTCACGCGATCGACAGTAGGGGAGATCGTCCCCCTGCCGTCGGGGTTATCCACAGATCTTCCCGAGGGCCCTCGAAGCACGACGATCGCTGTGTTATTTTCGGGGGATTCGCTGGAGAATACACCACCCGGGGGGAACGGGTCATGACGACGACGTGGAACGAGTACTTCGCACCGCAGCCCACCTCCGCCGCCGAGCTGCCGGACCCCGTTCCGCTGCTGCGCAGTCTCACCCAGGGGGCGCTGGAAGTGCTCGCCGGGGTTCGCGAGGTCGATCAGCTGGCGCGCTGGTTCAGCGAGGACGCCTTCCGCGCCCTGGTCACCCGTGCGAACCTCTCCGCCCGGGCGCGCAGCGCACGCGGACAGTCCCCGTCCCGACCCAGCTTCCAGATCCTGTCCATCCGGCAGAGCGCGCCGGTCGACAACATCGTCGAGGCGGTCGTGATCGTGGCGGGCCCCGCGCGCACCCGCGCGGTCGCGATCCGTCTCGAGGGTTTCGACAGCCGCTGGCGGGCGAGTTCGCTCGCGATCCTCTGAGCAGCGGTCGCCGCTCGATGAGCCGGCGCGGGCGTCCCAGTAGGCTGATGCCGTGTCAACACTCAGCGATCTCGTCCACGCCCAGGGCCTTCTGACCGACGCCGATGTGGAGTGGCTGCATCGGCTGGCCGGCGACGGGCAGCTGCTTGCCGACCTCGCCTCCGCCGACATGGTGATCTGGATCAAGACCGCCGACGGCTCGTTCGTCGCCGTGACGCATTCGCGCCCGAGCGGCGCGGCGACCCTGTTCTACCGCGACCTCGTCGGCGAGAAGGTGCGACCGCAGTGGCGCACGCAGGTGGTGTCCGCTTTCGAGTCCGGCACGATCGTCGACTCCTCGTCGCCGGATTGGTTCGAGGAGACGCCGACTCGCGTGCGCGCGGTGCCCATCCGCCGCCGCGACGGCCAGGAGGAGGGCGAGATCATCGGCGTGCTCACTCGGCACACCAACCTCGGCGAGGTGCGGATGCCCTCCCGGCAGCAGATCAGCTTCGACGAGTGCGCCAACGACCTGTTCCGGATGATCTCCTCCGGGGAGTTCCCCGACCTGTCCGCCCCGACCGCACCGCGGCGCGGCGCGCCGCGCGCATCCGACGGGCTCATCCGGCTCGATGTCGACGGCATCACCACCTTCGCCAGCCCGAACGCGCTGTCGGCCTTCAACCGGATGGGCTTCGACGATGAGCTCGAGGGCGAGGCGCTCGCCGAGGTGACCACCCGGCTCGTGCCCCCGTCGCGCCAGGTGGACGAGTCACTGCCCGTCGTCGTCACCGGCCGCGCGCCCTGGCGCACCGACATGGAGGCGCGCGGGGTGACGGTGTCGCTGCGCGCCATCCCGCTGAAGGACCACGGCACCCGGATCGGCGCGATCGTGCTGTGCCGCGACGTGTCGGAGCTGCGTCACCAGGAGCAGGAGCTGATCACCAAGGACGCCACGATCCGCGAGATCCACCATCGGGTGAAGAACAACCTGCAGACCGTCGCATCCCTGCTGCGCATCCAGGCGCGGCGTACGCACTCCGATGAGGCGCGCGAGGCGCTGACCCAGGCCATGCGCCGGGTCGAGTCGATCGCCGTGGTGCACGACACGCTCGCAAGCGGGCTGGCGCAGACGGTGGACTTCGACGAGGTCTTCGACCGCGTGCTCAAGCTCGTCGCCGAGGTCGCCGCCGCGCCGAACACCCGCGCGCGCACGCAGCTGGAGGGGCGGTTCGGGGTGCTGCCCAGCGAATACGCCACCCCGCTCGCGTTGGCGCTGACCGAGGTCGTCACGAATGCCGTCGAGCACGGACTGGCCGGTCAGGAGGGCATCGTGCGCATCGAGGCGACCCGCACCGCCGAGCAGCTGCGGGTCACCGTGGCCGATAGCGGACACGGCCTGCCCGAGGGGCGGGTCGGTCAGGGACTGGGCACGCAGATCGTGCGGACCCTGATCCAGGGAGAGTTGAGCGGCAGCATCGAGTGGAAGGGCGCCGAGGGGGAGGGCACCGAGGTGATCATCGAGATCCCCATGCGGTGGATCGACGTCTGAGCCCCCGTCCGGCGGAGCGACTCAGCCGGCGCGACGAGCGCGGGCCGCGCGGCGCTTGAGGGCGCGGCGCTCGTCCTCGGACAGACCGCCCCACACGCCGGAGTCCTGCCCGGACTCCAGGGCGTACTGCAGGCAGATCTCGGTGACGGTGCAGGTGGCGCACACGGCCTTGGCCTTCTCGATCTGATCGACGGCCGGTCCGGTGTTCCCGACGGGGAAGAACAGCTCGGGGTCGACGGTCAGGCAGGCTGCTTTATCGCGCCAGTCCATACAAGGGCTCCTCAGATGTTGATGTTTCGGGGTGGGGGCGTCGCCTTCGCGGCGCACGGGTGCGGGAGCGGATCGGGGGTCAGCTACCCTGGTGATGCAGGCATTTCGCCCGCCCCACTCCGATGTGGGAGCACATGGCCTTGACCATTGTGTTACAGAAACAAACTGAAATCAAGGGTTTTCTGACAGCTCTTGGGAGGAGTCCGCGTGCGTCCGTCCGGTCCCGCCATCGCCGCCGCCATCGTCCTGGCCTTCGAGGCCGTCGCCCTCGCCGCGGTGTGCCTGATGGAGCTGTTCGCCCTCGGCGCGGGTCAGACCTCCTCGACCGTCAGCGGGGTCGCGCTGATCGTGCTCACCCTGCTGGCAGCCGCTGCGCTCGGCGCCTTCGCCTGGGGCACCCTGCGACGGGCGTCGTGGGCGCGATCGGGCGGCATCGTCTTCCAGGTGCTCGGTGTGGCACTGGGCCTGGCCTCGCTGAGCATCGAGCCGAAGGTGTGGCTGTTCACGATCGGAGTCGGCGGCACCGCTCTGGTGGGGCTGATCCTGCTGATCAGGGCCACCGCTCGCGATGGCGCCTCCGACCCGCGCCTGCGCCGCGGTGACGAGGACGACGAGCGCGCGAGCTGACTCAGGCGTCGATGCCGAGGGCCTTGCGCAGGCGCGCGACGTGGCCGGTGGCCTTGACGTTGTACTGCGCGAGCGCGATGGTGCCGTCCTGGTCGATCACGAACGTCGAGCGGATGACGCCCTCGACGACCTTGCCGTAGTTCATCTTCTCGCCCCACGCTCCGTACGCGCTGTGCACGGCGTGATCGGGGTCGCTCAGCAGCGCGAAGGTGAGCCCGTCCCGCTCACGGAATGCGCGCAGCTTCTCGGGTTCGTCACGGGACACGCCCACGACGGTGTATCCGGCGCCCTGCAGCGACGAGATGCTGTCGCGGAAGTCGCACGCCTCGGTCGTGCAGCCCGGCGTCATGGCGGCGGGATAGAAGTACAGGATCACCCGCCGGCCGCGCAGGTCGGCGAGCGAGACGCGCGAGCCGTCCTGATCGAGCAGCGCGAAATCGGGGGCGGGGGCACCGGGTTCCAGGCGTGTGGTCACCCGGCCAGCCTATACGCCGAACGTCGTCAGCAGCCGTTGCAGCGACTCCAGGCGTGCGCGGCCGGTGTTGCCCAGGGTGCCGTTCGCGGCGGCCTCGTTCAGCGCGCAGTCCACGGCATCCGGCAGATGCGTGCAGCCGCGGGGGCAGTCCTCGGCGATCTCCGCCAGCTCGGTGTACGCCGCGAGGATGCTGGACGGGTCGACGTGCCCCAGGCCGAAGGAGCGCACCCCGGGGGTGTCGATCACCCACCCGCTGCCGTCGGCATCGCGGTAGCGCAGCGACACCGTCGAGGAGGAGGTGTGCCGTCCACGTCCGGTGACCTCGTTCACGTGCCCGGTGGCACGGTGCGCGTCGGGGACGAGCGCGTTCACGAGCGTCGACTTGCCGACACCGGAATGTCCGACGAAGACCGTCGCGTGTCCGGTGAGCGCGTGCCCGATCTGCTCGAGCGGCATGTGCCCGCGGGCGCTGGTGAACACGGTCAGATCCAGGCCGTCGAAGTGCGCCAGGAACTCGGCCGGGTCGGCGAGATCGGTCTTGGTCACCACGAGCAGCGGGCGCATCCCCGCGTCCAGCGCCGCGACGAGGTAGCGGTCGACGAGCCGTGTGCGCGGTTCGGGGTCCGCGGCGGCCACGACGATGAGCATCTGATCGGCGTTCGCGACGATGACGCGCTCGACCTGGTCGGTGTCGTCGGCGCTGCGCCGCAGCAGAGAGGTGCGCTCGGCGAGTCCGACGATGCGCGCCAGGGTCCCCTCCCCACCGGAGAGGTCTCCCACCACGCGCGCCTGATCACCCGTGACGATCGCGGTGCGCCGCAGCTCACGCGCGCGCGCCGCCGTGACGGTGCGCTCGTCGGCGGTGCCCTCGCCCAGCAGCACGCTGTAGCGACCGCGGTCGACTCCGAGGACCCGCCCGGTCTCGGCGTCCTCGTGAGCGGGACGCCGTTTCGTGCGCGGCCGGTTGGCCTTCGGATTGGGGCGGGTGCGGATCCGGCTCTCGTCGAACTCGTCGAACGCGTCGACCTCGTCGTCCCCGCCCAGCCAGCTCACGCGATGGGGCCCTTCAGCATGCGCTCCCAGAGCAGGGTGAACTCCGGCAGCGTCTTGGCGGTCGTGCCGATGTCGTCGATGTGCACGCCGGGTACGCGCAGGCCGATCAGGGCTCCCGTGGTCGCCATCCGGTGGTCGTGGTGGGCGGGCCAGTCGCCGGCGTGCAGCGGGCGGGGGTGGATGCGCAGCCCGTCGGCGAGCTCCTCCGCCTCGCCGCCCAGCGCGCGCAGATTTCCCACCAGCGCGGCGATGCGGTCGGTCTCGTGGGTGCGGATGTGACCGACCCCGCGGATTGTGGTCGGCCCGTCGGCGAAAGCTGCGAGGCCCGCGATGGTCGGGGTGAGCTCGCTCGCCGCCGACAGGTCGATGTCCAGAGCGCGGATGCCGTCGCCGGCCCGCACGGTCAGCGCACCGCCGTGCCGGCTGGTGTGCGCGCCCAGAGCGTGCAGGATGTCCGGAAGCAGCGCGCCGGGCTGCGTGGAGTGCAGCGGCCAGCCGGGGATGGTCACCTCGCCGCCGGTGGCCAGGGCCGCGGCGAGGAAGGGCGCGGCGTTGGACAGGTCCGGCTCGATCGCGACATCCTTCGCGCGCGGCACGCCGGCCTCGACCAGCCACTCCCCGACGGCCGGACGTTCGATGCGGATGCCGCGGCGGCTGAGCGACTCGATGGTCATATCGATGTGCGGCAGGCTGGGCAGCCGCTCGCCGGTGTGCACCAGGTGCAGGCCGACGTCGAAGCGCGGGGCGGCCAGCAGCAGCCCGGAGACGAACTGGCTCGATCCGGAGGCGTCGATCTCGACGCGTCCGCCGCGGATGCGGCCATGGCCGCGCACCGTGAACGGCAGCGACCAGGTCCCCTCGTCGTCGACGTCCACACCGAGGTCGCGCAGGCCGGTGATGAGTGCGCCCATCGGGCGGTGCAGCGCGCTCTCATCCGCGGTGAGGTGGATCTCGTCGCGGGCGAGCCCGGCCAGCGGCGCGAGGAAGCGCATCACGGTCCCGGCCTGTCCGCAGTCGATGGTCACCCCGCCGCGCAGCGGTGCGGGGGTGACGACGAGGTCGGGGCCGAATTCGCCATCCGACGGCGCCTCCTCGATGCCCACCCCGAGCAGGCGCAGCGCGTCCACCATGCGCCGTGAGTCGTCGGAGTGCAGGGGGCGGATGAGCCGGCCCGGCCCGTCGGCGATGGCCGCGATCACCAGCTCGCGATTGGTCAGGGACTTCGAGCCGGGGATGCTCACCGCAGCGCGCACGGCGTGCTCGGCGTCCGGCGCGAGGTACGGACCTCGGACGGGTGCGGGGGAATACCGTTCAGTGCTCATCGGTTCTTAGCCTAGTGAAGCCCGCGATGCACGGAGAGGAGGGTGTCGGATGACGACGGCCGCGCTGCGAGAACGCCACGAGAGCGCTCCACACGCCCTCACCTTCGCCGATGATGCGCAGGTGCTCGCCCGCCTAGACTGGCCGGTGATGGACGAGACAGCTTCCAGCGATCCTCGACGCGATTTCGAGGAGCAGGCGATCCCCTTCATGGATCAGCTCTACGCCGCCGCGATGCGCATGACGCGCAACCCGGCCGACGCGGCCGACCTCGTGCAGGAGACGTTCGTGAAGGCGTACGGCGCGTGGTCGAGCTTCACGCAGGGCACCAACCTGAAGGCCTGGCTGTATCGCATCCTCACCAATACGTACATCAACATCTACCGCAAGCGTCAGCGTGAGCCGTTCCAGGGGACCATCGACGAACTCGAGGACTGGCAGCTGGGCGGTGCGGAGTCGACGACGGCTTCGCACAGCCGCTCGGCGGAGGCCGAGGCGATCGACCACATGCCGGCCTCGGTCGTGAAGGACGCGCTGCAGGAGGTGCCCGAGGACTTCCGCCTCGCGGTCTACCTCGCCGATGTCGAGGGGTTCTCGTACCAGGAGATCGCCGACATCATGAAGACCCCCATCGGCACCGTGATGAGCCGTCTGCACCGTGGCAGGCGAATGCTCCGCGAGCTGCTGGCCGACTATGCCGCCGAACGGGGAATCCGGGCGGCCGAACCGAGGAGCAGGTCATGACCGACTGCGGCTGCGAGAAGGCGCGACGCGATCTGGAGGAGTACCTCCGCAACGAGGTGTGCCGCACCGGTCACGCCGAGATCCGCGAGCATCTCGAGAACTGCCAGTCCTGCAAGGACGAGGCGCTGGTGGCGAAGACCCTCACCGAGGTCGTCGCGCGCGCCTGCAAGGAAGCCGCTCCCGAGGAGCTGCGCGACCAGGTGATCGCGCGCCTGCGGGCGGTGCAGGCCACGCACTGAGCGAGCTGCGCGACGCCTGCACGGTGCTCGCGCGATGCCCGCCGCGGCCCCGGCCGTAGGCTGGAGCGATGACCGTCATCACCGATCGTCCTGTTCCCGTCGACCCGCAGTCACAGAGCCGACTGCGTGAGAGAGGTCTCGAGTACCGCCTCATCGACATGGACGATCCCGCCGACGGCGCCGGATTCCTCCGTGCCGACGCGCGCGGGTTCCTCGACGAGAACCCCACGGAGGCGGAGCTGGCGCAGATGCGCGAGACCATGCGCACCCGGCGCAACATCGGCGTGTTCGACCCGGACGCCGGCTCCTGGCCGATCGCGACCGTGAACGGCTGGGTCACCCCGCTCACCGTGCCCGGCGCTGAGCTGCCCATGTGGGCCATCAGCTCGGTGACCGTCGCGGGCACGCACCGTCGGCGCGGCATCGCACGCTGCCTGCTGGAGGGCGAGCTGCGTGCCGCCGCCGCCGCAGGGGTGGCGGTGGCCGGGCTGACGGCATCCGAGGCGACGATCTACTCGCGCTACGGATTCGGCCCGGCGATCCCCGTCGCGCGGCTGACGATCGACACCGTTCGGGCGGGCTGGGCCGGCGGCCCGGTCGCGGGCAGAGTGCTCTACGCCGACAAGCCGACGCTCGCCGCCGATCTCGAGACGCTGCACGAAGCGGCACGCGGTGACCGCTCCGGGCAGATCGCCGGCTGGCGGGGACGATGGACGCGCATGGCGGGCCTCGCCGAGGGCGACAAGCAGGCGGCCGCGGTGCGCGGCATCCGCTATCTCGACGTAGACGGCGCGGTGCGCGGCGCGATGGCCTACACGCTGTCCGAACTGCCCGATCATTTCCGCTCCGAACTGAAGATCCGCATGATGATCGCGACGGACGATGAGGCCCTGCGTGCGCTGTGGCAGTTCGTGCTGCAGCACGACCTCGTCGCCCGCGCCGTCGTCGACCAGCGGCCGGTCGACGACCCGCTGCCGTGGCTGGTCGCCGATCAGCGCGCGGTCACGGTCGAGGTGCACGATCACGGCTGGCTGCGACTGCTCGATGTGCCCGCTTCTCTGACCGCGCGCACGTACCGCGCTGCGCTGGACACGGTGCTGGATGTGCACGACCCGCTCGGGATCGCCGGAGGGCGCTGGCGGGTGCGGGTCGACGACAGCGGGACGTGCCGGGTCAGCGTCTCCGACGCACCTGCGGAGGTCGAGATGAGCATCGTCGAGCTCTCCGCGATCTACGCCGGCGCGGTCCCGGCAGCGCAGCTCGCCGCGGCCGGACGCGTGCGAGGCACGGAAGAGGCGGTGGCGGCGCTTTCGGCGGCGTTCCTCACCGCACCCGCGCCGCTGCTGGGCATCTGGTACTGAGTCGCGCCGGAACGCCGGCCGGAACAGGGCCTGGAACGACGATGCCGCCCCTCGTGAGAGGGGCGGCATCGTCGTCACACGGCGCTGCAGGGCGCGTGCGGGAGATCAGCTCAGGGTCAGCGCCTCCTTGAGCAGGGCGACCTGCTCGGCGGCGTGCACCTTCGACGATCCGGTCGCCGGCGATGCTGCCGCCGGACGCGTCACCGCGCGGAACTGACGATCGCCGGGGACCTCGGCGAACTCCAGGGCGAGGAACGGCCATGCGCCCTGGTTCTCCGGCTCGTCCTGCACCCAGACCAGCTCGGCGTTCGGGTACGAGTCGGTGATCGCCTTGAGCTCGTCGATCGGCGTCGGATACAGCTGCTCGAGCCGCACCAGCGCGATCTGAGGGTCGGGGTTCTTCTCGAGCTCGCTGCGCAGATCCCAGTGGATCTTGCCGGAGTGCACGAGCACCCGCTTGACGGCGCCGCGGTCGAGACCGCGGTCATCGTCGAAGACCGGCTCGAAGCGTCCCTGCGTGAAGTCCTCGACCTCGCTGGTCGCGCCGCGCAGGCGCAGCATGGCCTTCGGCGTGAACACGATCAGCGGCTTGCGGGGCCGGGCGTACGCCTGGCGGCGCAGCAGGTGGAAGTAGGATGCCGGGGTCGACGGCCGCGCCACGATCATGTTCTCCTGCGCGCACAGCTGCAGGAAGCGCTCCATACGCGCGGAGGAGTGGTCGGGTCCCTGGCCCTCGTAGCCGTGCGGCAGCAGCATGACCACGCTGGACTGCTGTCCCCACTTCTGCTCGGCGGCCGAGATGTACTCGTCGATCACCGTCTGCGCGCCGTTGGCGAAGTCGCCGAACTGCGCCTCCCACAGCACCAGGGCGTCGGGGTTCTCCACCGAGTAGCCGTACTCGAACCCGAGTGCCGCGTACTCGCTCAGCAGCGAGTCGTAGACGAAGAAGCGCCCCTGTCCGTCGGAGAGGTTGGCCAGCGGCAGCCACTCCTGACCGTTGCGACGGTCGTGCAGCACGGCGTGGCGCTGCACGAAGGTGCCGCGGCGGGAGTCCTGGCCGGCCAGGCGCGCCGGGGTGCCCTCCACGAGCAGCGAGCCGAACGCGAGCAGCTCGCCGAAGCCCCAGTCGATCCCGCCTTCGCGGCTCATCGTCACGCGCTTGTCCAGCTGCTGCTGCAGCTTCGAGTGCACGGTGAACCCGTCCGGCTTGTTGGCGTGCGCGTCGCCGATGAGGTGGATTACCTCGAGCGGCACGCCGGTGACCTCCGGCGCGCCGACCTGCGCGTCCACCGGGGGCAGGTCGGGTTCGATCGGGCTGGCGCCGGTCTCCGCTGCGTGCGTCTCGGCGAAGGCGACCTCGAGGCGGCTCTGGAAGTCCGCCTTGGCCTGGTCGTACTCCTCCTCGGTGATGTCGCCGCGACCCACGAGGCCGTCGGTGTACAGCTTGCGCACCGAGCGCTTGGCCTGGATGAGATCGGTCATCAGCGGCTGGGTCATCGACGGGTCGTCGCCCTCGTTGTGACCGCGACGGCGGTAGCAGACCAGGTCGATGACGACGTCGCGGTGGAAGCGCTCACGGTACTCGAACGCGAGCTTGGCGACGTGGATCACCGACTCCGGGTCGTCGCCGTTCACGTGGAAGATCGGCGCCTGGATGGTCTTGGCGACATCAGTGGCGTACACCGAGGTGCGCGAGTCGGTCGGCAGGGTGGTGAAGCCCACTTGGTTGTTCACGACGACGTGCACGGTGCCGCCGGTGCGGTACCCGCGCAGCTGCGACATCTGCAGGGTCTCGACCACGACGCCCTGACCGGCGAACGCCGCGTCGCCGTGCACGAGGATGGGCAGCCAGGCGAACGTGCCGATCGGTTTGCGGTCCTGCTTGGCGCGCACGATCCCCTCGAGCACGCCGTCGACGGTCTCCAGGTGCGACGGGTTGGCCGCGAGGTAGACCGGCAGCTCGGCGCCGTCCTCCGCGACGAACGTGCCCTCGGTGCCGAGGTGGTACTTCACGTCACCGGAGCCTCGTTGGTTGCCGGGCGTGAGCGAGCCCTCGAACTCCCGGAACACCTGCCCGTACGTCTTGCCGGCGATGTTGGTGAGCACGTTCAGGCGCCCGCGGTGCGCCATGCCGATCGCCGCGCCGTCCAGGCCCGCGCCTGCCGCGCCCTGCAGAACCTCGTCCAGCAGCGGGATGAGCGACTCGCCGCCCTCGAGCGAGAAGCGCTTCTGGCCGACGAACTTCGTCTGCAGGAAGGTCTCGAACGCCTCCGCCTCGTTGAGCTTGCGCAGCACGCGCAGCTGCTCGTCGTGGCCGGGCTTGACGTACTTGACCTCGATCTTCTCCTGGAACCAGCGGCGCTGCTCGGGGTCCTGGATGTGCATGTACTCGATGCCCAGCGTGCGGCAGTACGAGTCGCGCAGCACCCCGAGGATGTCGCGCAGCTTCATCACGCGCTTGCCGCCGAAGCCACCGGTGACGAACTCGCGGTCCAGATCCCAGAAGGTCAGCCCGTGGCTCTCGATCTCGAGGTCGGGGTGCGAGCGCTGCACGTACTCCAGCGGGTCGATGTCCGCCATCAGGTGCCCGCGCACCCGATACGAGTTGATGAGCTCCTGCACGCGCGCCTGCTTGTCGACCCGCTCGGCGAGGTCGACGGCGATGTCGGCGTTCCAGCGGATGGGCTGGTAGGGGATGCGCAGCGACGCGAAGACGTCGTCGTAGAAGCTGCGCTCGCCGATCAGCAGCTCGTGCACCTTCTTCAGGAACTCGCCGGACCCTGCGCCCTGGATCACGCGGTGGTCGTACGTGCTGGTGAGGGTGATGGTCTTGCCGATACCCAGCTCGGTGAGCGTGCGCTGGCTGGAGCCCTGGAACTCGGCCGGGTAGTCCAGCGCACCGGCGCCGATGATGCAGCCCTGGCCCTTCATCAGCCGCGGCACGGAGTGCACGGTGCCGATGCCGCCGGGGTTGGTCAGCGAGACCGTGGTGCCGGCGAAGTCCGCCGCCGTGAGCTTGTTGCTGCGCGCACGGGCGATGAGGTCCTCGTATGCGGTCAGGTACTCGCCGAAGGTCATCGTGTCGGCGCGCTTGATGCTGGGCACCAGGAGGGCGCGTGTGCCGTCGGGCTTGGGCACGTCCACTGCGATGCCGAGGTTCACGTGCGCGGGCGCGACGACCGACGGCTTGCCGTCGACCTCTGCGTAGAACACGTTCTGGCTGGGGAACTCCTTGAGCGTGCGGATCAGCGCCCAGCCGATCAGGTGCGTGAAGCTCACCTTGCCGCCGCGCGTGCGCGACATGTGGTTGTTGATGACGATCCGGTTGTCGATCATCAGCTTCGCCGGGATGGTGCGCACGCTCGTCGCGGTGGGCACCGACAGCGACTGGTCCATGTTCGCGGCGAGGGTCTTCGGCATGCCGCGCAGCGGTGTGACGCGCTCCTCCTCCGCCGGAGCCTCGTCCTTCGCCTCGCGCTTGGGGGCCTGTGCGGGGATGGGTGCCTGCTTGGCGGGCTTTGCCGTGGTCCGCGCGACCGGCTGAGCGCCGATCACCGGGATGGGAGCCGTGACCGGGTGCGCGGGAGTGGACAGCTGCGCGTCGGCGCTCTGCGCCGCGGCATCCGGGGTGTACTTCTCGAGGATCGGCCACCACTCCTTGTCGACCGAGTCGCGGTCCTTCTGGTACTGCTCATAGAGCTCGTCCACGAGCCACGAGTTGGCTCCGAACCCCCCGTCGCCGCCCACGCCGGTCACCTGGTTCGACACGCTCTATCGCCCTCTTTCATCGCTGAAGCTGTTCCGCGACTCGCCGCCGATTCCCGCGCCGGGCCGCACTTGCGTAACAGTCATCCAGCCTAACGCCAAACGGTTTCCGAAAAGCCTGAGCGCGCCGCCGTTTCGCGCCGTTCGCCGCGACCCGCCGCCCGGGCACAGCGCCGTTCTGTATGATCGTGCGCACCATGGACGACCCTCCTTCTTGCAGTACCTCGCCCCACTGCCCGCCTCTCGAAGAAGTCGAGGGGATCAGCTGATGGAATTCGTGCTGCTGGGCGTGGGGCTGCTGCTCATCGTCGGGACCGGCCTGTTCGTCGCCAGTGAGTTCGCGCTGGTCAATCTCGACCGCGCCGAGCTGGAGGCGCGGCAGGCGCGCGGCGAGTCCCGCCTCGGACTGACGATCCGGGCCCTGAGGATCACCTCCACCCACCTGTCGTCGGCGCAGCTGGGCATCACCCTGACGACCCTGCTCACCGGGTACACCATGGAGCCGGCGATCTCGAAGCTGCTCGGTCCCGCCCTCGAGGTGTGGGGGGTGCCGGATGCCGCCGCGACGCCGATCTCGGTCACCGTCGCGATGCTGATCGCCACGATCCTGTCGATGATCCTCGGCGAACTGGTGCCGAAGAACTTCGCCCTCGCGCTTCCGCGTGCCACTGCGAAGATCGTCATCCCGTTCCAGACCGCGTTCACGGCGGTGTTCAAACCCGCCGTGCTGCTGCTCAACGGCAGCGCGAACGCGGTGCTGCGCGGCATGGGCGTCGAGCCGAAGGAGGAGCTCTCCGGTTCCCGCAGCGCGGAGGAGCTCTCGTCGCTGGTGCGCCGATCGGCCAGTCAGGGCGTGCTCGAGAAGGACACGGCGACGCTGCTGGATCGCAGTCTCACCTTCGCGCGACTCACCGCGGACGACATCATGACCCCGCGCCCCAGCATGCACGCGATCGCGGTGGGCGATTCCGCGGACGACGTCATCCAGCTCGCCCGCCGCACCGGGCACAGTCGCTTCCCGGTCTACGACGACGACCTCGACGACATCACCGGCGTGGTGCACGTCAAGGCGGCCGTCTCGGTGCCGCGTGAGAAGCGCGCCGACGTGCCCGTCGGCGCGCTGAGCACCGAGCCGCTGCGCATTCCCGGCACGGTGCACCTCGACGTGCTCGTGGCTGAGCTGCGCAGCAAGGGATACCAGCTCGCGGTGGTCGTCGACGAGTACGGTGGAACCGCGGGGATCGTCACCCTCGAGGACCTGGTCGAGGAGATCGTCGGAGAGGTCTCGGACGAGCACGACCGCTCGCGTGCGGGCATCGTGCGCCGGCTGGGCTCCACGACCTTCCCCGGCGAGCTGCGCCCGGACGAGCTGCTCGCGCGCACCGGCATCGAGGTGCCCGCCGGCGACGTGTACGACACGATCGGCGGCTTCATGATGAGCCGGCTCGAGCGGGTGCCCGCGATCGACGACGAGGTGCGCATCGACAGCGGCGTGCTGCGGGTCGTGCGCATGGACGGTCGCCGCGTCGACCGCATCCGCTACACGGCCGACCCGGTCGAGGACGCGGCGGAGGAGGAGCGATGAGCGACTGGGCGGGACTGGTCTGGTTGGTGGTGCTGCTCGTCGCCAACGCGTTCTTCGTCGGCGCGGAATTCGCCGTGATCTCCGCACGCCGCTCGCAGGTCGAGCCGCTGGCCGAGCGCGGTTCTCGTGCGGCGCGCACGGCGCTGTACGCGATGGAGCACGCCACGCTCATGCTCGCGACCTCGCAGCTGGGCATCACGATCTGCTCGCTGCTGATCCTGAACGTCTCCGAACCGGCGATCCACCACCTGCTCGAGGTGCCCATGCACGCCCTCGGCTGGGATCCGACGGTGATCGGGGTGAGCGCGTTCGTCATCACGCTCGCGCTGGTGTCGTTCCTGCACGTGGTATTCGGCGAGATGGTGCCGAAGAACCTCGCGTTCTCCGTTCCCGATCGTGCAGTCCTGCTGCTCGCGCCGCCGCTGGTATGGGTGTCGCGGGTGTTCCGGCACGTCATCTGGGCCCTCAACGGGATCGCGAACGCCGTCCTGCGCCTGTTCCGGGTCGAGCCCAAGAACGAAGCGGCGTCGACGTTCACCCTGGAGGAGGTCGCGACGATCGTGGACCGCTCGCGCCGGGAGGGCGTGCTGACGGATTCGTCCGGCGCGGTCGCGGCGGCGGTGGAGTTCACCGACAAGAAGGCCAGGGACATCGCGGTGCCTCTCGCCGATCTCGTGACGCTGCCGGACACCGCGACTCCCGATGATGTGGAGAAGGCGGTGGCCCGGTACGGCTTCTCGCGCTACGTCATCGTGGACGACGAGGGCGCGCCGATCGGGTACGTGCACCTGAAGGACGTGCTGCGTGCCTCGGAGGGACCGGAGCCCGACGAGAAGGTCTCGCTGCCGCTGCCGGCCAAGCGCATCCATCACATGCTGCCCGTGCAGGATGTCACCGACCTCGAGGACGCGCTCGCCGCCATGCGCCGAGCGGGGCGTCACCTCGCTCGGGTGCGCGATGACACCGGCCGCACCACCGCCGTGCTGTTCCTCGAGGACATCCTCGAGGAACTCGTCGGCGAGGTGCAGGACGCCACTCGGCGCGGGTACGGCCGCTGATCCGCGCGCTCAGCACGGAGCGCGCGGCACCGCGGTGTCAGCGCCAGAGCGCGCGGCGGTACTGCGGCGGCCAGGGCACCTCGTCGCCCAGTTCATGCGCCGCGCGCAGGCCGAAGTGCGGGTCGCGCAGCCATTCCCGACCGGCGAAGACCGCGTCGGCGGCGCCGGAGGCGAGCACCTGCTCGGCCTGCTCGCCCGAGGTGATCAGCCCGACAGCAGCAGTGGGCACCTCTCCGGCGGCGCGCACGGTCTGCGCGAAAGGAACCTGGTAGCCCGGCCGGTAGTCGATGTGCGCGCCGGCGACGATGCCGCCGCTGGACACATCCACGAGATCCGCGCCGGCATCCATCGCCCACCTGCCCACCCGAGCGGCCTCGTCGGGGGTGAAGCCGCCGTCGGCGTAGTCCGTGGCCGAGAGGCGGACGAACACCGGCATCACGTCGCCGGCGGCCTCGCGCACGGCCCGAACCGCACGCAGCAGCAGGCGTGCGCGGTTCTCGAGCGAGCCGCCGTACTCGTCGTCGCGCACGTTCGCCAGTGGCGAGAGGAACTCGTGCAGCAGGTAGCCGTGGGCGCCGTGCACCTCGAGCGCGTCGAATCCGGCATCCACCGCTCGCTGCGCCGCCGCGGCGAATGCGGCGACGACGTCGTCGATGCCCTGGGCGTCCAGCGCGGTCGGCTGCGCATAGCCGTCGAACGCGAGCGCCGACGGGGCGACGGTCGGCCATCCGCCCTCCTCCGCCGGCACGCTGCCGCGCCCGTCGGCCCACGGCCACCACGTCGACGCCATCCGTCCGGCGTGCGCGAGCTGCACACCGAGCAGACCGCCGTTCTCGTGCACGTCGTCGACGATGCCCGACCAGGCGTCGCGCTGCTCGTCCGACCACAGTCCGGTGTCGCGCGGCGAGATGCGCCCCTCCGGCACGACGGCGGTCGCCTCCGCCATGATCAGGCCCGCCCCGCCGGACGCGAACTGCGCGAGGTGGGTGTGGTGCCAGCGCTGCGGGATGCCGTCCACGGCGCTGTACATGCACATGGGCGACACCCACAGGCGGTTGCGGAAGGTTCGGGTGCGGAGGGTCAGAGGGGAGAAGAGCTGGCTCACACCTCGACGCTACCGCCGCCGGAGCATGTCGGCGTCGGCAGCGGTCGCCGTGCGGGGGCGTTAACGTGGTCTCATGCTGCGTGAATGGACCCGGGGCGAGACCGCGAAGCTGCTGCGCGTGCCCACAGCGGACGACGACAAGTACTCCCGCGGGGTGGTCGCCCTGCGCACCGGATCGGAGATGTACCCGGGGGCGGCGGTGCTCGGCGTCACGGCTGCCTGGCGCGCCGGCGCGGGATACGTGCTGTACACCGGGGACGCGCGGGACGCCGTGCGCGCCGCCCGCCCGGAGACCGTCGCCCGACCCGACGTCGGCCGCACCCGCGTGGGCGCCTGGGTCATCGGCTCGGGAACAGAGGCGTCGCAGCGCAGCGCGCAGGAGCGCTCGGCGCTGGAGCAGATCCTGAACGGCTCGGCGCCTGTGGTCGTCGACGCCGGTGCGCTCGATCTCGCCGTCGACGCGAGCGCCCCGCGCATCCTCACCCCGCACGCGGGGGAGCTGGCGGGACTGCGCGAGCATCTGCGGCTCGCGCCGGCCGATCTGAGCCAGGAGGACCAGCGCGTGGCAGCGCTGGTGGAGACCGCTGAGCGAGTCGACGCCTGCGTGCTGCTGAAGGGTGCGCGCACCCTCGTCGCCGTGCCGGGCGAAGCCGTCATCGCCGTCGGCAACGGCCCGGCGTGGCTCTCGACGGCCGGAACGGGTGATGTGCTCGCCGGTGTCATCGGGGCGGTGCTGGCGGCGAACCCGGATCGCTCGCTCGCCGCCGTCGCCGCTGCCGCTGCGTGGTGGCACGGTGAGGCGGCGGGCCTGGCCGCCGGTGCCGTCGACGGCGCAGCCGGGCATCCGATCGTCGCGCTCGACGTCGCGCAGGCGCTGCCCGCCGCATACGCACAGCTGCGCCCATGAGAGCGGAGCGTCGCCCGTGACGGGGCCATCGGCGCCCGCGCCCGTGGCGCTGTCGCGCCGCAACCCGGGCCTCTGGCCGTTGTGGGCTGCGTTCATCGCCGCGCATGCCGGCATCGCCGTGGCGGGGTGGGTGCTGCCCAGTCAGCCGATGGGCGACGTCGTGCACGTCTATCAGCCGTGGGCGCGGACGGCGCTGGGCGGGGGGAGTGTCGTCGGCGTCACCGACACCTGGGTCTACCCTCAGCTCGCCCTGCTGCCCATGATGCTCACTCAGCTGCTGTCGACGCCGTTCGCCGCGCTGGTGGGCCCGGCTCCCGCGTATCTGATGGCATGGGCGCTCCTGGTGACCGCAGGCGATGCGCTCGCGCTCGTGGTGCTGCTCGGGCGCGGCGGCGGGCGGCGCCGTCTGGCCGCGTGGTTCTGGATCGCCGCGCTGCTGCTGCTCGGTCCGATCGCGCTGTACCGCATCGACGCGGTCACCGTGCCCCTCGCCGTGGCCGGTGGCATCTGGCTGGTGCGGCACCCGCGGTTCGCCGCCGCCGCGCTCACCGTCGGCGCGTGGATCAAGATCTGGCCGGGGGCCGTGCTGGTGGCAGCGGTCGCTGCGGGTCGGCGCCCGGGCCGGCTCGTCCTCGTCGCCGCGTCGATCACCGGCGGGATCGTCGTCGTGCTGCTGCTGCTCGCCGGCGATGCCGCTGCTCTGCTCGGATTCCTCACCGAGCAGAGCGGGCGCGGGCTGCAGATCGAGGCCGTCGCCGCGACGCCGCTGCTGTGGATGGTGCGCGCCGGCGCCGCACGGATCGAGTACAGCTTCGACATCCTCACATATCAGATCGTCGCCCCGGCAGCGGCGACGGTGGCCGAACTCACCACGCCGGTGATGATCCTCGCCGTCGCCGGAATCGTGCTGCTCGGCATCCGACAGTGGCGCCGCGGGGCACGGTGGCAGCAGCTGCTGCCACCGCTCGCGCTCGCCCTGGTCACTGCGCTCATCGTCACCAACAAGGTCGGCTCTCCGCAGTTCGAGACCTGGCTGATCCCTCCCGCGATCATGTGGATCGTGTACGACAGCCGGCGCGCCGAGACCGCTGCGGCGCTCGTCCTGCTGCTGTGCGCTCTCACCTTCGCCGTCTACCCGCTGACCTACGACGGTCTTCTCGCCGCCGCTCCGCTGCCGGTGCTGCTGCTGAGCGTGCGCAATGTCATGCTCGTGGTACTGCTCGTCCTCGGGGTGCGCGCGCTGCTGCGCACCCCGGTCGGGCGCCGCTGATCGATCACCCGAGGAGGAACCATGCTCGTCGCTTTCTCCGTCGCCCCGTCGGGCGACGGCCGTGAGGACGCATCCGTGCACGACGCCGTCGCGGCGGCCGTCAAGGTGGTGCGCGATTCCGGTCTGGCACACCGCACCACCAGCATGTTCACCGAGATCGAGGGTCCGGACTGGGACTCGGTCATGGACGTCGTCAAGCGCGCGACCGAGGCGGTCATGCCGTTCGGCTCGCGGGTGAGCCTCGTGCTCAAGGCCGACATCCGGCCGGGTTACAGCGGGGAGCTTCAGGGGAAGATCGAGCGCCTCGAAGCGGCGATCGACGCGTCCGCCGAGGGTGACGCGACAGGCCGGTAGGGCCTGGGTCTCAGCATCCGGCCGGTAGCATGGGCGGGTGACTCCCTCGAATCTTTCGAGGGGGGCGGCGATGAGGGCGCTCCTCTCCCTCGCCGTCGGCAGCTTCGGCATCGGCATGACCGAATTCGTCATCATGGGCCTGCTGCCGGAGATCGCCCAGGATCTGCTGCCCGACGTGTGGGAAGTGAGCAGCGCCCAGGCCATCGGTCAGAGCGGTGTGCTGATCTCGCTCTATGCGCTCGGCGTCGTGATCGGCGCGCCCACCATCGCCGGCGCGGTGGCGCGCTTCCCACGGCACCGCGTGATGCTGGTGCTCGCGATCGCGCTGACCCTCGGCAATGCGCTCACCGTCGTGCTGCCGGGCTTCGGGCTGGTCGGCGCGTCGCGCCTGCTCGCCGGCCTGCCGCACGGCGCCTACTTCGGCATCGGCGCGCTCGTCGCGGCCGACATGCTCGGGCCTGGCAAGCGCGCGCAGGGCGTCGCGTTCATCCTCACGGGGCTGACGGTCGCCAACGTCGTCGGCGTGCCGCTGGGCACCTACCTCGGGCAGCAGTGGGGCTGGCGCACCGCGTTCCTCGTCGTCACCGGCGTGTTCGCGCTCGCAGTGGTGTGCATCGCTTTCTTCGTGCCCGCGCATCCGGGTGATCCCGGCCGCACTCTGCGATCGGAACTCGGCGTGTTCCGCGTGCCGCAGGTCTGGCTCACCCTCGGCATGGGCGCGATCGGCTTCGGCGGGTTCTTCGCCGTCTACAGCTACATCGCCCCGCTGGTGACCGAGGTCGCCGGTGCTGAGCAGTGGGTCGTTCCGCTGACACTGGTGCTGGTCGGGGTCGGCATGACCGTGGGCAACCTCGCGGGCGGTCGTCTGGCAGACCGTGATCTGCGTCGCACCCTCGTGTGGGGTCTCGCCGCGCTCGCGGTGGTGCTCGTGCTGCTCGCCCTGCTGTCGTTCTCGGTGGTGCCGTTGATCGTCACCGCCATGCTCGTCGGCGTGATCGCCTCGGTGCTCAGCCCGGCGATCCAGACCCGTCTGATGGATGTCGCCGGCGACAACCAGTCGATCGCGGCGGCGTTGAACCACTCCGCGCTGAACATCGGCAACAGCCTCGGTGCCTTCCTCGGCGGAGCGGCGATCTCGCTCGGCTTCGGCTTCACCGCACCGGAATGGGTGGGCGCGGTGCTGGCAGCGCTGGGGCTCGGGATCGTGCTGATCGCCTACCGGGGGCAGCGACCGGCGCCTGTGAGGGCGGCGAACGCGGGGGCTGCGGGGAAGGCGGCGAGTGCCGAGACCGCGGGGGCTGCCGGGACGGCGCTGACCGCGACTGCGGAGTGCGCGGGGACGGCGGTGCGCGGCCACTAGAGTGGCCGCATGGATGCCCCGATGCGCGTCGCCGCTACGGCGGTGGTCCTGCGCGACGGCCCTGCGGGTCTGCAGACGCTGCTGCTGCGCCGGCCCCGCACCGGCTCCTTCCCGGGTGCCTGGGTGTTCCCCGGCGGCCGTGTGGATCCGGGCGACGCCGCCGGGGAGCCGGATGCGAGCGCTGCTGCCGCCGATCCCGGTCTCGTGCCGGTCGAGCCCGGCGACGGTGATGTGCCGGCGGGAGAGCAGGAGGCCGCGCGCAATGCGGCGGTCCGCGAGACGCGCGAGGAGGCCGGCATCCGCATCCGCGGCCTGCGTACGCTCTCGCGCTGGGTGCCGCCCGCCGAGACGCCGGCGCGCTTCCGCACCTGGTTCTTCCTCGCGCGCGAGCAGGGCGACCCCGTGCGGCCGAATGCCGGCGAGATCGAGGAGGCGGCCTGGCTGTCGCCCGCGGAGGCGCTGAGTCGTCACGCCGCCGGCGAGCTGACGCTCTTCCCGCCCACCTGGGTCACGCTGCACACCCTCACCGGGCGCTCGACTGTCGACGACGCCTTCGCGCACGCCGGCGCGTTTTCGCGCTTCGAGACGCGCATGCAGCGGCTCGATGAGGGGCTGCGTGCCCTGTGGGCGGGCGACGAGGAGCATCCGGATGCTCCGGGCGCCGCTGGCGCACGCCATCGGCTGACGATGGACGCGCTGCCGTGGATCTACGAGCGCAGCTGAGCATCGGCTGATCGGCGGCGCCACGCCGGCTCAGGACGCCAGCAGACGCTCCAGGTGCGCACCGACCGGGTCGGTCTCGATGAGGAAGCCGTCGTGGCCGAAGTCACTGGTGATGACGACCGCCTCGTCGTCGATGAGGTTCGGGATGCTGCGCGCGATGCGCTGCTGACCGTCCACGGGGAACAGCCGATCGCTGTCGATGCCCAGCACGAGCGTCTTCGCGCTCACCGTGTGCAGGGCCTGCTCGACGCCGCCGCGATCGCGGCCGATGTCGTGCGAGTTCATCGCCTCGACGACGGTGAGGTAGCTGTTCGCGTCGAAGCGTCGGGTGAACTTGTTGCCGTGGAAGTCGAGGTACGACTCGACGGCGAAGCGTCCGCCACGACCCAGCGGAGACACCTCGGACTGCCAGGAGCGCTGGAAGCGCTGGTTGAGCTCGATCGGACTGCGATAGTTCAGCAGCGCCATCCGCCGCGCCAGTGCGAGGCCGCGGTGCGGACCCTGGCCGAGCGCGGCGTCGTAGTACTCGCCGCCGGCGAAGCGCGGGTCCATTCGCACCGTCTCGAGCTGCACGAAGTTCAGCGCCAGCTGGTCGGCGGTCGTCACCGGGGGAGAGGAGAGCACGGCCAGTCGCTCGACGCGCTCGGGCTGCATCACCGCCCACTCCAGGGCGTGCATGCCACCCATCGACCCGCCGACCACCGCGGCCCAGCGGCCGATGCCCAGCTCGTCGGCGAGGCGGATCTGCGCGGCGACCTGGTCGCGAATGGTGAGGTACGGGAAACGCGACGCCCACTCCCGGCCGTCCGGAGCGATGCTCGCAGGTCCCGTCGAGCCCTGGCATCCGCCCAGCATGTTCGGTGCGATCACGAACCAGCGGTCGGTGTCGATCGCGGCTCCCGGCCCCACGATCGGCTCCCACCAACCGGCCGTCGGATGCCCGGCGCCTGCCGGGCCGCGCACGTGGCTGTCGCCGGTGAGCGCGTGCAGGATCAGCACGGCGTTGTCACGGGCGTCGTTCAACGTGCCCCAGGACTCCCAGGCCAGGCGGGTGGCGGGCAGCAGCGCACCGGTCTCGGTGCGGAAGTCCCCGAGCAGGGTGAAACGGCGATCGCCCACCGGGTCGCCGTCGCGCCAGGCGCCCGTCGCTGGCGGGCGGGCGCGCAGCAGACGCACGTCCGCCTCGGTCACCGGCGCTGACGGCACCGTGTCCTCGGAGGTGGTCTGCCAGTCCATGCCCCCATTCTCGCCTGTCCGCCTGCACGCGCCCGGCACGTTACGGGTTCGGCCCGCTGGTTGCCCTGGTGCTTGGACCGGCATGGCTCCGGCGCGGGCGGGAGCCGAATGCCTGTTCTCGGCCTCGCATAGCCGGCATCGAGCTCCCGGGCAGGGTAGGAGCGGGTTCCTGCACAGTGCGCGGGAACCGGCGAGTTGTGCACGGATGCCGGGATCGTTGATCCGCCCGAACCTCCGCATGACGATGATGACGGGATGCGCCGACTGCAGCCCCTTCCTCGCCGACTCGGCGATCGCTTCACCATTCGCGCCGCGGCCGCCGCGGGAGTGGGGCGGTCGCGGAGGGACGCGGGCGATCTCGCTCGCCCCTTCCACGGTGCTCGCGCGAGAAGTGCGCCGGAGGGCTTTCGCGATCTTGTGGACTGCTATCGCACGATCATGCTTCCTGGGCAGGTGTTCGTCGGCCCCACAGCCATGCGCATATGGGGCCTGCCGCTTCCGACGACATGGGCAGCGACCGAGCCGCTGCACGTCTGCGTTCCGCCGGACGCGGCACCCCCGCGCGGCGCGGGGGTGAAGGGGAGGCGGCTGGCCCCGCACCGTGCCCAGCGGATGATCTTCACCGGCGCCGCAGTCGTGGACCCGGTCGCCGCCGTGCTGACGACGCGATCCGAGCTCAGCTTCGCTCAGCTGGTGTCGGCTTTCGACGCGCTGCTCACCGGCGCCGACAACTACCCGGGAATCAAGGCACCGAGACCGATGACAACCCGCCAGCAGATCCAGCGCCGGCTCGAGGAGTGGGGCCGATTTCCGGGATGCGCGGTGGTCCGCCGAGCACTGGACCTCGCGCGCGAGCGCGTCGAGTCGCCGAAGGAGTTCGAGACGAGGGTCCTGATCGTCGAGAGCGGATTACCGGAACCCGTGGTGCAGTGGGCCGTGTACGACCGCGGGGCGTTCGTTGCCCGTCTCGACCTCGCCTACCCGGAGCTCAAGATCGCGCTCGAGTACGAGGGCGACGGGCACCGCACGGACAAGGACCAGTGGCGCGCAGACATCCGCCGCCAGCGCGAACTCGAGGGCCTCGGCTGGATCGTCATCCGGCTCACCGAATCCGACCTGGCCGATGCCTCCGCATTCCTCTCCCGGCTGGCGCGAGCCCGGGCCGCGCGGATGGCAGCGCCCGACGTATGAGGGAGAGCCGGATGCTGGTCATGCGGCCCGGCGGCAGCCGCGGGCGCGGGCGGGGAGCCGGATGCTGGTCATGCGGCGCGCTTACTCGACGCATGGCTCCCGGCCAGGGTCGCCTGCGGGGCCGGCGGCAGCCGCGCGCGGGGGCGGGGAGCCGGATGCTGGTCATGCGGGCGCCATGACCGACGCATGGCTCCCGGCGACGGCGCGGTCAGCGCCCGAAGGCCGGCCGGAGGCACAAGCACTGGAGGCACGGATGCCCCGAACCGACCGGCCGGGGCATCCGCGTCGGAAGTGGAGCAGGCTCAGGCGCGAGCGGCTTCGGCCACGCGGCGGGCCGCGGCGAGGGCGCTCTCGAGGTCGGCCTTGAGGTCGTCGACGTTCTCCAGACCGACCGACAGGCGCACCAGGCCCGGCGTCACGCCCGCCGAGAGCTGCTGCTCGGGCGAGAGCTGCGAGTGCGTGGTCGATGCGGGGTGGATGACCAGTGAGCGCACGTCGCCGATGTTGGCGAGGTGGCTGAACAGGTCCAGGCTGTTCACGAATTCGCGGCCGGCCTCCACGCCGCCCTTGAGCTCGAACGACAGCACCGCGCCGACGCCCTTCGGGGCGTACTCGTTGGCCTTGGCGTACCAGGGCGACGAGGGAAGCCCGGAGTAGTTCACCGACGCGACGTCGTCGTGGTCCTCGAGCCACTCCGCGATCTCCTGCGCGTTCTGCACGTGGCGCTCGATGCGCAGCGAGAGGGTCTCGATGCCCTGGATGAGGTTCCAGGCGCTCTGCGGCGCGATCGCCGAGCCCAGGTCGCGCAGCAGCTGCACGCGGGCCTTGATGATGTACGCGAGTCCATCGCCGACCGCGGTGGTGTACGACGCGCCGTGGTACGACGGGTCGGGCTCGGTGAGGCCAGGGAACTTGTCGACGTGCTGCGACCAGGCGAAGGTGCCTCCGTCGATGATCGCGCCGCCGATGGTGGTGCCGTGACCGCCCAGGAACTTCGTCACCGAGTGCGTGACGATGTCCGCGCCGTGCTCGAACGGCCGGATGAGGTAGGGCGTGGCGATGGTGTTGTCGACGATCAGCGGCAGGTCGTTCTCGTGCGCGACGTCGGCGACGCCACGGATGTCGAGCACGTTGATCTTCGGGTTGCCGATGGTCTCGGCGAAGAAGAGCTTGGTGTTCGGCCGCACGGCGGCGCGCCACTCGTCGAGGTCGTCCTGGTTCTCGACGAAGGTGACCTCCACGCCGAGCTTGGCGAGGGTGTACTTGAAGAGGTTGTAGGTGCCGCCGTAGATGGCGCTGGATGCGACGAAGTGATCGCCCGCCTGAGCGATGTTCAGGATCGCGAAGGTCGACGCCGCCTGACCGCTGGAGAGCACCAGAGCGCCGGTGCCGCCCTCGAGCGCGGCGAGGCGCTGCTCGAGCACGTCCTGAGTCGGGTTCTGGATGCGGGTGTAGATGTTGCCGAACTCGGCCAGCGCGAACAGGTTCGCGGCGTGGTCGGCGTTGTCGAACACGTACGAGGTGGTCTGGTAGATCGGCGTGGCGCGGGCTTTCGTGACCGGGTCGGGCGCGGCGCCCGAGTGGATCTGCTTGGTCTCGAAGCGCCAGTTCTCGGCTGCGGTCATGACGTACTCCCAGGGAGGTGAGGAATGGATGTCGGGTATGGCGGGTGCTCCCCAGTGACACTACGAAGCAGCACGCGCGCCGACAAGCGTCGGGAAATGTTACGTAACACGCGCGCGGGTCGGGGTCGGACGCGGATAGCGCATACGGTGGAGCCATGGTGATCAGACGGGCCGTGGTGACCGGCGCGAGTTCGGGTATCGGTGAGGCGACCGTGCGCACGCTGCGCACGCAGGGCTGGGACGTCGTGGCGGTCGCGCGCCGCGCCGACCGTCTCAGGGCGCTGGCGACGGAGACCGGCGCCGAGGCGATCGCGTGCGATCTCACCGATGCCGACGCGGTGCAGGACCTCGTCGTGACGCTCGAACGCGGGGGCCCCGTGCATGCACTCGTGCAGGTGGCCGGAGGCGCCCGTGGCACCGACAGCGTCGAAGACGGGTCGGTGGCTGACTGGAGGTGGATGTACGAGGCGAACGTCATCTCGACGCAGCGCCTCGTGTCGGGCCTGCTGCCGCTGCTGCGACGCGCCGCCGCCGCCGACGGCCACGCCGACACGCTGTTCGTCACCTCGACGGCCGCGCAGCACGCATACCCGGGCGGTGCCGGGTACAACGCGGCGAAGGCCGCGGAGTCGATGCTCGTGAACGCCCTGCGCCAGGAGCTGCACGGCGAGCCGATCAGGGTCGCCGAGATCGCGCCCGGCATGGTGCACACCGAGGAGTTCGCGCTGAACCGGCTGGGCGGCGATCGGGTCGCGGCGGAGTCGGTGTACGCGGGAGTCGACGAGCCGCTCATCGCCGCGGATGTCGCCGAGATGATCGCATACGCGCTGAACGCGCCCCGGCGGGTGAACCTCGATCTGGTCACGATGCGTCCGCTCGCGCAGGCCGCGCATCACCTGCTGGCACGCGGGCCGCTGCACGTGCGCACCGGGGACTGATGAGCCACACGCTCGCTGAGCTCGCCGAGTCGGGACAGCTGGACGCCGGCTGGGCGCAGGCTCTCGCGCCCGCTCAACCGCTGATCGCCGAGCTGGGCGATCGGCTGCGGGCCGAGACCGAGGCCGGACGCGGCTACCTGCCTGCCGGCGACGACGTGCTGCGTGCGTTCCGGCGTCCGATCACGCAGGTGCGCGCGCTCATCGTCGGGCAGGATCCGTATCCGACGCCCGGGCACTCGATCGGCCTCGCGTTCGCCGTGGATCGCCGGACGCGGCCGCTGCCGCGCAGCCTGGTGAACATCTATCGCGAGAGGGAGTCGGATGTCGGCATCCCTCCCGCGCCGCACGGCGACCTCAGCGCATGGAGCGACCAGGGCGTGCTGCTGCTGAACCGGGTGCTCACCGTGCGTCCGGGTGCGCCCACGTCACACCGGGGCTGGGGCTGGGAGCAGGTGACCGAACTCGCCATCCGCGCGCTGGTCGCACGTGATCAGCCGCTCGTGGCGGTGCTCTGGGGGCGCGACGCCGCCCGCCTGCGCCCGCTGCTCGGCGACACGGCGGTGATAGAGTCCCCGCACCCCTCGCCGCTCTCTGCGAGCCGCGGCTTCTTCGGATCGCGCCCGTTCTCGCGCACGAATGCGCTGCTGCAGGATGCCGGCGCCGCCCCCATCGACTGGCGCGTGGCGGGGGAGGCGTGAGCGGTGTGCGGGTGCGTCCGGTGACGGATGCCGACCTGCCGGCGATCCGCGACATCTACAACCACTATGTGCGCACCTCCACGGTGACCTATGACGAGGTCGAGTCCACCGTCGCCGACTGGGACGCCAAGCGCCGGCGGATCGCCGACGCGGGCATCCCGTTCCTCGTCGCGCACACCGAGGCCGGCGAGCTGCTCGGCTATGCCCTGGGCCAGCCCTGGTCGGCGAAGTCGGCCTATCGCTTCACAATCGAGAACTCCATCTACCTCGCACCCGACGCGGTGGGCAGGGGAGTGGGCGGCATGCTGCTGGGGGTGTTCCTCGACGCGTGTCGGGATGCCGGCTTGCGCCAGATCATCGCGGTGATCGCCGATCACGGCGCGGACGCGTCGATCGCGCTGCACCGCCGAGCCGGCTTCCACGACGCGGGCCACCTGACCGAGGTCGGTGAGAAGTTCGGGCAGCGGATGGGCGTGCACCTGATGCAGAAGTCGCTCTGACGCGGATGCAGTCCGCGCAGTCACTCGGGCTGGCGGAGTGGCGGCTGCTCCGCGACTCTCGATCTACTGGAGTGGATAGGGAATCGTCGGCACAGCCGCGAGCAGACGGCGGGTGTACTGCTCGGCCGGGCGGTGCAGCACCGCCGCGGTCGGCCCCCGCTCCACGATCCGCCCGTCCTTCATCACGGCGACCGCGTCGCTCAGGCTCTGCACGAGTCCGATGTCATGCGACACCATGATGAGGGTGAGGCCCTCCTGCTCGCGCAGCTGCGCGAGCAATCCGAGGATCTGCGCGCGGACGGTGACATCCAGAGCCGACATCGGCTCATCGCCGACGAGGATGCGGGGGCGATGAGCGATCGCGCGCGCGAGGGCGATGCGCTGCCGCTGACCCCCGGAGAACTCGTGCGGATGGCGGGCAGCCATCTCGGCGCTGAGACCGACCTGCCGCAGCACCTCGTGCACACGGGCGCGGTGGTCGCCGGGGATGTCCAGGGCCCGCAGCGGTTCGGCGACGATCCGTCCCACGCTCATCCGCGGGTCGAGCGACGCGTACGGGTCCTGGAAGACGAGGCCGGTCAGGCGCCGCAGCCAGTGCAGCGACCGGGCGCGCGCGCCGGCATCCACCTCCCGCCCGGCGACGAGCACCCGGCCCGAGGTGGGCCGGTCCAGCCCCAGCAGCAGGCGCACGAGCGTCGACTTGCCAGAACCGGATTCACCGATCACCCCGAGGGACTCGCCCTCGGCGATCGACAGGTCGGTCGGGTGCAGCGCGACCTCCGTGCGCACTCGCTCGAAGACGGTGCGCCGCGGTGCCGCGTAGCGCCGCCCCACGCCCTCCGCGGCGATGAGCGACGATTGCAACGCCGTCGCCGACGGGCGCTGATCATTGCGCATCATGAGTACTCCTCCTCGTCCGGCGAGTCCGGATGCCAGGACGTCGCGAGGGCGTCGCGCAGCAGCGCGCGGGTGACCGGGGAGGAGGGCGAGTGCAGCAGCGTCGCGATCGGGGCCTGCTCGACCACCCTCCCGTTCTCGAGCACCACGCCGTGGGTGGCCACCTGGGCGAGAACGGCGAGGTCGTGCGTGATGAACACCAGCGACATCCCGTGCTCGTCGACCAGCCCCAGCAGCAGCCGCAGCACCTCGGCCTGGATCGTCACGTCCAGCGCGGTGGTGGGTTCGTCGGCGATGAGCAGCTGCGGGCGGCAGGCGAGAGCCATGGCGATCGCGACCCGTTGGCGCTGCCCGCCGGAGAGCTGGTGCGGGTAGCGGTCGACGATCGACTCCGGGTCGGGCAGCTGCACGCGGGCCGCTTCCGCGATGGCACGTGCGCGCGCCTCGCGACGGCCGATGCGCTCGTGGATGCGCACCGCCTCGGCGATCTGACGCCCGACCGTGCGGATGGGGTTGAGTGCCGAGCGGGGCTCCTGGAAGATCATCCCGATCTCGTCGCCACGCACCCGGGCGAGTGCGCGATCCGGCAGCCCGAGCAGCTCAGTGCCGTTCCGGCGGATGCTGCCGTGCGCGGTGGCCCCGGCGGGCAGCAGCCCCAGCACGGCCAGCGCGGTGAGCGACTTGCCGGAGCCGGACTCGCCGATCAGTCCGCAGCGCTGGCCGTCGGGAACATGGAACGTGACGCCGTCGAGCAGGCGGCGCCCGTCGATCTCCACGACGAGGTCGTCGACGTCGAGGCTCATGCCACCACCGTCCCCTCTGCGACCAGTGCCGGGTCGGCCGAGGCGGTACGACGCGAGAGCGTGGGATCGGTCGCCTCGCGCAGCGCGTCGCCGAGCAGATTCAGACCGAGCACGGTCAGCGTGATCGCGACACCCGGCCACACGACCGTGAGCGGATGCACGCCGATGTAGCGCTGCAGGTCGGCGAGCAGCGTGCCCCAGGACGCCTCGGTGAGCGACGCGCCGAAGCCCAGGTACGACAGGCCGGCCTCGGCGAGCACCGCCACCGCCATCGACCACGACAGCTGCACGATGAACACCGGTGCGACGTTCGGCAGCAGGTGCTGCACGAGGTTCTGCGTGGCGGTGAGCCCGCTCGCGCGTCCCGCGATGACGAAATCGCTCTGCTGCACCCGCCGCAGCTCGGGCCGCGTGACGCGCGCGATGCTCACCCCGAAGCCGATTCCGACCGCGAACACGACGACCCACAGCGATCCGCCCCAGACGGCGGAGATCATCATGGCGATCATCAGCACCGGGAATGCGATGAGGATGTCGACCAGCACGGCCGTCGCCTCCCGCACCCACCGGGCGGTCAGCGCGCCGAGGGCGGCGAGCGCGATGCCGACGACGGTCGCGACGATCCCCGCGCCCGCTGCGACGAACACCGTGGTGCGGGCGCCGGCCATGAGCAGGCTGAGGATGTCGCGTCCGGTGGCGTCGGTGCCGAGCAGGTGCGGCCACGAGGGCGGCGCCCAGCGGTCGCGTATCTCGGAGAGCATCGGATCGAACGGCGTCCACCACGTCGACACCGCCGCGGTCAGCACGATGAGCAGGACCATGCCCGCACCGAATCGTCCCGTCCACGACGAGAGCAGCGCGCGCAACCAGACTGGTCGTGACCTGCGTGCCATCACGTCTCCCTCTGTCGCGGGTCGACGGCGTGGTGCACGAGGTCGACGATGAAGCCGATGACCAGTACGAAGCCGGTCAGCACCAGCAGCTCGCTCTGCACCTTGACCAGGTCGCGCGTGCCCACATCCGCGACCAGCATCCGGCCGATCCCGGGAAGGGTGAACAGCTGCTCGATCACCACCGAGCCGACGATGATGCCGGCCACCTGCAGTCCCAGCACGGTGACGATCGAGAGCCCCACTGCCGGGATGCCGTGTCGGATGAGAGCCTGACGTCGCGTGAGCCCCTTCGCGGCGGCGGTGCGCACGAAGTCCTGCCCGGCGGCCTGCAGCGTCGCGCTGCGCACGAAGCGCAGCAGCATCGCCCCCTCGACGATCCCGATGGTCAGAGCGGGCAGCGCAAGTGCTTCCAGCGCCTTGGCGGGCGTGGCCCAGCCGGAGCGCGGGAACCCCTGCGCGGGCAACCAGCCCAGCCAGTGCGCGAACACCACGACCAGCATCATGCCCGCCCAGATCACGGGGACCGCGGCGATCGCCTGGGCGCCGACGCTCAGCGCCGTCCCGCCGCCGCTGCCGCGCAGCAGGGCGGAGAGGATGCCGAAAGGCACGGCGATCAGCAGCGCGATCGCGAGCGCCATGAGCCCGAGCGGCACGGTGACCCGGGCCTTCTCGAGCAGCTCCGCACTCACCGACGCCCCGCTGAGCTGCGACGTTCCGAGGTCGCCGTGCAGGATCCCGCCGATCCAGTCGGTGTACTGCACCGGCAGCGGCTCGTTCAGACCGAGCGATTCGCGCAGCGCTGCCACGGTCGCCGGATCCGCCTGCGTGCCGGCGATCAGCTGCGCGACGTCTCCCGGCAGCACCCGGAGGGTGAGGAAGATGATCGCGCTCGACACGAGGAGCCCTGCGATCAGCAGAGCTCCTCGTGTCAGCGCGTAGCGGAGCACGTCACTCGGCGGACTTCGTCACGCCGGCGAGGTCGATGCGCGAGTTGATGGAGTCCTTCGGGAAACCCGAGACGGCGGAGGTGTGAGCCGTGAGGGTGGCGCCGTTGTACAGCCAGTCCGCGGCGTGATCGCCCGAGACGATGCGCGCGGCCTTCGCCAGCAGCGCCGCCGACTTGTCCGCGTCGATCTCGGTCTGCGACTGCTGGTACAGCTTCTGCACCTCGGGGTTGTCGTAACCGAAGTAGTAGTCGGGATTGGCGAAGTTGCCGAAGTCGCGCGGCTCGACATGCAGCACGAAGCTGAGGTCGTAGTCGTGGTTCGTGTACACGTCGTCCAGCCAGGTCGCGAACTCCACGCGCTGCACCTCCAGCGACACCCCCACCTTGGCGTAGTCCGAGACGAGCACCTGGGCGACGGTGGTTCCGTAGAAGGACGGAATGGTCAGCGTGAGATCCAGCTTGGCATGCCCGGCCTCCTTCAGCAGCGCCTTCGCCCGGGTGGGGTCGTAAGGGACCAGTGCGCTGAGGTCCTCGTATCCCGGATCGAGCTCGGGGATCGGTCCGTACAGCGTCTGCCCCGCACCGATCGCCTCGACGAGAGCCTCATGGTCGACAGCCAGGCGCAGCGCTTCGCGCACGCGCACGTCGTCGAGGGGAGCCTTGCGGTTGTTGAACGCCAGGGTGCCCTTGTCGGTGGTGCGCCCGGTCGTGACGGTGAAGTCGCCGCTGTCCTCGAGCTGCGACACGAGGTTCGGATCGACCGCCGTGAGCACATCGAGGGAGCCGTCGAGGGCCGCGTTGACGCCGGCGGTGAAGTCCGGGATGTACTGGAAGACCACCTCGCCGAGGGTGGCGGACTCTCCCCAGTAGTCGTCGAAGCGATCGAAGCTGATCGCACTGCCCTTCGACCAGCGCTCGAGCGTGTAGGGGCCGGTTCCGTTCTCGGCGGTCTTCATGTCGGTCTCATCGCCGCTCTTGAACACGAGGCCGGCGGGGCCGGTGAGCGCGAAGAGGAAGTTCTGGTCGGGCTGGGCGAGTGTGATCGTCACGGTCTGCGCATCGGGGGCGGAGATCGCCGAGACCCCGGCGAATTCGGCGTTGCCCTGCACGCTGGCATCCGACTTGACCGTCTGGTACGACGCGACCACGTCCGCCGAGGTGAGCGGGCTGCCGTCGTGGAAGGTGATGCCGTCATTGAGGGTGAACGTGTAGGTCAGGCCGTCGGGCGCGATCTCATACGAAGCCGCCAGCCGCTCGACGATCTCGTTGTCCTGCGTGCGGGTGACCAGTCCCTCGTAGATGTTGTCGACGAGGATCTGCTCGAGTGCGGCACCGCTCGTGTGGCGGATGTCGAGGTTGGTCGGCTCGAGCACCAGTCCCACGGTCAGGCTCGCATCGGGATCCGGCGTCGTGGATGCGGCGGGTGAGGGCTGCTGCGCTCCGGTGCACGCGCTGAGCACGAGCGCGCCGGCGGCGAGGACGCCGATCGCCGCCACGCGGAGGGAGTGACGGACTGTGGTCGAAGACAAAGTGGTTCCTCTCGAGGGGCGAACGGATGAGGAGGAGATCAGCGGGAGATCTCGGCGAGCTCGGCGATGCCGAGGTCGGCGAGCGCCGCGGGGTGGGTCTCCTGGATGTTGTGGCCGGCGTCGACGGTGAGAACGCGAGCCTCGGGCCGTCGCTGCAGCAGTGCCTCGACATCCGCGTCCTGAAGGAACCCGCGGGCGCCGCGCACGAGCGTGATCGGCGCGGACGCGGCGACCAGGTCCGCCCACGGGTCGCTGCCCTCGTCGCGTGCGCTCTCGAGAGCGTCGAAGGCGTGCCCGATGATGTGCGCGAAATGGTGCTTCCACTCGATCCGGCCGTCATCGCGCTCCCGCGTGTTGAAGAACACGCCGCGCTCGGTGTCCTCCCGGGTGCCGCCGAATCCGAAGCGCTGGGCCCGCTCGACGGCTTCGGTGCGGGAGGTGAAGTCGGTCACCGTGTAAAAATCGCGCAGCACTGCCGGAGCGGCGGCGGTGTCGAGTCCGGGGACCACGTCGACGAGCACGAGAGCACGTACGAGATCGGGATGCCGGGCCGCGAGCACCCCGGCCGTCAGGCCGCCCAGAGAGTGCCCGATGAGGATCTGCGGCTGCCGGGTCCAGCGGGCGAGGGCGGGCGCGAGGTCCTCGGCGAGGGCAGCGGGGGAGTAGTCGAGGTCGTCGCGCCAGGACGATTCGCCGTGTCCGGCGAGGTCCACGGCGAGCACCGGCCGCCGCAGCAGCAGTGCGACCGCGTCCCAGGTGTGCGCGTTGAGGCCCGCGCCGTGCAGCAGGGTGATCTCGGGCGCCGCCTCGCCGAAGTGCAGGGCACTGAGAGTGCGTCCATCCGGCAGAGTGAGCGCGAGTCGCCGCGCTGAGGGCACGCTGGTTCCCAGCGCCTCGGCTTGCGAGGGCAGGTAGCGGAACTCGCTGCTGTCTGTGGCCACGGCCATATTCTGCTATCCGTGGGCGCTTCACGGGTAACGCGAGAGCAATCCGAGAAGGAAGCGAGGTGACAACTGAGCAAAGAGCTTGGTATGAAACGCTTTTACTTCAGCATTCCCATTTCGCTCGCTGTGTGGCCGCCGCCGCGCCGGACGTAAGCTGGACCGATGACGGTGCTCGAGATCCCCGGCGTGGCGAACATCCGGGATGTCGGCGGAATGCTCGCCGGTTCGTCGCGGGTGCGCCCCGGCGCCTTATTGCGCTCTGGCCAGCTCGCGCAGCTCACCCCCGCGGGTCGGTCGGCTCTGCGCGAGCGCGTGGCCCGCGTCGTGGACCTGCGCGACGACGCCGAGGTGGACCGGGAGCCCTCGGCTCTCACGGACGTGCCCATCACGCGCGTTCCGCTCTTCCTCGGTTCGGTCGGCTCGTTCTTCGCCCAGAACATGGATCTCGCGGCGATGTACCGTCACCTCGTCGATGAATCCGCGACGCGACTGGTGGACGCGGTGCGCGTCATCGCCGCAGGGCAGCCCACCCTCGTGCACTGCACCGTGGGCAAGGACCGCACCGGGGTGACCGTGGCGCTCGCGCTCAGCGCGGTCGGCGCCGACCGCGATGCGGTCGTGGCCGATTACGCGTTGACGGCATCGCAGCTGCCCACGCAGCGCAACATCGCCGTGGTGCAGTACCTGCGTGCGCACATGCCGGATGCCACCAACGCGATCGAACTCGCGACCGAGTCTCCGGCCCACGTGATGGCGGGTCTGCTCGACGACATCGACGACCGCTTCGGCTCGGCGGCGGCCTACCTGCGGGCGTCCGGTCTCACCTCCACCGAGTTGGACGCTCTGCGGGCAGCCCTGCTGGAATGAACCGGGGAAGGTTAGGCAACCCTTCCCCGGTGCTAGACTGATGTCACCATGAGCACCATCCCGTCGATCGCCGGCAGCCGCGCCGCTCGCCGCGCAGCCCGCCGTCCTCAGGTGCAGTACCTCATCACCGCCGACGAGCACTCCCTCGTCGATCTCGAACTGATGCTCGCCACGCTGCCGCTGTGCGCGGTGGGGCGGGTGTTCGTCGAGGTGCCCGACGCCGCGCACATCGGTCGGATCAGCGCGCCGCCTCGGATGACCGTCACCTGGCTCTGCCGGGCAGGTCGCGGCACTGCGCGGCATGCGACCGGCGAGGCGCTCACCCGCGCCGCGGTGGCCTGGGCCGACGAGATGCTGTGCGACGACCCGCACGAGCGGCTGCGCACGGAGGTCACGCTGCTCGGCGGCTGGCTGAGCACGGCCGACATCGGCGAGCACCTGACCGAGGTGCATGCCGTGCCGGCATCCGACATCCACGCACCCGCGCGCTACGGCCTGTCTCTGGACTGAGATCCGGCTCCGTCGCCGCGAGGTCGCCGCTGCGGTCGCAGGTAACCGCCGTCGATCAGACCCGCCTCGATCTCGAAGCGGTTGCGCAGCGGATCGCGACCGGCGAGCAGATACAGCACGGGCATGAGGAAGCCGTAGCGACGCCACTGCCGGCGGTGCACGTACTCATGACGCAGCACAGTGTCGGAGGGGTCGCGTTCCCCGGTGAGGAAGCAACCGCCCACGCACACGCCGCCGCGCGCGAACGCCCATGGCGGCAGCCCGCGGAACACCCACATCCCACCCCGCCGCTGCACGCGGCCGGTGCTCCAGAGGGCGCCCCAGATCCAGCCGACCGCCGTGCCCCACCAGTAGCCCACCAGGCTCACCGGGGAGTCCAGCAGCGGCGCGGGGATCAGGCGGTCGACGCGTAGCCCGCGCTCGATCGCCTGCTGCGCGGCGCGGCGCACCTTCTCGTCCATGTCGGCGGAACCGGGCACGTACACCTGGCCCGGCAGACTCGTGCTGTCGGCTCTCCCGGGCTGGGCAGTCATACCAGAGCGCCGATCAGACGCAGGATCGCTCCCATGTCCAGCACGGCGTCGGCGGGAGTGCGCGGCGCGAAGCCGGCGATCGTCGCTCCCGCGAGCGGGACGTCAGCACGCACGCGCTTGACGGCTGCAGTGAGGGCCGCCACGCCGACCCCGAACGGCGCGGCCTCGGACACGCCCTCGAACTCCGGCGGGTCGAGGACGTCGACGTCGATGTGCACCCACACCCGGGCCGCACCCGTGGCGCGGACGGCCGCGGCGACGGCATCCGCATCCTGTACGTCATCCGCCGAGATCGCTCGGATGCGTCGCAGCGGCTCCTGTTCTCCCGCATCGACGCTGCGCGCGCCCAGCAGCACGACGCGCTCGGCCCGTACAGCGGGTGACAGCGCGAGTGCCGGCTCACCGTCGCCGAGCACGGCGCGCAACGCCATGCCGGCGAACGCGCCGGAGGGGGAGGACTCCGGAACATGCAGGTCGGGGTGCGCATCGCACCACAGCACGGCCAGGTCCTGCGTGTCGAGAGCCGAGAGGGCGAGGACGGTGACGCTGCAGTCGCCGCCGATGACGACGACCGGCTCCTCGACAGCCGGCATCCGCTCGGCCAGCAGCTCCCTGGTGCGCAGCAGTGAGCTCAGCCGGCGCACGCCGGTGCCCAGGGCGTCGCCGGCCTCGAGCGGCGCATCCAGCACGACCGTGTCGCGGCGTGGTAGGTCGCCGGCGATGGCGGCGGCGCCGTCGGTCAGCAGCATCGCGCGTGCCGACGGCGAGCCCTGCCACTGCGGGACGATGAGGAAACGAGTCATGTCTCTCCCGAGGAGAGGGAAGGGGTGGGTGGCGCCCGGCGGGCCCCCCCCACCCCTCGCTCTCACTCCGATTCGATTGCGGGACGGGAGGTGCCGCCGGCCTTGAGCTCGGCCAGACGGGCCTCGACCTCGGTGAGCTCGCCGAGGTCCTCGAGGCTCTCGAACTGCGCGTCCAGCGACGAGGCAGCGATCTCGGCCTTGCCCTGCGCGAGCGCCTCCTGGCGCCGGATCTTGTCCTCGAAGCGGCCGAGCTCGCTGGTCGGGTCGAGGACGTTGATCGATCCGATCGCGTCCTGCACCTTGGTCTGCGCCTCGGCGACCTTGGCGCGGGCGAGCAGTTCGCTGCGCTTGGTCTTGAGCTGGCCGAGCTTCTCCTTCATGCCGTTCAGCCCGCCCTTGAGCTTCTCGACGATCTCGGTCTGCGCGGCGATCTGAGGCTCGGCGGCGCGGGCCTCGCGCTCCTCGCCGATCTGGCGCTGCAGCGCGATCTTCGCGAGGCTGTCGAACTTGTCGGCATCGGTCGTGTTGCCGGCCGTGCGCAGCTCGTCGGCCTTGCGGCTGGCGGCGAGCGCCTTGTTGCCCCACTCGCGCGCGGCCTGCACGTCCTCCTCGTGGTCGCGCTCGAGCAGGCGCAGGTTGCCGATCGTCTCGGCGATCGCCGACTCGGCGTCCGCGATGTTGTTGGTGTAGTCGCGCACGAGCTGATCGATCATCTTCTGCGGGTCCTCGGCCTGGTCGAGGAGCGAGTTGATGTTCGCACGGACGAGCGTGGAGATGCGTCCGAAGATGGATTCCTTGGCCATGTGTGATTCCTTTTCTTGTCGGATGGTCGTTCGATGTCTGTGTCGCCGGCTCGCCGCGGTCAGAAGTGCCCGCCGCCGCCGCTGCTTCCGCCGCCGAAGCCGCCGACGGAGAAGCCCCCGCCGCCTCCGCCGCCGCCGAAGAAGCCGCCGCCGCTGCTGGTTCCGCCGCCGCCGAGCATGCCGCCGCCGCCACCCCAGCCGCCACCGCCACCCCAACCGCCGTGGCGTCCGCCGGTCGCCTGACCGATGAGGATGCCGCCCAGCAGCGCCCCGAGCGTGTCGCCTCCGCCGCCGCCTCCGCTGAACCCGTTGTAGTCGCTCTGCGCCAGCCGCAGCGCTTCCGCGGCGAGCGCGTCCGCGCGCTGCGCGTACGCGAGCGCCTGCACGGGATCGCGCTGCGCGAGGCCGTGCGCCTGGTCGAGGTTCGCCTGCGCTTCGGAGAGGCGGGTGCGAGCGGTCGACGCGATCGACCCGCGGCGGTTGAGGATGTACGACTCGGCGGTCGAGATCTGCACCTCAGCACGGTGCAGCACCGCGCCGAGGGTGCGCAGGGCGTGGTCGATGCGCGCCTGCTCGTCGCGCGCCTGTGCGATCACGGCGTCGATAGACGCGTTGGCCGCGTCCAGGATGCGCAGGGCATCGATCGGGTCACGTCCGCTCGGTCCGAGCCGGGACTGCGCCTGCTGCACACCTGCGCCTGTCGCGCTGACGGCCTGCGCGACCGCCCCCTGCATGTCGGGCAGGGCACGTGCGGTCTGGATGTCGGCGGTGAGCTCGGAGATCAGCCCTGCCGCCCGCTGCTCAGTGGCGCGAAGGTCGTCCTGCAGCTTCTCGATCGCATCCTCGAGCTGCGTCGCCTGCTGTACGGCACCTTCCGCGGCGCGGATGGCGACCGCGGCGTCACCGGTCCGTCCGGCGGCGATCAGCGCCTCGGCCTGCCCGATCTGCTCGTCGGTGAACGCCAGACGCGACCGCGCCTCTGCGGGATTCTCGGAGACCGCCGAGATGGTCGCCGGCGCGTACGTCGAGGTGAGCGCGGCGAGGATGCCGTCCGCGCGCTCGATCTCGGCGATGGCGGCGGCGCGCATCCGCCGTACGTTCTCGAGCGCGGCGGGAGCGTTCTGCTCGAGCTCGCGCAGGGCGTCGAACTCCGCCTTGCGCTCCTCGAGCACCTGCGTGGACTGCGAGCACAGCTGCAGGATGCGCTCGTTCCATTCCCTCTTCTGCTCGTCGGTGTCGGGCACCTCGTCGTCCAGCTTCTGCTGCAGCGAGAACGCCTCGTTGAGGTTGCCGCGCGACGTCTGCAGCGCCGAGACGAACCCGCCGATGGCCTCGTCGCCGAACTGCGCGCGGGCGTACTCCATCTCCTGCTCGCTGGAGCGCACCAGATCATCCGTGCGGACCAGCGCCACGCCGGCCTGTCGATGCAGCTCGGCCAGATCCGCCTGCGCCTTCGCGCGGGCCGCGGCGCGCTTGCGCGCGCGACGCAACAGCAGCAGCACGACGACGGCGATCACCGCCAGGACGGCGACGATGGCGAAGATCGTCCAGCCCTGCGCGGCACGCTGCGGCCCCAGCACGTAGATGTCATACGCCTTGTCCGCACCTGCGACGACAGCGTGGCTGAAGTCGCTCGCCGCGAGGTCGGCGTACATCGCGTTGAGGATCTCGTCGCGCTGCGAGGGGCTCATGCGGGCGCCCTCGGGGCGGTACATCGTGTACGAGCGACCCTCGGTCGCGACCGAGACCAGGTACTGGTCATCACGCAGGCTGTTGCCCTCGGCGGTGCGCGTGGTCCAGTCCTCCATGACCTCGGGGTTCGTGTAGCGCGGCACCAGCACGAAGAACAGGTCGATCCCGCTCTCGCTGCGCAGCGCGCTCAGGGTGCGCTCCGCGTCGGCGACATCGGCGGCGCGCATGACGCCGCTGTGGTCCGTGATGCGCCCGTCGAGCGGACCAGGGTCGGTCGCGGATGCGGCACCGGCGGCGAAGACCCCCGCGAACAGGGCGAGCAGCAGTGCGACCGCAGTCAGCCCGCGTCGTGTCATCGTGTTCCCTCCGACCGGCAGCCGCGCCCCATGCGACGAGTCTATGCATTGGAACCTGCGCGCGACAGCATCCCCGGCGGGTTCGCCGTTCGCCCTCAGCGCAGACACATACGCTGGAAGGCATGGACGACAGATACGGCACCGACGTGCTCGCGGAGGGGTGGCGTCGGCGCGGCACGGTGACGAGCGCGGAGATCGAGGCGACCCGGGATCTCGTCGTCGAAGTGGCTCAGGACGGCTACTGCGGAGCGATCACGCGCGTGGAAGCCGGAATGGTCGAGCTCGAGGACTGGAAGGGCCGTCGGCGCAGCTTCCCCCTCGGCGGCGGGTTCCTGATCGAGGGCCGCCCGGTGAAGCTCGTCGTCCCGGTCGCGAAGCAGCAGGCGGGCCGCCGCCGAACGGCATCCGGCTCCTTCGCCGTCGCAGACGAACGCGCGCGCGTCGCGCTGCCCAGCCGCATCCTCGTCGAGGGCCGCCACGACGCCGAACTCGTCGAGAAGGTGTGGGGCGCGGATCTGCGCGCCGAGGGCGTCGTCGTCGAGTACCTCAAGGGACTCGACCTGCTCGAGGACCTGCTCGCCGATTCGCCGCCGTCGAGCACCAGACGCTACGGGGTGCTCGTCGACCACCTCGTGCCCGGGTCGAAGGAGAGCCGCATCGTCGACCAGATCCTGCGCGGCCCGCACGGCCGACATCTGCACATCGTCGGGCACCCCTTCATCGATGTCTGGCAGTGCGTCACGCCGGCCGCGATGGGCATCCGCGCGTGGCCACAGATCCCGCGCGGCATCGACTGGAAGACCGGCATCTGCCGCGCCTTCGGCTGGCGCGCGGAGGATCAGACCGACATCGCGCACGCCTGGCAGCGAATCCTCTCTCGGGTCACCACGTACCGGGACCTGGAGCCTGCGCTGCTGGGCCGGGTCGAGGAGCTGATCGACTTCGTCACCGCACCTGCGCAGTGACCGGCCGTTCGCGGGGCATCCCGTCGATGTCGGTCGCCGACGCGCCCCGGTATCCTGGAGGGATGCCTGAACCACGCACCTTCCGCGATGAGCCGGTCTCGTTCGTGCGCCGCAGCGGCCGCATGTCGGAGGCGCAGGAACGGGCATTCGAGCAGCACGCGGCGTTCTATCTGCTGGACGTCCCCCGCGATGTCGCCTTCACCTCGGTGCATCCGCAGGCGCGGCTCGATGTCGCGACGGAGTACGGGCGCGATGCGCCGCTGATCGTCGAGATCGGCTCCGGCCAGGGCCACGCGATCGTCGCCGCAGCATCCGCCGCGCCCGACACCGACTTCCTGGCGGTCGAGGTCTTCCGGGCGGGGCTCGCGCGCACCATGCTCGACGCTGCGGCCGCCGACGTTCGCAACCTGCGACTGGTCGAGGCGAACGCTCCCGAGGTGCTCTCGACCTACCTGCCGGAGGGATCGGCATCGGAGGTGTGGATCTTCTTCTCCGACCCGTGGCACAAGAAGCGCCACACCAAGCGGCGCCTCATCCGTCCCGGTTTCCCAGCGGCCGCCGCCCGTGCGATCGCCGCGGGGGGTGTGCTGCGACTGGCCACCGACTGGGAGGACTACGCGCTGCAGATGCGCGAGGTGCTCGACGACGCCCCCGAGTTCGAGCGCGCCTTCGAGGGCGAGTGGGCCGCGCGTTTCGACGGGCGCGCGATGACGGCCTTCGAGCGCAAGGGCATCGCCAAGGGACGCGAGATCCGCGATCTCACGTACCGCCGGGTGCCGCGGGTGTGACGAAGACTGCCTGGCATCCCATCCTCGCCGCCGCGCTGGTCTGCGCGGCCGCGCCCGCGTTCTTCGTGCTCGATCGCAGCCTGCTCGGGTGGCTGCTGCTGGCCGCCGGCGTGAGCGTGGCCGCGATCCGGGAGCGGGCGGGAGTGACGGCATCCGCACCATCGCTCACCCGCGATCTCGCGCTGACCGGGCTGGGCATGGTGATCGTGCACGCGATCTCGCTCGCCGCGCAGCTCGATGACCTGTCGATGCTGCGCTTCACGCTCGCGCTCGGGGGAGCGGTGCTCGTGCCGTACCTGCTGTCGCGCTTCGTGTTCCGCGACCGGGCGATCTCGTTCCCCTGGCGGGCACGGCAGAGGTGGCGCCGCTGGCAGTGGGCCTGGCTGGCCGGCGTGCTGGTGCTGGGCTGGCTGATCCTGCCGTTCTACTTCATCACCAGCGGCGTCTACCGGAACTGGCCGGTCGTCGATACGCCCGAGCTCATCGCCCGCCTGTTCGTCGGCGTCGGGGCGGTGGGCATCTGGGACGAGCTGTTCTTCATCTGCACCGTGTTCGCGCTGCTGCGCCGGCACATGCCGTTCCTCGCCGCCAACGTGCTGCAGACCGTGGTGTTCGTCTCGTTCCTGTGGGAGCTGGGCTACCGCGCGTGGGGCCCGGTGCTGACCATCCCGTTCGCGCTGCTGCAGGGGTGGATCTTCCTGCGCACGCACTCGCTCGCCTACGTCGTCACCGTGCATCTGCTCTTCGACGCGGTGGTGTTCGGGGTGCTCGTGCACGCCCACAATCCCGGTCTGCTGCCCGTGTTCCTGCTCTGACTCGTGCACTTGGCTTCCCGGGAGCCAAGTGTCGGGCATCAGGTGCTCATGACCGGCATCCGGCTCCCGACCACGGGGGCGGAGTGTTGTTGCGCGGCGGGGCGGGGGAGGAGAATCGTCGGATGCTGATCGCCGGTCTCGTGCTCGCCGCGCTCGCGGCCGCGTTCCACGTGTTCATCTTCGTTCTCGAGTCCGTGCGCTGGACGCAGCCGGCCACGCGCCGTATCTTCGGGGTGCGCAGCGAGGCGGATGCCGAGACCACGCGCGCGCTGGCGTTCAATCAGGGCTTCTACAACCTCTTCCTCGCGCTCGCGGTGCTCCTCGGCATCATCGTCCTGCTGGCCGGCCAGCACACCGTCGGCGTGACACTGGTCCTCACCGGCACGGCCATGATGCTCGCCGCAGCGCTCGTGCTCGTGCTCTCCGACGGCACCAAACTGCGTGCCGCCGTGCTGCAGGGCGGGTTCGCGCTGCTCGCGATCATCGCGTCGAGCCTCTCGCTGCGCTGAGCGCACCCGCGTGCATTCCGCGGGGCGCGCAACTGGTAGGCTCGACCGGTACGCCTCCGTAGCTCAGCGGATAGAGCGCCGGTTTCCGGTACCGTAGGTCGCAGGTTCGATTCCTGTCGGGGGCGCGATCATGAGAAGGCCGCCCATGGGCGGTCTTCTCGCTTCTCCGACGGGTGGGAGGAGAGCGATGATGTCCAAGCGGTTCAAGGTGGGCGACCACGTGAGCTGGAACTCCGAGGCCGGCCGCGTGCGTGGCCGCATCACGAAGGTGCACACCTCTGACTTCGAATTCATGGGGCGCACGCGCCGTGCCGACGAGGATGAGCCCCAGTACGAGATCAAGAGCGACAAGACCGACCATGTCGCCGCGCACAAGGACAGCGCGCTGACTCCGCTGGATGACTGAGTCAGCCGATCCCGGCGCGGCGGCGGTGCTCACGGTCGGGCATTCCACGCATCCGCTGGAGGAGTTCCTCGACCTGCTGGCGCATGCGGAGGTGGGCACTCTCGTCGACGTGCGCCGGCTGCCCGGCTCCAATCGGTTCCCCTGGTTCAACAGCGACGCGCTCGAGCAATCGCTCAGCGAGCGCGGCATCCGGTACCTGCGCATCGAGCAGCTCGCCGGGCGACGCAACGTGCAGCGCGACGTGCCCGACGAGGTGAACGCGCTGTGGCGCAACCGCAGCTTCCACAACTACGCCGACTACGCGCTGAGCGCTGTCTTTGCCGCAGGGCTCGACGAGCTCATCGCGCTCGTCGGGTCGACACCCGGGCGCCCTGCCGTGATGTGCTCGGAGGCGGTGTGGTGGCGCTGCCACCGCAGAATCATCGCCGATCACCTGCTCGCTCGCGGGATCGAGGTCGGCCACCTCATGCCGGGCGGCCGCGTCACTCCGGCCGCGCTGACTCCCGGCGCGGTCGCAGCAGACGGTGCGGTGCACTATCCGCCCGCCGCGCCCTGATCACTTCGCGGGCGCCGGCCGCGGTCCGTCGGCAGCAGTGACCGGCGCACTGCGCAAGCCCTCCAAGGCCGCCGCCACGCGTTCGGCGAGGAAGGCGTGGCCGGCGTCGGTGGGATGCTTGCGACCGACGCCGACATCGATGTAGCGCAGGTAGTCCGCCTCGGTGATCCAGTGCTCCCGCACCGGTGAGATGTACCACCAGCCGCGCTGCGCGGCGAGCCGGGCCAGGTCCCGGTCGATGCGGGCGGTCGCGGCGCCGACCGGCAGCTCGTGCGGGGCCGGACCGAGGATGACGATCGGGACGCCCGGGAAGCGCGCCGCCATCGCATCCCACGCCGCGTTCACCGCCGCGGGGTATCCGGCGGGATCCTCCCGACGGTCGTTGATGGAGCCCTGCATGATGATCAGATCGGGCTCGATCCAGCGCTCGAGCTGCCCGATCCGAGTGCGGAAGTCCGGTCCGTCGATGCCCGGCCGCTGATATCCGCTGCCGCGCACCCCGCGCACGACCGTGTCGCCCGAGATCAGGTGCGCGAGTCGGTAGGCGTAGCCGTTGGTCGGCACCGTCGCCGCCGAGCCGAACGTCCACGAGTCGCCGAAGACCAGCACCTGCGGGTCGTCGGGCAGCGTCAGCGCGGGCAGCGAGACGCCGTCGGCGGCGGCTGCGACCGGCGGGGTCTCCACCGTCGGCATCCACGGGCGGAGGATGCCGAGGGTCACCGCGAGTGCGGTCACGAGGACGGCCGCGATCGTGAGGGCCGTGCGGCGCCGTCGGGTCGGCGGGGGCAGGGTCATGAGAAGAGCGTAAGCGACGGGTGCTACTTCGACGTGCCCTGGGTGACAGAACCCTGCAGCTGACGCTGGAAGAAGATGTACACCAGCAGCACCGGCGCGATCGTGATGATCACCGCGGCGAACAGCGCCCCGAAGTCCACGGCGTACCCGGCCGCCGACGCGAACGCCGCCATGCCCTGCGAGAGCACGTATTTCGCCTGATCGGTGTTCAGCGCCACCGGCAGCAGGAACTGGTTCCACAGGCCGAGGAAGTTCAGGATCGCCACTGCCGCGAGGCCGGGCTTCGCCATCGGCAGCATCACCTGGAAGAACGTGCGCCACTCGCTTGCGCCGTCGACGTACGCGGCCTCCTGGATCTCGTACGGCAGCGACTTGAAGAACGAGAACAGGAAGAACACCGTGAACGGCAGCGCGAAGGCGACGTAGGTGATGATCAGACCCGGCAGCGTGTTCAGCAGTCCCATGCCCTGCAGGATGAAGAACAGCGGCACGATCGCGAGGAACACCGGGAAGGTGAGACCGGCCAGCATCAGGTAGTAGATCACGCGGCTGCCGGGCACCGAGAAGCGCGCCAGCACATACGCGCACATCGCGCCGAGCAGCATGACCAGGACGAGCGCCGAGCCGACGACCACCACCGTGTTCAGGAACATCTGGCCGAAGTTGTACTTGCCCCAGGCGGAGACGTAGTTGTCGAAGTTCCACTGCGCGGGCAGGCCGAACGGCGACGCGAAGATCTCCTTCGTGGCCTTGAACGAGCTCAGCAGCGTCCAGAGCATGGGCAGGATCACCACGATCGCCCAGATGGTCAGCACCACGTGCGAGACCGCGCCGACGACGCGGTCGCCGGGCGTCAGGGTGGTCTTGCGCTCGGGCACGCCCTCGCGGCGCGCACGCTCACGGCGCGCACGCGCGGGGTCGACTGCGACCAGGGTGCGGGTCTGCTCGTTCATGCGCGGCCTCCGTCGTCCTTGCCGCCGGTGAGGCGGTTCACGAGGAACACCGCAGCGGCGAAGATGAGTGTGATCACGGCGAGCACCACGCCCATGGCGCTGGCGAGGCCGAACTGGCCCTTCTCGAAGGCCGTGCGGAACAGGTACTGGCTCATCACCAGCGTGCTGTTGCCCGGGCCGCCGGTCGCGTTCAGCGCGACCATGTACACGTACGCGTCCAGGGCCATGATGCCGAGGTAGATGTAGGCGGTCTGCACGTTGTCGCGGATGAGCGGCAGCGTGATCGACACCGTCGTGCGGAACCGCCCGGCGCCGTCGATACGAGCGGCCTCGTAGATCTCGGCGGGCACGCCCTTGATCGCAGCGATGAACAGCACCATGTAGAAGCCGATCATGCCCCAGGCCATCACGAAGATGGATGCGCCCATCGCGGTGCGCTCGTCGCCGAGCCACGCGAAGTCGTTCATATCGATGCCGACAGCGCCGAGCAGGCCGTTCAGCAGGCCGCTGGGCGTGTAGATCATGCTCCACAGGATGCCGATCACGATCGCCGGGATCACGTAGGGGAAGAACGACACCACGCGGTAGAAGCTCGATGCGCGCAGCCCGCGCACCTGGCCGCTGCTGGGACCGCCGATGGTGATCATGCTCGCGAAGACGAGCGCGATCGTGAGCGTGATCAACGGCAGCACGATCGCCAGCAGGATGTTGTTGCCCATCGCCTGCATGAACGTCGCGTCGTTGAAGAGCTTGACGAAGTTCTTCACGCCGATGAAGTCCATCTCGGCCGAGAAGCCGGTCCAGTTCGTCATCGCGTAGTACACGGCCTGCACGAACGGCGAGATCACGAAGATCAGGAACACCGCGACCGGCAGGCCGAGGAACACCAGCAGGAAGGAGACGTAGTCGAGGGTCAGCGGGCGCCGCCCGAGGCGGGGCGGCTTGCGCCGCCCCGCCCGGGCCGCCGTCACGGCGACGGTGTCCAGCGCCGCGTCGACACCGGGAGCAGTGGTCACTTGATCTCGATCTTCTTGATGGAGTCGTCCTCCCGCACCTTGTCGACCAGCGCCTGCAGCTGCTTGGTGAGCGTGGCGACGTCCATCTTGCCGTCCAGGAACGAGTTCCAGATCGGCAGCTGGTCGCTGTTCATGCCGTACAGGTTCGTCGACTTGATGGTGAAGACGTTGCCGTCGGCCGCGTCGATGATCTCGGACTGCGAGACCAGCGCCGTGGAGCCGAAGCCGTCGGCGGGGACGGTGTCCTTGACGACCGTGGGAGCCAGCTTGCTCTTGGCGAAGTTCGTGGCGGCCTCCTTCGACAGCATGGTGCGCAGCAGCTCCTTGCCGCCCTCCGGGTTCTTCGCCTTGGAGGGGACGATGAACGGCTCGCCGGCCTCGACCCGCGCGGTGCCCGCCGGCGTGGTCTGGTTGCCGTCCAGCGGCAGCTCCGAGATGCCCTTCATCTTGAAGCCGTCGGCGGTCTGGTCCTTCATCTCGTTCTCGATCCACGAGCCCGACGGGTACAGCAGGGCCTCCTGGCCGTTGCTCCACTGCGCCTGGGCTTCGGTGAACTGCGTGCCCGAACCGCCCGGCTTGACGTAGCCGGCCTGGATCAGCTCGTAGAAGATGTTCAGGATGTCCTGCAGCACGGGGTGCGACCAGGCGTCCTCGGCGAGGTTCTCCAGCGGCAGGCGCACGTCGTCGCCGGCCTGGACGACGGCGGAGTCGATCACCATCGTCTGGTAGTAGGTCGCCGCCTCCTTGCCCCACAGGAAGAGGTACTTGCCCTGCTCCTTGGCCTTCGCGCCGAGCGCCTTGAGGTCCTGCCAGCTCTTGGGCGCCGACCACCCGTTCTGCTCGAACAGGCTCGAGGAGTACCAGATGCCGTAGACCGTGAGCACGTAGTTGAGCGCGACGAACTTGCCGTCGAACGTGCCGGGGTCCTTCACACCCGAGAACACCGTGTCGCTGATCTTCTCGCCGTCGCTGTTCTTCGCGTCGAGCACGTCGTCGAGCTCCTCGAGCTGGTCGAGGATGGTGTTCCATCCGATCGAGTTCGCGCCCGAGTTGTCGATGAGGTCCGGCGGGTTGCCGCCGACGAACCGCGGCTGCAGCTCGGTGGCGATCTTGGTCGACGGCGAGACCTTCACCGTCACGCCGTCCAGACCCTTGTTCTTCTCCATCAGCTTCGCCGAGTTCTCGACGTAGTCGATGCCGTAGCCGCCGTTGAAGATGACCGCGTCGACCTTCGAGTTCGCTGCGACGCCGAACGGGTTGTCGGCGGTGACTTCACCGGCCGGGCCCTTGTCGTCTCCGCCGCCGCCGCCGGGCGCGGCGCACGAGGCGAGGGTCGCGCCGAACGGCAGCAGCAGCGCCGCGGCGGCCGCGCCGCGCAGCAGGTTGCGACGGCTGATGGATGCTTCGTTGAGGTCCATCTCTATACCTTCCGTTGTGGTTGTGATCGTTCTGTCGTGATCGGGTGGGGAAAGGGCCGTCGACGAGCTCGGGCCCGGTGGGTCTGGGTCAGTCTCCGCGCCGGATGCGGCCCGCGTAGCGCTCCTCGAGGACGGAGTTGTGCTCATCGCCGCCGGGGATGTTGGCGGAGATGTACATCGGCGGCGTCTCGCCGCGCTCGGTGATCGTGCGCGCCACGCCGAGCGTGAGCAGCTGTGCGATGAACGCGGCGGTCATCGACGAGATCGCCCCGGCGCTCACCCCCTCGCCCAGCTCCAGTGTGGTGTCCCCGTAGGGGGCGAGATTGTCGATGACGACGTCGGCGACCTCACTCAGACGTCGCTCGCTGGGGTGCTTGGGCTGCACCCGAGCGGTGTGCTCGAGGCTGGTCACGGCGATGACGGGATGCCCGTGCTCCTTCGCCCACAGGGCGGTGCCGACGATCGACCCGTTCACACCGGAGTTCGAGGCGATGAGGAAGACGTCGTGCTCGCCGACCGGAACGGTGGCCAGCAGCTCGTCGACCACCCACGGCTCCCGCTCGAGGGCGCCGGTGAGCACGTCGACGGAGCGCTCGCCGTGCAGCACGATGTCTCGCAGGGCGAAGCGGTTGGTCGGGATGAGTCCGCCGGCACGCCCGGCGATCTCCATCGCGAACGCCTCGGAGTGACCGGTGCCGAAGGCCTGCAGCACGCCGCCGGCGTCCACGGCGGACACCAGCAGCGCGACGGCGTCGTCGAGAGCGCCGGCTTCGGCGTCGCTCGCGATGCGCTCGAGACGTCGGGTGGCCTCGTGCAGCAGGGCGGTGGGTGTCGCGGTCATCGGTTCTCCTGGATGGGGGCTGAGGTCTTCGGCGCCCGCACGGGTCGGCGGTGCGGGGCGACGGCCATGGCGCTGGCCGCGAGGCGGGTGGATGCCACCCCGAACGACTGCTGCGCGACCAGCAGGTACAGCAGATCGAGCACCAGCAGCTGCGAGTGCTTGACCGAGAGGTCGTCGGGGCGCAGGTACTCGGTCGGCTCGGCGGTGGCGAGCGAGACGTCGGCGAGTGCCGCCAGCGCGGAGTCCGCGTCGTAGGTGATCGCCACGCTGAACGCGCCCGCCGCGTGCGCCTGCGACAGCATCTGCACGGTCTCCTCGGTGCGCCCGGTGCTCGAGATGCCGATCGCGACCGAGGACTGGTTTTGCAGCACCGCGCTGGTGAGGCCCTCGTGCACGTCCGACCAGCTGTGCGCGTTCACTCCGATGCGGTACAGCCGGCCCTGGAACTCGCGCGCCATCACGCCGCTGCCGCCGACGCCGTAGATGTCGACGTGCCGACTCGCGGTGATGGCATCCGCCACGCGCAGCACCGCATCCAGATCGAGTCGGGCCGCCGTGCTCTGCAGGCTCTCCACGTGCAGCGAGACCAGGGTGTGCAGCACCTTGCCGGGTTCGTCGGACGCGCCGAACTCGTGTCCCATGTCGGCCAGCCAGCTCTCATCGGCGTCGCCGCGGCCGATCTCGGACGCCACACCGACGCGGAACTGGGTGTATCCGTCGAACCCGAGTGCCCGGCAGAACCGGGTCACGGTCGCGGCCGACGTCCCCGCGCGATCGGCGAGCTCGGTGATGGTCAGCTCGACCGGCGCTGCGGGATGCTCGGTCACCACGTCGGCGATCTTGCTCATCGCAGACGGCATCGCCCGACGGCGATCCGCGATTCGTCGCGCGATCGTCCGATCGTTGCCGATGTCCCGGGTACGTGGCACCATTGCCTCCAGCTCCTCGCCGGGGAGGTGAGCAAGCCCCGCCATCCCCGTGCAATGAAAACTATTCTCAGGCGACGAAAACGTCAAACAGGACACGATCACAAATGAGTCACGAACCGCTTCTCGTCGGCGTCGATGCCGGCGGGACCTCGACTCGGGCGCTGCTGACCGATGCCTCGGGCCGCTGCCTGGGCTATGGCGTGGCAGGTCGGGGCAATCCGATCTCGGCCGGCGCCGACCTGGCCGCCGACGGCGTGCTCGCCGCCGTGCGTGCGGCGCTGGCGCCCAGCGGAGCCGCACTCGCGGATGTGTCGGTCATCGTGCCCGCGATGGCCGGCATGCGCGCCTCGGGTGGCAGCGGCTGGCTGATGGATCGCCTGGTCGCCGAGGGCTTCGCCGGTACGCTTCGGTTTGAATCCGACCTGCTCGCGACGTACTTCAGCGCGTCGGCATCCGACTCCGGCTACGCCCTGGTCTCCGGAACCGGCGCCTGTGTCATCCGCGTGCAGCAGGGGCGGATCGTCGACGCCGGTGACGGGCTCGGCTGGCTGCTCGGCGACCGGGGGAGCGGGTTCTGGATCGGCCGGAAGATAGCGCAGGCCGCGGTGCAGGACCTCGACGGCACGGGGCCCGCCACTGCGCTCACCGACCGCGTGCTGACTCACTGCGGCGTGGCGCGCGACGCCGAGGTGCGCGACGGGCGCCGACAGGACCTCGAGGAGCTCGTCGGCCGTCTCTATGCGACGCCGCCGATCTCCCTGGCGGGGCTCGCACCGTACGCGTTCGACGAGGAGGACGCCGTCGCGCGGCGCATCCTGGTCGAGGCCGGCGAGCATCTCGCCGACACTCTCACGGCCGTGCTGGCAGGGCCAGGACCGGTCGTCATCGGCGGCAGCGTGCTGGCGCGATCGGGTGCGCTGCGCGAGGCGTTCCTCGTACGGCTCGGGGATGCGCTCGACGGGCTCGAGCTGAAATCGGTCGACGACGGCGCGATAGGTGCGGCCGTGCTGGCTGTCCGCGTCGCCGGCGGCGCTGCCGACGACGCGACACTCGCCACGCTCACCCGCACTGTCAGCGCCTTCCGCTGAGCGCCGATCCGGCGGGGACACCAGGGGGCCGTAGAATCGGAGGTCTATGAACCCTGAAGCCCTCTCCACCGCCGTCCTCGCCGTTCTCACTCCGATCGCGGCGGAGCGGCGACCCGGTGAGGAGGCCACGATCTCGGCATCCGACATCGTCCTCGACCGACCCCGCAATCGCGATCACGGGGACTGGTCGACGAACATCGCGATGCGCCTGGCCAAGCGCCTCGGCGCCGTCCCGCGCGAACTCGCGCAGCAGATCGCCGACGGGCTGAATGCGACCGAGGGCATCGCCGGCGTCGAGGTCGCCGGACCCGGCTTCATCAACATCCGTCTCGAAGCCGGCGCGGCCGGGGCGCTCGCGCGCACCATCGTGGAGCAGGGCAGCGCGTACGGCACGAACGACTCCCAGGCGGGCATCTCGGTGAACGTCGAGTTCGTCTCGGCGAACCCGGTGGGCCCGCTGCACATCGGACACACCCGCTGGGCCGCGCTCGGTGACTCCATCGTGCGCCTGCTGCTGGCGAGCGGCGCGAACGCCGTGCGTGAGTACTACATCAACGATGCCGGCGCGCAGATGGAGCGCTTCGCGCTCTCGGTGCTCGCCGCGGCCGCGGGGCGGCCCACGCCCGAAGGTGGCTATCCCGGCGAGTACATCGCCGAGCTGTCGCAGCGCGTCCTGGCCGCGCACCCCGGTCTGCTGGAGCTGCCCGAGGCGGAGCAGCTGGTCGTCGCGCGTGATCAGGCGTACGCGTATCAGCTCGACGAGATCAAGCAGTCGCTGGCGGCGTTCAACGTGCCGTTCGACGTGTGGTTCTCGGAGCGCTCACTGCACGCCGCGGCGCCGGATGCCGGACCCAGCCTCGTGGATCAGGCGGTCGACCGGCTGCGCGCGCAGGGCCATGTCTTCGATGAGGACGGTGCGGTGTGGGTGCGCACCACCGACTTCGGCGACGACAAGGACCGCGTCATCCGCCGCTCGAACGGCGAGTACACCTACTTCGCCGCGGACGCCGCCTACTACCTGAACAAGAGCGACCGCGGGTTCGAGAACAAGATCTACCTGCTGGGCGCCGACCACCACGGCTACGTGCACCGCCTGAAGGCGATCGCGGGTGCTGCCGGAGAGGATCCCGAACGCAACATCCAGGTGCTGATCGGCCAGCTCGTCTCGGTCCGCGGGGCGCGGCTGTCCAAGCGCGCGGGCAACATCATCGAGATGGACGACCTGCGCGCCTGGATCGGCACCGACGCACTGCGCTACGCGCTGGAGCGCTCGCCCGCCGATTCGCCGCTGGACCTCGATCCGGAGCTGCTGCAGAAGCGCACCAACGACAACCCGGTGTTCTACGTGCAGTACGCCCACGCGCGCACGCACAACGTCGCGCGCAATGCCGGTGACAGCGGGGTGGACCGCTCGGAGTTCGCTCCCGAGCTGCTCACCCACGAGACCGAGAGTGCGCTGCTCGGGGCGCTGCAGGAGTTCCCGCGCCTGGTCGCGTTCGCCGCGCAGGTGCGTGAGCCGCACCGGGTGGCGCGCTACCTCGAGGAGCTCGCCGGGCTGTACCACCGCTGGTACGACAACTGCCGCGTCATTCCGCAGGGCGATGCGCCGATCGAGACCGTGCACCGCACGCGTCTGTGGCTGAACGACGCCACCGGTCAGGTGCTGCGCAACGGCCTGGACTTGCTCGGCGTCTCGGCTCCGGAGCGCATGTGAGCACGGCGGGCGCACCAACGCCGGCGCGGCATCGCGCCCGCTGGCCGTGGGTGCTGCTCGTCATCGTCGTCGTGCTGGCCGTGCTCGCGGTCGGCGCCGAGGTCGCCGCGCGCATCATCGTGCCGAACACCGTGCGCTCACTCGTGATCTCGCAACTCGATCTGCCGCCGGATCAGCCCCTGGATGTCGAGACGCCCGGCATGATGCTGCCGCAGCTGCTCTCCGGCGAGCTCGACGAGGTGCACCTGGCATCCGACGATGTGACGCTGGGTGGCATCACCGGAGCCGCACGCGTCACTGCGACCGAGGTCCCGGTGAACGGCGGAGCGCTCGGGTCGGCGAAGGGCACCGTCTCGATCGACGAGAAGCAGTTCTCCTCGCTCCTCGAGGCGTCGGCGCTGCCGGTGAACTCACTCTCGCTGCAGGAGCCGAACGCGACGCTGGAGGGGCGCATCCCGCTGTTCGGCAGCGAGATCCCGGTGGGTGTCACCGTCACCCCGGGGGCGAAGGGCGGCGATCTGCTGCTCACGCCCGTCTCGCTGAGCGTGAACGGCACGGAGGTCGACCTGCAGGCGCTGTCGTCGATGGTCGGCGGCCCGGCCGCCCAGCTCGCTCAGCCGCAGCGCATCTGCATCGCCGACCGGCTGCCCGCGGGGATCACCCTCACCGGCCTGCGCATCGAGGGCAGCACAGCCGTGGCGGACATCTCAGCCGACGGGCGCATCGCGGTCGATCCCGCGCTGCTCGAGAACGGCACCTGCCCCCGCCCCTGACCAGCCGGTCTCCTCGCCTCTTGGTTCCCGGAGCCCGTCAATCCTGGCTCCCTGAGCCTGTCGAAGGGCCTGTCCCTGTCGAATCCTGGGTCCCTGAGCCTGCCGAAGGGCCTGTTGCTTCTTGCTTCCCTGAGCCTGCCGAATCCTGGGTCCCTGAGCCTGTCGAAGGGCCTGTCCCTTCTTCCTTCCGTGCGCCTGTCGACGGGCGTGTGACTTATTCACAGACGCGCCATGGCAATGCGCGAAGCGCGAAGATTGTCGGATGCCATGGATGTACATCGTCGAGTGCGCGGACGGCGCCTACTACACGGGAAGTACGAACGGCGATGTTGCCGCCCGCGTCTGGGAGCACAATCACGACGACGTTCACGGGGCGGCGTTCACCCGACGGCGCCGTCCCGTGCGGCTTGTGTACGCGGAAGACTATGCCTCCGTCGCCGATGCTTATGCCCGAGAGCGGCAAGTGCACGGGTGGAGCCGCCGGAAGAAGCTCGCGCTGATCGAGGGACGATTCGACGACCTTCCGCAGCTCTCGCAAGCAGCGGTCAAGGCCCCGCAGTCTTCGGACTAGTGGCCCTTCGACAGGCTCAGGGGACCAGCTTGCGGCGCACTTCGACGGGCTCAGGGGACCAGCTTGGATGCGGCCGGCCGGGTCAGGAGTCGGGTTGGGCGGGCGCCGCGGCCTTCTGCGCCGCGCGCAGCGCTGCCGTGGCGGCGCGCACGTCGTCCTCGGCCAGGCGCAGCGAGAACTCGGGCAGCGTGCTCGCGCCGAAGCGCTCGGCAACCCGGTCGCTCTGCTCTCGCTGACCGATGACGATCAGCGCACTCGCCAGCAGGATCACCTGTGTGGAGAGATTGAGCCACAGCAGCAGGGCCAGCAGCGAGGCGAACGACCCGAGCAGCGGGTTCGACTTCGCGCCGCCGACGAACAGTCCCGACAGCTCCTGCAGCACCAGCAGCGCCGCCGCGCCGACGAGCGCCCCGCTCCAGAGCGCTCGCGCCGAGGCGCGCACCCCGGACAGCATCCGGAACACCGCCGCGATGAGCACGGCGTTCAGGGCGAAGACCACGACGAGCGACAGCAGCCGCACCGTCCAGAACACCGCGACGCCGTCGGCCTGCAGCCCGAGCAGCTCGGCGACCCACTCCACCAGGAACTGACCCGCGAAGGTGAGAGCGGCCGCGCCCACGAAGATGCCGCCGATGATCAGGGCGAGCAGGATATTGCGCAGCAGCACCAGGTAGAAGGCGACGTCGGCCGATTCGGTGCCGGCGATCGTGCGCACCGCGTTGCGCAGCGATCCGATCGCACCCAGCGCCGCGCCGATGAGCCCGACCAGCGAGATCACTCCCGCGACCGACAGCCCGGAGGGCGGAGGGATGTCGTTCAGGTCGACGACGCCCTTGCCGCCGTCCGTGGCGATCAGTCCGGGCACGGCCGCGTCCACCGCAGACACGACCGCGTTCCACGCGACGGCGTCCTGCGACAGCCACAGCGCCGCCGCCGAGAAGCCCAGCAGCACGGCGGCGAACACGCTGAACAGCGCCCGGTAGGTGACCGCATCGGCGAGCATGGGGCCACGGCGTCCCGCGTAGAGCAGCGCGGCGCGCACGATGCGCCAGCGCAGCAGCGTCCGGACCACCGCCGCAGAGGTGCGCGCGAACCATCCGTGTTCGCTGGAATGGGATGCGGAGTCCGGTGCGGAACTGGTCTGCTCGTCCATCCTCTTCACCCTAGCCACCCCGCCGTGATCATGGCGGGGCGCGCCGCGGGGGTGCCATAGAATCGGGGGCGACCTCGCCGTGCGGCGATCGCCCGAGACCCCGCGACACGATTGGTGCCCCGTGCATTCCTCTGATTCCTCGCCTGCGCCCGGATGGCTGCGCGTGCCCGATGACGCGAACGATCTCGTCGAGGGCGTGTGGCCTCACTCGGCGCACCGTGGCGACGGTGGCGAGCTGGTCGTCGGCGGCGTCTCGGCGGGCGAGTTGGCGCGCACGTACGGCACGCCGCTGCAGGTGCTCGACGAGACCGAGGTGCGCCGGCGGGCCTCCCAGCTGCGCGCAGCGTTCGAGCGCGCCGCGCAGGCGCACGGCACGAGCGTGCGCATCTACTACGCCGGAAAGGCCCTGCTGAACACGTCGATCGTGCGCTGGGTGCTGGCGGAAGGACTCAACGTCGACGTCTGCACCGGCGGGGAGCTCGAGGTGGCGCTGGCCGGGGGAGCGGATGCTGCGCAGCTGGGCTTCCACGGCAACAACAAGTCCGTCGCCGAACTCGAGCGCGCGGTCGCTGTCGGCGTGGGGACCATCGTCATCGACAGTGACATCGAGATCGAGCGCCTCGCGGCGATCGTGTCGCGCACGGATGCCGAGCAGCGCGTCATGCTGCGGGTGAACAGCGGCGTGCACGCCGAGACGCACGACTTCCTCGCCACCGCGCATGAGGACCAGAAGTTCGGCTTCCCGCTCGATCGCGCTGCGGCTGCAGTGGCCCGCATCCGTGAGATCGAGGGACTCGTCTTCGTCGGTCTGCACTGTCACATCGGCTCGCAGATCTTCGGCGTGGCAGGCTTCCGCGAATCGGCCTCGCGCGTGCTGGACCTGCACCAGCAGCTGCTGGCGGGCGGCGACGTGCCCCAGCTGAACCTCGGCGGCGGGTTCGGGATCGCCTACACGCGCGCGGATGACCCGACGCCGATCGGCGAGCTCGCCGAGGGCATCGTCTCGGCCGTGGCCGAGGGCTGCGCGGCTCGCGGCACTCGCGTGCCCGCGCTGGCCTTCGAGCCCGGACGGGCGATCGTCGGCAATGCCGGCATCACCCTGTACGAGATCGGCACGACCAAGGACGTCGCACTCGAGAACGCCACCCGGCGCTATGTCAGCGTGGACGGCGGAATGAGCGACAACGCCCGGCCGGCGCTGTACGGAGCCGCGTACTCCGCTCGACTGGCCTCGCGCAGCGGCAGCGCCGATCCCGTGCTGGTGCGGGTCGTGGGCAAGCACTGCGAATCCGGCGACATCGTCGTCGATCATGACTACCTTCCCGGCGATCTCGCACCCGGCGATCTGCTCGCCGTCGCGGCGACCGGCGCGTACTGCGCACCGCTCTCGAGCAACTACAACCACGTGCCCCGCCCGCCGATCGTCGCCGTCGCCGACGGGGCCTCCCGCGTCATCGTGCGCGGCGAGACGATCGACGACCTGCTGGCCCGCGACGCCGGCATCGCTCAGTGAGTGCCGCACGCCACCCCGGCGACGCGCGCACCGCATCCGACAACCTGATCCGAACGTGCTGAGGAGCGCAGATGACTGACTTCCGACGACTTCGCGTGGCGCTGCTGGGCGCCGGCGCCGTGGGCTCGCAGGTGGCAGACCTGCTGCTGCGACACGGCGACGAGCTCGCCGACCGCGCCGGGGCCCGGCTGGAGCTCGCCGGCATCGCCGTGCGCGACGTCGACGCCCCGCGGGACGTCGATCTGCCGCGCGAGCTGTACACGACCGACGCCGAAGCGCTGATCACCAGCGCCGACATCGTGGTCGAGCTGATGGGCGGCATCGAGCCCGCCCGCTCTCACATCCTGCTCGGGCTCGGATCCGGAGCCGACGTCGTCACCGCCAACAAGGCCCTGCTGGCGACTCACGGATCCGAGGTCTTCGAGGCCGCCGGACGCGTGGGCGCGTCGGTCTACTACGAGGCCGCAGCCGCCGGGGCGATCCCCATCATCCGCCCGCTGCGCGACTCCCTCGCGGGTGACCGGGTGGTGCGCATCATGGGCATCGTCAACGGCACCACGAACTACATCCTGGATCGGATGGACAGCGAGGGCGCCGATTTCAGCGACGTGCTCGCCGACGCCCAGCGCCTGGGATACGCGGAGGCCGACCCCACCGCGGATGTCGAGGGCTACGACGCCGCCCAGAAGGCGGCGATCCTCGCTTCGCTCGCGTTCCACACCGCCGTTCCGCTCGAGGCCGTGCATCGCGAGGGCATCACCTCGATCACCGCGTCGATGATCGAGGAGGCACGAGCCGCCGGTTTCGTCATCAAGCTGCTCGCCGTCTGCGAGCGCCTCGCAGCGGCCGGGTCGGAGTCGATCTCGGTGCGGGTCTATCCGGCTCTGGTGCCGCGCTCGCATCCGCTCGCCGCCGTGCACGGCCCGAACAACGCGGTCTTCGTCGAGGCGGAAGCCGCCGGATCGCTGATGTTCTACGGCGCGGGCGCGGGTGGCGTGCAGACCGCCTCCGCCGTCCTCGGCGACGTCGTCTCGGCCGCGCGCCGGCACATCGCCGGCGGCACCGGCGTGGGCGAGTCCACCCGGGCGAATCTGCCGATCGTCTCGATCGGACACGTGCTCACCCGCTACCAGATCACGCTCGAGGTGTCCGACGAGCCGGGCGTCCTCGCCACGATCGCCGGACTGCTCAGCGAAGGCGACGTCTCGGTGGCGACCCTGGTGCAGACGGTCATCCCCGCCGAAGACGGCGGCGAGGGCGAGAGCGCGCGCCTCATCATCGGAACCCACCGCGCCACCGACAGCGCCCTGAGCGCCGCCGTCGACCGCCTCACCGCAAGTGACGTCGTCGAGCGCGTCGTATCGGTGCTGCGCGTCGAGGGGGAGTGACGGTGGGCGTCACTCTCGTGCCCGCCGAGCCGGTGGTCACCACGGCGCCGCAGGCCGACGGGGCGATTCGCACGGTCGTGGTCACGGTGCCCGCCACCAGCGCGAACCTCGGACCCGGCTTCGACACGCTGGGACTGGCTCTGAGCGTGTACGACACCCTCACCGCCTCGTCCTTTCCGGACGACCGCCTGGAGATCGCGGTCAGCGGATCCGGCGCCGCGGAGATCCCCCGCGACGCGAGCAACCTCGTGGTGCGCGCGATCGCTCACGTCTACGCCGACGTCGACCGCCCGCTTCCGGGCCTGCGCATCCACGCCGACAACGGTGTGCCGCACGGACGCGGTCTGGGCTCGTCCGGCGCGGCGGTCACCGCGGGCATTCTCATCGCCAAGGGCCTGCTCGCCGGAGACGTGGAACTCGACGACGACGCGCTGCTGCGACTGGCCACCGAGCTCGAGGGCCACCCCGACAACGTCGCCCCGGCTCTGTTCGGCGGGCTCACCATCGCCTGGACGGCGGCGCGCGGACCGCAGCACAAGAAGCTCCTCGTGCATCGCGGCGTCGCGCCGCTCGTGTTCGTGCCCGGCTTCACGATGTCGACGTCCCTGGCCCGCTCGCTGCAGCCGCCGCACGTCTCGCGCGAGGACGCCGTGTTCAACGTGTCGCGCTCGGCGCTGCTGATCGCCGCGCTCACGCAGAGCCCGGAACTGCTGCTCGACGCCACCGACGATCGCCTGCATCAGGGGTACCGCGGCCCGGCGATGCCCGAGACGCTGCGGCTCGTCCAGGCCCTTCGCGCCGAGGGCTGTGCGGCCGTCGTCTCCGGTGCCGGACCCAGCGTTCTCGTGCTGGCGGACGGTCCCGGCGCACGACAGCGCGCAGTGGATCTGGCCGATGCCGTCACAGACACCCCGTGGGACGCGCACATGCTCGCCGTCGACGTGCTGGGTGGTACAGTGAGGGAACGAGCGGAGGGCTCCACGTAACTTCGTGAATCTCGCCCTTTCGCACTTCTGCGAAGTCCGCACGCGATCCCCCGGAACATCCAGGTACTGGCTGGCAGACGCTCTGCGTCGGCGCGTGTGATGCCCGCAGCACCCGCTGCGTGCTCTTCGGACTGCTCGTCTTCCCACGACATATGAGGGAGTACTCGTGGAGAACTTCTCCGAGACCCAGAACGACACGCCTACCGCTGAATCGGCGGCAGCCGAGACCGCGACGCCCGTCCGCAAGCGCGCGCCGCGCCGCGCCACCACCGCCTCCGCCGCCGCTGCGGCTGCGGAGGCGGTGCAGCCGGCTCCGTCCGTGACGGCGGATGCCGCGACTGCCCCGTCCGCTCCTGCCGCCGCCGCGGCCGCTCCGAGCGGAGACACGGATGCCGGCGCGGAGCAGCCGCGCGCCAAGGCGCCGCGCCGCAGCCGCGCCAAGAAGGCCGACGCCGACATGCTCGAGCTTCCGACCGCAGACTCCGACGCCGCCGCACCCGCGGCTCCGGCCGGAGACGAGACCGCAGAGGCGCCCGCGAAGCCGGCGCGCAAGCGGCCGACGCGCAAGAAGGCCGACGCCGACGCCGACACCGCCGCCGCCGCGGTGGTGGCCGGCGACGCGGGTGAGGCCCAGGGCTCCGAGACGGCCGCAGACGGATCGGCCGAAGAGGGCCGCCGTGGCGGCAAGCGCGGCAAGGACTCCCGCGCAAAGGACAAGCGGGCGGATGCCGGCGAGACCGACGCTGCCGCATCCGAGAGCGCTCCGGCACGCGACGAGAAGGACGCGCGCCAGGGCGACGAGACCGGTGCGGACAAGACCGGTGCGGACAAGGCCGTTGCGGATAAGGCCGGTGCGGATAAGGCCACGGCTGACAAGGGCGGTGACGACGCGGCATCCGCGGATGCCGCAACGGACTCCGGCAAGCGCTCGCGTGGCCGGCGCGGCTCGAAGTCCTCCGGCGACTCCGACAGCACATCGGGCGACTCCTCGGGCGAGCAGAATGCGTCCGATCAGGGCGCCGGGCACGGCGACCAGCACGGCTCCGACGACGACGGAGAGGGCTCGGGCCGCGGCCGCGGGCGCAGCCGCAGTCGCAGCAGGGGGCGTGGCGGAAGCCAGAACGGCGGCCAGAGCAGCGGCGGCCAGAACGGTGGCGGTCAGAGCAGCGGCGGACACGCCGACGCCGACGAGGAGCACGGCTCCGGTCGCAGCCGGCAGCGCAACGCGAAGCGTCGCGGCAGCAATGCCACCGCCGACGAGTTCGAGACCGAGATCGGCGAGGACGACGTGCTCATCCCCGTCGCCGGCATCCTCGACGTGCTCGACAACTACGCCTTCGTGCGCACCACCGGCTACCTCGCCGGCTCGAGCGACGTGTACGTCTCGCTCGGTCAGGTGAAGAAGTACAACCTGCGCAAGGGCGATGCGGTCGTCGGTGCGATCAAGCAGCCGCGCGAGGGCGAGCAGCAGGGGCGTCAGAAGTACAACGCGCTCGTGAAGGTCGACTCGATCAACGGCCTGTCGCCCGACGACGCGGCCAAGCGTGTCGAATTCGGCGAGCTCACCCCGCTGTACCCGCAGGAGCGCCTGCGACTCGAGACCGCGCCCGAGAAGCTCACGCAGCGCATCATCGACCTCGTCGCGCCGATCGGCAAGGGACAGCGCGGTCTGATCGTGGCGCCGCCGAAGGCCGGCAAGACGATCGTCCTTCAGCAGATCGCCAACGCGATCGCGCAGAACAACCCCGAGGTGCACCTCATGGTCGTGCTCGTGGACGAACGTCCCGAAGAGGTAACCGACATGCAGCGCACGGTCAAGGGCGAGGTCATCGCCTCCACCTTCGATCGCCCTGCCGAGGATCACACGACGGTCGCCGAGCTCGCCATCGAGCGCGCCAAGCGACTGGTCGAGCTCGGCCGCGACGTGGTCGTGCTGCTCGACTCGATCACCCGGCTGGGTCGCGCCTACAACATCTCCGCTCCGGCGTCCGGTCGCGTCCTCACCGGCGGCGTCGACGCGTCGGCGCTGTACCCGCCCAAGCGCTTCTTCGGCGCCGCCCGCAACATCGAGAACGGCGGTTCGCTGACCATCCTCGCGACGGCGCTCGTCGAGACCGGCTCGAAGATGGACGAGGTCATCTTCGAGGAGTTCAAGGGCACCGGCAACAGCGAGCTGCGTCTGTCGCGCCAGCTGGCCGACAAGCGCATCTTCCCGGCCGTCGACATCAACGCCTCGAGCACTCGCCGCGAGGAGATGCTGCTCTCGGCCGACGAGGTCAAGATCACCTGGAAGCTGCGTCGCGCGCTCGCCGGACTCGACCCGCAGCAGGCGCTGGAGGTCGTGCTGGGCAAGCTGAAGGAGACCGGCTCGAACGTGGAGTTCCTCTTCCAGATGCAGAAGTCGGTGCCGGCGCCCACGTCGACGGGCAGCTCGCACGCACACGACAACAGCATCCGCTGAGTCGTTCCGAGCGGAGCAGCGGCGTGTTCGAGTCGGTCCAGGCCCTCATCGAGGAGCATCGCCGGGTACAGGAGGAGCTCTCCGACCCGGCGGTGCACGCCGACGCCGCGCGTGCCAAGCGGGTGAACCGCCGCTACGCCGAGCTGAACCGCATCGTGTCCGCGCACGAGGCGTGGGTGGCGGCATCCGACGACCTTGAGGCCGCGCGCGAGCTGGCGCGCGAGGACCAGGCGTTCGCCGACGAGGTTCCCGTCCTCGAGGAGGGGCTGCGCGCCGCGCAGGAGAAGCTGCGTCGTCTGCTCATCCCGCGCGACCCGGATGACGCGCGGGACGTGATCATGGAGATCAAAGCGGGGGAGGGCGGCGCTGAGTCCGCGCTGTTCGCCGCGGATCTGCTGCGGATGTACATCCAGTACGCCGCCCACCGGGGCTGGAAGACCGAGCTGCTCGAGCGCAACGAGTCCGACCTCGGCGGCTACAAGGACGTCCAGGTCGCCATCAAGGGCTCGTCCGCCGATCCTGCGCAGGGCGTCTGGGCGCACCTGAAGTACGAGGGCGGAGTGCACCGCGTGCAGCGGGTGCCGGCGACGGAGTCGCAGGGGCGGATCCACACCTCGACCACGGGCGTGCTGGTGTTCCCCGAGGTCGACGAGCCCGAGGAGATCCAGATCGACCAGAACGATCTGAAGATCGATGTGTACCGCTCGTCCGGCCCCGGCGGGCAGTCGGTGAACACCACCGACTCGGCGGTGCGCATCACGCACGTGCCCAGCGGCATCGTGGTGTCGATGCAGAACGAGAAGTCGCAGCTGCAGAACCGCGAGGCAGCGATGCGCGTGCTGCGCGCGCGTCTGCTCGCGCGGCAGCAGGAGGAGCGCGACGCCGCGGCCTCGGATGCCCGGCGCTCGCAGATCCGCGGCATGGACCGCTCCGAGCGCATCCGCACGTACAACTTCCCGGAGAACCGGATCGCAGATCACCGCACCGGTTACAAGGCGTACAACCTGGATCAGGTGATGGACGGCGCGCTCGATCCCATCATCCAGTCGGCCATTCAGGCCGATGAGGAGGCGCGCCTCGCCGCCATCGGCGGCGACTGACCGGCGGGACCGACGGACCGAGTGGTCCGAGCCGTCAGATCGAGTAGTCCGGCTGGTCGGGCACCGACCGGATGCGGGCCGTGCTCTCGCCCTCGGCTCGCGATCGGGCGCGGGCGGGCACGCCCGTCAGCACCGAGTCCGGCGCCGCGTCCCTGGTGACCACCGCGTTCGCGCCGACCGCGCTGCCGGCGCCGATCGTCACCGGGCCGAGGATCTTCGCCCCCGCGCCCACGACGACGCCGTCCTCGAGCGTGGGGTGCCGCTTGCCGCCGTCCCTGGTGCGTCCGCCGAGGGTCACCCCGTGGTAGAGCATGACGTCGTCGCCGATCTCGGCGGTCTCGCCGATCACGACTCCGGAACCGTGGTCGATGAAGAACCGACGCCCGATCGTCGCACCGGGGTGGATCTCGATTCCAGTCAGCCACCGGGTGAGCTGCGAGCCCAGCCGAGCGGGGAAGCGCAGCCCGCGGCGCCACAGCGCGTGATGGAGCCGATGCGCCCAGATGGCGTGCAGCCCGGGGTAGAGCAGGGCGATCTCCGCAGTCCCGCGGGCGGCGGGGTCGCGGAGCCGGGCGGATGCGACGTCCTCTCGCACCCGACCCAGCCAGGACGGACCCCGTGTCATCAGTCTTCGCGGAGGTCCTCGAACAGCGCGGTGGACAGGTAGCGCTCCCCGGTGTCGCACCCGATCACGACGATCTGCTTGCCCTTGCTCTCGGGGCGTGCGGCGACCTTGAGCGCCTGGGCGACGGCGGCGCCGGCGGAGATGCCCACCAGGATGCCCTCCTTCGCCGCCAGGGCACGCGACGTCTCGATCGACTCCTCGAAGGTCGCGGTGAGGATCTCGTCGATCACGTCGCGGTCGAGGATCGCGGGAACGAAGTTGGGGCCGATGCCCTGGATCTTGGCCGGGCCGACGTGACCCTGCGAGAGCAGGGGGGAGTCGGTGGGCTCGACGGCGATCACGTGCACCTCGGGCTTGACGGCCTTCAGGGCCTGACCGACCCCGGTGATCGTGCCGCCCGTGCCGACGCCGGCGACGAAGATGTCGACCTGGCCGTCGGTGTCGCGCAGGATCTCCTGCGCGGTGGTCTCCCGGTGAACCTGCGGGTTGGCGGAGTTCTCGAACTGCCGGGCCCACACCGCGCCCGGAGTCGTCTGGATGATCTCCTGCAGCTTCTCGATCGCGCCCTTCATACCCAGGGTCGGGTCGGTGAGCACGAGCTCGGCGCCGAACGCCTTCAGCAGCACGCGGCGCTCCTTCGACATCGACGCCGGCATGGTGAGCACCACCTTGTACCCCCGAGCCGCACCGACCATCGCCAGGGCGATGCCGGTGTTGCCGCTGGTGGCCTCGACGATCGTGCCTCCCGGCTTGAGCTCACCCGAGGCCTCCGCAGCGTTCACGATCGCGATGCCGATGCGGTCCTTCACACTCGACGCGGGGTTGAACGACTCGAGCTTGACGAGCACGGTCGCGTCGAGTCCCTCGGTGAGGTGGTTCAGACGCACCAACGGGGTGTTGCCGAAGGTGGTGGTGATGTCGTCGTGGATGCCGGGCATGGCGGACCTTTCGTCAGCGGGTTCAGCGTGATCAGCCTACGTCGGCCGCGCTGTGCGGGGCTGAATATGACCGCGTGCGGCGACGGCCTACGCTGGAAGGATGCCTCAGACGATCTCCGCACAGCTGCGCGTCATCGCGCAGCGACTGGCCGCGGCGGGGGTGGCTGATCCTGCTGTGGATGCCGAACTGCTCCTCAGCCATGTGCTCGGGATGGGCCGCGGGGAACTTCAGGCCGCCGCCGTGCGCGGCGATGACCTGGCCGAGGCGGACGCGGCGGCGCTGGAATCGCTCGTCGAGCGTCGAGCGGCGCGTGAGCCGCTGCAGCACCTCACCGGCCGCGCGGCGTTCCGCCATCTCGAACTGGCGGTCGGGCCAGGCGTCTTCGTGCCGCGCCCGGAGACCGAGACCGTGGCGCAGTTCGCCATCGACGCGCTGCTCGAGAGCGCCTCGCCGACGCCGATCGCCGTCGATCTCGGCACCGGCAGCGGGGCGATCGCACTGGCGATGGCCACCGAGGTCCCGCACGCGCACGTGCACGCCGTCGAGCGCTCGCCCGAAGCGCACGCGTGGGCGGCACGCAACACCCGCGGTGCCGCCAACCTCTCCCTCGTGCTCGACGATCTGGCCACCGCCTTCGACGAACTGATCGGCTCCGTCGACGTGGTGATCTCCAACCCGCCCTACGTGCCGGATGCCGCCGTGCCGCGCGATCCGGAGGTGCGCCTGCACGATCCCGCCGTGGCGCTGTACGGCGGACCGGACGGCCTCGACGTCGTGCGAGTGATCAGCCGGCGGGCCCGTCGGCTCCTGCACCCCGGGGGACTGCTCGTGCTCGAGCACGGCGAGCTGCAGGGCGAGCAGATCCGCGGCATCCTCACCGCCGACGGCTGGCGCGCCGCGGCCACGCACCAGGACCTCACCCGGCGCGACCGCGCCACCACGGCGCTGCGCGCCTGAGTGCCGCCGAGGCGACCACCGTAGACTGAGGGGGCCATGTCAACTGTCTTCGATTGCCGCGACGACTCGCAGATCCTCGCCGGCATGCGCCACGCCCGCCAGGCGATCGCGCGCGGCGAGCTCATCGTGCTGCCCACCGACACCGTCTACGGCATCGCCGCCGACGCGTTCTCACCCGCCGCTGTGCAGCGGCTGCTGGATGCCAAGGGGCGCGGCCGCGACATGCCGCCGCCGGTGCTCGTGGCCGGCCAGGACATGCTGCGGGCGCTGGTCGAGGAGATCCCGCCGGCGGTGCAGCAGCTGGTCGACGCGTTCTGGCCGGGCGGGCTGACCATCGTGCTGCCGGCCCAGCCGTCGCTGACCTGGGACCTGGGCGAGACGAAGGGCACCGTCGCGGTGCGCATGCCCGATCGGCGCATCGCCCTCGAGCTGCTGGCCGAGACCGGTCCGCTGGCGGTGTCCAGCGCCAACCTCACCGGGCGCGACGCCGCCGTGATCGCCGCCGATGCCGAGCAGATGCTCGGCGACAGCGTCGCCGTGTACCTCGAGGAGGGCTACAGCGAGACGGGCATCCCCTCCACCATCGTCGACGCGACCTCCCTGGTCTCCGCTGCAGAGGGCGAGGCGCCGGTCGTGCGCGTCCTGCGCGAGGGCGCCGTGTCCCGCGCCCAGCTCGGGGCAGTGCTCGGCGACCTGCTGGAGCCCGCGCAGACGCCGTCCGAGACGGATGAGAGTCCGGTCGAGCAAGGGTGAAGCAGTACCTGTTCACGATCATCCTGACGGCGTCGATCACATTCGCGCTGTCGTGGGTGGTCTGGCGACTGAGCCTGCGCTTCAAGCTCTATCCCGGCATCCGGGAACGCGACGTGCACCAGAACCCCACGCCCCGGCTCGGCGGCGTGGCGATGTTCATCGGCATCGCGTGCGCGATCCTCATCTCCTCCGCCAACCCCTTCTTCGAGCGGATGTGGTCGCCGCCCGACACGCTCTGGGCCATCCTCGCGGCGGGGCTGCTCATCGCGATCGTCGGCGTCGTGGACGACCTGATCGACCTGGACTGGATGATCAAGCTCGCCGCGCAGTTCCTCGCCGCCGGCATCATCTCGGTGGGCGGCGGCCTGCAGATCCTCTCCCTGCCCGTCGGCGACATGATCCTCGTCTCCAGCTGGGTGAGCATCTCGATCACCATGTTCGCGATCGTCGTGGTCATGAACGCGGTGAACTTCGTCGACGGGTTGGACGGTCTGGTCGCCGGTGTCTGCCTGATCGCCAACGGCGTGTTCTTCGTGTACGCGTACATCCTCACGCGCGACTCCGGCGCGACCAGCTACTTCAACCTGGCGACCTTCATCGCGGCCGTGCTGATCGGCGCGTGCCTGGGCTTCCTGCCGCTGAACTGGAGCCCGGCGAAGCTGTTCATGGGCGACTCCGGCGCGCTCGTGCTGGGCCTGCTGATGGCGACCTCGACCATCGCGCTCACCACTCAGGGCGATGTGAACGCCTTCGACCCGGAGCGCTTCGGCCGCTCCCAGCTGCTGGGCGCCTTCATCCCCATCGTGCTGCCGCTGGTGATCGTGATGCTGCCGCTGCTCGACTTCGGTCTCGCGGTGTTCCGGCGCATGCGCGCCGGCAAGTCGCCGTTCTCGCCCGACCGCAAGCACCTGCACCACCGGATGCTGGACCTCGGCCATCAGCATCGCGACGCGGTGCTGATCTTCTACGCGTGGAGTGCGGTGATCTCGCTCACCGTGCTGCTGATGTACATCGCCGGCCGCCAGGAGTGGCCCGGCGGCTACCTCGCGGCCGTGGGCTTCGGCGTGGTGGGCATCGCGGCCTGCCTCACCGTGACCCTGCTGCCCCCCGGCCGTAAGGCGCGCGCCGCCCGCCGCGCCGACCGTGCCGCCCTCGACGCCGCCCTCGATGCCGTCCCACCCGCCCCGGCCGACCGGCCGGACTCCGCTGCCGCATCCGGTGCGGAGTCGTCCGATATGGAGCCCCGATGAAACCGAGCCCCGTCTCCAGCACGCCGATCCTGCGCCGCACCCTCACCTGGTCCGCGGTCTGCGCGGTGGTGCTCGCGCTCATCGCCGCCGGTGCGGGTTACGCCGCCGACGGTGCCAGCGGGCTGTGGAGCGGGCTGCTGGGCGTGCTGCTGGCCTTCCTGTTCCTCGGGATCACCGTCGCGAGCATCCTGTTCGCCAACCGCTGGTTCGGAGACCCGCTCTACGTGCAGCTGTTCTTCGCGATCGTGCTCGGCGGCTGGCTGCTCAAGCTCGGCGTCTTCCTCGTGCTGATGATCGTGCTCAGCGGTCAGCCGTGGATCTCGCCGCTGGTGTTCTTCCTGTCCATCGTCGCGGGGGTCGCGGTCTCGCTCGTGGTGGACGTGATCGTGCTCACCCGGATGCGTCTGCCCAACGTCAGCGACATCGATCTGCCCACCGTGAACCCCGAGGACGACGGCGACACGAACGGCGACGGGCGAGCGGATACGCCCGAGGCCCGGCGATGAATCTGGTAGTGTTGACCCGTGCCCGCCGCTCGTCTCGCGAGCGCTTGCGCTGTGATGCACACGTCCCTCGTCGCCCCGGTTCAGACCGGTGACCCGAAGCTGGAGCCCGCGCTTTTGAATCCCGTTGCGACCCTGACCCTTCGTCCGATCGCCGGTGACGGTGAATTCCACGGTCCTTCGATGGACGAGTTCTTCCCGGACATCCTGTTCAACGTGTTCGGTGTGATCCCGATGCACCGCATCCACCTCATCCAGCTGCTCTCGGTCATCGCCGTCGTGCTGATCATGTGGCTCGGCACCCGTCGCATGCGGATCGTGCCGGGGCGCTTCCAGAGCCTGGTCGAGATGGGTGTCGGCTTCGTGCGCAACGGCATCGCGCACGATCTGCTCGGCCGCAAGGACGGCGAGCGCTTCGCGCCGCTGCTCGTGACGATCTTCTTCATGATCCTGTTCATGAACATCACCGGGATCATCCCTTTCCTGAACATGCCGGGAACCGCGATCATCGCCGTCCCGCTCACGCTGGCCGTGATCAGCTACGTCACCTTCATCTACGCCGGCATGAAGAAGAGCCCGGTCGGGTTCTGGAAGAACTCCCTCTTCCCCTCGGGTGTGCCGTGGCCGGTGTACATCATCGTCACGCCGCTCGAGTTCATCTCGACGTTCATCATCCGCCCCGTCACGCTGACGCTGCGACTGATGATGAACCTGGTCGTCGGGCACATGATCCTCGTGCTCTGCTTCTCGGCCACCGCATTCTTCATGTTCACCGCAGGTGGCGGCTGGGCCGCGCTCGGCGTCGGGACGCTCGCCTTCGGCGGCGCGTTCACGATCTTCGAGATCCTCGTCGTCGTCCTGCAGTCCTACGTCTTCACCGTCCTCACCGCGATCTACATCCAGCTCGCGGTCGCAGAAGAGCACTGATCGGGTCGGCTCACCGGCCGACCAAAACCGAAAGGAAACAACCCGTGGACGCAACTACGGTTCTCGCTGACATCAACGGTCACCTCGCGGCGGTCGGCTACGGCCTCGCCGCCATCGGTCCGGCCATCGGTGTGGGCATCGTCGTCGGCAAGACGATCGAGGGTGTCGCCCGTCAGCCCGAGCTCGCAGGCCGCCTGCAGGTCCTCATGTGGATCGGTATCGCCTTCACCGAGGCGCTTGCGTTCGTCGGCATCGCCGTCGGATTCATCCCCTTCCCGTAAACCGCAGCGACTTCTGAAGGAGACAGGATGCTGAACGCTCTTGTCACGAACCTCGCCGCGGCGGAGGAGGCCAAAAACCCCCTCATCCCCGCGTGGTACGACATCGTCTGGTCGGCCTTGTGGTTCGTCATCATTCTCATCGTGGTCTGGAAGGTCGCCCTTCCGCGTCTGACCGCGATGCTCGACGAGCGCTCGGCTGCCATCGAAGGCAACATCGCCAAGGCCGATGAGGCTCAGAAGCAGGCCGAGGAGGCGCTGGAGGAGTACACCCGCCAGCTCGCCGAGGCCCGCACCGAGGCCGGTGAGATCCGCGAGGCCGCCCGTGAGGACGGCAAGAAGATCGTCGCCGAGGCCAAGGAGACCGCAGTCGCCGAGGCGAACCGCATCACCTCGGCCGCGCACACGCAGATCGAGGCCGAGCGCCAGGCGGCGTTCGTGTCGCTGCGCAACGAGGTGGGCACGCTCGCGATCGACCTCGCCGGCAACGTCGTGGGGGAGAGCCTCGACGACGACGTCCGTGCGACGGCCGTCGTGGACCGCTTCCTCGCCGACCTCGAGAAGGTCACGTAATGGGCAGCGCGACCACTCAGGCACTCGCGGCATCCACGGACGCGCTTGCCGCGGCGTCGGGTCTGGACCTCGGCAGCGCGGCGGAGCTGTTCGCAGCCTCGCGCGCGATCGGGGAGTCCGCCCAGCTGAGCGGCGCGCTCGCTGATCCCGCGGCTCCCGCCGCGGCGCGCGCTGCGCTGGTCTCGGCGGTGTTCGCCGGTGTCTCGACGCCGGTGCGCACGCTGCTGACGACCGTGTCCGCACAGCGCTGGTCGTCGGCATCCGATCTCATCGACGGCATCGAGGAGCTTGCCATCCGCACCGCGGCCAAGGCCGCGTCCGGTGACGACGTCGCGGGCGAGCTCTTCGGCTTCTCGCGGGTGGTCGCGGCGAATCCCGAGCTGGAGCTCGCTCTGGGCAGCCGCCTGGGCGATGCGAGTGCGAAGGGCGCCCTCGTCGAGAAGGTGCTCGACGGCGCCGCCTCCCCGGCCGCCGTGCTGATCGCCTCGTCACTGGTGCGCAACCCGCGTGAGCGTCGCGTGCGCCAGGTGCTCGGTCGTGCGATCGACATCGTCGCGGCGCAGTCCGGCCGCACGGTCGCGACCGTCTACACCGCCGCTGCGCTCACCGCACAGCAGCAGACCCGCCTGCGCGACGTGCTCGCACGTCGCTACGGCGGCGAGATCTCCATCAACCAGGTGATCGACGCGACCGTCGTCGGGGGCCTGCGCGTGCAGATCGCCGATGACGTCATCGACGGCAGCATCTCCGCCCGACTCGCTGATCTTCGCCAGAAGCTCGCGAGCTGAACAACTTGACGCGGGGAACCGCGCACACCCAGACACAAAGGGAAGACAATGGCAGAACTATCGATCAGCCCCGACGTCATCCGTGACGCGCTGAAGAACTTCGCCGACGCCTACGAGCCCACCGGCGCAGCGGCGACCGAGGTCGGCACCGTCATCGACGCCGCCGACGGCATCGCCCACGTCGAGGGACTGCCGGGCGTCATGGCCAACGAGCTCGTCACCTTCGGCGACGGCACCAAGGGCCTGGCCCTGAACCTCGACGAGCACGAGATCGGCGTGGTCGTCCTCGGCGACTTCACGGGCATCGAGGCCGGCCAGGAGGTCACCCGCACCGGAGAGGTCCTCTCAGTCCCGGTCGGCGACGGCTACCTCGGACGCGTCGTCGACCCGCTCGGCAACCCGATCGACGGCCTCGGCGCCATCGCCACGGAGGGCGTGCGCGAGCTCGAGCTGCAGGCGCCCGGCGTCATGCAGCGCAAGAGCGTGCACGAGCCCATGCAGACCGGTGTGAAGGCCATCGACGCGATGATCCCCGTCGGTCGCGGTCAGCGTCAGCTCATCATCGGCGACCGCCAGACCGGCAAGACGGCCCTGGCGATCGACACGATCATCAACCAGCGCTCCAACTGGGAGTCCGGCGACGTCACCAAGCAGGTGCGCTGCATCTACGTCGCGATCGGTCAGAAGGGCTCGACCATCGCCTCGGTGAAGGGCGCGCTGGAAGAGGCCGGTGCTCTGGAGTACACCACGATCGTCGCTGCTCCGGCATCCGACCCCGCCGGCTTCAAGTACCTCGCCCCGTACACCGGCTCGGCCATCGGCCAGCACTGGATGTACGGCGGCAAGCACGTGCTGATCGTCTTCGACGACCTGTCGAAGCAGGCCGAGGCGTATCGCGCGGTCTCGCTGCTGCTGCGCCGTCCGCCGGGGCGCGAGGCCTACCCGGGCGACGTCTTCTACCTGCACTCGCGTCTGCTCGAGCGCTGCGCGAAGCTGTCCGACGAGCTCGGCGCCGGTTCGATGACCGGACTGCCGATCATCGAGACGAAGGCGAACGACGTCTCGGCGTACATCCCCACCAACGTGATCTCGATCACCGACGGCCAGATCTTCCTGCAGTCCGACCTGTTCAACGCCAACCAGCGCCCCGCGGTCGACGTGGGCATCTCGGTGTCGCGCGTGGGTGGTGACGCGCAGGTCAAGTCGATCAAGAAGGTCTCCGGAACGCTGAAGCTCGAGCTGGCGCAGTACCGCTCGCTCGAGGCGTTCGCGATGTTCGCCTCCGACCTCGACGCCGCTTCGCGTCGTCAGCTCGCCCGCGGTGCGCGTCTGACCGAGCTGCTCAAGCAGCCGCAGTACTCGCCGTACCCGGTGGAGGAGCAGGTCGTCTCGATCTGGGCCGGAACCAACGGCAAGCTCGACAGCATCGAGGTCGAGGACGTGCTGCGATTCGAGCGCGACCTGCTCGACTACCTGCGTCGCAACACCTCGATCCTCGACACGCTGCGCGAGACGAACGTCCTCGATGACGCCACCGTCGCCGAGCTCGACAAGCAGACCGACGCCTTCATCCTGGAGTTCCAGGGCGGCAAGGGCCAGTCGATCAGCAGCCCGGGCAACGAGCAGGTCTCGGCGGACGACGCCGTCGACGTCAGCCAGGAGAAGATCGTCAAGGGTCGTCGCGCGTAATCGCGTGAGGTACTGATTCATGGGCGCTCAACTCCGGGTCTACAAGCAGAAGATCTCCTCTGCTCAGACGACCAAGAAGATCACGAAGGCGATGGAACTCATCGCGGCTTCGCGCATCCAGAAGGCGATGGCACGCGTCAAGGCGTCCACCCCCTTCGCGCAGGCCGTGACGAGGGCCGTGTCCGCCGTTGCGACGCACTCCAGTGTCGATCACCCGCTCACCCGCGAGTCCGAGACGATCCGGCGCACCGCCGTCGTGATCTTCTCGAGCGATCGCGGTCTGGCCGGCGCGTTCAACTCCCAGGTGATCCGCGAGGGTCTCGAGCAGGGCGAGCGACTGCGCGAGCTCGGGCGCGAGCCGGTGTACTACCTGGTCGGGCGCAAGGCCGTCGGATACTTCCAGTTCCGCCGGATCGACTCCGCGGCCGAGTGGATCGGCGACACCGACACGCCGTCGTTCCACACCGCCGAGGAGATCGCGCACACGCTGCAGCAGGCGTTCCTGCGCGGCGGCGAGTCCGAGGGCGTCGACGAGATCGTGCTGGTGTACAACCGCTTCGTCAGCATGATGACGCAGGAGCCCACCGCTCTGCGTCTGCTTCCGCTTGAGATCGAAGACGCCGAGGACACCGCGACCGCGGCCGTCTACCCGCTCTACGAGTTCGAGCCTGACGCCGAGACCGTTCTGGACGCGATCCTGCCGGTGTACATCCAGAGCCGCGTCTTCAACGCCCTTCTGCAGTCGTCGGCGGCCAAGCAGGCCGCGACGCAGAAGGCGATGAAGTCGGCCAGCGACAACGCCGACAAGCTGATCACCGACTACACCCGCCTGCGCAACAACGCGCGCCAGGCCGAGATCACCCAGCAGATCGCAGAGATCGTCGGCGGCGCCGACGCCCTGGCGTCAAGCTGACAGACATCCACGAAAAGAGACGAGAAATGACCACCACCGCCACGGCTGACCAGCCGGCGACCGCGGTCGTCGGACGCGTCGCACGCGTCAACGGTCCGGTTGTCGACATCGAGTTCCCGCACGATTCGATTCCCGAGATCTACAACGCCCTGAAGACGACGATCACGATCGGCGAGGACTCCACCGAGATCACGCTCGAGGTCGCCCAGCACCTCGGCGACGACCTCGTCCGCGCCATCGCCCTGAAGCCGACCGACGGCATCGTCCGCGGTCAGGAGGTGCGCGACACCGGCGAGGCCATCTCGGTGCCCGTCGGCGACGTCACCAAGGGCAAGGTCTTCAACGTGATCGGCGAGGTTCTCAACCTCGAGCCCGGCGAGCAGATCGAGGTCACCGAGCGCTGGCCGATCCACCGCAAGGCGCCGAACTTCGACCAGCTCGAGTCGAAGACCACCATGTTCGAGACCGGCATCAAGTCGATCGACCTGCTGACCCCCTACGTGCTGGGTGGGAAGATCGGTCTGTTCGGTGGTGCGGGTGTCGGCAAGACCGTCCTCATCCAGGAGATGATCCAGCGCGTCGCGCAGGACCACGGCGGTGTGTCGGTGTTCGCCGGTGTCGGCGAGCGTACCCGTGAGGGCAACGACCTCATCCACGAGATGGAGGAGGCGGGCGTCTTCGACAAGACCGCCCTCGTCTTCGGCCAGATGGACGAGCCGCCGGGGACGCGTCTGCGCGTCGCCCTGTCGGCGCTGACCATGGCGGAGTACTTCCGCGACGTGCAGAAGCAGGACGTGCTGCTCTTCATCGACAACATCTTCCGCTTCACGCAGGCCGGCTCCGAGGTCTCCACCCTGCTGGGCCGCATGCCCTCCGCGGTGGGCTACCAGCCAAACCTTGCCGACGAGATGGGTCTGCTGCAGGAGCGCATCACCTCCACGCGCGGCCACTCGATCACCTCGCTGCAGGCGATCTACGTGCCCGCCGACGACTACACCGACCCGGCGCCGGCCACGACGTTCGCGCACCTCGACGCCACCACCGAGCTCTCGCGTGAGATCGCCTCGAAGGGTCTGTACCCGGCGATCGACCCGCTCACGTCGACCTCGCGAATCATGGACCCGCGCTACCTGGGTGACGACCACTACCGCGTGGCGACCACGGTGAAGCAGATCCTGCAGAAGAACAAGGAGCTGCAGGAGATCATCGCGATCCTCGGTGTCGACGAGCTCTCCGAAGAGGACAAGATCGTCGTGTCCCGCGCACGCCGCATCCAGCAGTTCCTCTCGCAGAACACCTACATGGCGAAGAAGTTCACCGGTGTCGAGGGCTCGACCGTCCCGCTGAAGGAGACCATCGAGTCGTTCGACGCGATCTGCCGCGGCGACTTCGACCACGTGGCGGAGCAGGCGTTCTTCAACGTCGGCGGCATCTCCGACGTGGAAGAGGCTTGGGCGAAGATCCAGAAGGAGAACGCCTGACCATGGCGCTGCACGTCAGCCTCGTCTCCGCCGATGCGGAGGTCTGGACGGGAGAGGCCTCGCTCGTCGTCGCCAAGACCGTCGAGGGCGAGATCGGCTTCATGTCGGGTCACGAGCCGGTGCTGGCCATCCTGGCCCAGGGCGAGGTCCGCATCACCCAGACCGACGGCAGCAAGGTGCTCGCGAACGCGCAGGACGGCTTCCTCTCCATGGAGGGTGACGCTCTGACGATCGTCGCGGGCAACGCCGCACTGATCGCCTGACAGCAACCGACCCCGGCGTCCGCTCCGGATCGTGCCCCGCACGATCCGGAGCGGACGCCGCTTGCATGGGGAGACCATGAGAATCCTGCTGCCGCCGTCCGAAACGAAGCGCCCCGGGGGCACCGGCGCGCCGCTGCGCCTGGACCGCCTCGCCCTGCCCTCGCTCGCGGTTGCGCGCACGGAGGTGCTGGACGCCCTCGTCGCGCTCTCGGCCGATCCTGTCGCGGCCCGCAAGGTGCTCAAGCTCAGCGATCGGCAGGCGGGGGATGTCGAGCACAATCGCATGCTGCGCGACGCCCCCACCATGGCGGCGGTGGATCGCTACACCGGCGTGCTCTTCGATGCCCTCGACGCGGCGAGCCTCGACGGCCGCGCGCGGCAGTGGCTCGGCCGGCACGTGCTGATCAATTCCGCACCGCTCGGCCCGATCGGCGCGCTCGACGAGATCCCGCGGTACCGCCTCGCTGCGGGCACTGCGCTGCCCGGCATCCCACCGCTGCGCCGGCATTGGGCCTCGGTGACCTCCGCAGCCCTGGGCGAGGGGGGCTTCGTGCTCGACCTGCGCAGCGAGTCATACGTCGCGCTCGGACCGATCCCGGATTCGACGCCCTCTGCGTACGTGCGGGTCGTCACGCCCTCCCGGCGCGCGCTGAACCACTTCAACAAGAAGGCCAAGGGCGTCCTCGTGCGCGCGCTCGCGCAGGCGCGGCCGACCGTGCGTTCGGCGGGGGCGCTGCTGCACTGGGCGGCGGAGGCAGGAGTCGCGCTGCGCGAGACGAGCGACGCGGGCGTGCTGGAGCTGGTCGTCGAGGGCTGATCGACGACGTCGCTCGTTGCCGCGGTCCCGGGCGCTTCGCTAGCATGACCGGTGCGCGACCACCGCGCGGGGGAGCGGCAGCGCTCCCTCTCACCGAGGGAAGTGGATCATCCATGGGTTATGACGACTACGGCGGATACGCGGCGCTGAGCGCGATGCTCGCGCTGTTCGGGTTCGTGTTGCTGATCGTCGCCGTGCTCGGCTACGTGCTCTCGTCGATCTTCATGATGAAGATCTTCGAGAAGGCCGGGGTGGACGGCAAGTGGCGGGCCTGGGTGCCGGTCTATCGCGAGATGGTCTTCTTCAAGCTCGGTGACATGAGCCCGTGGCTCGTGCTGTACACGCTCGGCGCGACCATCCTGCTCGCCCCGACCGGCATCGGCAGCATCATCGGTCTGGCGTTCACGGTGTTCTTCGCCATGGCGGGCTGGCGGGTGGGTCTGAAGCTGCAGAAGGAGGGCGCCTGGGTGGTGCTCTTCGTGCTGCTGAACATCGTTTGGATGGGCATCCTCGCGTTCGACAAGTCGCGCTGGAACGACCGCATCCCGCCGGCGCCGTGGGCGCAGAACGGCTTCCTCGCCGACCGCACCGTCTGGGACGGCGTGCCCACCCAGAGCAGCGCCGGCGCCGCGAACGCCGGCCACGGCGCTCCGCACGGCTACCAGCCTCCCGCGGCGCCCGGCTACCCGAGCGCCGGCTACCCGCCGGCCGAGTACCCGCAGCCCGGACAGCCCCAGGCCGGACAGCCCCAGGGCGACCACATCCGCCCCGACTACACGCAGCCCGGCTTCGCGCCGCCCGCTCAGCCCGGGTTCGGCGCTCCGCAGAGCCCCGGCGGCCCCGGCACCCCGGTGCCGCCCGCGCCCGGCTCGCCCGTGCCGCCCCCGGCGACGCCGCCAGTGCCGCCGGCCCCGCCGGCCGGCCCGCCGGGCGCGCCCCCTGCGCCCCCGGCGCCGCCGTCCGACCCCGATCAGAACCAGCGCTGAGCACGCAGGATCATCGCCGGAGAGGCCGCCGCATCCGCGGCGGCCTCTTCGCCGTCCGTCATTCGATACGGTGGATGCATGGCAACCTCGCAGCGTCGCGTCGGCGCGTCCGGACTCGTCGTCTCCGCAGCCGGTCTCGGCTGCAACAACTTCGGTCGCAGCGGCACGGTCACCGAGACGCTGGAGGGCACCCGCGCCGTCATCGACGCGGCATTGGCCAACGGCGTGTTCTTCTTCGACACCGCCGACATGTACGGCGCGGATGCCGGCCGCAGCGAAGAGCTGATGGGCGAGGTGCTGCAGGGCCGGCGTGATCGTGTCGTCCTGGCCACGAAGTTCGGGCACGAGCGGGACATGGGCTACGACTTCCCCGGGGGCCGCGGATCGCGCCGCTACATCCGGCACGCCGTCGAGCAGTCCCTGCGCCGACTGCGCACGGACTGGATCGACCTCTACCAGCTGCACCTGCCGGATCCGCACACGCCCATCGCAGAGACGATCGACGCCCTCGACGAGCTGGTCGCCGAGGGGCGCATCCGCTACTACGGTCACTCCAACCTCAGCGGCTGGCAGATCGCCGAGGCGGAGTTCACCGCCCGCGAGCGCTCGACCGGGCGGTTCATCTCGGCCCAGAACCACTACTCGCTGCTCGCGCGGGCCGCCGAGCGCGACGTCCTGCCGGCGGTGAACCGCTTCCAGCTCGGCTTCTTCCCCTACTTCCCGCTGAAGAACGGTCTGCTCACCGGCAAGTTCACCCGCGAGGGCGGGCCGTCGGGGAGCCGGATCATGCAGACCCGTCAGCACATCTGGTCCGACGCGCCCTGGGACGCTCTGGAGCAGTATCAGGCGTTCTGCGACCAGCGCGGCATCACCATGCTGGACGCCACGTTCGGCTGGCTGCTGGCGCAGCCTGGCGTGTCGAGCGTGATCGCCGGGGCCACGAGTCCCGAGCAGGTCGAGGCGAACGCCGGCGCGGCGGACGCGTGGACGCCGACCGCGGCCGATCTCGCCGCGATCGACGCGCTCTTCCCGCTGCCCGAGGACCCCGCCGACCGCATGTAGGCCTCAGCGCCACTACGATGATCATGACCGCCGCGGCCCCTGCGCCGCTGACCCGCCCGACGGAGAGCCCACGTGCCTGAGACGACGACGCAGACCCATCGCGTCAGCGAAGAGCTGGAGCTGTCCTGGGCGGGTTTCACCGACCGCGGCCGTCGCCGCGAGAACAACCAGGACTCGTTCCTCGCCAAGTACCCGCTGTTCATCGTCGCCGACGGCATGGGCGGCCACGCCGGCGGCGAGATCGCCAGCCAGGCGACCGTCGATCGCCTCGCCGACATGGTCGACTCCGGCGCGATCGACGACGCCGCCATCCTGTCGGCGCTGCAGCTGGCCGTCGATGACATCCACCAGCATCCCGACACCACCGACGAGGGCACCGGCACCACACTCACCGGCATCTACCTCGACCGCTACGAAGACGGCTGGCGCTGGATCTCGCTCAACATCGGCGACTCGCGCGTGTACCTGGAGCGCGAGGGCCGACTGATGCAGGTCACCACCGACCACTCGGTGGTGCAGGAGCTGATCGCGTCCGGCAAGATCAGCCCCGAAGAGGCCGACGCGCACCCGTACAGCAACGTCATCACGCGCGCCGTGGGCGCCAACGAGCTCGTGTCACCCGACTACGTCTCCGTCGACCTGTGCGACGGCGACCGCTTCGTGATCTGCTCCGACGGGCTCACGAAGGAGCTCACCGACTACGGCATCCTGCACTTCCTGCGCGAGAACGATGATCCGGCGGACGCCGTGAGCGCCATGGTCGACGCCGCTCTGGAGAACGGCGGACGCGATAACGTCACGCTGATCGTCCTCGACGTCCGGTATCTGCAGGCCGGGGCGCACGACGTCGCGCCCGTCGCGGCAGCCGAGGAGCAGTCGTCCTCCACAGCAGCGGATACCGCGGAATAGGCGCTGCGGCCTGTGGACAGGCCGTTTCCGAGCGCCGCGTGCGATGAGATGGCGGCATGGCTGCCACCACGATCGTCCTGCCCGCGGCACCCGCCGAATCCACGCGTCCGCCGCTGCCGCTGCTCGCCGCGACCGTCCCGGTCATCGCCGGTGTCGTCCTGTGGGTCATCACCGGATCGATGCTCGCGCTCTGCTTCGCCGCGCTCGGGCCCCTGATGCTGCTCGCGTCGTTCTTCGACGGCATCCGCTCCCGGCGCCGCCTGCGCGATCGTGGCGCACAGGAGACGGATGCCGCGTGGCAGCGCGCCGAGGCGGAGCTGTCGAGCGTGCACGCCCGCGAGCTCGACAGGCTCTGGCATCGCAGCCCGGATGCCGCACGATGTCTTGCCGAGCCGCCGCTGCGCGGTCACGAGACCATCGATCGCAGCACCCCGATCGTCGTCGGGCGGGGGTCGGTCGCGAGCACGGTGCGCGTCACGGGCGGGGACGACCAGCGCACGCGTGGGTTCCGCGAGCGCGCGCAGGTGCTCGCGGACGGGCCGGTGCGCGTGCCGATCGGCGGGGGAGTGTGCGTGCGGGCGCCCGAGGCCGTCGCCGCCGCCGTGGTGCGCGCGCTGGCGATGCAGGTGTGTCTGCGCTTCGGCCCGGCCGATCTCTCACTGTGCGGCGAGGGCGTGATCCGCTGGGGACTCGCTGAGCTTCCGCACACCGCGCGCCGTCACAGCGGATTCGCGCTGCGACTGGGCGGCGACGCGGCGGCAGCGGACGGGGAGCGCGTCGATGCCGTGCTGTGCATCCGGATGCCTGGGCAGGAGCCGCCGAAGGGCGTGACGACGGTACTGGACTGCACGGTGCCCGCATCCGCGCAGCTGCGTACCGCGGACGGCATCCGGGAGCTGTCGGTGGAAGGGGTGTCCCGCCGGCAGGTGGCGCTGGTCGCGGCCGACCTCGCCCGACGTGCGAATGCCGACACGGCACTGCCGGATCTCGTCATGCTCGGCGAGCTGATCCCCGCAATGCGCAGTGCCGATGGCCTGGCTGCGCATTTCCTGCGCGGCCGGCACGGTGACGTGCTCGTCGACCTCGTCGAGCACGGTCCGCATGCGATCGTGACAGGCATGACCGGAACCGGCAAGAGCGAGCTGCTGACGAGCTGGGTCGCCGCGATCGCCGGCGGGTACGGGCCCGACGAGGTGTCGTTCGTGCTCATCGACTTCAAGGGCGGCACGGCGTTCGAGCCGCTGCGCGCGCTGCCGCACGTGACCGCCGTGGTCACCGATCTCGATGCGCAGGGGGCCCGGCGCGGGGTGAGCAGTCTCACCGCCGAGCTGCGCCGACGCGAGGCTGTGCTCGCCAGGGCGGGAGCGCGCGATGTCAGCGACTGCACGGAGCTCGCGCGCCTGGTCATCGTCGTCGACGAGTTCGCGGCTCTCGTGCAGGAGCATCCCGATCTCGCCCAGATCTTCACCGACGTCGCCGCCCGCGGGCGCGCACTCGGCATGCATCTCGTGCTGGGCACGCAGCGGGCGAGCGGCGTGATCCGCGACGCCCTGGCCGCCAACTGCCCGCTGCGGCTGAGCCTGCGCGTGGCCGAGGCGGCGGACAGCCGCTTCGTGGTGGGATCGGATGCTGCGGCCGCGGTGCCGGGCGGGGCGGACTCGCGCGGGCTGGTGTTCCTGCGACGGCCGGAGGATGCCGCCGCGCACGCGGCACGGGTGGCGCTCGCTGCGGCATCCGACCTTGACGCCATCGCGCAGCGGTGGGCAGGCAGACCCGTTCCGGCCAGCCCGTGGCTGCCGGCGCTGCCGGCGGTGCTGCCCGTGCCCGCGGCCGACGATGCCGGCCTGGCCACGGGTCACGCGGCGCTCGGGCGCGCGGATGAGCCCGCGCGTCAGCAGCAGCCCTGGGTGCGCTTCGGTCCCGGGGACGGGCTGGCGGTGATCGGCGGGCCGGGAACGGGCAAGAGCATGGTGGTGCGTGCGCTCGCCGCGCAGCTCGCCGACCCGGTCGTCGTCCCGCCGGACGGCGAGATCGCGTGGGATGCCGTCGCCGAGCTGGCCGGCGGACGGCACGGGATCGTGCTGTGCGACGACGTCGACGTGCTGCTCGCTCAGTACCCGCCTGAGCACGCCCAGGTGTTCCTCGCCCGGTGGGAGGTGATCGCGCGCTCGCCCGCGGGGACAGTGCTCACCGCCTCTCGGGCGTCCGGCCCGATCGGTCGCCTCCTGGACGCGCTGCCCCGCCGCGCGCTGCTGGGGATGAGCAGCAGGGTGGAGCACATCGCCGCCGGCGGGGAGGCGGCGGAGTTCGACCGCTCTCGCCCACCGGGGCGGGCGTGGCTGGATGGCCGGGAGACGCAGCTGTGCTGGACGGATACCGCGCCGATGAGGACCCCGGAGTGGGGCCCGCCGCAGTGGCACCCTTCCCGCGCGTGGTCGGGGCTGGTCACCGACGCCGTCGAGACCACGCGGCTGCGGCTCGCCGCAGCGCATCCCGAGTGCGTCGTGCTGTCCGTCGCCGACCTGACCGCTCGCGCGCGGGCGATCGGAGATCTGCACTCCTCCGCTGCCGACTCCGATGACGCCGTCCGCCGGATCATCGTCGATGAGCCGGATCGATGGCGGGCGGACTGGGCGCGACTGCAGCAGGTGCGATCGGGAGGCGAGCTGCTCGTGGCTGCGGAATGCGCCCCCGAACTGCGTCAGCTCGCCGGTGTGCGGGAGGTGCCGCCGTACGCGCGCCTGCACGAGAACAGGGCGTGGGCGGTGGAGGCAGGCCGGCGGCCGCGCCGCGTGGTGCTGGAGTGAGGCGGCCGGCGGAGCGGAGAGGCGGAACCACGTCGGGTCAGATGCCCGCACCGGGGCGGATGCGGCCCACGGGCTGTCCGCCGCCGAGCACGTCCAGCGGCAGCTCCTGTGCGAGTGCATCGACATCCGCGTCCCGGAGGGCGCCGGCGTGTGCCAGCAGAGTCGCGGCCACCAGGGTCGCCGCGCGCAGGCTGCCGTCGAGCGTCTTGAGAGCGACGGTGGTGCCGTCGGGCGCCACCATGATCATGACGCCCTCCGCGCCGCCCTTGGCGAAGACCCCGAGCCGCTCGATCGCGAGCGTGTCGGGCTCGCCGGGGCCCGCGATCGTCCACGGGTTCTCCCGCACGGCGCGCACGAGTGCGCCGGCGACACGGTGCAGTGCGAAGGGCGAGCGCTCGGAGGCCGTGCCGATCCGGTGCACCGCACGCGCGAGACCGAGCAGGGTGATCGCGTGCACGGGCGCGCCGCAGCCGTCGATCGAGGTGTGCGCGATCTTCTCGCCGGCCAGACGCTCGACCACCTCTCGAATGTGCAGCTGGAGCGGATGGGCCGGGTCGAGATAGCCCTCGGTGGGCCAGCCGGTGGCGACGCAGGAGCGCAGCATCAGGGCGTGCTTGCCGGAGCAGTTCATCCGCACGCGCGCCATGTCGGCGTGATCGCGAATCATGTCCTGGCGCGTGGCGGCATCGGACGGCCACGCCGGAGGGCAACCGAGGTCGTCCTCGTTGAGCCCACCCGCGGCGAGCATCTCGCGCACCACCTCGACGTGCCGGTCGGTGCCGCTGTGGCTCGCCGTGCCGAGGGCGAGCTGCTCACCCTCCAGCGACGCGCCCGCGGTCACGCAGGCGATGGCCTGCAGCGGCTTCAGGCTCGAGCGCGGCAGGATCAGTGCGTCTACGTCGCCGTATCGGCCGACGACCTCCCCATCCGCACTGAGCACGACGGCCGCACCGGCGTGGCGCGACTCCACGAAGCCGTTGCGCTCCACGATCGCGAGTTCGACAGCGTCACCGATGGTCAGAGTCTCGAGCACCAGACAAGCCTAGTCATCGCAGCAGGCCGGCGCGCACGGCCGCCGGGGCGGCGCGCGCTGGCAGACTGTGGGCATGCCCCCACTCGGCGAACACCACTACGCGCTGACCACGACCTGGACCGGCGACCGCGGCAGTGGCACGAGCGGCTACCGCGACTACAGCCGCGACGTGACGATCAGCGTCGCGGGCAAGCAGGATCTGCTCGCCTCGGCCGACCGGCCGTTCCGCGGAGACCGCACGCGCTGGAACCCGGAGGACCTGCTCCTCGCCGCGCTGTCGGAGTGCCATCTGCTGTCCTACCTGCATGCCTGCGTGACCGCCGGCGTCGTGGTGGTGGCCTACCGGGACGAGGCGACCGCGATCATGCGCGAGGACGGCCGAGGCGGTGGCGCGTTCGCCGAGGTGATGCTGCGACCGCAGGTGACGGTCGCCGACGCCGGCATGCTCGAGGCGGCTCGCCGCGCGCACCACACCGCCCACGAGTGGTGCTTCATCGCCAACTCGGTGAGCTTCCCCGTGCACCACGATGCCACCATCCGCGTCGCGACGCCGCCGGTTTCCTGACCGCGTCGATGCCGAACGATGATCCCCGTGACGCCGAGGCCGTCGGACGGCACGGTGCGTGTCAGCGACGCTCGTGCGGCAGCGCCTGCCTGATCTTCTCGATCGGCGTCTGCGCGGGCGGCTCGTTGTACACCCCGGCGAGCTCCTGACCGCTGAGCGCGTGGATGGCCGCCATGATCTCGTCGGTGGCCAGCCGGCGGGCACGGCCGCTGGAGGCCGTGCCGTGCTTGGTCACGTCGATGGGTGCTCCGAAGCGCACCGTCACGCGCTCGCGCAGCGACGGCATCCGGGATCCCACCGGCATGACGCGGTCCGTGCCGATCAGGCCCACCGGCACGACCGGGGCGCCGGTCTGCAGCGCGAGGAACGCCACCCCCGTGCGTCCCTTGTACAGACGTCCGTCGGTCGAGCGCGTGCCCTCGGGGTACAGCGCGACGGCGAGCCCCTCGTCCAGCAGCTGACGCTGCTGGTCGAGCGCGTCCAGTGCGGCCTTCCCCGCACCGCGGCGCACCGGGATCGCGCCGACCGAGGTGAAGAACTCGCGCGACAGCGCCCCCTTGAACCCGGTGCCCTCGAAGTAGCTGGACTTGGCCAGGAAGTGCACCGGACGCGGTGCGGCGATGGGGATGGCCATCGAGTCGATGAACGAGAGGTGATTGCTGGCGAGGATGACTGCACCGGTGAGCGGCACGTTCTCGCGCCCTTCGATGCGCGGCCGGTACACGATCCGGGCGAGGGGGGCGGCGATCATGCGGCCCATCGCGTACTTGAATCCCGCGTGTCGCGGGGACGACGCCGCAGGCTGGTCGGCCTCGGGTTCGACGGGCTCGACCGGCTGCTCAGAACTCACCGGAAGAGCTTATCCAGCATCGCATGCCATCCCAGGAATGCCCGCACTCAGCGACAGCAAAGCCGGATGCCGCAGGATGGAGGCGTCCCACCCCCGATCCGAGGTCACATCTTGCGCCTGCGCCCCCTCTCCCTGCTGTCCACCGCGGCCCTCGCCGCACTGCTGCTGACCGGCTGCGCCGCCGGGTCCGACCCCGCCGCGTCGCCTGAGTCCACGGGCAGCGCGGATGCCTGCGCGCAGACCGCGAAGCCGGGGAAGCTGTCCGACAGCGTCAAGGTCGAGGGGGAGTTCGGCACGCCGTCCACGGCGAAGTTCGAGCTGAAGCAGGAGGCGAAGAAACTGCAGCGCACGGTCGTCACCGAGGGCGACGGCGCCAGGATCGGCGACGGCGACTACGTGCGCTACGCCCTCAGCGCGTTCGACTCCACCAACGGCGAGCGTCTGGGCGACGCCGGCTACGCCGACGCCGAGATGCTGCCGCAGAACGTGCTGGGCAATGAGACCCTCGCCCAGGTGATCGGCTGCGCGACGATCGGCTCGCGCCTGGCGGTCGCCTTCCCCGCTCAAAACGGCGCCCCCTCGGAGGTGTACGTGGTCGATGTGCTCGACACCGTGCCGACCGCCGCGTGGGGCGAGAAGCAGAAGCCGGTCGAGGGGATGCCGACCGTGAAGCTCGCCGCGAACGGCGAGCCTGACGTCACCGTGCCCACCGGCGACGCGCCCGACGAACTGAAGATCTCGGTGCTCAAGCAGGGCGACGGTCCGGCCGTCGCCGACGGCGACACCACCCTGCTGCAGTACTACGGGGTGGAGTGGAAGAGCGGCGACAGCTTCGACTCGTCCTGGTCGAAGGGCGCGCCATACGCCGCTCCCGGCAACACGTACGTGCCCGGCTTCGTGCAGGCGCTGGCAGGCCAGAAGGTCGGCTCACAGGTGCTCGTCGTCATCCCGCCGGCACTGGCGTACGGCGAGGACCCGGACGCGCACGAGCTCGGCGGCAAGACACTGGTCTTCGTGATCGACGTCCTCGCCACCCAGCACGCACCCGCCACGCAGTGACCGGCGCGCGGCTCCAATAGGCTGGCCGCATGCGTCGCGTCATCGTCCTCGGCTCCACCGGCTCCATCGGCACCCAGGCGCTGGACGTGATCCGCGCCAACCCGCGCCGCTTCGAGCTGGTGGGGCTGGCTGCGGGCACCGACGCGCAGACCCTCGCAGCCCAGGCGGCGGAGTTCCACGTCGAGCACACGGCGCTGGGTGCAGCTCAGGCGGAGCAGCTGGTCGACGAGGTCGAGGCCGACGTCGTGCTCAACGCGATCACCGGCTCGATCGGGCTCGGTCCGACGCTGGCCGCGCTGCGCGCCGGTCGCACGCTGGCTCTGGCGAACAAGGAGTCCCTGATCGTGGGCGGTGAACTGGTGCGAGCCGCCGCCGGCTTCGGTCAGATCGTCCCCGTCGACTCCGAGCACTCCGCGCTGGCCCAGGCGATGCGCGCGGGGGAGCGCGCGGAGGTGCGGAGGCTGGTCGTGACGGCATCCGGCGGCCCGTTCCGCGGCCGCAGCCGCGCCGAGCTCACGACCGTCACACCGGCCCAGGCCCTCGCGCATCCCACCTGGGACATGGGACGCATGGTGACCACCAACTCTGCGACGCTGGTCAACAAGGGTCTCGAGGTCATCGAGGCGCACCTGCTGTTCGATGTGCCCTACGACGACATCGAGGTGGTCGTGCACCCGCAGTCGATCGTGCACTCGATGGTGGAGTTCGTCGACGGGTCGACGATCGCGCAGGCTTCGCCGCCCGACATGCGCCTGCCGATCTCGCTCGGACTGGACTGGCCGCATCGGGTCGGCGGGGTGGGTCGCCCCCTCGACTGGCGCACCGCCACCTCGTGGACCTTCGAGCCGCTCGACGACGAGGCGTTCCCGGCCGTCGCGCTCGCCAAGGCGGTCGGTCGTGCCGGCAGCACGTTCCCGGCCGTGTACAACGCCGCGAACGAGCAAGCCGTGCACGCCTTCCACGACGGCCGGATCGGCTTCCTCGACATCGTCGACACCATCCAGCGGGTCGTGGACGCGCACGACGCGCCCGAGCAGCTCACGATCGAGTCCCTGGCCGCCGCGGAGAGCTGGGCGCGCACCCGCGCCGACGCGCTCATCGCCGCAGTCTGAGCCGGTCGGCTGCAGCGGCGCCGGCCTCAGTCGGCGTAGGGGACGGGCCAGTGCGAGTCGGGCGCTGGCCATCCCGCGGCGATGAGCGCGCGGCGAGCCAGTTCGCGCGCGGAGTACGGCGTGCGCACCCCCCGGATGTCGCGGTAGTCCTGATGCCCGGGACCGGCCCAGAGGATCGCATCGCCCTCGCCGACCAGGCCGACCGCGGCGACGATGGCGTCCTCCGGCGGCGAGACCTCGTGGATCTCGGCGTCGGGACGGGCGCGGCGCGCACCCTCGACGAGCGTCGCGCGGATCGCGGCGGGATCCTCGAAGCGCGGGTGGTGGTCGGTGACGACGAGGATGTCGCTGCCCTCGACGGCCGTGCGCGCCATGTCGAAGCGCTTGGTGGCATCACGGTCGCCGTCGGCGCCGAACAGCATCAGCACCCTGCCCGGTGTCACACGGCGCACGGCTGCGAGCGTCTTCTCGAAGGCGTCCGGGGAGTGACCGAAGTCGACGTAGACGGCGGGGCCGCGCTCGCCGGAGACGAACTGCGTGCGCCCGGGAAGGTGGGCGATGAGCTGGCCGTCGCGCTGCAGCGCGGCGGTGATGCGATCCCAGCCGTACCCGCCCTCGAGCAGCATCACGATCGCCAGTCCCGCGTTCGCGGCCATGTGCGGCCCGATGACCGGCACCAGGGTGGACAGCGTGCGGCCGCCCGGTCCGGTGATCGTGAACGCGGTGCCGCTCGGGCGCTCCTCATCGATCAAGACGACCCAGTCGGCGCGGGACGCGGCGTCGGGATCTGCCGCGATCGCCGGCGTGCCGACGGTCACGACGGGCACGCCGGCGCGCTCGACGACGACGGCTCCGGATGCAGAGTCCACGCTCACCACGGCACGGCGGGAACGCTCGGGGGTGAACAGCGGCAGCTTGGCCTCGAAGTACTCCGTCATGTCGGCGTAGTCGTCGAGGTGGTCGTGCGAGAGGTTGGTGAAGCCGGCGACGTCGAACATGATGCCGTCGACTCGGTGCCGCGAGAGTGCCTGCGCACTGACCTCGACCGCCACCGCCTCGACGTCGCGCTCGCGCATGAGCGCCAGCAGGGCGTGCATCTCGGACGCCTCCGGCGTGGTCAGCCGGGAGACGATGACCTCACCTGCGATGTGCCGCTCCGCCGTCGATGACAGGCCCGAGACGACGCCGAGCTGGTCGAGCAGACCCTGCAGCAGATGCGAGACGCTGGTCTTGCCGTTGGTTCCGGTCGTGCCGAACAGCAGCGGCAGCGGGTCGCCCGCGCCGGTGCCGTAGACCCAGGCGCTGAGCGCACCGAGGATGGCCCGCGGTTCGTCGACGACGATGATCGGCAGGCCGGCACCGGACGCGACGTCGGCGCCGGCGTCGTCGGTGATGATCGCGACCGCACCCTGATCGGCGGCGGTTCGGGCGAACTCCGCGCCGTGCCGGTTCACACCCTGAATGGCGACGAAGGCCTCGCCGGGACGCAGGTCGGCGGTCGCGAGGGTGATCCCGCTCAGCTCGATGCCGTCGAGTTCACCTCTGACCTCTCGTGCGAAGCGGTCGGCGAGTTCCGTCAGGGCGTGGCGGGGCGGGTGGGCCGGACGGAGCACGGGGGGCAGCGATGTCGTGGTCATATCCAGTCCATGATCTCACGCAGGCCGAACCTCTTCCGGTCCGCGGCCGATCCAGGGGATTCCTCAGCGCGGCCAGTAGCGTGGTCGGGTGGAGATCCTGCTGTATCTGGGCGGCATCGTGTTCATGCTCGTCGGCCTCGGCCTCTCGATCGGGCTGCACGAGGTCGGCCACCTCGCGCCCGCGAAGCTGTTCGGCGTGCGCGTCGGGCAGTACATGATCGGATTCGGTCCGCGGCTGTGGTCGCGTCGCATCGGCGAGACGGAGTACGGATTCAAGGCGCTCCCGCTGGGTGGGTTCATCTCCATGTCCGGCATGTATCCGCCCTCGTCGAAGACGGGTCCGGCTCGCGGGCTGTTCGCCTCGCTCGTGCAGGATGCCCGTTCCGCGAACGACGACACGATCGTCGCCGGCGACGAGCGCCGGGTGTTCTACCGTCTGCCGGTGTGGAAGCGGGTGATCGTCATGCTCGGCGGCCCGGCGATGAACCTCCTGCTCGCGATCGGCATCTTCACGGTGATGGCGTCCGGGATCGGTCTGCAGCAGGCGAGCACCACGATCAGCTCGGTGACCGAGTGCGTGCTGCCCGCCGGAACGGCCCAGCAGAGCTGTTCCGACCAGGACCCGGTCGCCCCGGCGGCCCACGCCGGATTCCGTCCCGGCGACCGGATGATCAGCGTCGGCGGTGAGCGCGTCTCGACGTTCGCCGAGGCGTCGAAGATCATCCAGCGCTCGCCCGGGCGCGAACTCGCGGTCGTCGTCGAGCGCGACGGAGAGCGGATGACGCTCGAGCTCACCCCGGTCGCGGCGCAGCGCGCCGAGGTCGATGCCCAGGGCCGGCCGGTGCTGGGCGAGGACGGCGAGCCGGTTACGCGCACCGTCGGCTACGCCGGTGTGGTCGCGCAGTACGCGTACGTGCCGCAGCCCATCGGCACGGGCGCGGAGCTGGCGATGCAGCAGACCGGCGCGGTCGCGTCGCTGGTGCTGAACCTGCCCGCCAAGCTGTGGGATGTCGGAGTGTCGCTGGTCACCGGGTCGGAACGCGACCCCAACGGCCCGCTCAGCGTGGTCGGCGTGGGGCGCCTGGCCGGCGAGGTCGCCGCGACGGATGCCCCGGTGCTGAACCGGCTCGTGGTGCTGATGAACCTGCTGGCCGCGCTGAACATCGCCCTGTTCGTGTTCAACCTCATCCCGCTGCTGCCGCTGGACGGCGGCCATGTCGTCGTCGCGCTGTGGGAGGGCGTGCGCCGTGTGTGGGCACGGGTCGCGCGCCGACCCGCTCCCGCCCCGGTGGACGCGACGCGACTGGTGCCCATCACGGTGATCGTGGCGGTGCTGCTGATCGGCATGGGAGCGCTGCTCATCGTCGCCGACCTGGTGAAGCCGCTGAACCTGCTGGGCTGAGCGCCTCTGCCGAGCGGCTCAGCGCAGGGCGTGTGCGATGAGCCGCTCGAGTGTCACGATGCCGTCGCGCGAGAGGATGGACTCCAGGTGCCCCTGCACCGAGGCGAAGCCGTCGCCGCGCAGCGCGTACACATCGCCGGTGACGGGATCCGCCGCGACCTCCGCGTCGTCCACCCGCATCGTCCCCGGGCGCACGCGCGCGGTGAACGTGTTGTAGAAGCCGACCGACGCATCGTGCTCGAATATCGGCACGGTCTTCTGCACGCCCTGGTGCGGTGACTCCAGTGGCACCAGATCGATGCCGAGGGAATCGGCGAGGATCTGGTGGCTGAGACAGACGGCCAGCAGCGGCGTGTCCGCGGCACGCCGGCGGGAGACGACGTGCTGCATGCGCGCGATGCGCGGCGAAGCCGCATCGCGCGGGTCGCCCGGGCCTGGCCCGGACACCACCAGCTCCGCGGCGTCGATGGCCGCATCGGTCACGGTGTCCCAGGGGGCGATCTCGACGGTGAGCCCGAGGTGGCGCAGCTGATGCGCGAGCATCGTCGTGAACCGGTCCTCGGCGTCGACGACGAGCGCCGTGCGCCCGGCGAAGCGCCCCCCGGCGTGCGCGTCCTGCGGTTGCATCCAGAAGTCCGCGAGCCGGGTGTTGCGCGAGGCGAGCAACTCGGCGATCCGCGGGTCCTCGGCCAGACGCGCCTCGGTCGGCGCATCGTCGTCACGGGTCTCGGCGACCCGGTCTCGCTCGATCGCCCCGATCGCACCGAGCACCCCCGCCGCCTTGCCGTGCGTCTCGCTCACCTCGCCGTGCGGGTCGGAGTGACGCACCAGGGTGGCACCCACCGGCACACGCAGTCGTCCGGCATCGACGTACACGGTGCGGATGAGGATGGGCGCGTCGAGGTCGTGGCCGCCGTCGGATCGCGGAGTGAAGAGGGCCGCGACACCGGAGTAGTACCCGCGAGGCGTCTTCTCGTGCCGGCCGATGACCGCGCAGGCGTTCTGCATCGGCGAGCCGGTGACAGTGGGGGCGAACATCGTCTCGCGCAGGATCTCGCGCGGGTCGAGGCGGCTGAGCCCGCGCAGCATGTACTCGGTGTGCGTGAGCCGCGACATCTCCTTCAGATGCGGACCCGTGATGCGCCCGCCGTCCGAGCACACCTGGCTCATCATCTTCAGCTCCTCGTCGACGACCATGAACAGCTCCTCGGTCTCCTTCGTCGACGAGAGGAACTCGGTCAGCGACTCGCGGGTCGCACCGCCGGCAGGGTGGCGGAACGTGCCCGAGATGGGGTTCATCGTGACCACGCCGTCGCGCACCACGACGTGCGCCTCCGGGCTGGCGCCGACAGCGATGTGCCCTGGCGTGATCACCGCGAACGTCCAGTAGGCGCCCCGCTCGTGCTCGAGCAGGGCACGGAACCAGGTGAGAGCCGCGACGCGGTCATCGCCGTCGAAGCGCGCCCGGAAATCCCGGCGGATGACGAAGTTCGCGCCCTCACCCCGACCGATCTCGTCGACGATCACGCGTTCGACGATGCCGGCGTACTCCTCGTCGGAGATGTCGAACCCGCCGTCGTGCAGTACGACCGGCGCTGCCGGCAGCGCGCGGATGAGATCCTGCGCCGGGAGGTGCTCGTGGTCGTCGACGAGCAGGCAGCGCAGCGGAGTGCCGTCGTCCTGCGCCTCGAAACCCCGCTCGCGCACCTGGCGGTACGGCACCATCGCGAAGACCTCGCGCGAGCCGTCCGCGTTCTCAAGCGGGATGTCGGCGAGGCGGTCCACATCCACGATCGTGCCGGTGAGCAGCTCGATGCCGCCGTCGCGCGCGATGAGCACGAAGGATGCCTCAGGGTCGGCCATCAGCGCACGGAGGCGGGCGGGCAGGGCTGCGTTCATCGGTGTCTCCTCAGGGGGGATCCGGTGCGGAAGACACGAAGACCGCCCCGGAAGGCGGTCTTGTTCTCGTGGGTACGCGAAACTCCGCCTAGAAGGCGGGCCACCAGGAGCTGTTCGCGGACATGGCCCGAAAGTATCACAGTCCGCATGAGTGCCCGCGTCGTATGACCTGGTGTGGCCATGGCTGCTCGGGCCGCACACAGCGGCGGAGAAGTAGGCTGAGGGGGTGCCTGCTGTGAATCTTGGGATGCCGCGCATCCCCGAAGTCCTCACCCCCCGTCGCAAGTCCCGGCAGATCCGCGTCGGCAAGGTGCTCGTCGGCGGCGACGCCCCCGTCAGCGTGCAGTCGATGACGACCACCAAGACCACCGACATCAACGGCACCCTGCAGCAGATCGCCGAGCTCACGGCATCCGGATGCGAGATCGTGCGCGTCGCCGTGCCCTCGCAGGACGACGCCGACGTGCTGCACATCATCGCGGCGAAGAGCCAGATCCCCGTGATCGCCGACATCCACTTCCAGCCCAAGTACGTCTTCCAGGCGATCGACGCAGGCTGTGCGGCCGTGCGCGTGAACCCCGGCAACATCCGCAAGTTCGACGACCAGGTGGGTGCCATCGCGAAGGCGGCTCAGGCTGCGGGCGTGTCACTGCGCATCGGCGTGAACGCGGGTTCTCTCGATCGCCGGCTGCTCGAGAAGTACGGCAAGGCGACCCCGGAGGCGCTCGTGGAGAGCGCTGTCTGGGAGGCGTCGCTGTTCGAGGAGCACGACTTCCACGACTTCAAGATCTCGGTCAAGCACAACGACCCGGTCGTGATGGTGAAGGCTTACCGCCAGCTCGCCGAGCGCGGCGACTGGCCCCTGCACCTCGGCGTCACCGAGGCCGGCCCCGCGTTCCAGGGCACGATCAAGAGCGCGACGGCGTTCGGCATCCTGCTCGGCGAGGGCATCGGCGACACGATCCGCGTGTCGCTCTCGGCTCCGCCCGCCGAGGAGGTCAAGGTCGGGCACCAGATCCTGCAGTCGCTGAACCTGCGCGAGCGCAAGCTCGAGATCGTCTCGTGCCCGTCGTGCGGTCGCGCTCAGGTGGACGTTTACTCGCTGGCGGATGCCGTCACCGAGGGTCTGAAGGACATGACTGTCCCGCTGCGCGTCGCGGTGATGGGCTGCGTGGTGAACGGTCCCGGCGAGGCCCGCGAAGCGGATCTCGGTGTGGCATCCGGCAACGGCAAGGGTCAGATCTTCGTCAAGGGCGAGGTCATCAAGACCGTGCCCGAGGCAGACATCGTGCAGACGCTGATCGAGGAGGCGAACCGCATCGCCGCCGAGATGGGGGTGGACGCGCCGCTCGGCACCGCCCAGGTCGTCACGGGCTGATCGCGATGCAGTCGACGCGCGTCTCGTTCCCGGACGGCTCCCTCACCGGCGAGGGCGAGGTGGTTCTCGTCGACCAGGCCGCGTCCGTCGTGGTGGTCGACGCGACGCCGTTCCATCCCGTCGATCACACCTGGCCCGACCAGCCGGGTGACTCCGGCAGCATCTCCGCGGGTGACGCGCAGGTGCGCGTGACCGAGGCCGTCATGGCGGCCATCAGCGACGAAGGGGCTCTGGCCGTCGGCGCCGACATCCCCGTCAAGCGCGGCGGCGAGGGCTGGACGTGGATGGTCGGTCACCGCACCGAGGGGGCGATCCCGGCGGAGATCGCGGTCGGGGCGCGCGTCGCACTGACGGTGGATGCCGACCTCCGTGCCTCCCTGAGCCGGGGACACACCGCGTGCCACCTCGCATCACTCGCCCTCGACGCGGCGCTCGCCGACCTGTGGCGCAAGGACATCGGCACCGATCCGCTGGGCAACCCTGATTTCGAGGGCAGAGCGAACCAGTCCAGCCGCATCCACGCGGACGGCAGCGTGGACGAGTACCGGCTGGGCAAGAGCCTGCGCAAAGCCGGATTCGACTCGGAGGGCTTCGCGGACTCGCTGGCCGAGCGTGAGGCGCGCATCAACGCGGTGCTCGCGGAGTGGGTGGCGTCCCAGGGCGACAGTCGCATCCACGTGGAAGGGCCGCGCATCACCGACCGTCGCTCGTGGCGCTGTACGCTGCCCGACGGCGAGGTGGCGTTCCCCTGCGGCGGCACCCATGTCCGCTCGCTCGGCGAGTTCGCATCGATCACCGTCTCGCTCGACCTGACCGACCCGCAGCTGCTGGTGATGACGACGACAGCGGTTCCGGCCAGCTGAATTCGCTGGCCCTGCCGGTCAGGCGACCGGCCGGAATCTTCGCGGCGGGGGAGCACTGCCCCACAGATATGTGCGGACCAGCCGGGCCGCGAGGACGATCGGCCGCGCGCCGCGTGGCCCCTGGTCGCGCCCGTCAGGTCCTGCACGATTGCGATCGCTTCGCTGCGCCAGGTGCCGCCGGCACTCGTGCTTGACTGGGCGGATGCTGCTGAGCGCCGTCGTGACCGGACCAGGGGATGCGGATCGAAGCGTCCTCCTGCTGCACGGCATGATGGGCTCTGCGGAGAGCTGGTGGCGCGTGAGCGAGCTGCTCGCCGCGCACGGCACACGTGTGATCGCGCTGGATCTGCCGGGCCATGGGCTGTCGCCGCGCGATCCGCGAGGCTCGGTCGGCACCGCCGCAGACGCGGTGGTCGAGACGGTCGCCGCTCTCGGGCCTCCCCAGCGGCTCATCGGAATCGGGCACTCCTACGGCGGAACCGTCCTCAGCGCTGCAGCGGCGCGCCTCGCGCTCGACACGCAGGTCTACGTCGACACCGGATGCGCCTTCGCAGGGGGCGGTGACATCGCCGAGCTGACCGCGCAGTACGACGTCGACCGCCGCGCGCGCCTCGACCGCGACCGGCTGCGACAGAGTCGGCCGTTCTACAGCGCCGAAGACGCCGTCGTCGAAGCGAGAGCCGCGCGGCGCTTCGATCCCGTGACCGCAGCTTCGGTGTCATCGGAGTCGGGTGTGGATCACCGGCCGGGGGCCGGCGCGATCCTGGTCCGCGCGCGTCCGAGCCGGTTCGTCTCCGACGACGAGGCGACGGCGCTGCAGCGCGCCGGCGTCGAGGTGCGGGCGATCGACGGCGCCGCGCACTCGGTCTGGTACAGCGATTTCGAGCGGTTCGTCGACGCGCTGCCGGAGATCTTCCGCCCGGACGCGTAGCGGCGCGATAGAGGTCAGAACGCGTCGAGCGCCTCGGTGATCATCCGGTGCCCCTGCGCCTCGAAGTCCTCGTCGCCCACGTGGAACGCCCAGCAGGCCGTGCCGATGCCCTCGCGAAGAGCATCCACCCGCTGCCGGTCCGACGATCGCGGATCGCCGCCGTAGCCGGCCAGGAACGCTGCCTCCAGGTCGGGGTCCTGACGCCACTGCTGCGCGGCGAGCCGGGTGAAGTCTGTGGCGGCGGGGCGGAACGCGAACCGCCCGAAGTCGATCACCCGCACCGTCCCGTATTCGACCAGCCAGTTCCGCGGCTGCCAATCGCCGTGCGTGGGCACGACCGTCACGGGCGGTGCCGGATCGGCGAGGAGGATGCCCCGCGCTCGCGCGGCGGAAGCCGGATCCACCCGATGGACGCCGGCCAGCCAGGTCAGGGCGCGCTCGTTCGCACGGCGCTCATGACCGGCATCCGTGCGCTGCTCGCCGGCGTGCAGCCGCCGTAGCAGGGCCCCCGCCTGCGCGTAGGTGGACGGATGCCACTCGGCAGCCGTCCCCTCGGCCAGTGCGCCGGGCAGATACTCGAGCAGCATCACCCGTTCCTCGACCGAGCTGTCACGCAGCCGGGCAGCATGACCGGTGGCTTCGAGAGGTGCCGTCCACCCGGCGTGCGCGGCGATCTCGCGGCCGATGTGGTGATTCGCCGCGCCGCCGGCTTTCACGATGACGTCGCCATCGGTCGTGCGCACGTGCAGCACGACCGACTCGACGAGATCCCACGACAGGTCGCCGACCAGCGCCGGCTCAGACAGGCGTGCCTGCAGCCAGGCCACCTGGGAACCCTGCAGGCGGCCGCCGTGCCAGCTGGTCACGCGGCGAACTCCACCTCGCCGTCGGCGACATCGACACGCACCAGACGAAGCGGCACACGTGAGCCCGGAACGGTCCCCGCGGGCACGGGTGCAGTGGCGGTAATCGCCGGATCCGAGATCTGCACCGCAGCGCGATCCTCGCCGCGCATCTCGATCACCGTCGCCTCGATCGTGCGGCCCACCAGCGGACGCAGCAGTGCCGCCTCGACGCGGTTGATCGTGTCGGCGTTAAGGCGCGACGCCCGCTGCGCGGACTCCTGCATGAGCGCGGGCAGCTCGGCCAGCGAATCCCTCGCCCACTGCGGTGCGGGCCGGCCCTGCGACACGGCGAGGCAGATCGCCAGCGACCACCGGTCGACCAGGCGGCGCAGGGGAGCGGTTGCGTGTGCGTAGGGCGCGGCGATCGCTGCCTGCTGCAGATCGCCCGGCGGGAGAGCGCCGTCGAAGGTGACGTAGCCGGCGCCTCGGAACAGCGATGCGGCCTGTTCGAGCACGGGCAGGGTCAGCGGGTCGTCGCGTTCGAGCGACCGGAGGTATTCGCCGTACCCGCCCTCAGTCCACGGCCGGCCCAGGGCCTCGGTCTGATGCCGGAACGCGGCGAACGCCTGTTCGTCCGGCGGCGACATGGTGCGCAGCACCCCGACTTTCGCGTCGATCATCAGCTCTGCAGCTGCCATGCCGGTCATCAGCGACAGCTGCGCGTTCCACTCCTCGATGGGCAGCGGCTCGCGCCGCTCGATGTCGTAACGGCCGTCCGCGTCCAGCACGACCTCCTCGTCGGGCAGATTCAGGCTGGCGCCGCCACGGGCGGCCTCCTGCGCGCGCCGCGCCTCGCCGATCTCCCGCAGCAGCGTGAGCTGCTCGTCCCCGCCCCGGTCGAGGGCCGCCTGCGCCGAGACGTAGTCCAGCTGCGCACGGGAGCGGATCAGCGCCCGCTCCAGTCGGAAATCCGTGCGCATCCCCGCGTCGTCGAGGTCCATCGTCCACACCAGAGCGGGCCGCTCGGCATCCGCCAGCAGTGAGGCCCGATCCTCCGAGAGCACGCGCGGATGCAGTGGGACGTTCCCGTCCGCCAGGTACAGCGTCTGTCCGCGCAGCCGGGCCTGCTCATCCACGGCGCCGCCCGGTCGCACGAAGCCGGGCACGTCGGCGATCGCGTAGCGCACCTGGAAGCCGGATGACGTCCGCTGCAGGTGGAATGCCTGGTCGAGATCTCTGGAGCCCGCCGGGTCGAGCGTGGCGAAAGGCACCTCGCGCAGATCGAGGTCGGGGTCCGGCGCGCTCGCCGCCTGCGCCTCGGCGATCGCCTCCGCGGGGAACTCCGTGGGGGATTCGATGCTCGCGCGCAGCGCGGCCAGCGCGGTGGCCAGCTCGCTCTGGGCGGCGGATGAGGCTACGTGCGATCGGCGCTGAGGCATGTCCTCAGCCTAAGCACTGGGTCCGTGCGCGGCGGAACGGGCCCCGCGGCGATCCGGTGGGGATACTTTGAGGAGATGACCAACGCAGACAGGGCCCGCACCCTCATCGACCTGTACGACGCGCCGGAGATCCTCCGCGTCGTGAACATCTGGGATGTCGTCTCGGCGAAGGCGGTTGCCGGGTTGCCCGAGACCAGAGCTCTCGCCACAGCCGGCCACTCGATTGCCGCGACCTTCGGCTACCCCGACGGGCAGATCCCACGCGACATCATGATCGACTTCGTCGGACGCATCGCCGCCGGTGTCGACCTCCCCCTCACCGCCGATCTCGACGACGGCTACGGCGACGCCGGGGAGACGACCCGGCTCGCGATCGGCGTCGGCGTGGTGGGCGCGAACATCGAGGATCGACTCGCGCCGTTCGCCGAATCCGTCGCGAAGGTCGAGGCGATCGTGAAGGCCGCGGAGGCGGAGGGCGTGCCGTTCGCCCTCAACGCCCGCACCGATGCGATCGTGCGCGGCGGTGACAAGCCGCTCGCCGACAAGCTGACGGATGCCGTGAAGCGCGGCCGTGCTTTCATCGAGGCGGGCGCGACCGCCGTCTTCGTCCCGGGCGTGCTCGATGAGGATGCCACCCGCACGCTGGTCGACGGAATCGGTCGCAACAAGGTCAGCGTCATCGGTCTGCCGGGCGCGCTCACCGCTGCCGAGTACGAGGCCCTGGGCGTCTCGCGCATCTCGTTCGGTCCCATGACGCAGCGGGTGGCTCTGACTGCCCTGCAGGACCTCGCGACCGATCTCTACGCGAACGGCGCCATCCCCGAGAGCACCCGCGCACTGAACTGATCACGACCAGGACGGGTGACCGCGGGTCAGTAGACTTGCCCCGTGGTCACTCGTCTCTCGAACTTCTTCCTCCGCACCCTCCGCGAAGACCCGGCCGGTGCCGAGGTCGCCAGCCACCGGCTGCTGATCCGTGCCGGGTACATCCGGCCGCAGGCGGCGGGCATCTTCGCATGGCTGCCGCTCGGCCTGCGGGTGAAGTCGAGGATCGAGAAGGTCGTCCGCGAGGAGATGGGGGCCGCCGGCGCTCAGGAGGTGCACTTCCCTGCGCTCATGCCCCGCGAGGCGTACCAGGAGACCGGCCGGTGGGAGGAGTACGGCGACCTGCTGTTCCGGCTGCAGGATCGCAAGGGCGGCGACTACCTCCTCGCCCCCACGCATGAAGAGGCGTTCACGCTGCTGGTGAAAGACCTCTACTCCTCGTACAAGGACCTGCCGCTGACGATCTACCAGATCCAGGACAAGTACCGCGACGAGGCGCGTCCGCGCGCCGGACTGCTGCGCGGCCGCGAGTTCACGATGAAGGACGCCTACTCGTTCGACGCATCGGACGAGGGCCTGGACGCCAGCTACATGGCCCAGCGCGACGCCTACGAGCGCATCTTCCAACGACTCGGCCTGGAGTACGCCATCGTGCAGGCCGACGCGGGCGCGATGGGCGGCTCGCGCAGCGAGGAGTTCCTGCACCCGACGCCGGTGGGCGAGGACACCTTCGTGCGCAGCGAGGGCGGCTACGCCGCGAACGTCGAGGCGTACACGACGACGGCGCCCGCTGCGGTCGGCTGGGACGACATCCCGCCGGCGACCGTCTTCGACTCGCCCGACACCCCCACGATCGAGACCCTCGTCGCGCACTCCAACGCGGTGCTCGAGGGGGAGTACACCGCAGCCGACACACTGAAGAACGTCGTGCTCGCCCTCAACCACCTCGACGGCTCGCGTGAGCTCGTCATAGTCGGCATCCCCGGCGACCGTGAGGTGGACCTCAAGCGCGCAGAGGTCGCCTTCGCCCCTGCGGAGGTCGAGGCGGCGAACGATCTGGACTTCGAGCGCCACCCGCTGCTGGTGCGCGGATACATCGGACCCTGGTCCGAGACCGGAGCCGTGCTCGGCGAGGAGTCCGCCACCGGCATCCGCTATCTCATCGACCCGCGCGTCGCCGACGGCACCCGGTGGATCACCGGGGCGAACATCGACCAGAAGCACGCCCACTCGGTGGTCGCCGGCCGCGATTTCATCGCAGACGGCACCGTCGAGATCGCGAACGTCCGCGACGGCGACCCTGCACCCGACGGCTCCGGCCCGGTCACCCTGGCGCGCGGCATGGAGATCGGTCACGTGTTCCAGCTGGGCCGCAAGTACGCCGAGGCCCTGGGGCTGAAGGTGCTCGACCAGAACGGCAAGCTCGTCACGGTCACCATGGGCTCCTACGGCATCGGAGTCACCCGCATCCTCGCGATCATCGCCGAACTCAACAACGACGAGCGGGGCCTCATCTGGCCGGCATCCGTCGCACCGTTCGACGTCCACGTGGTGGCAGCCGGTCGCGACCAGGTGGCGTTCGAGGTCGCCGAGGACATCGCCGCGCAGCTCGAGACGAGTGGCCTGGACGTGCTCTACGACGACCGCGTGAAGGTGTCGCCCGGCGTGAAGTTCGGCGACGCCGAGCTGGTCGGGGTGCCGAAGATCGTCATCGTCGGCCGCGGCGCGGCCGACGGGCAGGTCGAGCTGTGGGATCGTGCGACGGGAGAGCGCGAGGCGGTGGCCGTCGCGGATGCCATCGCACGACTGACGCGCTGAACTGTCGCTCCCAGCCCACGGCGCACCCCTGTGCCAGGGTGGGAGCATGACGGATGCCACGCTGAACGACGACCTGCGCCACGAGATCACCGCGCTGCTCGACAAGGCCGGCATCCGCGCGGAGCGCGGACTGATCGCCCGCCTGCTGCAGACCTCGCTCTCACTGGGCATGGAGAACACCGAGCGGCTGGATCTGAAGATCGCGTCGGCGGCGCTGCAGGAGATGCATCAGGCGTTCCGGCTCTTCCAGCCCTTCCACCGCGTGCCCAAAGTGACCGTCTTCGGATCGGCGCGCACCGGGCACGACGACCCGCTCTACCTGCACGCGCGTGACGTGGCAGCCGCTCTCGCCGACGACGGCTGGATGGTCGTCACGGGTGCGGGTCCCGGCATCATGCAGGCGGCAGCCGAGGGCGCCGGATCGAAGATGTCGCTCGGCGTGTCGATCCGGCTGCCGTTCGAGGAGCGCGCGAACACCATCATCGCCGAGAGCACGCAGGTGGTGTCGATGAAGTACTTCTTCACCCGCAAGCTCATGCTGATCAAGGAATCCCGTGGCTTCATCTGCCTGCCCGGCGGGTTCGGCACGATGGATGAGATGTTCGAGCTGCTCACTCTGCAGCAGACCGGCAAGGCCGAACCCATGCCGATCGTGCTGCTGGATGCCCCCGGGGGAACCTTCTGGACGGGCCTGAAGCGGTTCGTCGACGAGCACCTCGCGCCGGCCGGCGTCATCTCGCCGCACGACCTCGACCGGGTGCTGATCACCGACTCCGTCGAGGAGGCCGCCGCCAGCGTCACCGGCTTCTGGCGCAACTACGACTCGCTGCGGTGGGCGGACGATCTGCTGGTGCTGCGTCTCGTGCACACGCCGACGGATGCCGAGATCGACGACCTCAACGAGCGGTTCGGACACCTGTGCGCGCATGGACGCATCGAGCGCATCGAGCCGCTCGACGTGGAGCGCGCCGCCGGCGACGTGGTCGAGCTGCCGCGCCTGGCGCTGCACCTCGAACAGCGTGCCGTCGGCTCGCTGTACGCGCTCATCCGGGCCATCAGCGCGCTGCCCTCGGCCGGCTGAGCCGGGTCTCAGCGCTCGCGACGCACGATCGCCGCGGCGAACTCCGCGCGGTCCACCGGCCTTCCCAGCAGGCGCTCGGCAGCACGGTGGCCGGAGCAGTACGCGCCGCCGACGGTTGCGGGCTCCGCGCCCCACGTGGCCTCGCCTGCGAAATGCAGCCCGCCGTCGATCGGCTCGGCGAGCATGTCGTGGTCGCGGTACGACGACCCGATCGGCAGGTGACTGTACGAACCGGCGGCGAACGGGTCCTCTCCCCACCGGGTGACCCACCAGGCGAGGGGGTCGCCCACGGCTGCGCCGTACAGCGCGCGCAGCGCCGTGAGCGAGTCGTCCACCACGGCCTCGTCCGCCAGCGCCTGCATGCTGCGGCCGAACGGTCCCGCGGCGAAGGTCAGCAGGGTCGGGATGCCGCTGATCGCGGAGACGTCGTACCAGGAGTGCCAGCGCGCCCCGGCGTCGCCCAGCGCCCGGATGGCATAGGTGCCCTCGCCCCAGAACCGCTCGGGGAACTGCACGAACACCTTGTTGAACACCCCCATGCCCAGCCGTGCGATCGGGCCCGTCGCGGTGCGCGGGAGAGGCGGGTCGAAGCGGATCGCCGACGATCTGAGCACCCCCAGTGGCACCGTCACGACGACCGTCGCGCCGACGAAGTCGCCCTCCCCGGTCCGCACCAGCCACTCGTCCTCCCCTCCGTCCCGCCGGGCGACCGACTCGACCACGTGACCCAGGCGCACATCCAGTCCCGCCGCGATGCGGCGCGGCAGCTCATCGTACCCGCGCGGGAAGATCACCTCGTCGCCGTCGATGGCGTCCTCGTCGAGCCCATGCGCGTCGAGATCGCCGATCCACGCCCCGCACTGCTCCTCGACGCGATGACGGAAGAACTCGCGGATCTCGCCGATGCGCTCGGGCGCGAGCCCGGATGCCGCCAGGGCGCGCTCGGTGAGCTGCAGATAGCTCTCGCCGGGGGAGGAGCGGGCGACCGCGTCCACCAGCAGCGCATCCGCCGCGCCGACGTCGGCGATCCACTGCTCCGTCTCGTCCGCACCCATGGGTGCACCGGTCGCGTCGAAGTGCTCGATCCGGCGACCGCCGGGCTGGAAGCTGCCGACCGTGAACTCGATCGTGGGCACGTCCAGCGCCCGCACCAGCTCCCACAGCGGCGAGTCGGCGATGCCGTGGATCCATGAGGCGCCGAGGTCGACGGGGAACCCGGCCGAGCGCTCCGTGTGCATGCGTCCGCCGATGCGGTTCCGCGCCTCCAGCACCACCACCCGGCGACCCGTGTCGGCCAGCATCCTCGCGCAGGTCAGCCCCGCGATGCCGGCACCGATGACCACCGTGTCGAAACGCCCCATGACGCACAGTATGCGCAGGCCGCGCGGCATCCGTCCACCGAGGATCGGGTATTCTCTTCTGATGCCCGCGGAGCGTCGATCCGCGGGGAGAGCTGAATAGAGGAGAGCGCTGATGGACATCGAACTCGCACTGCTGCGCGGCATCGAGAAGGAGAAGGCGATCCCCTTCGATGAGCTCGTCTCGATCATCGAGCAGGCCATCCTCACGGCTTACGGCAAGCACATCTCCGAGGACGGCGCCGTGCCCGCTGGAGTGCGCGTGGAGCTGGATCGCAAGACCGGGCATGTGGCGGTGCTGCAACCCGTGCGCGACGACGAGGGTGCGGTGATCGGCGAGGAGGAGACCTCCCCGGCCGATTTCGGTCGCATCGCCGCCTACGCCGCGAAGCAGGTCATCAGCCAGCGCCTGCGCGACATCGCCGATGACGCGGTCCTCGGCGAGTTCCGCGGCAAGGAGGGCGACATCGTCGCCGGCGTCATCCAGCAGGGACCCAACCCTCGCATGATCCACGTCGACCTCGGCAGCGTTGAGGCCATCCTCCCGCCCGAGGAGCAGGTGCCCGGCGAGGAGTACACGCACGGCCGGCGGCTGCGGGTGTATGTCACCAGCGTCGCCAAGGGCGCGAAGGGACCCCAGATCACCGTCTCGCGCACGCACCCCGGTCTCGTGCGCAAGCTGTTCGCGCTCGAGGTACCCGAGATCGCCGGCGGGCTCGTGGAGATCGTCTCGCTCGCACGAGAGGCGGGGCACCGCACGAAGATCGCGGTCAAGGCGAACGACCCGTCGGTGAACGCCAAGGGGTCGTGCATCGGCGAGATGGGCCGCCGCGTGCGGGCCGTCACCGAGGAGCTGGCCGGCGAGAAGATCGACATCGTCGACCACCACCCGGATCTGGCGACATTCGTCGCAAACGCGCTGTCGCCGGCGAAGGTCACCTCGTCGTTCGTGCTGGATGCGAGCACCAAGGCCGTGCGCGCCCTGGTGCCGGACTACCAGCTCTCGCTCGCGATCGGCAAGGAGGGGCAGAACGCCCGTCTGGCGGCCAAGCTCACCGGCGCGAAGATCGACATCCAGCCCGACAGCGTGATGGAGTGACAGCTGCGGCTCGCGCACACGCCGTGCCGCGGGCGTCGGACTTCGCGGTGAGGTGTAGGATGGATCCTGTACGAACGTGTGTCGGTTGCCGCGGTCGTGCCTCTCGAACCGCCCTGATCAGGGTGGCAGTGCAGAATGACCAGCTTGTCTTCGACGAGCGAGCCGTTCTGCCCGGGAGGGGCGCATGGCTGCATCCGGCATCCGAGTGCCTCGAAGCCGCGCTGCGGCGACGGGCCTTCGCACGAGCACTCCGCGTGTCACCGTCCATCGGGTTCCCCGAGGCCGAGGACGCACAGACCATCCAACGGTACTTCCACCGGAACAAAGGCTGAACGGCTATGGAAACAAAGTGAACGGCTCGAAATGAGACCCGTCCGCGACTAGAGGTCTGCCCTGCCTGGGCGGATCGACCCAGACAGGAGAATTGTGGCTGCCAAACCACGTGTGCATGAGATCGCCGCTGAACTCGGCGTCGACAGCAAGTTCGCGCTCGCGAAGCTCAAGGAGCTCGGCGAGTTCGTGAAGAGCCCGTCTTCGACGGTGGAGCCCCCCGTGGCGCGCAAGCTTCGCGCCGCGATCCAGGCGGACCCCGCAGCGAAGCCGGCGGAGAAGGCCGACGCGAAGCCGGCCGCCAAGACGACGGCGACGCCCAAGTCGCCCACGCCCGGACCCAAGCCCGGTCCGGCAAAGAAGTCGACCCCGGCTGCCGCTGAGGCAGCCGCCACGCCGGCTTCCAGCGCTCCGACGCCCGGGCCCGCGAAGCCCGCGGCTCCGAAGACCAGCGCCGGCGGCGAGAGCACGCCCCAGCCCGGTGACTCGCCGAAGCCCGGTGACTCGCCGAAGCCCGGCGATTCGGTCAAGCCCGGCGGTGCACCCAAGCCCGGCGCCCCCCGCCCCGGCAACAACCCGTTCTCGTCCGCGCAGGGCATGGGCCAGCGCCCGGCCGGTCCGCGGCCGGGCAACAACCCGTTCTCGTCGCAGCAGGGCATGGGACAGCGTCCGACGCCCGGCAACATCCCGCGCCCGCAGGCGCCGCGTCCGGGTTCGCCCCGCGTCGGCGCGCCCCGTCCCGGGCGCCCCGGCGGCGCTCGCGGCGGACAGGGCGGCAGGCCCGGAGCTCCGTTCCAGCAGCGTCCCGGCGGTCCCGGTCGTCCCGGTGGTGCCGGCGGCGGTCCCGGTGCAGGTCCGGGCGCACGCCCGGGCGGCGGCTTCGCCGGGCGCCCCGGTGGCGGCGGCCGCGGTCGTGGACCCGGCGGCGGAACGGCCGGTGCCTTCGGCAAGGGCGGCGGCAAGAGCAAGCAGCGCAAGTCGCGTCGCGCGAAGCGGCAGGAATTCGAGATGCGGTCGGCGCCGGTCGTCGGCGGCGTCAACGTCTCGAAGGGCAACGGCGAGATCATCCGCCTGCGCCGCGGCGCGTCGATCGCGGACTTCGCCGACAAGCTCGAGGCGCTGAGGGGCTACACCGTGCAGCCCGGCACCCTGGTGACGATCCTGTTCAACCTCGGTGAGATGGCCACGGCCACCGAGTCGCTCGACGAGGCGACCTTCGAGGTGCTGGGCGAGGAGCTCGGCTACAAGATCCAGATGGTCTCGCCCGAGGACGAGGACAAGGAGCTCCTCGAGGGCTTCGGTCTCGACCTCGAGGCCGAGCTGGAGGCGGAGAGCGAGGACGACCTCGAGATCCGTCCCCCGGTGGTCACCGTGATGGGCCACGTCGACCACGGTAAGACCCGACTGCTCGACGCCATCCGCCAGACCAACGTGATCGAGGGTGAGGCCGGCGGCATCACCCAGCACATCGGCGCGTACCAGATCTGGACCGAGCACGACGGCATCGACCGCGCCGTCACCTTCATCGACACCCCCGGTCACGAGGCGTTCACCGCCATGCGTGCCCGCGGTGCGCAGGTGACCGACATCGCGATCCTCGTGGTCGCCGCCGACGACGGCATCATGCCGCAGACGGTCGAGGCGCTGAACCACGCCCAGGCAGCAGACGTGCCGATCGTCGTGGCGGTGAACAAGGTCGACAAGCCCGAGGCCAACCCGGCCAAGGTGCGCCAGCAGCTCACCGAGTACGGGCTGGTCGCCGAGGAGTACGGCGGCGACGTCATGTTCGTCGACGTCTCGGCACGCCAGGGCACCGGCATCCAGGATCTGATCGACGCGGTCCTGCTGACCGCGGACGCCGGCCTGGACCTCACCGCCAACCCGAACAAGGCCGCACGCGGTGTGGCCATCGAGGCCAAGCTCGACAAGGGCCGCGGTTCGGTCGCCACGGTGCTGATCCAGTCCGGAACGCTGCGCATCGGCGACGCGATCGTCGCCGGCACGGCATACGGCCGCGTGCGGGCGATGCTCGATGAGAACGGCGAGCCGGTCTCGGAGGCGTTCCCGTCGCGCCCCGTGCAGGTGCAGGGTCTGAACTCGGTGCCGCGCGCCGGTGACGTGTTCATCGTCACCGAAGAGGACCGCATGGCGCGTCAGATCGCTGAGAAGCGCGAGGCCGTCGAGCGCAACGCCCTGCTGGCCAAGGCCCGCAAGCGCATCTCGCTCGAGGACTTCACCCGTGCTCTGGAAGAGGGCAAGGTCGAGACGCTCAACCTCATCATCAAGGGCGACGTCTCCGGTGCCGTCGAGGCGCTGGAGGAGTCGCTGCTCAAGATCGAGGTCGACGACTCGGTGCAGCTGCGCATCATCCACCGCGGCGTCGGCGCCATCACCGAGTCGGATGTCAACCTCGCGACGATCGACAACGCGATCATCGTGGGCTTCAACGTCCGCCCCGACACGAAGGCCCGTGAAGCCGCCGCCCGCGAAGGCGTCGACGTGCGCTTCTACTCGGTCATCTACTCGGCGATCGACGAGATCGAGAACTCGCTCAAGGGTCTGCTCAAGCCCGAGTTCGAAGAGGTCCAGTCGGGCGTCGCGGAGATCCGCGAGGTGTTCCGCTCGTCGAAGTTCGGCAACATCGCCGGTGTCATCGTCCGCTCGGGCACGATCACGCGCAACGCCAAGGCGCGCGTCATCCGCGACGGCGTGGTCCTCGCCGATGGCCTGGCCATCGAGTCGCTGCGCCGCTTCAAGGACGACGTCACCGAGGTCCGCACGGACTTCGAGGCGGGAATCGGCCTCGGCAAGTACAACGACATCCAGATCGGCGACGAGATCGAGACCACCGAGATGGTCGAGAAGCCTCGCGGCTGATCCACACGGTACGGTGAGGGGCGCCTGCGGGCGCCCCTCATTCGTCATCGCGCCCTTCATCGTCATCACAAGGAGTGAACAATGGCTGGAGAACGACAGGCACGCCTCGCCGACCGCATCCGGGTGATCCTCGCCGAACGCCTCGAGAAGGGCCTGCGTGATCCGCGCCTCGGGTTCGTGACGCTCACCGACGTGCGCGTCTCGGGCGACCTGCAGCACGCCTCGGTGTTCTACACCGTGCTCGGCACCGAGGAGGAGCGCGTCGCCAGCGGCGCCGCGCTGACCTCGGCCACCGGGATGCTGCGCCGCGAGGTGGGCCGGCAGCTGAACGTGCGTCTCGTGCCGACCCTGGAGTTCATCCCGGATGCGCTTCCGGAGAGCGCGGGGCACATCGCCGATCTGCTGCGCGAAGCCCGTGAGCGCGACGCGGAGGTGGCCAAGCTCGCCTCCTCGGCGACCCACGCCGGCGAGGCCGACCCCTACCGCCGTGAGGACGAAGAAGAGGACTGAGCAGCCGGCTCACGCTCGCCACGTGGCAGCAGCAGCGCCCCCTCGGCCGCCTCGATGAGGCCGTCGGCGACGAGCGAGTCGATTGCGCGGTGCCGCTGCAGCGCATCCGGCCAGTCCTGGAGGACCTCGGCCGCGGGCAGCGCGTGCCCCTGCACGTCGCGCAGTGCCTTCAGCACTGCGCCGCGCGCCTGCCGGTCCGAGCCCTCATAGCGTGCCTGCCGGCGCCGGCGGTCGCCGGTGTCGGGTCGTCCGGCGGCGAGCCAGGCGCATCCGGATGCCAGAGGGCACGCCGTGCACTGCGGTGCGCGCGCCGTGCAGATCACGGCACCGAGCTCCATCATGGCCGCGTTGAACGCCGCGGCCTCTTGACGGTCCTCCGGCAGCAGCTGCGCCATCTCGGTGAGATCGCGCTTCGACGCCGGTTCCGGCTGCGACCGTCCATGCACGGCCCGAGCGATGACGCGGCGCGTGTTGGTGTCGACCACCGGGTGCCGGTCGCCGTAGTGGAACACCGCGACCGCCCGCGCGGTGTAGTCGCCGATGCCGGACAGGCCCAGGAGCGCATCCACGTCGCGCGGCACGGCGCCGCCGTGTCGCTCGCTCACCTCGATGGCGGCGCGGTGCAGCCACAGCGCGCGCCGGGGGTAGCCGAGGTTCGCCCACTGGTGCACCACCTCCGCCGGCGAGGCGCTCGACATCGCTGTCGGGTTCGGCCAGCGTCGCAGCCACGCCTGCAGATGCGGGATCACCCGGCTCACGGGCGTCTGCTGCAGCATGAACTCGCTGACCAGCGTGCCCCAGGCGCCGTAGCGCTCGGCGAACTCGTCGCTTCGCCAGGGCAGATCCCGCGCCGAGCGGGCGTACCAGTCCAGCAGCCGACGTCGCCATGACGAGGAGTCGGGCGCGGATGCGTGGGCGGGCACCACACCACCCTAATCTCGCCGTCGAGCCGGATCCGACGCCGATAAGCTGGACCGATGGCCTCATCCGGCATCCTGCTCGTCGACAAACCCGGCGGAATGACCAGTCACGACGTGGTCGCCCGCGTTCGTCGCGCGTTCGGCACGCGCAAGGTCGGTCACGCCGGCACCCTCGACCCGATGGCGACAGGTCTGCTCGTGATCGGGATCGAGGGCGCCACCCGGCTGCTCACCTACATCGTCGGCGCCGACAAGACCTACCTCGCCACCATCCGCCTCGGCTCGGCGACCACGACCGACGACGCCGAGGGCGAGACGATCACCCAGGCCGATCCGAGCGCGCTGACCGCTGTCACCGAAACGGCGATCGCAACGGGCATCAAGGCGCTGACCGGCTCGATCTCGCAGGTGCCGAGCGCGGTCTCCGCCATCAAGGTCGACGGTCGGCGCGCGTACGACCGCGTCCGCGCGGGGGAGGAGGTCGAGCTCGCCGCCCGGCAGGTGACCGTCTCGCGCTTCGACGTGCTCGCGGCCCGGCGCGAGGAGGGCCTCGTCGACGTGGACGTCGTGGTCGACTGCTCCTCGGGGACGTACATCCGCGCACTGGCTCGCGACCTGGGCGACGCGCTCGGGGTCGGCGGCCACCTCACGGGACTGCGTCGCACCCGCGTGGGCGGCTTCGATGTCGCGGATGCGGTCGGCCTCGACCAGCTCGCCGCAGCGCAGCCGCTCAGCCCGGCTGCGGCGGCCGCGCGGACCATGCCGGTGCTCGAGGTGACGCCCGAGGAGGCGAGGGATCTGCGCCACGGCAAGCGCCTGCACGGACAGGCCGATCGGCTCACCTCATCCGAGGTCGCCGCGCTCGACCCCGACGGAGTGCTCATCGGCGTGATCGAGGCACGCGGCAACGACATCAAGAGCGCCATGAACATGCCGGAGGTGCAGTGATGATCCAGTGGTTCACGATGCTGCAGATCGTGGTCGCCTGCGCTGCCGGCCTGTTCTGCCTGATCGCCGGATTCGCCGGACGTCGGCCCAGCGACTGGACGGTGGGCAGTCTGCTGCTGGTCGAGGTGCTGCTGATCGCGCAGGTCGTCGTGGCGATCGTCGCGCCCCTGACCGGCAACCCGCCCACCGGCGATCTGCTGGAGTTCTGGGTGTACCTCGTCTCGGCGGTGCTGCTGCCGTTCGGCGGCACGGCATGGGCGCTGCTGGATCGCAGCCGCTGGAGCACGGTCATCCTCGGCGTGATCGGCTTCTCGCTCGCGATCATGCTCTGGCGCATGCAGGCGATCTGGACCGTCCAGGTCGCGTGAGCCCGGCTGCAGGCCGCCGCGTAAGATGGAGCACGCAATGTCCCACACCGTTTCGCGCGCCCGGATGACGGGCATCGGCCGCGTCCTCGTGATCGTCTACGCCGTGATGGCGCTGGCAGCCACCGGCCGCAGCTTCGTTCAGATCATCCGTCGTTTCGACGAGGCTCCGCTCGCGTACAGCCTCTCGGCGCTCGCGGCGGCGGTGTACATCCTCGCCACGCTGGCACTCGTGCTCGCCGGGCGCCCCGGATGGTACGTCGTCGCCTGGGTCGCGATCGTCTTCGAGCTGACCGGCGTGCTCGTCGTCGGCGCGCTCAGCCTGCTCGCCCCGGCCCTGTTCGGTCACGACAGCGTGTGGTCCTACTTCGGCATGGGGTACCTGTTCATTCCTCTGGTGCTCCCGGTATTCGGACTCTGGTGGCTGCGCACGCACCGGCCGCAGGAGGTGGACGCATGATCGTCTTCCGCGACCCCGCCCAGGTGCCCGCCGACTTCGGTCGCACCGTGGTCGCGATCGGCAAGTTCGACGGCGTGCACGTCGGCCATCGCGCGGTCATCGAGCGGATGGCGCAGGACGCTCGCAGCGTCGGCGCCCGCACGGTCGCAGTCACCTTCGACCGCAACCCGCTCGAGGTGCTGCGCCCCGAGCTGTGTCCCGAGAACGTGGTCTCCACCGAGCGCAAACTGGCGCTGCTGGGCGAGCTGGATCTGGATGCCACGCTGGTGCTCACCTTCGATGAGGCCCTCGCCGGCCTTCCCGCCGAGGACTTCGTGCGCGACATCCTCGTCGAGTCGCTGCACGCGGCGGTGGTGCTGGTCGGCCGCGACTTCCGCTTCGGACGGGGCGGTGCCGGCGACCCCGCCCTGTTGCGGCGACTGGGCGCGCAGTACGACTTCACAGTCGACGTGATCGACGACGTGGCCTCCGCCGGCGACGGCCGCCGCGTGTCGTCCACGTGGGTGCGCGAGCTGCTCGCCGCCGGGGACGTCGCACAGGCGGCCACTGTGCTGGGCCGACCGGTCACCGTCACCGGCGAGGTCGTGCACGGGCTCAAGCGGGGCCGGGAACTCGGCTTCCCGACGGCCAACCTCTCCGAGACGCTGGATGCCCTCGCGCCGGCAGACGGGGTGTACGCCGGCTGGCTCGTCGACCACGTCACGGGCATCCGGCATCCCGCTGCGATCTCGGTCGGGACGAACCCCACCTTCGACGACGTGCATCGCCGTCAGGTGGAGGCGCATGTGCTCGACACCAGCGGGCTGGACCTGTACGGTCACCGGGTCACCGTCGAGTTCACCCATCATCTGCGCGGGATGGTCGCCTTCGCGGGCATGGAGCAGCTCATCGCGCAGATCGGCGCCGACGTCGCCGCGGCCCGCGAACGGCTTGCCGCGCGCTGACCGCGAACGCGCCTTCCGGAACCGGCCCCGTACAGGTGGGATGCACCGCGCAGCGCGGAATGGCCTAAACTCGGATCAGGTACTCGACGAGAGCCGCGACACGCGTGCAGACCGAGCACCGACCTCCGCACGGTCCTGGCTGGCGCCACACGCGGAGAACAGCAACGAACCGAAGGCCCCTTCGGCACTTCGGCACTCACGCTCAGGAGGAGCATGCCGAGCACGGCTACCGTCGCATCGCGGCGAAAGAAGACGTCCCGTCGAGACGAAGAGGCGCCGCTGATCCCGATCCTCGCCCGGAAGGTGCGCGAGATCGAGGCCAAGGCGCAGCGCGCCAAGCTGGGTCCGACGAACCGCGTCAAGTTCCAGGTGATCGCATTCCTGGTGCGTGAGGAGCGCGCGCGGGTGAAGGCCGACGGCGAGATCACGGATGCCGCCCGCGCCGAACTGCTCAAGCGCCTGGACGGCGTCGCCACGATCCTCGCGAAGACCGCCGCACGCGACACCTCCCTGATCCAGCTGCTCGAAGCCGATCAGGCGACCTCGCCGGTGGCCAAGCGCATGCGCCGCGACTGGCTGCTCGAGTCGGGCGCAGAGCTCGCGCCCGAGGAGCTCATCATCACCGACGTCGCGCCGATCGTGCAGACCCCCGTCGTGCCGGCGGCTCTCGCCGAGAAGCAGGTGACTCCGCCGTCGGTGGAGTCGCGACTTCTCGCCACACCGTTCCTCGCACCCGACCTCACCCCCCGTCCGGCGGCGGCGCCGCGACGGCGTCTGGACGGCTGGGAGCTGATGGGTCCGCTCTACAAGGCCTTCGAGTCCGGAGCAGGTGGCGGAGCGGCGAGCATGGAGCTGCCCCCCGTGCCGGAGTACGATCACATCTCGCCCAAGGGCCGTGAGGTGATGGTGCATCAGTCGCGTTTCGTCGAGGCCGTGCGCGCGGGGCACCGCAGCTTCCTGCTCGCCGACGAGCCAGGGCTGGGCAAGACCGCGCAGTCTGTGCTCGCAGCCTCGGTGGCCGACGCGTATCCGCTGCTGGTGGTCGTGCCCAACGTTGTGAAGATGAACTGGGCGCGCGAGGTCGAGCGCTGGACGCCGCAGCGCCGCGCGACGGTGATCCAGGGCGATGGCACCGACATCGACGCGTTCGCCGACGTCTTCATCGTCAACTACGAGATCCTCGACCGGCACCTGTCGTGGCTGGGCTCGATCGGGCTCAAGGGCATGGTCGTCGACGAGGCTCACTTCATCAAGAACCTGTCCTCGCAGCGCTCGCAGAACGTGCTCGCGCTGGGCGCCCGCATCCGCGAGCGCGAGCACGACCCGCTGCTGCTCGCCCTCACCGGCACCCCGCTGATCAACGACGTCGAGGACTTCGACGCGATCTGGCGCTTCCTGGGCTGGACCAACGGCGAGAAGCCCGAGCCGGAGCTGATGGAGAAGCTGGATGCCACCGGTCTGACCCCGGCCGAGAAGTCCTTCTACGCCGAGGCGCGCGAGGCGGTCATCTCGATGGGCATCGTGCGACGCAAGAAGAAGGACGTCGCCGCCGACCTGCCCGATAAGCTCGTCGCGGATCTTCCCGTGCAGCTGGACGACGAGTTCGGCCGCGGCATCCGTGAGGCCGAGCGCGAGCTCGGGCAGCGGATGGCGGCGAAGTACCGTCGCATCGTGGAGGCGCGCGAGGCCACGCACGGTGCGTCCGCCGGCGCGTCCCTGAACCTGTCGAGGGGGATCGACGACGACATCGTGCGCCTGGTCGCCCACAACGAGCTCGAGGAATCGAAGGCGGCGGGCGCCGGCGGCGACAACGTCTTCACGATGGTGCGCAGGATCGGCCAGGCCAAGGCGCTGCTTGCCGCGGACTACGCGGTGCAGCTGCAGCGCTCGGTCGAGAAGGTGGTGTTCTTCGCAAAGCACGTGGACGTCATGGACCAGGCGGAGGCGCACTTCGCGGCATCCGGCGTGAAGTCGGTCTCCATCCGCGGCGACCAGACCACTCCGGCGCGCCAGCAGGCGATCGATGCGTTCAACACCGATCCCGAGGTGGGCGTTGTCGTGTGCTCCCTCACCGCCGCGGGCGTGGGGGTGAACCTGCAGGCGGCGTCGAACGTCGTGCTGGCCGAGCTGAGCTGGACCGCTGCCGAGCAGACCCAGGCCATCGACCGGGTGCATCGCATCGGGCAGGACGAGCCGGTCACCGCGTGGCGCATCATCGCCGCGCACACCCTGGACACGAAGATCGCCGAGCTGATCGATCAGAAGCAGGGCCTCGCGGCGCGGGCGCTCGACGGCGAGGCCGTGAGCGAGGAGCCGGGCGAGTCCGTGCAGATGGCGGCGCTCATGCATCTGCTGCGCGAGGCGCTGGGCGGGTAGTGGCAAGCAGACGTTAAGAACTTCTGTTCTTGGCGTCCGTTTTCGTGCTCCGACGCAGGATCAGGCGAAGAACGTCGGAATCGCGCGGGAGCCTCCGGCAAGATCCGCCTTTTTCGCGGCGCTCGAATGGCATCCGATCGGGATCTTCACTAGGGTCGAGAACGGGCAGCGTCGCCTCTTCTCCTTTCCCTTGAAGCACGAAGGCAGCAGCATGAAGATCGGCATCCTGACCAGTGGCGGCGATTGTCCCGGCCTCAACGCGGTGATCCGCGGCATCGTGCTCAAGGGCACCACGACCTACGACCTCGAATTCGTCGGCATCCGCGACGGCTGGCGCGGCGTCGTCGACGGCGATTTCTTCCCGCTCACCCGGCACGAGGTGAAGGGGCTGTCGAAGGTCGGCGGCACGATCCTCGGCACCAGCCGCACGAACCCCTACGAGGGCACCCGCGGGGGAGCGGAGAACATCGCCAAGACGATGTACGGGCACCGCATCGACGGCATCGTCGCCATCGGCGGCGAGGGGACGCTCGCGGCCGCCGATCGCCTGTCGAAGGACGGGATCAACGTGCTCGGCGTGCCGAAGACGATCGACAACGACCTGCGCGCAACGGACTACTCGTTCGGCTTCGACACCGCCGTGAACATCGCGACCGACGCGATGGACCGCCTGCGCACCACCGGCGACTCGCACCAGCGCTGCATGGTGGCCGAGGTCATGGGACGGCACGTCGGCTGGATCGCCCTGCACGCCGGCATGGCGGCCGGCGCGCACGTCATCTGCATCCCCGAGGTGCCCATGTCGATGGACGAGATCTGCTCGCTGGTCAGCAGCGCCGCCGACCGCGGACGCGCGCCGCTCGTCGTCGTGTCCGAGGGCTTCACGCTCAAGGGCATGGACGAGGCGTACAGTGACAAGGGGCTCGACGCGTTCAACCGCCCGCGCCTGGGCGGGATCAGCGAGATCCTCGCGCCGGAGATCGAGCGGATCACCGGTATCGAGACGCGCTCCACGGTGCTCGGTCACATCCAGCGCGGCGGTTCGCCCTCCGGCTTCGACCGCGTTCTCGCCACCCGGCTCGGCCTGCACGCCGCAGACGCCCTGGTCGACGGCGCATGGGGGCAGATGGTCGCGATGCGCGGCACCGACATCGTCCGGGTGCCCTTCGCCGAGGCGCTGGGCGAGCTGAACACCGTCCCCCGGGCCCGCTACGACGAGGCCGCCGCGCTGTTCGGCTGACGCGGCCCCGTCGCGGTCGGCGAGAGCGAGCCGCGCTCAGTCGCCCGCGAGGCCGAGCACGTCCAGCATCCAGGCCAGCTCGAACGCGCGCTCCCGCCAGGCGTTGTAACGCCCGCTGACGCCGCCGTGTCCGGCCGACATCTCGCACTTCATCATCACGTCCTGCGCCCCCGCGTGACGCAGCGCCGCCACCCACTTCGCGGGCTCGACGTACAGCACCCTGGTGTCGTTCAGCGAGGTCATCGCCAGGATCCGCGGGTACCGGACGTCATCGCGGATGTTCTCGTAGGGGGTGTAGGTCTTCATGTAGGCGTACACCTCGGCGTCGTGCAGCGGGTCGCCCCACTCGTCCCACTCCACCACGGTCAGCGGCAGCGAGGGGTCGAGGATGGAGGTGAGCGCGTCGACGAACGGCACCCCGGCGAGGATTCCGGCGAACAGGTCGGGCGCGAGGTTCGCCACTGCGCCCATCAGCAGGCCGCCCGCGCTGCCGCCCTCGGCCACGAGCCGCGCCGGCGTCGTGATCCCGGCGTCGACGAGGTGACGTGCGCAGGCGATGAAGTCCGTGAAGGTGTTGCGCTTGCTCAGCTCCTTGCCCTGCTCGTACCAGTGCCGGCCCATCTCACCCCCACCGCGCACGTGCGCCACCGCGAACACCACACCGCGATCGAGCATCGACAGGCGCATCATCGAGAAGCCGGGATCGATGGAGTGCTCGTACGATCCGTAGCCGTACAGGTGCACCGGCCGCACACCATCGCCGGGCTCGCCGAACGATCGCTTCCACACCAGCGAGATCGGCACCTGCGCGCCGTCGTCCGCGGTGGCCCAGACGCGACGCTGCGCGTACTCCTGGGGGTCGTACCCGCCGAGCACCGGCGTCTGCTTGCGCAGGTGCTTCGTGCCGGTGGCGACCTCCAGGTCGAGCACCTGCGGCGGGGTGACGAATGAGGTGAAGGTCATGCGCAGGAAGGGGGAGTGCCATTCCGGATTGCCGGCGAAGTACGCGTCGAACAGCGGTTCGTCGAATCCGATCTCGTCGACCGCGCCGGATGCCAGATCCATCAGCCCGGCCCGTACCAGGCCCTCGCGTCGGTACTCGACGGTCGCGAAGTCGCGGAAGCAGTCGACGTCGATGATCCGCCGCTCGGGGCTGTGCGGCAGCAGCACCCGTCGGGCGCCCAGCGGTTCGGCCGCGGGGACCGAGACGAGCTCGAAGTCCAGGGCGTCCTCGTTGTGCAGGATCAGCAGGCGGTCCTCTCCGTCCACCACGGCGTGGTCGACGGAGTACTCCACGCCGTCACGGCGAGGCCAGACCACACGCGGCTCGGCCTTCGGGTCGGCGAGATCCAGCAGCCACTCCTCGCTGGTGACCTTCGATCCGAGGCCGATGACGAGATAGCGACGGCTGCGCGTGATGCCCGCGCCCATCCAGAACCTCTCGTCCGGCTCGTGGAACAGTCGCACGTCGTCCTGCACGGGCGTGCCGAGGCGATGCAGCCACAGCGTGTCGGGTCGCCACGCCTCGTCGCGGGTCGTGTAGACGATCGATTCCCCATCCGGTGTGAAGAACGCCTGACCGGTGCTCGGGATGACATCCGGCAGCCGCTCGCCCGAGACCAGGTCGCGCACATGCACGGTGTACAGCTCCGAGCCCTCGAGGTCCACCGACCACAGCAGGCGCGTGCCGTCGTCGGAAGCGTCGAAAGCGCCGAGCGAGAAGAACTCGTGACCTTCGGCCTCCACGTTGCCGTCCAGCAGCACCTCCTCGCCCGGCACCGGCACACCCGGCTCGAGCACGGGCGGGGTCCAGTCGTCGCCGGTGGCCGCGGTGCGGCACTGGATGCCGTAGTGCGCGCCCTCCTCCGTGCGCCCGTAGAACCACCAGGCCCCGCGGCGCACGGGCACGGACAGGTCGGTCTCCAGCACGCGTGAGCGCACCTCCTCGAACAGCTGCTCACGCAGCGGGGCGAGATGGGCGGTGCGCGAGTCGGTGTACGCGTTCTCCGCCTCAAGGTGCGCGACCACCTCCGCGTCGTCCTTCGCGCGCAGCCACTCGTACGAGTCCTCGAAGACGTCGCCGTGGTGGCTGCGGGTGTGCGGGCGTCGAGCGGCCACGGGGGGCCGGATGCTGGATTCGGTCACCCTGCCACGCTACCGGGCGAGTTGACCGGGACGGGGGACGGTGGGAGGATTCATGCGGGTCCTTCAACGGATAGCAAACCCACGGTGAACTCTTCGTTCGTCACCGCCGAACTCTCGGCTCCTCCCTGGCAGTCCCAACGAAAGAGACCGGTGGAAACCGCAGCCCTCATCGTCGTGCTGGTCATCGCGCTGGCGCTCTTCTTCGACTTCACCAACGGATTCCACGACACGGCCAACGCAATGGCCACCCCGATCGCCACGGGGGCGCTCAAGCCGAAGACGGCGGTGCTGCTGGCCGCGGTGCTCAACCTCGTCGGCGCCTTCCTTTCCACCGAGGTGGCGAAGACGGTGTCGGGCGGGATCGTGCGAGAGGACGTCATCGCCCAGCAGGGTGCGACGGTCTTCCTGCCGCTGATCTTCGCCGGTCTCATCGGCGCGATCACCTGGAACATGCTGACCTGGCTTCTCGGCCTGCCCTCCAGCTCCTCCCACGCGCTCTTCGGCGGTCTCATCGGAGCCACCCTGGTGGGCATCGGCGTCACCGGCATCGACTTCGGCATGGTGATGTCCAAGATCATCCTGCCCGCCCTGATCGCGCCGGTCACCGCCGGGATCATCGCGTTCATCGCGACCAAGATCGCCTACGGCGTGACCCGCCGCTACGACGGCAAGCCCGACGGCCGCTCGGGCTTCCGCTGGGGGCAGATCTTCACCTCCTCCCTGGTGGCGCTGTCGCACGGCACAAACGACGCTCAGAAGACGATGGGCGTGATCACCCTCGCGCTGATCACCATCGGCTGGCAGACCGGCGACCCGGGCAGCGAGCACTACCACAACCCCGAGTTCTGGGTGATCGTCGCGTGCGCATTCACGATCGCGCTGGGCACGTACCTCGGCGGATGGCGCATCATCCGCACGCTCGGCAAGGGCTTGACCGAGGTCAAGCCGGCGCAGGGCTTCGCCGCCGAGAGCTCCACCGCCGCGACGATCCTGGCCTCCAGCGCGCTGGGCTTCGCGCTGTCGACCACGCAGGTGGCATCCGGCTCGGTCATCGGCTCGGGGCTCGGCCGACGCGGCGCGACAGTGCGCTGGGCGACAGCCGGCCGCATCGCCATCGGCTGGCTGCTCACCCTGCCGGCCGCCGGCGGGGTCGGCGCGCTCGCCGCACTGCTGGTGACCTGGCTCGGCGGCTGGGGAGTGGTGATCGACGCCGTGCTCGCGCTGGTCATCATCGTGGGTCTGTTCCTGCACTCGCGTCGCAACGCAGTCACGTCGGCCAATGCGATGAGCCCCGTCGCGGAATCCGGCCTCGCCGTCGACCAGCCCGAGGTGCCCGGCCCGACCCGACGCGCCACCCGCGTGGAGCTCATGCGTGCGCTCGAGCGCGCGGAGCGCAAGGCCGACGAGGCCGAGCGGGCCGCGCGCCGCGCGAAGAAGCTGAAGAAAGCGGGTGCCTCGCCCAACGAGATCAAAGCCGCCAAGCGCGCGGCGCAGAAGGCGGCGCAGAAGTTCGCGGACGCCGAGCGGGCGGCCCAGGAGTGGGAGCGTCTCAGCGCCAGCCGGAAGGAGCGCGCGAAGCTCGCCGAATGGGACATCGCCGTCGACGAGCCGGAGGAGGCACGATGATCACGATCGACTGGGGCGCGTTCCTCAATGTATTCGTCGCCGCGCTGCTGGGCGCCGGTGCGATCGTCCTCTTCTACGCGCTCGGACTGCGCATGCTGGTGCGCGCGGGCCGCGTCCCCGTGGTCACACCGGTGGAGTTCACCGACGCCATCACCGTGCTGACCGAGAAGGAGATCAGGCGGGCGGCCAAGCAGGCAGAGAAGGCGGCACGCAAGAGCCCGCTGAGCGAGGGACAGAAGCGGCTGGCGTTCGCGGGTGCGATCGTCTGCTTCGTGCTGTGCGGCGCGGCGGTCGTCGGCGGCATCCTCGTCATCGTCATCGGGCACTGAGACACGGGGAGCGGGCCGCATAGGCTGGCCTCATGCCAGCGTCCCACGCCTTCGGCCGGCACGACCCGGCCACGCACGTGATCGTGCACGTCAGCGATCCGCACCTGCTTGCCGACGGTGCAGCGCTGGGAGGCCGCTACGACGTCGACGCCACGCTCGCGCAGACCCTCGACGCGATCCGGGCCACCGACTGCGACCCGGTGGCGGTCGTCATCACCGGCGACCTCGCGGACCTCGGTGAGCCCGACGCATACCGGCGCCTGCGGGCAGCGGTCGAGCCGCTCGGCGAAGAGCTCGGCTGCCCGATCGTCTGGGTCGCCGGCAACCACGACGAGCGCTCCGCGCTGCGCGAGCACCTGCTGGATCTGGCACCGACCCAGGCGCCGGTGACCGGGGTGTGGAACCTCGACGGACTGCGCCTCATCGCTCTGGACACCAGCGTGCCGGGATGGCACCACGGCGATCTCGACCGCGCGCAGCTGGACTGGCTGCGCGGTGAGCTGGTCTCTCCCGCCCCGCACGGGACGCTGCTCGCGATGCACCATCCACCGCTGCCCAGCCACATCCCGCTGTTCGACATCCTCGAGCTGCGGCATCAGGACGAGCTGGCCGAGGTGCTGCGCGGCACCGATGTGCGCGGCATCCTCGCGGGGCATCTGCATTACTCCGCGCACGGGCTCTTCGCGGGGATCCCGGTCAGCGTCGCCTCGGCCACCTGCTACACCATGAACGTCGCCCGTCCCGCGACCGAGGTGAACGGGATGGACGCCGCGCAGTCGTTCCAGCTCGTGCATGTGTACCCCGACACCATCACGCACACGGTGATCCCCGTGGTCGATGCGCCCACGGGTGATCACTTCACCGCGGAATGGGCCGCGCGGATGGCCGCGCTCACACCCGAACAGCGACTCGAGGCCTTCTCCCGCAAGCTCGCGCCCTGAAGCACCGTAGACTGGGAGCATCCCCCGAATTCCCTACTCGCCACTACCCACAAGGATGTGACATGGCCTCTTCTGAGCCGACCACGACCCGGACCGAGACCGATTCGATCGGAAGCCTGGAGATTCCGGGGGACGCGTACTACGGGGTGCACACCCTGCGCGCCGAGCAGAACTTCCCGATCACCAAGCGCCCGATCTCGGTGTATCCCGACCTCGTCCGCGGCCTCGCGATGGTCAAGCAGGCCAGCGCGCGGGCGAACAAGGAGATCGGCGTGCTCGATCCCGAGAAGGCCGACCTGATCGACGCCGCCGCGCAGCGCGTCATCGACGGGGAGTTCCACGACCAGTTCATCGTCGGCGTGATCCAGGGCGGCGCGGGCACGTCCACCAACATGAACGCCAACGAGGTCATCACCAACATCGCGCTCGAGATGGCAGGCCATGAGAAGGGCGACTACGCCTTCCTGTCGCCGATCGATCACACCAACCGCAGCCAGTCCACGAACGACGTGTACCCGACCGCGGTGAAGATCGGCCTGTCGCTGAACCTCGTCTCGCTGCTGGACGAGCTCGATCTGCTGCGCAAGTCGTTCCTCGGCAAGGCGGACGAGTTCCACGACGTGCTCAAGGTGGGTCGTACCCAGCTGCAGGACGCAGTGCCGATGACCCTCGGCCAGGAGTTCCACGGCTTCGCCACCACGCTCGGCGAGGACCACAGCCGCCTCACCGAGAACGCCTCGCTGCTCACCGAGATCAATATGGGTGCGACCGCCATCGGCACCGGCATCACCACCCACCCCGACTACGCGCCCACCGTGCTCAAGCACCTGCGCGAGATCAGCGGGCTCGACCTCAGCACCGCGACCGACCTCGTCGAGGCCACCAGCGACACCGGCGCGTTCATGTCGTTCTCGTCGTCGCTGAAGCGCAACGCGATCAAGCTCTCCAAGATCTGCAACGACCTGCGCCTGCTCTCGTCCGGGCCGCAGGCCGGCATCGGCGAGATCAACCTGCCGGCGATGCAGGCCGGCTCCAGCATCATGCCCGGCAAGGTCAACCCCGTCATCCCCGAGGCGGTCAACCAGGTCGCCTTCGCGGTCGCCGGCGCCGATGTCACCGTCACCATGGCGGTCGAGGGCGGCCAGCTGCAGCTGAACGCGTTCGAGCCGGTCATCGCGCACTCGATCTTCCAGTCGATCACCTGGATGCGTCAGGCCATGTGGACGCTGCGGGTGAACTGCGTCGACGGGATCACCGCCAACCGCGAGCGCCTCGGCGCGATGGTCGGCGCGTCGGTCGGTGTCGTCACCGCGCTCACCCCGTTCATCGGCTACGCGGCCTCGGCCGCCCTGGCGAAGACCGCCCTGCTCACCAACCGCAACGTGGCCGACCTCGTCGTCGAGGCCGGCCTGATGTCGCGCGACGAGGTGATGAAGCAGATCTCGCCCGCGCGCCTGTCCGGACTCGAGACGGCCACCGCCGCCATCCCGGTGATCGCCGCCGAGGACGTGCCCGAGAGCTGACCCGTCGAACGCAAGAGGCGGATGCTGTGCAGCATCCGCCTCTTGCGTCGTGATCCGCGCCGGTGCGTCCGGTCAGTCGAGGACGCGGCAGTGCGTGGTCAGCTCGCCGATGCCGTCGATGCCCACGGTCACCGTGGAGCGGTCGCGGAGGAAGATCTGCGGATCACGCGAATACCCGGCGCCGCCCGGGCTGCCGGTGGAGATCAGCGTGCCCGGCTGCAGGGTGACCGACGACGACAGGTGCGCGATGAGCGTCGCGACGGTGCGCACCATCTGACCGGTACTGGCGTCCTGCACGGTCTGCCCGTCCACCACGGCCCAGATGTGCAGATCCTGCGGGTCGGGGATCTCGTCGGCGGTGACCACGACGGGGCCGGTGGGGGTGAAGCCGTCGAACGACTTGCAGCGCGACCACTGCGCCTCGGCGAACTGGATGTCGCGCGCGGTGATGTCGTTCACGACCGTGTACCCCCACACCGCGTCGAGGGCGTCCTCCTCACGGACGTCCTTGGCGGCACGGCCGATGATGACGCCCAGCTCCGCCTCGTAGTCGACCGACTCGCTCAGAGTGCGCGGCCAGGAGATGGCGGCATCGTGAGCGGTGAGGGAGTTCGGCCACAGCGTGAAGATGGTCGGTGCGGTGTCGGTCTTCAGCCCCAGCTCGCTGGAGTGCGCGGCGTAGTTCAGGCCGACGGCCAGGATCGCAGGTGGTGCGAGCACCGCGGAGTGGTGGCGCAGGTTCGCGAGCGGATGCCGTTCCGCGTCGCCCCGCGCGTGCGCCGCACGCAGCTCGTCGAGCATCTCGTCACCGCCCTCGATCAGCTGCTGCAGGGTTGCCGGAGCGGGGGAGAGGAGATCGCTGACGAGGATCGCCTCCTCGCCGTCGACGACGGCGAGGAGCGGGGTCTCGGAGGCGCGAGTGCTCAGATGGGCGAAACGCATGCCTCTACGCTACCGGGCGCCGCGACGTGCACGGCAGAGGCGACCTCTAGGCTTTCCTCATGAGCTTTGGAGGACCGCCCCCGGCCGCGCAGCCCCCCGGTTTTCCCTCGGCGCTCGCACGCCGTGACGTCGATGCGCCACCCCCGCCGGCGGCGCCGGCACCCGCTCCGGCGATGCCCGCACTCCCATTGCCCACACGACGCGGCCGGTCCGCGTCGATCTGGCTGTTCGGCGTGCTGGGCTTCACGCTGCTGGCGCTGGTCGCGTACTTCGCGGTCTTCCTCGGAGTGGGTGCGTCGGTGATCGGCCTCGTCCTCGCGCTCGTCCCCCTCGGGATCGTGCTCACCGGCGTGCGCCTGATCGACCGGTGGGAGCCGGAGCCGAAGAGTCTGGTGCTGTTCGCCCTGCTGTGGGGCGCCGTCGGTGCGATCGGCCTGACGCTGCTGGTGGATCTCGCCTTCACGCTGCTCGTCGGTCCGCGCGACGAGTTCTTCGCCGGTGTGCTGCAGGCGCCGGTGATCGAGGAGCTCGCGAAGGGCATCGGCGTTCTTCTGGTGTTCCTCGTGGGACGTCGCGCCTTCGACGGCCCGGTCGACGGCGTCGTCTACGGTGCGCTGGTGGGCGCCGGCTTCGCGTTCACCGAGAACATCCAGTACTTCGGCACCAGTCTCATCTCCGGCGGCGCCGTCGAGCTCACCCTCACCTTCCTGCTGCGCGGACTGGTCTCGCCGTTCGCGCACGCGATGTTCACCGCGCTCACCGGCTTCGCGATCGGCCTCGCTGCCCGCCGGGGAGGGACGTTCGCCTCGGCGACGGCGGCCGGAGCGATCGGCCTGATCGGCGCGATCGCGCTGCACGCTTACTGGAACGGCTCTTCGCTGCTCGGGGACTTCCTCGCGCTCTACCTCAGCACACAGATGCCGCTGTTCGTGATCTTCATCCTCGCGATCCTCGCCCTGCGGCGTGAGGAGGCGCGGCTGACCAGGACGCGACTGGGCGACTACGCAGCCGCCGGCTGGTTCACCGCGCAGGAGGTCGACATGCTCGCCACGCCGGCCGGCCGCCGGGCGGGGCTGCAGTGGGCCGCGGGTCTGCGCGGGAACCGTCGGCCGCTGATGCAGCAGTTCATCCGGGACGCCGCCGCGCTGGCGGCCGTCCGTCAGCGCGCTATCGCCGGGCGCGATCCGCTCGCGGCCGCCGACGAGCGCGCCCTGTTGATGCGCACGCGCGACACCCGGGCCCGGTTGCTGGCCTTCTGACAGACTCAGCGCCCGGTGCTGCGGCAATGCCTGCGAGTCTCCCGGGCGCTGAGTTGATCTGTGTACAGCCTGCATCGCAGGCAGGCCGAAGTCAAGGTCTGCCGCCGATCCGATGCGCGGATACTCGGCCGGCGGTTACGCGCTCAGCGGACGCCACACGTTGACCGCGACTCGCTCGCCGCGATTGGATGGACGCATGACTGAACGCACGAAGCCCGAGTTCGACGCTCCCACCGGTCCCGCTCCGACCGAGCTGGTCATCCGCGACATCATCGTCGGAGACGGCGCCGAGGCGAAGCCGGGAGACACCGTCACCGTCCACTACGCCGGTGTCGAGTACGACTCCGGCGAGGAGTTCGACTCGTCCTGGGGTCGCGGCGAGACCATCCAGTTCCCGCTGCGCGGCCTCATCCAGGGGTGGCAGGACGGCATCCCCGGCATGAAGGTCGGCGGGCGTCGTGAGCTGGTCATCCCGCCGCACCTCGCCTACGGCCCCGCCGGGGGAGGTCACTTCCTCTCGGGGAAGACGCTCATCTTCATCATCGATCTCGTCGCCGTCGGCTGACCCGACCGCACCCGCGCAGCCCCCGGAGCCACTGGCTCCGGGGGCTGCGCGCGTATGAGCAGTGGCGATGCTCAGGGCTCCGGATTCAGCGCGTCGTACGCGCGGAATCGCGGTGTGAGGCGGGCCAGCAGCCCGGCCAGGCCGATCACCAGGAACCCGCCGAGCAGAGGAGGGAACCACAGAGCGGTGAGGGTCGCGAGGGTGCCGGCGTAGAGCGCGCCGACGCGGGGGCCGCCCGCCACGACGATGATGAAGATGCCCTGTAGACGTCCGCGCATGGCATCCGGCACAGCGGCCTGCATCATCGTGTTGCGGTAGATTGAGCTGACATTGTCGGCTGCACCCGAGAGCGCGAGCGCGACACACGCGAGGACGATGAGCGGCACGCTGGGGGAGTGCGCGGTCGCCGCCGGCAGGAACGCGCCCACGAGCAGGATGCCGCCGAAGAGCGCGATCGCGACGCCGTAAGCCTGCACCGCCCGCGCGATACCCCTCCCGTGCCAGCGGTACTGCACCACCCGGCCGGAGAACAGGCTCGACGCGAAGGTCCCGACCGCGACGGACGCGGCCAGCAGCCCGGTGGTGACCGCGCCGCCGCCCAGCAGCACCGTTCCCAGCGCGGGGTACAGCGCCAGCGGATTGCCGAAGGTCATCGCGACGATGTCCAGCAGGTACTGCGTGCGGATGTTGCGGGCCCGACGCAGGAAGCGCCAGCCATCGACCAGGGATGCCAGTCCCGGACGCACGATCGTGCCCTCGGGCAGCAGCGCCGGCAGGGTCCACAGCCCGAGGAACATCGACAGCATGAGGATGACGTCGATGGTGTACGTCCAGCCGAAGCCCGTCAGGGCGACGAGCATGCCGGCGACGGCGGGGCCTACCATCACGGTGAGCCCGAACGCCACGCCGTTCAGCGCCGACGCGGCGGCGAGCTGATCGCGTGGGATCAGGCGGGGAACGATCGCGGTGCGGGTGGCCATGCCGACGGAGTTGGCCGCCGCGATCACCATGCTCAACGCGTACAGCCACCAGATCGTCTCCGCGTTCGTCCAGGTGAGTGTCATCAGCAGCCCGGTCGCGGCGAACGCGACGGTCGCCGCGATCAGCGCAACCCGACGGCGGTCGAACGCGTCCGCGAGCATGCCGCCGTACAGGCCGGCCAGCACCATGGGAGCGAGACCGGCGACGGCGATCATCGAGACCGCGAAGGTGCTTCCGGTGAGATCGAACACGTGCAGCATCACCGTCACGATCGTCAGCTGGCCGCCGACGCCCGCCAGCGTCGACCCGATCCACATGCGCGCGAAGGCGGGGCTGGTGCGGAGAGGGCTCAGATCGATCAGATGACCACGGGTGAACTGCACCAGAAGAGATTACCGGGGTGCGCTCGCGCGCTCCGCCATGCTGGTAGGCTGTTGAGGTTGCCGTTAGATCGGCCGCGGATAAAGAGAGCAGGCGCATTCGGCGCCAGGCACCGCGCAACAAGCAGAGAGGGGATCGAATCTATGGCACTGGAAGCAGACGTCAAGAAGGCGATCATCGAAGAGTACGCGACGCACCCCGGTGACACCGGATCCCCCGAGGTGCAGGTCGCGATGCTGACGCAGCGCATCAAGGACCTCACCGAGCACCTCAAGGAGCACAAGCACGACCACCACTCGCGTCGTGGGCTGTTCCTGCTCGTCGGTCAGCGCCGCCGCCTGCTGGGTTACCTGCAGGATGTCGACATCAACCGTTACCGCTCGCTCATCGAGCGTCTCGGCCTGCGTCGCTAATCGCACCAGCGTTCAATCGCGCAGAACATTCTTGGAGAGCCGCCCCACGGTGTGGGGCGGCTCTCGTCATCCCACGGCGCCGCCCCTGGGAACCATGAGAAACCACTTCCAGCGTGAGACTTGCGTGCACCGCTGGTTTCCCGTGCAGGAAATGACGTCTCGATGTGCGAAGCGGGTCGGGTGCCGAAGGGCGTCCGACATCTGTCGTGCGGCCGCGCGTCTGCTGCTCGCCGAGGGCGCGGCATTCGGCGTGTACCTGATCGTCGACGACCGTCGTGCTCGTGCTGCTTCTGCAGTTCACGAGCCTGCCGTCGGCGATCCCCGGGTACATCGCCGGTGGGCTGATCGCCCTGGCATTCGTGGTCGGGGCGCTGAAGGAGCCGGAAGGTGCCTGAGGCGCCCGGGCGCGAGCATCCGCGCCTGCGGCTGGACGACAGCTTCGCCAGCCCGATCCGCTTCTCGCTCATGGCGGGCCTTGGGGAGGACCTCGAACTCGACTTCGCCACCCTCGGCGGCATCCTGCAGGTCTCGGACTCCGCGCTGAGCAAGGCGATCTCAGCGCTCGAGCACGCCGGTTACGTCGGAGTGCGCAAGAGGCAGGTGGGTTCCAGGCCGCGCACCTGGGTGCGCGGCACGGCGGTCGGCCGCCGAGCGTTCGGTGCGCACGTGCAGGCGCTGCGAGCGATTGTCGACTTCGGCGCCGGCGGCGCCGGCGGCGCCGCCGACCCATGAGCGGAGCCTAAACCGAGGCGCTCACGAGGTCGGGGTGATGGATGGCCGCGACGTCCGGGTGCGCGCGTAGGCGCGACTTCAGCGCGTTCTCGCCGTAGAGGCTGTGAATCGGATTCCCCGGGTCGCGGCTCACGCCTCGCGCGTGCGCGGCGAGGTCGGCGGGGAGTTCGATCAGCGGCAGCTTGGTGTCCAGAGCCGGGTTGAAGAAGAACGGGATCGACAGCCGGTCGTGCGGCGCTCGCGGCGAGACGACGCGGTGGTTGGTCGCCCTGAGGTAGCCGTTCGTCGCGTACTCGAGAAGCTCGCCGATGTTCACCACGAACGCGCTGTCGACGGGTGGGGCGTCCACCCACTCGCCGTCGCGCTCGACCTGCAGTCCGCCACGGCCGGGCTCCACCCAGAGCAGGGTCAGCACGCCGCTGTCCTTATGAGCGCCGACGCCCTGCTGCGGCTCGGGCGCGGTCGTGCCCGGATATCGGACGATCTTGATGAGCGTCGACGGCTCACCGAAGTGGTCGTCGAAGTACGACTCCTCGGCGCCCAGAGCGAGCGCCCACGCGCGCAGCAGCTTCCGCGCGATGCCGGACAGAGCGGCGTGCCACTCGGCGACGACGGCGCGCAGCTCTGGCTGCGCCTGAGGCCAGAGGTTCGGGCCGATGAGGCGGTTGAAAGCCGGACCGCCCTCGACAGCGTCCCGTTCCGGACCGATGTCGATCTGCTCGCGCCAGTCGACGGCGCCCTTCGTCCGCTCCCCGCCGATGCGCGTGTACCCCCGGAAGTGCGGGCTCTTCACGTTTTCGATCGCGAGCTTGTCGTGGTCGGGAAGCGCGAAGAATGCCCTCGCAGCGCGGTGCAGCCGCTGCTCGAGATCGGTGGAGATGCCCGTGCCCGTGAGGTAGAAGAAGCCCACGTCCCGCGTCGCGGCGCGCAGGTCCGCGCGGAACCGCGCGGCCGCCTCTGCGCCGGCGTCGAGCTGAGACAGGTCGAGGATGGGGAGGGTGAGATCGGTCATGCGTCGACGGTAGGACCAGGCCCGTCGGCGCGCACGAATGTTGCCTTCTCTTACCGGTCGGCATGCGGGAGGCGCGGGAAACCGAGTGCTAGAGTTGCTTAGGTAAGGCACCCCTTACCGATCCGTCGGCAGAATCGAATCCCGTGTTCGCAGCGCTCCTCATCGGCCTCCGCGAAGGCCTCGAAGCCGCCCTCGTCGTAGGCATCCTGGTGGCGTACATCCGCCGGCTCGGCCGTGCCGACGTGCTGGGACGCATGTGGATCGGCATCGGGCTCGCCATCGCCCTCGCGCTGGGGATCGGTGCCGTGCTCACCTTCGGCGCTTACGCGCTCACCAGCGAGGCTCAGGAGATCATCGGCGGCTCGCTGTCGCTGGTGGCCGTGGGCATGGTGACCTGGATGATCTTCTGGATGCAGAAGGCCGGCCACACGATGAAGTCGAACCTGCAGGGCGGTGTCGATCGCGCCCTCGCGCACGGGAGCCTGTGGGCGCTGATCGCGGTGGGGTTCGTGTCGGTGGCCCGCGAGGGGATCGAGACCACGCTGCTGCTGTGGTCGATGGTGCAGTCCTTCGGCAACGCGCCGCAGTCGCTGCTGGGTGCGCTGCTGGGGCTGCTCATGGCAGTCGTCGTCGGCTGGCTGCTCGCGCGCGGCGCCGTGCGGCTCGATCTCAAGCGGTTCTTCGCCTGGACGGGCGGATTCCTCGTCATCGTCGCCGCCGGCGTGCTGGCGTACGCCGTGATGGATCTGCAGGAGGCCGGCGTGCTCGGCGGTCCGTTCACCGCCGCCGCGCCGACGGACGCCCTGACCGGCGCGGTGCTCACCGGGCTGGCCGGCTTCCCCTTCGGCTGGGCATTCGACGCCACCGCCGTGATCGCCCCGGGCGGTGCCTGGGCGAGCATCCTGCAGGCGACGGTCGGCTTCATGCCGCACATGACCTGGTTGCAGGTCATCGCATGGGTGCTGTACATGGCCGTCGTCGGCACCTTCTTCGTTCGCGGGCTCACCCGCTCGCGCGCCCCCCGATCCGCTTCGGCTTCCGCGTCTTCGTCGGCGGCCCCGCGCGAAGAACTCGTGACCAACTCATCTGGAGCAGCATGACCACCGCATCCCGCACGCTGAGCGCCCTCGCGCTCGGCGCCATCGCCGTGACCGCTCTCAGCGGTTGCGTGGCCAAGCAGTCCGCCGATCCTGCGGCATCCTTCACCGTGTCGTCGACCGACAGCGAGTGCGCGGTCTCGACCGGCCAGGCCACGAGCGGCACGCTCACCTTCGAGGTGACCAATGACGGCGATAAGGTCACCGAGTTCTACCTGCTCGCGGAGGACGGGCTGCGCATCGTGGGTGAGGTCGAGAACATCGCGCCCGCCGCATCGCGCACGCTCACCGTCGTCGCCCAGCCCGGGGAGTACTACACGGTGTGCAAGCCGGGCATGATCGGCGAGGGCGTGGGACGAGCGGCCTTCACTGTCTCCGGTGACAAGGTGGCGATCGACGGGCCCGACGCCGAGCGGAAGCAGAAGGCTGTCGACCTCTACGCCGCGTTCGTCAAGGATCAGGCCGGCGCGCTGGTGCCCGCGGTGGAGGACCTGGTCGCCGCGTACATCGCCGGCGACGACGAGAAGGCCAGGGCGCTGTTCCCGCTCACCCGCGCCTCCTACGAGCGCATCGAGCCCGTGGCCGAGGCGCTGGGCGACCTCGACCCGCGCATCGATTACCGAGAGGTGGATGCCAGGGCCGAGGGCCTGGAGTGGACCGGATTCCACCGCATCGAGAAGGATCTGTGGGTTCCCGCGAAGGATGCACTCAACTCCGACGGCACCACCCCGGCCTGGCAGGACTGGGCCCCGTCCACACCCGCTGAACGCGGTGAGTACGGGGATCTGCTGCTGAGCGACGTGCAGGAGCTGTTCGACTACGTGCACTCCGAGGAGTTCACCGCCACTCTCTCCGACCAGGGGATCGCCGGCATCTCGAACGGCGCGGTGGCGCTGCTCGACGAGGTCGCCACAGGCAAGATCACCGGCGAGGAGGACTGGTGGTCGCACACCGACCTCTATGACTTCGCCGCCAATGTGGAGGGGTCGAAGATGGCGTTCTCGCTGGTGCGCGACTTCGTCACCGGCAAGGGTGACGACGGCGCCGCGCTGGTGGAGAGGATCTCAGCCGGCTACGACGCGCTCGACGGCGCGCTTGCCGCCCACGGCTCGCTGAAGGCGGCCTTCGTGCCGTTCACCGAGCTCAGCGACTCCGACCGGCGTGAGCTCATCGATCTCATCAACGCCCTCGCCGAACCGCTCTCGCAGCTCACCGGCACGGCGCTCGCCTGATCGAACCCACTTCCCGTCCCACCCGGAGCAGCGCATGTCCGAGCCCCATGAAGAGCAGGCCCCCGCACGTCATGGACTGAGCCGACGCGCGCTGCTCGGTCTCGCCGGCGGCGGGGGAGCGGCGGCACTGCTGCTCGCCGGCGGTGCCGGTGTGGCGATCGGCTCCACCCGCGGCGGGCAGGCCCATCCGGTCACGCACGAGTTCTTCGGCCGGCATCAAGCGGGCATCACGACCGAGGTGCAGGAGCAGCTGCACTTCGCCAGCTTCGACATGATGCCGCGCACCGACCGTGACGACCTCATCGAACTGCTGCAGGACTGGACCTACGCAGCCGCGCGCCTGACCCAGGGGCTGGATGTCAGCGCGACGGGCGCCGTCGGCGGTTCGCCGCAGTCGCCGCCGGATGACACCGGCGAGGCGCTCGGGCTGCCGGCCAGCGCGCTGACCATCACGTTCGGCTTCGGTCCGACGCTGTTCGAGAACGAGGACGGCGATCGCTACGGCATCCGCGATCGCCGTCCGCAGAGACTGCAGCCGCTGCCCGCATTCCTCGGAGAAGACCTGGACCCGGCGCAGTCCGGCGGAGACCTGTGCATCCAGGTGTGCGCCGACGACCCGCAGGTCGCCGTGCACGCGGTGCGCAACCTCAGCCGCATCGCGTTCGGGCGGGCCAAGCTGCGCTGGTCGCAGCTCGGCTTCGGCAAGACGTCACGCACCAGGGCCGACCAGCAGACGCCGCGCAACCTGTTCGGCTTCAAGGACGGCACGGCCAACATCCTCGCCGAGGACGATGCGGCCCTCGCCGAGCACGTCTGGGTCGGCGACGACGACGGACCCGCCTGGATGGCGGGCGGCTCCTACCTCGTGGCCCGCAAGATCGCGATGCTCATCGAGACGTGGGACCGGGTGCGCCTGGCCGAGCAGGAGAACATCTTCGGCCGCGACAAGGCGCACGGCGCTCCGCTGACGGGCGGCACCGAGATGACGCCGCCCAAGCTGTCAGGTCTTGACCCGGACAGCCATGTGCGTCTGGTGCACCCGTCGTCAAACGGGGGCGTGCGGATCCTGCGTCGCGGCTTCAACTACGTCGGCGGCAACAACGCGCTCGGTCGCCTGGACGCCGGTCTGTTCTTCCTCTCCTACCAGCGCGACCCCGAGCAGTTCGTCACACTGCAGCGCCGGCTGTCCACCGACCTGCTCAACGAGTACATCCAGCACGTCGGCTCCGGCATCTGGGCGATCCCCGGCGGAGCCGAGACAGGGTCGTACGTGGGCGCGACGCTGTTCGCCTGACCCGGCCCAGTTTCCCTCAGCCGCTGCGCCGCGATCCGGTGGGATCGCTGCGGTGATCGGCGCCGGATGCCAGCCCGGTGTCCGCGAACAGCCAGCGCGGACGCGGTTCGATGAGCGGGCGGAACAGCCGGCGCACCGGTTTGGACGACAGCGCGAACGCGATCGCGACGGAGACGGCGATGATCAGCGGCAGCCAGATCCATGTCGGGTTCAGGCCCCGCAGCACCCCCGACTCGCGGAACGGGTACAGCACGAAGGAGTGCAGCAGATACACGTACATCGTGTACTGCCCGAGCGTCGTCCACCATTGCGCCCGCCGCGGGAGCAGCGCGAAGAACGAGGTGCTGAGCAGCACTGCGAGCAGGATGAGCGCGAGTCGCACACCGCCCGCCCACCACTGGTCGTCGGCGAGGTCCGAGTAGGAGTCGTCGTAGAAGAACCAGTGCCGCAGGTCCGCGGCCTCCCATACCGGCAGCCACCGCCAGCAGACGAAGGCCCAGCCGGCCAGCACCGCCGCGGCGAGCGCGCGCACCCACCAGGGGCGGTACTCGATGAGGTGCAGCCGGCGCACGATGTCGCGCTCGCGCAGCCACCACCCGAAGGTGAAGAAGAACAGCAGGCCCAGAGTCCGCGACAGCGAGAAGGTGCTGTCGATGTTGGTGAGATAGCCCACCCCGATCGAGACGATCAGCGTCCACACCAGCGGCCAGCGCAGCAGTGCGAGGTAGGGCAGCACCAGACGGAAGATCCCTAGCGCGAGCAGGAACCACAGCGTCCACGACGGCTGGGTGGGGTTCGGGTTCGCGCGCCCCTCGATCAGCCACTTCGTGAGCACCCAGAGGCCCTCGAAGATGAGATACGGCAGCAGGATGTCGGTGATGACGCGCGCCATCTGCCGCTTGGTCGGGCTGCCCGCCTTCGAGAAGTACCCCGAGATGATCGCGAAGGCGGGCATGTGGAACGCATACACCCAGAGATAGAACGCATACGAGACGTCGGAGTCGTAGATGAGCCGCTGAGTGCCGTGACCGACCACGACCAGAACGATGCAGGCGAAGCGCGCGTTGTCCCAGAACGGCACCCGTCGACGGGGTCGTCCGACGGCGCCGGTCGACGAGGTCACGGGCGGATGCTGCTGGGCACTGCTCATGGGACGAGGCTATCGGCTGACTGAGGGGGAATAGTGTGGAGCTCCGGGTGTTGGAACAAGTGCATTCAGGTGAATAAGGTGGGTGCCCATGGCATCCCGAGCGGAGTGAACAGTGAACGAGCACAGCGGCATCCAGTTCGGCATCATGTCGGTCAGCGACATCACGCAGGACCCGACCACCGGCGTGACCCCCAGCGAGGCCGAGCGCATCAAGGCGACCGCCACGATCGCCAAGCACGCCGAAGAGGTGGGCCTCGACGTCTTCGCCATCGGGGAGCACCACAACCCGCCGTTCTGGTCGTCGAGCCCCACCACGTTCCTCGCGCACGTCGCCGCGCAGACCGAGCGGCTGATCGTGTCGACCTCGACGACGCTGGTCACCACCAACGACCCCGTGCGCATCGCCGAGGAGTACGCGATGCTGCAGCACGTCTCCGATGGCCGCATGGACCTCATGCTCGGTCGCGGCAACACTGGTCCGGTCTACCCGTGGTTCGGCAAGGACATCCGCCAGGGGCTGCCCCTGGCGATCGAGAACTACGCCCTGCTGCGCAAGCTGTGGGATGAGGACGTCGTGGACTGGGAGGGGAAGTTCCGCACTTCGCTGCAGGGCTTCACCGCGACGCCGCGACCGCTGGACGGTGTCGCCCCGTTCGTCTGGCACGGATCCATCCGCACGCCCGAGATCGCCGAGCAGGCCGCGTACTACGGCGACGGCTTCTTCGCGAACAACATCTTCTGGCCCAAGGAGCACTACCAGCGCCTGATCGAGCTGTACCGGCAGCGGTACGCCCACTACGGTCACGGCACGCCCGAGCAGGCCATCGTCGGCATCGGAGGTCAGGTGTTCATGGCGGCCGATTCCCAGGACGCGGTGAGGCAGTTCCGTCCGTACTTCGACAACGCTCCGGTGTACGGCCACGGCCCGAGCATGGAGGACTTCACCGAGATGACGCCGTTGACCGTCGGCTCTCCGCAGCAGGTGATCGACCGCTACGCATCCATGCGCGACGCCTTCGGCGACTTCCAGCGTCAGCTCTTCCTGATCGACCACGCCGGGCTGCCGCTGAAGACGGTCCTCGAGCAGCTCGACATCCTCGGCGGTGAAGTGGTGCCCGTGCTGCGTCGCGAGCTCGCCGAGAACCGTCCCGCCACGGTTCCGGATGCCCCCACGCATGCCGCCCGCGTGCGGGCCGCGTACGGCGACGGACCCTCGCGTCAGGCGCGCCCGTCGGCGAACCGGGGCGACAACCTCACCGCCGGCTCGCCCTACCAGGACGCGCCGATCGAGGTCGGTGCGTCGTTCGGACTCGGAAGGAAGGGTGCCTGACATGAACGAGCGCCGCATCGCCGTCGTCTCGGCGGGTCTGTCGAACCCCTCCTCCACGCGCATGCTCGCCGACCGCCTCGCGGCGGAGGCCGCGCGGGCGCTGCGCGTGCGCGACATCGACGTGAAGGTCGACGTGATCGAGCTGCGCGACCTCGCGCACGACATCACCAACAACCTCCTCACCGGCTTCGCGCCGCCCGCGCTGGAGAACGCGATCAACACGGTCGTGTCGGCCGACGCGCTGATCGCCGTGACGCCGATCTTCTCGACGAGCTACTCCGGGCTCTTCAAGTCGTTCATCGACGTGCTCGATCCGGATGCCCTGACGGGCAAGCCCGTGCTCATCGGCGCGAACGCCGGCACCCAGCGGCACTCGCTGGCGATCGACTATGCGATCCGTCCGCTGTTCGCCTACCTGCACGCCGAGGCCGTGTCGACCGGGGTGTTCGCGGCATCGAGCGACTGGGGCGGCGGGGGCGATGAGGTGGCCCCGCTCGCCAAGCGAGTCGAGAAGGGCGCGAAGGAGCTCGCCGAGGCGATCGCCCGGCGCGGTGCCGCGGAGGTCGTCGACCCGTACGATCCGGCGACGTACCTCGGCGACGGGCGCTCATTCGGGCACATGCTCGGCGGACTCGCAGGGGAGTGAGACGCGGGGGAGTGAATGACGAAGGGCTGCGACATTCCTGTCGCAGCCCTTCGTCATCGCTTCGGAAGCGGTTCAGCCGCTCTTGCGGCGGAACTCGCGCTTCATCTGCGGCGCGTGGGTGGCATGCACGGCGGAGTCGCCGTCCAGGTGCGACTCTCCGTTCCGACTGTGCGCGTTCTTCTTGTCGAGCGCTTCCCTGAACTTGCGCTTCATCTCCTCGGGTGAGACTGCCTTGTCTTCGCTCATGCTCGTCAGCCTAGGCGAAGACAGCGGACTTCGGTGGCGCCGGGTGGGCGACCACGGCGGGTGGACGCGGCGTCGACGCCCCGACTGGTACCATCGACAATGGTGCATTCTGCGCCGTACAACTGCACATCGATTCACGGAGCGGTCGGCTGAGAAGCTGGTCCCCTGTGGTGGGTTCCTCGTCGCACACGGCGCCGGGTGATCTTCTACTGGTGGCCAGCGCAGGCGAGATCGGCGGGGGTCCCCGCGCGCTTATATCTGTCCGCATCCGCTCCTTCGCGACAACTCGCGCGCCACACGGGTGAGCGAGCCTAAACAAAGAAGGAGAGACCTCTTGGAAGGTCCTGAAATCACCGCCACCGAGGCCGTTCTCGACAACGGCCGCTTCGGCACCCGCACCATCCGCTTCGAGACCGGACGCCTTGCCCAGCAGGCTCAGGGCTCGGTCGCGGCCTACCTCGACGAAGAGACGATGCTCCTGTCGGCCACCAGCGCGGGCAAGCACCCGCGCGAAGGCTTCGACTTCTTCCCGCTGACGGTCGACGTCGAGGAGCGCTCGTACGCCGCCGGCAAGATCCCCGGCTCGTTCTTCCGCCGCGAGGGCCGTCCCTCCACCGAGGCCATCCTCGTGTGCCGTCTGATCGACCGTCCGCTGCGCCCGTCGTTCGTCGACGGCCTGCGCAACGAGGTCCAGATCGTGATCACCGTGCTGTCGATCGCCCCCGGCGAGTACTACGACGCGCTGGCGATCAACGCAGCCTCCGCGTCGACGCAGATCTCCGGTCTGCCCTTCTCGGGTCCGATCGCCGGCGTGCGCCTCGCGTTCATCCCCGGTCACGGCGAGCATGCCGACCAGTGGGTGGCGTTCCCCACCGCCGAGCAGGTCTCGGAGGCCGTCTTCGACCTGATCGTCGCCGGCCGGGTCGTCACCAAGGCCGACGGCTCCGAAGACGTCGCGATCATGATGGTCGAGGCCGAAGCCACGGAGGGCAGCTGGAACCTGATCAAGGCCGGCGCCACCAAGCCCGACGAGGACATCGTCGCGCAGGGCCTCGAGGCCGCCAAGCCGTTCATCGCGCAGCTGGTCAGGGCTCAGGCCGAGCTCGCCGCCACGGCGTCGAAGGAGCCGGGCGTGTACCCGGTCTTCCTGCCGTACAGCGAAGAGGTCTACAGCTTCGTCGCAGACCGTGCGCACGCTGAGCTCGTCGACGTCTACCAGATCGCCGACAAGCAGGAGCGCCAGAACGCCGACGACGTGATCAAGGACCGCGTCAAGGCCGAGCTCATCGAGGCCACCGAGGCCGGCACGCTGCCTGCCGGTGCGCCGCTGGAATTCTCCGCCGCGTACAAGTCGGTCACCAAGAAGATCGTCCGCGGACGCATCCTCACCGAGGGCGTTCGGATGGACGGCCGCGGCCTCGCCGACATCCGCCCTCTCGACGCAGAGGTGCAGGTCATCCCGCGCGTGCACGGCTCGGCGATCTTCCAGCGCGGCGAGACCCAGATCCTGGGCGTCACCACGCTGAACATGCTGAAGATGGAGCAGCAGATCGACTCGCTGTCGCCCATCACCAGCAAGCGCTACCTGCACCACTACAACTTCCCGCCCTACTCGACCGGCGAGACCGGCCGCGTCGGGTCGCCGAAGCGTCGCGAGATCGGGCACGGCTTCCTCGCCGAGCGCGCCCTCGTGCCTGTGCTGCCCACGCGTGAGGAGTTCCCCTACGCGATCCGCCAGGTCTCCGAGGCGCTGAGCTCGAACGGCTCGACCTCGATGGGCTCGGTCTGCGCGTCGACCCTGTCGCTGCTGAACGCCGGTGTGCCGCTGCGCGCACCCGTCGCCGGCATCGCGATGGGCCTCGTGTCCGATGAGGTGGAAGGTGAGACCCGCTACGCGGCGCTCACCGACATCCTGGGCGCCGAGGACGCGCTGGGCGACATGGACTTCAAGGTCGCCGGTACGAGCGAGTTCGTCACCGCGATCCAGCTCGACACCAAGCTCGATGGCATCCCCTCGTCGGTGCTCGCAGGGGCCCTCACCCAGGCGCGCGACGCGCGCCTGACGATCCTCAACGTGCTGAACGCGGCGATCGACGCTCCGGACGAGATGGCGCCGACCGCGCCGCGCGTGATCAGCGTGCAGATCCCGGTCGACAAGATCGGCGAGCTGATCGGGCCCAAGGGCAAGACGATCAACGCGATCCAGGACGAGACCGGTGCGCAGATCTCCATCGAGGAGGACGGCACCGTCTACATCGGCGCCGTCGACGGCCCGTCGGCCGAGGCCGCCCGCGCTCAGGTGAACGCCATCGCCAACCCCACCAACCCGGAGGTCGGCGAGCAGTTCCTCGGCACGGTCGTGAAGATCGCCACCTTCGGCGCCTTCGTGTCGCTGCTTCCCGGCAAGGACGGCCTGCTGCACGTCACCGAGGTGCGCAAGCTCGCCGGTGGCAAGCGCGTCGAGAACGTCGACGACGTGCTCTCGGTGGGCCAGAAGATCCTGGTGAAGATCACCAAGATCGACGACCGCGGCAAGCTGTCGCTCGAGCCGGTCATCGAGGACGCGCCCGCAGAGGGTGAGTCGGAGACCGCTGAGGCGTGATTCATCTCGGATGCCGGTGAATCGGCATCCCTGATCCGGACCCGGGATCGTGCGCGTGGCGCCGATCCCGGGTCTGTTCGTATCCGATGTGATCGAACTGTTATGAACACTTCCCCCTCCGTACCCCTGTCGTGACCTGCCGATCGCTCGCCCTCGCCTACCCTCGAAGTACGCGCCAGGGGTGCGTTGCAGGGCTCATGGGGGTGGCAGGTGAAGCTTTTCGGCACGGGGACAGCCGATGCGCAGGGCAGCGCCGCTCCGGCGCTCGACGCGCATCCCTCCGCGCCGATCCCGGTCGTCGGACCCGGCGTGGGGGAGGGCATCCGCGTCCCGCTCGGTGAGACCGGCATCTCGGTGTTCCCGCTCATGCTCGGCGCCGCGGAGTTCGGCTGGAGCGTCGATCAGCGCACCAGCGACGAGATCCTCGATCGCTACGTGGAGATCGGCGGCAACGCCGTGCACACTGCGGACGGCTTCTCGGGCGGGCGCAGCGAGCACATCATCGGGCGCTGGCTGCGGGCGCGCGGTCTGCGTGAGCACATCGCCCTGAGCGTGCGCATCGGCGCACACGCCGACAACCCCGGCCTGGGGTCGGTCAACCTGGTGCGCGCCGTCGAGGGGTCGCTGACCCGCCTGGGCGTGGACAGTCTGGACGTGCTCTACCTCGATGCCTCGCTCGACGCGAGCACCGTGCTCGAGGACACGCTTGCGACCGTGGAGTGGCTGCGCGACGCCGGCAAGATCCGCGCGGTGGGCGCGTTCCGGTTCACGCCGGAACGCCTGGTCGAGGCCCGCATCCTCGCCTCCGCCGGGTACCCCCGCATCGAGGTCGTCGATGAGCCCTACAACCTGCTGCGCCGCCGCGGGCTGGAGGGGGATCTGCGCCTGGTCGCCGCGGCGCAGAACCTGGCCGTCACCCCCTCGCACGCGCTCGAGCACGGCTTCCTCTCGGGTACGCACAGACGCCGGTCATCGACCGGTGGCGTTCGAGCAGAGCAGATGAAGGGCAATCTGAACCGACGGGGGATCCGAGTGCTGCGGGCCCTCGACCGCATCGCCGCCGAGCTGTCGGTGCCGGTCGCCGCGGTGTCGATCGCCTGGCTGCTGGCCCAGCGCACGGTCGTCGCCCCCATCGTCAACGCCTTCGCCCCGCACCACGTGGAAGAGCTCATGCAGGGCGCCGGAGTGTCGCTGCTGCGTTCCCAGATCGCCGATCTCACCCGCGCCGGAGAGTGACCGCGGATCCGCGCGCCACGCGGGTGAGCAGGCGGCCACGTCGGTGCCGTGACCTAAGCTGGAGGCGACCCTCCGACGCGGTGGGGATGAATTGAGCGGGCAGTGACGCATTACATATATCTGGTCAGACACGGCGAACATCAGGATGCCGAACACGGCGTCGACGATGGACCCCTTTCACCGCGAGGACAGCGCCAGGCCGAGCTCATCGCCGACCGCCTGTCGGGGCTGCCGCTGGATGCCGTCTGGCATTCGCCGCTGCTGCGGGCGGCCGAGACCGCGCGCGCGGTCGCGGCTCGCCTGCCCTCGGTCGACCCGGTTCCCTCGGCGCTGCTGTTCGATTGCGTGCCCAGCGGCCCGACCGAGGACGTCCCCGCGGTGTACGAGCCGTTCTTCGGCTCGGTCAGCGATGCGGAGATCGAGGCGGGCTCGGCGCAGATGGCGGATGCCGTCGGCGAATTCCTCAGACGGCGCAACGGCGATGTGCACGAGGTGCTCATCACGCACAACTTCGTCATCTCCTGGTTCGTCCGTGAGGTGCTCGGAGCTCCGGACTGGCGGTGGATGACCCTGAATCAGGGGCACTGCGGTCTCAGCGTGATCGCGCAGAAGCAGGGGCGCCCCTGGACGCTGCTCACGCACAACGATCTCGGGCATCTGCCCATGGAGCTGCGCACCGGTCTGCCCGAAGGCGCGCTGGTCTGACGCGCGGGTGTGCGCACTGCGACACGGCGTCAGTGGCGGAAGCGGTGCGAATCTAGACTGGGGGCATGACCACTCAGGTTGCCCTTGTCGGCGGTACAGGCTCGCTGGGACGCATCATCCATGGCGTCATCGACGATCTGGACGGTTTCGAGGTGCGCACGGTGCTCGGCTCGGGGAGCGATCTCGATGAGATGACGGGTGCCGACCTCGTGGTCGATGCGTCCACTCCTGCAGTGAGCGTGGAGGTCGTGCGGGCGGCTGTCGAGCGCGGCATCAACGTGCTGGTCGGCACGTCGGGATGGTCGCAGGAGCGGATCGCGCTGGTGCGGCCCCTCGTGGACAGCAGCGGCACCGGCGCCGTCTTCATCCCCAACTTCTCGCTCGGCTCCGCCCTCGGCACGGCACTCGCCGCTGCCGCCGCGCCGTTCTTCCCCTCCGCGGAGATCGTCGAGGCCCATCACGACCGCAAGATCGACTCGCCCAGCGGGACGGCAGTGCGCACCGCCGAGCTGATGATGGCAGCGCGCCACACGCAGGGACCTTTCCAGGCACCGCATGTCGACCAGCGCGCGCGGGGACAGCAGGTGGCGGGGATCCCGCTGCACTCCCTGCGCAGGCCGGGGGTGATCGCCAAGCAGGAGGTCGTCCTGTCCGGACCGGGGGAGTCGCTCTCGATCGTGCACGACACCGTGGACTCGGCGGCCGCCTACGCTCCCGGCATCCGCTTGGCGCTGCCGTTCACCCGCGACGCGCGCGGTGTCGTCGTCGGCCTGGAGAACATGATCGACATCGGCATCCGGACCCACTCGTGACCTCGCGCATCGGCGTGGCGGTGATGGGTGCGGCCCTGCTGCTGTACATCGTCGTCGCCGGCTGGCTGGCAGTGATGTTCTTCGCCGTCGGCACGCCCGTCTCGATCGGCATGGGGATCGCGCTGATAGTGCTCGCCCCGCTCGGCGGCTGGGCGCTCCTGCGAGAACTGGTGTTCGGCTTCGGCGCGGACCGTCTGGGTCGTGCTCTCAACGCGGACGGCGGGATGCCACCGGCACCGGCCGAGCTGCGGCCCAGTGGCCGCCTGCGCGCCCAGGATGTGGGTCCGCTTCTCTCCCGCTACGCCGCGGAAGCCGAGGCAGCACCTGCGGACTGGCGCGCCCGGTACCGGCTGGGTGTGGTGCAGGATGCCGCCGGACTGCGCAAGGACGCCAGAGCCAGCATCCGCGAGGCGATCCGCCTCGCGGGGCACCGGCCCTGACGTCCTGCTCAGCCGATCAGGCGAGGCTGGCCTCGAGGGTGATCTCGATGCCCGCGAGCGCCTGCGAGACCGGGCAGTTCGCCTTGGCGTCCTCGGCGATCTCCTGGAACTTCTCCGGAGTGATGCCGGGAACGGTGGCGTTCACGTTCAGGTGGCTCCCGGTGATGCCGGTCCCGGGCTTGAAGGTCACCGAGGCAGAGGTGTTCACGCGCTCCGGCGGGGTGCCGTTCTCCGCCAGCGCGTTCGAGAGCGCCATGCTGAAGCACGATGCGTGCGCGGCGGCGATCAGCTCCTCGGGAGTGGTGGTGGTGTCGGAGCCCTCGCTGCGCGCCTTCCAGTCGATCGGGAAGGTGCCGAGGTTCGAGCTCGAGAACGCGACGGTGCCCGAGCCCTCCATCAGGGATCCGGTCCAGGTGGTGGCGGCTTCGCTGGTGACGGTCATTGTTCCTCCGAGGGTCGCATGTCGCGGAACGACGCGGGTTCGCGCCGCGTCGCCAGCCTATACAGCGCGACCTCCGGGCGGTACCGCGGGTATCGTTGTCGGCATGAGTGCAGCCGTGCCCACGCCGTATGAAGATCTGCTCCGCGACGTGCTCGCGCACGGTACGCACAAGGACGATCGCACCGGCACCGGCACCACCAGTGTCTTCGGGCGGCAGATCCGCTTCGATCTGTCCGCCGGCTTCCCGCTGATCACCACCAAGCGGGTGCACTTCAAGTCGATCGCGTATGAGCTGCTCTGGTTCCTCCGCGGCGACTCCAACGTGCGCTGGCTGCAGCAGCACGGAGTGAGCATCTGGGACGAGTGGGCGGATGCCGACGGCGATCTCGGTCCGGTCTACGGCGTGCAGTGGCGCTCATGGCCGGCACCAGACGGGGAGCGGATCGACCAGCTCTCCCAGGTGATCGAGCAGATCCGCGCGACCCCGGATTCACGGCGCCTGATCGTGTCGGCCTGGAACCCCGCGGACATCCCCGACATGGCCCTGGCACCCTGCCACGCGCTCTTCCAGTTCTATGTCGCCGACGGGCGCCTGTCGTGTCAGCTGTATCAGCGCAGCGCGGACCTATTCCTCGGCGTGCCCTTCAACATCGCCTCGTACGCGCTGCTCACCCTCATGGTCGCCCAGCAGACCGGGCTGCAGCCGGGGGACTTCGTGTGGACCGGCGGCGACTGCCACATCTACGACAACCACCTCGAGCAGGTGCGCGAGCAGTTGCGCCGCGATCCCTACCCGTACCCCACCCTGCGCTTCGCCCGCACTCCGGAATCGATCCTCGACTACCGCTACGAGGACTTCGTCGTGGAGGGCTATCAGCACCATCCGGCCATCCGCGCGGCGGTGGCGGTATGAGCTGGATCGGGCTCATCTGGGCGCAGGCGCACGGCGGGGTGATCGGTGCCGACGGCGGCATGCCCTGGCACGTCCCCGAGGATCTGGCGCACTTCCGCGAGGTCACCAGCACCACGCCGGTCGTGATGGGGCGGCGCACCTGGGAATCGCTCCCCGCGCGGTTCCGGCCCCTGCCGGGTCGCGAGAACATCGTCGTCACCCGCCAGCCCGACTGGAGCGCCGAGGGTGCGCGCCCGGCGGCGACCATCGACGATGCCATCCGCGGAAGCGACCGCGTCTGGATCATCGGCGGGGGCGAGATCTTCCGTCAGGTGATCGACGACGCCGATCGGCTGGAGATCACCGAGCTCGACGTCGAGGTCGACGGGGATGCCTATGCTCCTCCCATCGACGGATGGCGTCTCGCCGAGGCGGGGGAGTGGCACACCTCCCGCACCGGCATCCGCTACCGATTCAAGGGATACGAGCGCTGACATGCCCGCTGCACTGATCACCGGCGCCAGCGCCGGGCTGGGCGCGGAGTTCGCCCACCAGCTGGCGGCCCGCGGAGCCGACCTGGTCCTCGTCGCGCGAGGGGCAGACGCCCTGGAGCGCCTGGCGACGGAGCTGCGCCGCGCGCACGGGGTGCACATCGAGGTGCTGACCGCGGACCTGGCGGTCGAGGAGGAGGTGCAGCGGGTGGCCGAGCGGGTGGCCGACGCAGCGCATCCGATCGACCTGCTCGTGAACAACGCCGGATTCGGGCTGCCCCTGCAGTTCGCCGACAACGACATCGACGACGAGGTGCGTCACCTGCGCGTGCACGTCGAGGCGTCGATGCGCCTCATGCACGCGGCGATCCGCGCCATGCGCGGGCGCGGCGGGCGGATCATCAACGTCGCCTCCGTCGCCGGCTTCATCTCCCGCTCCACCTACTCCGCCTGCAAAGCGTGGCTCATCGGGTTCAGCCGATGGGCGAACGCGGAGTACGCCCGCGACGGCGTCAGCGTCACCGCGCTGTGCCCCGGTTTCACGCACACCAGCTTCCACGAGCGCATGGGGCTGCCGGCCGGGCAGGAGGGCGTGCCGGCGCTGATGTGGCTGGATGCGCCGCAGGTCGTGCGAGAGGGGCTGCGTGATGCGGCGCGGGGCCGGGCGGTGTCGATCCCGTCACTGCGCTACAAGCTGATCGTGGCTCTCGCCGGTCTGCTGCCCCCCGCGCTCACCTCGCGCGTCGCGCGCCGCGGCCGAGTGTGACGCGCGGTGCCGGCCCGCGCACTCGAAACGCTACGCTGAGAGGATGACGCACGCGGAAAATCCCTTCGGACAGGTTCTCGTCGCGCTGGTCACCCCGATGACCGCCGACGGCGAGGTCGACTGGCCCGCGACCGAGAATCACATGGACCGCGTCATCAGCGATGGGGCCGACGGGATCGTGGTCACCGGCACGACCGGTGAGACCTCCACCCTCACCGACGACGAGAAGATCCGACTGGTCGAGGTCGGCAAGGACGTCTCCGCCGGACGCGCGAAGATCATCACCGGCGGAGGCTCCAACGAGACCGCGCACGCCATCGAGCTGTACAAGGCGAGCGAGAAGGCCGGCGCCGACGGCATCATGATCGTCACGCCCTACTACAACAAGCCGACCCAGGCCGGCATCCTCACGCACTTCCGCCTCGTCGCCGACGCCACCGACCTGCCGGTCATCCTCTACGACATCCCCGGTCGCACCGGCGTGCCGATCAAGTACGAGACGATCCTGCGCCTGGCGAATCACCCCAACATCCTCGCCGTGAAGGACGCCAAGGGCGACTTCAGCGAGGTCAGCCGCGTGCTCAACCAGACGGATCTGATGTACTTCTCCGGCGACGACTCCAACGTGCTCCCGCACCTCTCGATCGGCGCCACGGGCATGATCGGCGTGACCGCCAACATCACCTCGGCGCCCTACCGCACCATCGTCGACGCCGTGAACCGCGGCGACCTCGCCGCCGCGACAGCCGCGCACCGCCGACTGGAGCCGCTCGTCCGCGCGGCGATGACGCACGTGCCGGGCACGGTGGCGGCCAAGTACATCCTGCACGGACTGGGCCGCATCAACAGCCCTCGCGTGCGTCTGCCCCTGGTCGGGCCGGAGGAGTGGGAGGCCGCCCTCATCGAGGACGAGCTGGCGCTCATCAAGGACGTCCCCGGAGCCGACTTCTCGAACTTCCGCCCCGACCGCAACGCGGCCGCCGGCGGCGCACTTCCCAAGGTGCACGGCACCACCCGATGAGCGCTTCCGCGCAACGACACGAAACGAACGGGCACTGCGTGCCCGCCTGAGGAGACTGAATGTCCTTCCCCCTCGCCGCTCCCGAACCGCTCGCCCCCGGAACCCTGCGGGTCACCCCGCTGGGCGGTCTGGGCGAGGTCGGTCGCAACATGACCACGTTCGAGTACGAGGGCAAGATCCTCATCGTCGACTGCGGCGTGCTCTTCCCCGAGGAGCACCAGCCCGGCGTCGATCTGATCCTCCCGGACTTCGAGCCCATCAAGCACCGCCTCGACGATGTCGTGGGCGTCGTGCTCACCCACGGGCACGAGGACCACATCGGCGCCGTGCCGTACCTGCTGCGTCTGAAGCAGGACATCCCCCTGATCGGGTCGGGGCTCACGCTCGCTCTCGTCGAGGCGAAGCTCAAGGAGCACCGCATCAAGCCCTTCACCCTGACGGTGCAGGAGGGCCAGCACGAGCGGGTCGGCCCGTTCGATCTGGAGTTCATCGCGGTCAACCACTCGATCCCGGATGCCCTGGCCGTCGCCATCCGCACTCCGGCCGGGCTCGCGCTGGCCACCGGCGACTTCAAGATGGACCAGCTGCCTCTCGATGGCCGGATCACCGATCTGCGCGCGTTCGCGCGCCTGGGCGAGGAGGGAGTCGACCTCTTCCTGGTCGACTCCACGAACGCCGACGTCCCCGGCTTCACGCCCACCGAGCGATCGATCGGGCCGGTGCTCGAGCAGGTGATCGGCAAGGCACGCCGGCGCGTGATCGTCGCGAGCTTCTCCAGTCACGTGCACCGCGTGCAGCAGGTGATCGACGCCGCCCATGCCCACGGCCGCCGGGTGGCCTTCCTCGGGCGCAGCATGGTGCGCAACATGACGATCGCCGAGCAGCTCGGCTATCTCAAGGTGCCCGACAACGTGCTGATCGACTACAAGAAGGCGCGTGACCTTCCCGAAGACCGCATCGTGTACATGTCGACCGGCTCGCAGGGTGAGCCCATGGCCGTGCTCAGCCGCATGGCGAACCTCGACCACGCCATCGAGCCGGGCGAAGGCGACACCGTCATCCTCGCCTCGAGCCTCATCCCGGGCAACGAGAACGCCGTCTACCGGGTGATCGACGGGCTCACCAAGCTCGGGGCGGACGTCGTGCACAAGGCCAACGCGCAGGTGCACGTGTCCGGTCACGCCGCGGCCGGCGAGCTCATCTACTGCTACAACATCCTGAAGCCGAAGAACGTGCTCCCCGTGCACGGCGAATACCGCCACCTGATCGCGAACGCGAAACTCGCTCAGGCCACCGGCGTTCCCGAGGAGCGCACGATCGTCGGCGGCAACGGCACCATCATCGATCTCCGCGACGGCGTGGCGCGAGTCGCCGGCCAGCTCGACATCGGCTTCGTGTACGTCGACGGCTCGACCGTCGGCGGGATCACGGACGCCGACCTCAAGGACCGCCGGATCCTCGGTGAGGAGGGCTTCGTCTCGATCATCGTGGTCGTGGACTCCTCGACCGGCCGCATCATCTCCGGTCCGGAGATCCACGCGCGCGGTGTCGCGGAGGACGACTCCGTCTTCGACGACATCACGCCGCGCATCGTGGCCGCGCTCGAGGACGCCGCGCGCAACGGCGTCCGCGACAACCACGCGCTCTCGCAGATCATCCGCCGGACGATCGGGCGCTGGGTCAACCAGAAGCTGCGCCGGCGCCCGATGATCGTTCCCCTCGTGATCGAGGCCTGATACCGGGCAAAGCCGCGTCATTGCGCGCGGATGTCGCCGGTCAGCCGTAGCGTGGAGGGCATGGCCAGGAGCACCACCAAGTCCGAGCGCGCGTCCGAGAGCGCCTCGTCGCGCCCGAAGCGGCAGACGACGGCGCGCTCGAGCGCGAAAGCGGCTCCGGCGCCGAAGAAGTACATCGATCAGGCCGACCGCCCGCCGGTGGCGGTGCGGATGTGGCTCGGCGTCGCGCACGCAGTAGGCGGCCTGTTCCGGGCGTTCGGGCCCGAGTCGCTGCAGAAGGACGACCGCCGCGACGGCTTCCCGTTCCTCCTGGTGCTGCTCGCCGTCGCCGGAGCGGTCGACGAGTGGTTCTTCATCGGCGACGCGGTCGCGGCGAACATCAGCGCCTACACCTGGGGCGGTCTGCTCGGTCGCACGGCGTTCGTGCTGCCGGTGCTGCTGCTGCTGCTGGCGGGATGGCTGTTCCGCCATCCGTCCTCCGTGCACGACAACGGCCGCATCGGGATCGGCTTCGGGCTCTTCGTGCTCACCGTCGCGGGAATCTGCCATGTCGCCTCCGGCACGAGCGGTGCGGGCGTGCGCCCCCAGCCACGCGACGGGATGCCGCAGCTGAGTGCCGCCGGCGGACTGTTCGGCTGGATGCTGGGCGAGCCGCTGGCGTTCCTCACGCCCGTCGTCGCCTTCGTCGTGCTGGGGCTGCTCGCCGCCCTCAGCATCCTCATCCTCACCAAGACGCCGCCCAACCGCATCGGCGAACGCCTCGGCGACCTGTACGCGTGGATGTTCGGGGCGGAGCGCCCGCTGCGCGCGGCGCCGGTGGAGGTCGGCGCGTCAGAGGCCGACGAGAAGGACGACGCGCTGCCCTGGTGGCGGCGCAACAAGAGCGGACGCGAGGAGACACCCGACGACGGGGTGGACTCGCAGGCGATCACGGCCCTCTTCGACGAGCCCGCCCAGAAGACCGCATACGACCAGGCGGTCATCGTCGACGACGAGCCGTCGCCCCGCGACGCGGCCACCGAGGTGCTCTCGGACGTCAGCGCTCTCACCGGTCTGCTCGGCGAGCAGAGCAGCACGGCCCTGCTCGACGACTCCGGCTCGACGGGCGAGCTGCCCGGTTTCGACGGCTTCGGCACCGACGGCCCGGGCGAGAAGGGCATGCTGGCTCCGTCCGCGCCGTACGTGCTCCCCTCGACGGCTGTGCTGAAGTCCGGCCCGCCGCCCGTCGTGCGCTCGGATGCCACTGACCGCACGATCGAGCAGATCACCAGCGTGCTCGAGCAGTTCAAGGTCGACGCGAAGGTGACGGGCTTCTCGCGCGGCCCGACGGTCACGCAGTACGAGGTCGAGGTGGGCCACGGCGTCAAGGTCGAGAAGATTCTGCAGCTGAGCAACAACTTCGCCTACGCGGTGGCCTCCAACGACGTGCGCATCCTGTCCCCGATCCCGGGCAAGAGCGCGATCGGCATCGAGATCCCGAACGTGGACAAAGAAACGGTGGCGCTGGGTGACGTGCTGCGCTCGACCGCCGCGCAGAAGAGCACCCATCCGCTGACCATCGGCGTGGGCAAGGACGTCGGGGGCAACATCGTCGTCGCGAACCTCGCGAAGATGCCCCACCTGCTCGTGGCCGGCTCGACGGGATCGGGAAAGTCCAGTTTCGTCAACTCGATGATCACCAGCCTGCTCATGCGGGCTCGCCCGGCTGATGTGCGCATGGTGCTGATCGACCCCAAGCGCGTGGAGCTCACCAACTACGCGGGCGTGCCGCACCTCATCACCCCCATCATCACGAACCCCAAGAAGGCGGCGGAGGCGCTGCAGTGGGTCGTGAAGGAGATGGACATGCGCTACGACGACCTCGCGTCGTTCGGCTTCCGGCACATCGACGACTTCAACAAGGCGGTCCGCGCCGGCGAGGTCGAGGTTCCGGTGGGCAGCGAGCGGGTGCTCAAGCCGTACCCGTATCTGCTGGTGGTGGTCGACGAGCTCGCCGACCTGATGATGGTCGCACCGCGCGACGTCGAGGACTCCATCGTCCGCATCACCCAGCTCGCCCGCGCCTCCGGCATCCACCTGGTGCTCGCCACGCAGCGTCCGAGCGTGGACGTGGTGACTGGACTGATCAAGGCCAACGTGCCGTCGCGTCTCGCGTTCGCGGTCACCAGCGTCACCGACAGCCGGGTCATCCTCGACGCTCCGGGCGCGGACAAGCTGATCGGCCAGGGCGACGCGCTCTTCTCGCCCATGGGCTCGTCGAAGCCGTTCCGTCTGCAGGGTGCGTGGGTCGACGAGAGCGAGATCTCGGCGGTCGTCAAGCACGTGACCCAGCAGGCGCGGCCGGAGTACCGGCCCGACGTGCAGGAGTCGGCGGAGTCGAAGAAGAAGGAGGTCGACGAGGACATTGGCGACGACCTCGAGCTGCTGCTCGCCGCCGCCGAGCTCATCGTGTCCTCGCAGTTCGGCTCCACCTCGATGCTGCAGCGCAAGCTGCGCGTCGGCTTCGCGAAGGCGGGACGCCTGATGGATCTGCTCGAGTCGCGCGAGATCGTCGGGCCCTCCGAGGGATCGAAGGCGCGCGACGTGCTGGTCACCTCCGAGCAGCTGCCCGCGGTGCTGGCTAAGCTGCGCGGCGAGGACGCGCCGTCTGCCTCCGCACACTCCGCGTCGTCGGCGAGTTCTGCCGTGCCCGGGCCGTCTGCAGCCGGAGACGACCCGTACGGATCCGACGCGGTGTCGCGGCAGTTCGACGGACTGCCTGTCGTGGAGAGCGAGGACGACGGCGATGAAGACGCCTGGGGACTGACGGGGCGCGACTGATGGCCATCCCGCGCCAGCTTCCCAACGCGATCACGATCGCCCGCATCCCTCTCGCGCTCGTCTTCTTCGTGCTGCTGCTCGCAGCAGGCACGTTCGGCGCGCAGAACCCCACCCTGCGCTGGGTCGCCGGCATCCTGTTCGTCGTGGCCATCTCCACGGACTGGGTGGACGGCTATCTCGCACGGCGTCACGACATCGTCAGCGACTTCGGCAAGCTCTGGGACCCCATCGCCGACAAGCTGCTCACCGGCGCAGGATTCATCGGTCTGGCCGTGCTGGTCGAGGTGCCCTGGTGGATCGTGATCGTCATCCTCGTCCGCGAGTGGGGCATCACCGTGCACCGGTTCATGATCGTCAGCGAGCACGTCGTCGCCGCGGCCTGGATGGGCAAGATCAAGACCGCCGTGCAGGCGGTCGCGCTGTCGTGGGCGCTGCTGCCACTGCAGGTCTGGGTCGGTCTGGACCTGTGGACCGCCGTCACCCAGGTGCTGATGGTCATCGCCCTCGTGCTGACGGTCGCGAGCGGCATCGACTACGTCGTCGCCCAGGTGCGCGGCCGACGGAGCGCGCGATGACGGCCGCCGCCGACCTCGTCGCCGCGCTGCGGGCACGGGGCTGGACGATCGGGGTGGCGGAGTCGCTCACCGGCGGAGCGGTGGCAGCCGAGATCGTCACGGTGCCAGGGGCGTCGACTGCGCTGCGCGGCGCGGTGGTCGCCTACGACACTGCGATCAAGCACACGCTGCTGGGCGTGGACGCCGACCTGCTCGCCGCGCACGGTCCCGTGCACCCACGAGTCGCCGCGCAGATGGCGGACGGGGTACGGCGCGCCCTCGCCGTCAACGGCCACCCGACCGACGTGGGCGTGTCGACGACCGGCATCGCCGGCCCTGATTCTCCCGACGGCCAACCGGTCGGCACCGTGCACATCGGCGTGTCCGCACCAAGCGGAACCACCACGCGCGCGCACCGCTTCACCGGCTCTCGCGAACAGATCCGAGCGCAGGCGAGGGATGCCGCCATCGCCGCCGCGCTGCAGGCCGCGCGGGAATAGCGCCGCGCGCGACGTGGTTGTCCCTGAGGTGACCACCTCACTGCTCACGACACGCACAACGCTCACAACAGACGCACAGCGAGAAACAGTAGATTCATCGACGCCCGGTCGGGCTAGACTGGCCATCCCCTCGGAAGCGGTTCCGGGCGGAACGAAGGAGAGGAGGTTCCTATGATCCTCGTCAGACAGGAGATCGGCGATGTGCTGCGGGACTTCCGCCTGCAGAAGGGTCGCACGCTGCGCCAGGTGGCGAGCAAGGCCTCCGTTGCGCTCGGCTACCTGAGCGAAGTGGAGCGCGGCCAGAAAGAGGCCTCCAGCGAGATCCTCGCGTCTGTGGCCGAGGCCCTGGACGTGCCCATCTCGACCATCATGCGCGAGGTCGGCGAGCGCATCTCCGTGCTCGAGGGCCTGAGCCCGTTCCCCGATGTCGTCCCCGACGATCTCGTCGCGGCGGTCGAGCCCGAGCTCACCTTGCGCTGAGCCGGCCGTCCTCCGCATGAGACGCAGCGAGTTCCTGCGCGCCGTCGAAGGCGAGTTCGGCGCTCGCGCCGAGTCCCTCACGCACGACCTCGTGCTCGGCGGCCTCGGGCGCACCGCCCGAGAGGCACTGGATGCGGGCGTGCCGCCCCGTGAGATCTGGCTCGCGCTCTGCGACGAGGCCGACGTGCCGCCCGCCCGGCGATACGGCGTCGGCCGCCTCGACCCGCGCGAGCGCTGAGCGCCTCCGCTGATCCATCACCGGCGTGTCGTCGAAGTTGTGTTCGATGAGCGCGTAATGTTCTGCACAACTGGTTTCGACGCGATCTCCTCCACAGATCGTCCTTCCCCCGCAGCGATGTCGGTGGTCGGTCCTAGCGTGAGGGATGTGGCACCGAGCCATACGCCTTGTCGTAGAGTCCCGCCATCCGGAGCGACCGCGACAGCCTACAGGCGGCAGAACTTCGACACATTGAGGAGCACGTCATGCCATCCACCGACGACCGCGAGAAGGCCCTGGATTCCGCACTCGCACACATCGAGCGTCAGTTCGGCAAGGGATCGATCATGCGGCTGGGCAGCGACGAGCGCGCTCCCGTCGAGGTCATCCAGACCGGATCGATCGCCCTCGACGCCGCACTCGGCATCGGAGGTCTGCCCCGCGGGCGCATCATCGAGATCTACGGTCCGGAGTCCTCCGGTAAGACGACGCTGACCCTGCACGCCATCGCGAACGCGCAGCGTGCCGGGGGCATCGCCGCATTCATCGACGCCGAGCACGCGCTCGACCCCGAGTACGCCCGCAAGCTCGGCGTCGACATCGACCAGCTGCTGGTCTCGCAGCCCGACACGGGTGAGCAGGCGCTCGAGATCGCCGACATGCTGATCCGCTCGGGCGCGATCGACCTGGTGGTCATCGACTCGGTCGCAGCTCTCGTGCCCGAGGCCGAGATCAAGGGTGAGATGGGCGACTCGCACGTCGGCCTGCAGGCGCGACTGATGTCGCAGGCGCTGCGAAAGCTCACCGGTGGGCTGAACCAGACTAAGACCACCGCGATCTTCATCAACCAGCTGCGCGAGAAGATCGGCGTGTTCTTCGGCTCGCCCGAGACCACCGCGGGCGGTAAGGCGCTGAAGTTCTACGCCTCGGTCCGGCTGGACATCCGTCGTATCGAGACGCTCAAGGACGGCACCGAGGCGGTCGGAAACCGTACCCGCGTCAAGGTCGTGAAGAACAAGATGGCCCCGCCCTTCAAGCAGGCCGAGTTCGACATCCTCTACGGCGTCGGCATCTCCCGCGAGGGCAGCCTGATCGACTTCGGAGTCGAGCACGGGATCGTCAAGAAGTCCGGGTCGTGGTACACCTACGACGGTGACCAGCTCGGTCAGGGCAAGGAGAATGCGCGCAACTTCCTGCTCAAGAACGACGACATCGCACAGGCGATCGAGTCGCAGATCAAGCAGAAGCTCGGCATCGGCGTGAAGGCGGGTGCGGAGGCATCCGTCGACGAGCTCGCCGAGCGTCGCCCCGCGTGATCTCCTATGCAGCCCGACGATGACGGCCTCGCACCGGTGATCCCGCTGTTCGGCGCCGCAGGATCCGCCCGCTCCAGCACGGATCCTGCGGCGACCGGCGGCCCGCGTGCCGGTGTGCGGTTCGACGACGCAGCCGAGTCCGATGAGTCCGCGTCGGAGGAACCCGATGCGGAGTCGCTGCGACGCGGTGCCGAGGAGATCCTGGTGCGCAAGCTGCGCGCCAAGCAGCTGTCCCTCGCAGAGGCGCGTACCGTGCTGCGCGGGACAGAACTCGATCGCGACCTCGTCGAGGACGTGCTCGACGAGTTCTGTCGGCGCGGCTACCTCGACGATCGCACCCTCGCCTCACTGCTGGTCACCTCGGGCACCGAGCGCAAGGGACAGGGCCGTGTCGCCCTGGCGCGCTCCCTCTCGCAGCGCGGGATTCCACGAGAGATCGTCGACGAGGCGCTGGGCGAGCTCCCCGACGATGACGCCGAGCGGGCGCTCGAGTTCGCGCGCAGCAAGGCATCGGGGATGAGCCGACTGGACTGGGACACGGCGCTGCGGCGACTGCACGGACAGCTCGCACGCCGCGGCTACGGAGGATCCGTGGCGATGGACGCCGCGCGCACGGCGCTGCGCGAAGCCGGCGTCGGCCGCACTGGCGTACGGCCGGCCAGTGGCGTGCGCTTCGTCGACTCCGATTGACCGTTCCCGCACCCTTGTGAGCCGCCGGACCCGACGGTCCGGCGGCTCGTAGAATGGTCAGATCATGTCTTCTCTCTCCTCCCAACCGACGATCATCGCGGCCTCCGACGCCGCGATCACCGCCGACGGCCGCCGGCGCTCCTACGAGGTGCGCACCTTCGGCTGCCAGATGAACGTGCACGACTCCGAGCGGCTCTCTGGCTCGCTGGAGAGCGCGGGCTACGTGCGCGCGGACGCCGGCGAGGATCCGGACATCGTCATCATCAACACCTGCGCGGTGCGCGACAATGCGGCCGGAAAGCTCTACGGCACGCTCGGGCACCTGAAGTCCCGCAAAGACAAGCACGAGGGCATGCAGATCGCGGTGGGCGGCTGCCTCGCCCAGATGGACCAGCAGGCCGTGCTCGACAAGGCGCCCTGGGTCGACGTCGTCTTCGGCACGCACAACATGGGCTCCCTTCCGGGTCTGCTCGAGCGCGCCCGCCACAACGGCGAGGCCGAGCTCGAGATCCTCGAGGCGCTCGAGATCTTCCCGTCCACCCTGCCCACCAAGCGGGATTCCGCGCACAGCGGCTGGGTGTCGATCTCGGTCGGCTGCAACAACACCTGCACGTTCTGCATCGTCCCGAGCCTGCGCGGCAAGGAGAAGGACCGCCGCCCCGGTGACATCCTCAATGAGATCCGGCTGCTGGTCGAGGACGGCGCGATCGAGGTGACCCTGCTCGGCCAGAACGTCAACTCGTACGGGGTCGAGTTCGGCGACCGCCAGGCGTTCAGCAAGCTGCTGCGCGCCGCAGGGGAGATCGAGGGACTCGAGCGGATCCGCTTCACGAGCCCGCACCCGGCGTCGTTCACCGATGACGTCATCGATGCGATGGCCGAGACACCCAACGTCATGCCGCAGCTGCACATGCCGCTGCAGTCGGGAAGCGACCGCATCCTCAAGACGATGCGCCGCTCGTACCGCAGCTCCCGCTACCTCGGCATCCTCGAGCGCGTGCGCGAGCGTATCCCGCACGCCGCGATCACCACCGACATCATCGTCGGCTTCCCGGGTGAGACCGACGAGGACTTCGAGGACACCATGCGCGTCGTCGAGCAGTCCCGCTTCTCGGGCGCCTTCACCTTCCAGTACTCCATCCGCGAGGGCACGCCCGCCGCGACCATGGAGGATCAGGTGCCCAAGCACGTCGTGCAGGAGCGCTACGAGCGCCTCATCGCACTGCAGGAGCGGATCTCGCTGGAGGAGAACCAGAAGCAGGTCGGCCGCGAGGTCGAGGTGCTCGTGTCGGTGGGCGAGGGCAAGAAGGATGCCTCGACACACCGCCTCACCGGACGTGCCGAAGACAACCGGCTCGTCCACTTCGAGGTGACTCCGGGCCCCGCGCTGCCGCGCCCCGGCGACGTCGTCACCGTGAAGATCACTCACGGCGCGCCGTTCCACCTGCTGGCGGACGACCCCACCGGCGCGCCATTGCGTATCCGCCGCACCCGCGGCGGGGACGCGTGGGATCGCGCGCAGGCGGCCTCCTGCGGCGTCCCTGCACCGGCGGCGGGAGAACAGGGCGCGCCGCGAGCCGTCTCGCTGGGTCTGCCCACGCTGCGGCCCGCCGGCTCTTGACCGGGAGCCCGGCAGGGTCCGACGCGCCGCGCCTCTGGGCGGTGGTCGGAGCCACCGGCACCGGCAAGAGTGAGCTCGCTCTGCAGATCGCCGAGCAGCTGCGTGCGCGCGGCAATCCCGCGGAGATCATCAACGCCGATGCCATGCAGCTGTACCGCGGCATGGACATCGGCACGGCCAAGCTCACCGTCGCCGAGCGGCGCGGCATCCCGCATCACCTGTTCGACGTCTGCGAGGTCACCGACGAGGCGGCCGTCGCCTGGTATCAGCCCATCGCCCGCGCGGCGATCGACACCATCCACTCCCGCGGCGGGGATGCGATCCTGGTGGGCGGATCCGGGCTCTACGTCTCGAGCGTGATCTTCGACTTCCGCTTCCCGCCCAGGGATGCGGCGGTACGGGCCCGCCTCGAGGCCGAGCTCGACCAACGCGGCCCCGCAGCGCTGCTCGAGCAGCTGCGCGCACGCGATCCCCAGACCGCGGCGCGGATCGACCCGAAGAACGGGCGGCGGATCGTCCGCGCGCTCGAGGTCATCGAGCAGGGCGGCGTCACGCATGGGGCGGCTCTGCCCGAGAAGCCGGAGCTGTGGCATCCGGTGACCCGGATCATCGGTCTGCACACCCCGCGAGAGCTGCTCGTCGAGCGTCTCGACCGACGCGTGGAACGGATGTGGCAGGACGGCATGCTCGACGAGGTCGCCGGCCTGCGTGCCGACGGAATCGAGCACGGCGTGACCGCTTCGCGGGCGATCGGATACGCGCAGGCGCTTGCCCAGCTGCGCGGCGACATGACTCAGGACGAGGCGATCGCCGAGACCCAGGCGCTGACCAGACGCTATGCCCGCCGGCAGGTGTCGTGGTTCAAGCGGTACCCGGACATCGAGTGGCTCGACGCAGCCTCGGCGCCGGGGCTGGTCACGCACCCACGTTGAGGGCGCGACGGTCAGGGCATGCTTCCCGCCCCGCAATCGCCCGCTGCAGCCCGAATAGACTGTTCGCATGGTCGCATTCACCAAGGGGCACGGCACCGGCAACGACTTCGTGATCATCGAAGACGTCGACGGTGAGCTCGATCTCACGGTCGCCCAGGTGCAGGCGCTGTGCGACCGGAACTTCGGCGTCGGGGCCGACGGCGTGCTTCGCGTCGTCCGCTCCCGCGCTCTGCCCGAGGGCGCGGCGGCTCTCGCCGACGAGCCCGACGCCGAGTGGTTCATGGACTACCGCAATGCCGACGGGTCTATCGCCGAGATGTGCGGCAACGGCATCCGCGTCTTCGCGCACTACCTGGTGCGTGCCGGCCTCGCCGCGATCGAGAGCGGCTCGACGCTCGCCATCGGCACGAGATCGGGCGTGCGAGACGTGATGCGCTCCGAGAACGGATACCAGGTCGACCTCGGCCGGTGGAAGCGCACCGGCGGCGAGCCGCTCGCGCGCGCGGCCGGTCTCTCGGTGCCGCGACCAGGGCTCGGCATCGACGTCGGCAACCCGCACGTCGTGGTCGCGCTGGCCTCCGACGACGAACTGGCGGGGCTCGATCTCAACCCCACTCCGGTACTCGACCCCGCGCCCCTCGAGGGGGCCAACGTCGAGTTCGTCGTGCCCGGCGAGCCGCTGGTGCGAGACGGCGTCGGACACGTGCGCATGCGCGTGCACGAGCGCGGGGTCGGTGAGACCCTCAGCTGCGGCACCGGCGTCGCGGCGACCGCCCTGGCCGTGCGGCATTGGGCGGGCTCGCGTGCGCCGCACCAGTGGAGGGTCGAGGTGCCTGGCGGCGTGCTGGGGGTGCGGATGTTCCCCGCAGAGGACGGCGAGCACGTCGCGCTGTCCGGACCCGCGCAGCTCGTCTATCGGGGCGAGATCGACCTCGTCTGAGACCGACGCCTCACGCGGGCAGGACGACCGGTTCGGTGCGCGGACTGCCGTGCCGACGGACCCTGAGGACGCGGTACCCCTTGCCGGTCGCCGCGCGGGTGACGGTGCAGTCGGGCGCGAAGACCTGCGACATCCAGCGCTGCAGCGAGTCCGAGCCGAGGTTGCGCTGCACGACCAGCCAGGCGTCGCTGCGCTCGTCCAGGCGGGGGACCCAGCGCTCGAGCATGCCGTGCAGTTCGGTCTTGCCGACGCGAATCGGCGGGTTCGAGCGGATCGTGGTGAATCGAACCTCGTCGGGAACATCGTCGGGTGTGACGGCGTTGACATTGGTGAGGCCGAGCGATTCGGCGTTGCGACGGGTCAGATCCAAGGCCCGCTCGTTCACGTCGACGGCCCAGACGGTGGCGCGTGGGGCGCTGAGCGCCATCGTCAGGCTGATGGGCCCCCAGCCGCATCCGAGGTCGAGGAAGTCGCCGCTGGGTGGCAGGGGAGCCATGTTGGCGAACAGCACCGCCGTACCGGTGTCGAGACGGTCGGGGCTGAACACACCGCCCGCGGTGGTCACCTCGTGCGATCGCCCGGCCAGGGTGACGGTGATCGTGCGGAGGTTCTCGGCACTCGCCGGGGCCGCACTGAAGTAATGATCGGACGGCATGCAGTGAGCGTACCGGACACCGAGGGCTAAGGTTAAGGCGCCGTTTCAGAGAGGACAGAGTTCACCACCGGATGACGAACATCGACGACGAGAACATGACCGAGGACGCGCTCGATCGCGTGCTGGCGAACGCCGAGCCGCGCACGCGCGCTCGCGTGTTCGGAGCGGCGCAGGCGCTTCAGGATGCCGGATCGGCGGCGCACACCGACGCCGACGGCGAGCAGTGGGACCTCGAGGACCGGCACGCGCTGCGGCGCGTCGCGGGGCTGTCCACCGAGCTCGAGGACGTCACCGAAGTCGAGTACCGACAGCTGCGACTCGAGAACGTCGTGCTGGTGGGCGTGTACCCGCAGGGTGCGCAGAGCGACGCCGAGAACTCGCTGCGCGAGCTGGCCGCCCTGGCAGAGACCGCCGGCGCGGTCGTGCTGGACGGGCTGCTGCAGCGCCGCCCGCATCCGGATCCGGCGACCTATCTCGGGCGCGGGAAGGCGCAGGAGCTCAAGGACATCGTCGCCACCGTCGGCGCCGACACGGTCATCGCCGACACCGAATTGGCTGCCAGCCAGCGCCGCGCGCTCGAGGACGTCGTGAAGGTGAAGGTCATCGACCGCACCACGGTGATCCTCGACATCTTCAGCCAGCACGCGAAGAGCCGCGAGGGCAAGGCGCAGGTCGAGCTCGCTCAGCTCGAGTATCTGCTGCCGCGCCTGCGCGGCTGGGGCGAGTCGATGAGCCGCCAGGCCGGTGGCCAGGTCGGCGCGGGCGGCGCCGGAATGGGCTCGCGCGGTCCCGGTGAGACGAAGATCGAACTGGATCGCCGCCGCATCCGCACCCGCATGGCGCAGCTGCGCAGGCAGATCCGCGACTTCGCCCCCGCCCGCGACGCGAAGCGCGCGGAGCGAAAGCGCAACACGATCCCCTCTGTCGCGATCGCCGGATACACGAACGCGGGAAAGTCGAGTCTGCTCAACGCTCTGACCAGCGCCGGCGTGCTGGTCGAGAACGCCCTGTTCGCGACCTTGGACGCCACCGTCCGCCGCGCGGAGTCCGCTGACGGCCGCGTCTACACGCTCACCGATACGGTCGGCTTCGTGCGCAACCTGCCGCACCAGCTCGTGGAGGCGTTCCGCTCCACGCTGGAGGAGGTCGGCCAAGCGGATCTCCTGGTGCACGTCGTGGACGGCTCGCATCCGGACCCCTCCGCGCAGCTGCAGACGGTGCGCGACGTGATCGGCGACGTCGGCGGCCGGGACATCCCCGAGATCGTCGTCTTCAACAAGGCCGACCTGATCGACGAGGACGAGCGGCTGGTGCTGCGCGGGCTCGCACCCGACGCGCACTTCGTCTCCTCCCGCACGGGCGAGGGCATCGACGCGTTGCGCGAGGCGATCGAGCGGATGCTGCCGATGCCGGCGGTCGAAGTGCACGCTCTGGTGCCGTACGATCGCGGGGACCTGATCTCGGCCGTGCACGAGAGCGGCGTCCTGCTGTCGGCGGAGCACCAGGAGCACGGCACGGCTGTGCACGCGCATGTCTCAGAGCGCCTTGCGGCCGAGCTCGCCCCGTTCACCTCCCGCTGAGGGTTCGACGTGGGGGCGTCGACTCAGGATGCCGAGAAGCGGCCCTCGACGGTCGCGGAGACCGTGATCTCCTCGCCCCGGAACTCCAGGGCCATCGCCGAGTCCATCCCGGCGCCGGTCGTGGCGACGGGCATGAAAGCGGCGCGCTCGGTGGACATGAGGCCCTGGTCGGAGATCTCCCGCGGTGCGACGTTCTGCAGTCCGAGCGCCTGGGCGTAGGCCTGCGCACGGGACACGGCGACGCCGACCGCCCGGGTGGCGGCCTCCCGCTCGACCTCGCGCTCGGTCTCCGGGGTGAGGTGCCAGTCGATCGATCCGATGGCCAGCCCGTCGTCGGTCGAGATCTCAATCACCCAGAGCGACATCTCCGAGAAGTCCGCGAACGTCGTGGTGAAGTCGACACTCGCCCGGTACACGGGTGCGAGCTTGCGGCCGTCCTTGTTCCACGGCCGCTGCGCGTACACGCTCATCCGCTGGCTGCTCCACTCGGTGATGCTTCCCGCGGCCTTCCGGGCCTCGATGCCCTGGCGCACCGGGGCCGCCGCGGCGAGGGTGCGTTCGACGACCTCCGCGCGGTCGGGGCCCTCGAGCGACACCGAGAGCTGGATGGTCGCGCGCTCGGGCGCGACGCGCAGCTCGTGCTCGCCGCGGACGGTGATGATGACTTCGCTCATGTGAGCGAGAGTACGGCACCGCTCCGACAGGGCTGGTGCGGAATAGCATCCGCGCGGGATCCGTTGTAGTCTGTGATGCTCGGGAGCACCTGCTCCCGCTGGTAATTCCACAGTGTGACAGCGGCTCCTTCGCGAGAAGGTCCACGGGGCTGATCGGTTTCGACGGCGCCTGTGTATCGACGAGAAGCGGGCCGAGGATGCAGGGTTATCTCGTGAACGCTCCCTGCGAACCAATAGTTGCCGAATCCAAGCGCAACGACTTCGCCCTCGCTGCATAAGCGAGCCCGATAGTCCGTCAGACCGTATGTGATCCCGATACGGACCCTGGCGTCATCTAGGGGTCTTGCTGCGTGACGGCGTCTGGACGTCACGTGGGACTCTTCCCAGACTGGGCTCGTCGACTTAGGTGTCTGTGACAAAGGTCGGAGCCGAGCAGAACGCCTCCACAGACTGCGCCCGGAGAAGACGTGGATGAGCAGCGTCGGACGGGGGTTCGATTCCCCCCAGCTCCACCAGCCGCTGTCACTGTGACCAGAAGAGGTCGTCCGTTTTCGGGCGGCCTCTTCTGGTGTCCGGCGCGCACACATTGACGTGGGGCGCGAAGCGATGGATATTCGACAGAGAGCACCATGGTGCTCTTCGCGCAGACTGAGATCAAGGGAGATCGCACGATGAAGAAGCTCATCAACAGGCCGGAGGACGTTCTCGTCGAGTCGCTGCGAGGCGTCGCCGCCGCGCACCCCGAGCTCTCCGTCGACCTGGAGACGCACGTGATCACGCGTTCGACGCCGAAGGCCGAGGGGAAAGTCGCGGTCGTCTCCGGCGGCGGGTCCGGGCACGAGCCGCTGCACGGCGGGTTCGTCGGCGTCGGGATGCTGGATGCGGCGGTCGCCGGCGAGGTCTTCACCTCGCCGACGCCTGACCGCGTGCAAGCGGCGACCCAGGCGGTCGATCGCGGGGCGGGAGTGCTGCACATCGTGAAGAACTACACCGGTGACGTGCTGAACTTCGAGATGGCGGCGGAGCTGGCATCGATGGAGGGCACCGAGGTGCGCGCCGTCATCGTCGACGACGATGTCGCCGTGCAGGACTCGCTCTACACCGCGGGCCGCCGGGGGGTCGGTCTCACCGTGCTGCTGGAGAAGATCGTCGGCGCGGCCGCCGAGGAGGGACAGGACCTCGCCGCGGTCGCCGCTCTGGCCGAGCGGATCAACGCGCAGGGGCGTTCGATGGGCATGGCGCTGACCAGCTGCACGGTTCCCGCCGCCGGGAAGCCGACCTTCGAGCTGCCCGACGACCAGATGGAGATCGGGATCGGCATCCACGGTGAGCCGGGACGGCATCGTGAGCCGCTCGCGCCGGCCGCCGACATCGCCCGGCAGCTGGTGCAGCCCATCCTCGGCGACCTCGACTTCGCCGGGCCCGCGATCGTCATGCTCAACGGCATGGGCGCCACACCGCTGATCGAGCTCTACCTCATGTACGCCGAGGTCGCGGCGCTGCTCGAGAAGGCGGGCGTGCAGATCGTGCGGAACCTGGTCGGGAACTACATCACCTCGCTCGACATGGCGGGCTGCTCGGTGACCGTCCTCAAGGCCGACGATGAGATCCTGCGCCTGTGGGATGCGCCGGTGGTGACGCCCGGCCTGCGCTGGGGCGCGTGATCGCCCCCGCCTTTTCGTCGACCCGCACGCGAGCATCCGACTCGCGCCTCGAACACGCTTGAAGGAGCGAGATGAACACCACAGTCCCCACCACCGCGCTGATCGACTGGATCTCCCGCTTCCGCGACCAGATCGCGAACAGACGCGACTGGCTCACAGAGCTGGATTCGGCCATCGGCGATGCCGATCATGGCGCCAACATGGCCCGCGGCATGGATGCCGTCGTGGCGAAGCTCGCCGAGCAGGGCTCGGCCCCGACAGCCGACGCCGTGCTCAAGGCGGTCGGGATGACGTTGGTGAGCTCGGTCGGGGGCGCCAGCGGGCCGCTCTACGGCACGTTCTTCCTGCGGATGGGGATGACGGCGGGGGCCGTGACCGAACTGGACGGTCCCGCACTCGCAGCAGCCCTGCGGGCCGGGCTCGACGGCGTGATCGCCAGAGGGAAGGCGCAGGCGGGGGATAAGACGATGCTCGACGCGATGATCCCCGCGATCGATGCGCTCGACGACCGCCTCTCCGGAGGGGGCGAGCTGAGCGAGGCGGTGGCCGCCGCTGCGTCGGCCGCCGAGCAGGGTCGGGACGAGACTCTGCCGCTGGTCGCGCGGAAGGGGCGGGCCAGCTATCTCGGCGAGCGCAGCGCCGGGCACCTCGATCCGGGGGCGGCGTCCACCGCTCTGCTCTTCGCCGCGCTGTCTGCGGCCCTCGCCGCGGCGACTGACGCGGCATGATCGGCATCGTCGCGGTCTCGCACAGCGCGCGGCTCGGTGATGCCGCACTGGAGCTGGCCACCCAGATGATGCCCGGCGACGCCGTCCCCGTGCGGGTGGCGGCCGGTGCCGGAGTGGACGACTCCGGCATGCCGGTGCTCGGAACCGACGCGACGGCTGTCGCCCAGGCGATCGATGAGCTGTCCGAACGCAGCGAGGGGGTTCTGATCCTGATGGATCTCGGCTCCGCCGTGCTCAGCGCTGAGCTCGCCCTCGAACTGCGCCTGAGCGATGTGCCCGTGCGCCTGGTGGCTGCGCCGTTCGTGGAGGGTCTGCTCGGCGCCGTCGTCGCGGCAGGGGCAGGCGGATCGCTCGATGCAGTCGCCGAAGAAGCCCTGCGGGCGCTGGATGCCAAGACCGCGCAGCTGCAGCCGGCGGAGGAGGCCGTCGCGGCCGGTGAGGCGAGCGATGTCAGCGGGGCCGCTCAGCGCAGAGTGGTGCGCGTCCGCAACGCCTTGGGACTGCACGCTCGCCCGGCCGCCCTCCTCGCCGAGGCGGCGGCGGGAGCCGATGTGCGGCTGCGCCGGCTGCCTGCCGGACCGGATGCCTCCGCCGCGAGTCTTTCGCGCCTGCTCGCACTCGGGGTGCGCGCGGGAGACGAGGTCGAGCTGATCGCGGAGGGCGAGAACGCCGTCGGGGTGCTGGACCGGCTCAGTGCGCTCTTCGACGATGGGTTCGGCGAGGGCAGCGTAGCGAGCGCACCTGCCGACGACTCCCCGGAGCGGGGCGGCGACCCGTCGGACGGGGAGGACGGCTCCGTCCTGCACGGTCGGGGCGTGAGCGCCGGACGAGCGGCCGGGCCGATCGTGCATCTGCGCGCGCGCAGCGTCGAACCCGCCGCCGGCGAGGCTGTTCTCGCGGACTCCCGCGCAGCGGAGGCGGCCCGGATCGGCGACGCAGCCGGCACGGTCGCTGAGGAGTTCCGTCGGCAGGCGCGAGACGCCGACGGCGAGACCCGCGACATCCTCGAAGCGGCTGCGTTGATGGCCGCCGACCCGGAGCTGCAGGACGACGCAGCACAACGGGTGACCAGCGACGGCGTGAGCGCCGCGCGGGCGGTCTACGAGGCGAGCGCATCCAGCATCCACGCTCTGGAGGCACTTGGCGGCCGCGCCGCCGAGCGCGCGACGGACGTGCGGGATGTGCGCGACCGGATGATCGCGCTGCTGCAGGGCGCCGCCGGCGACGACTGGCGACACGACGCCGCGGCGTCGATGCGGGTGCCCCGCGGGGACGCCCCGTTCGTGCTGGTCGCCGAGGATCTCGCGCCTGCGGACACCGCCGCGCTGGGCGGAAGCGGGTGTGTGGCGCTGATCACCGAGCGGGGTGGGCCCACCTCACACACCGCGATCATCGCGCGTGCGCTCGGTCTGCCGGCTGTGGTCGCCGTCCCCGGCGCCACCCGTGTGCCGGAGGGGCGCATGGCGCTCGTCGACGGCGGATCGGGGCGGATCGAGATCGACCCGACTCCCGAGCGCCTCGCCCTCGCGGTCGTGGCCGACGGCCCTGCCGAGTTCGACGGGGGCGGGCGGCTCGCGGACGGTCTCCGCGTGCCGCTGCGGGCGAATGTTGGCAGCGGCGTAGAGGCGCGCGCGGCGGCGGAGGCCCGTGCCGAGGGAATCGGCCTGTTCCGCACCGAGTTCTGCTTCCTGAATCGGAGCGACGCGCCGGAGGTGGCGGAGCAGGTGCGCGCATACCGTGAGGTGCTGGCGCCGTTCTCCGGACGGACGGTCGTCGTGCGCACCCTCGACGCCGGCAGCGACAAGCCCTTGCCGTTCGTCTCTTCCCAAACGGAGGAGAATCCCGCCCTCGGCGTGCGCGGGCTGCGCATCTCCCGCCGAGCGCCGCAGCTGCTCGTCACGCAGCTGGAGGCACTCGCGCTCGCCGCGCAGGCGGAGTCCGCGCACGTGGAGGTGATGGCGCCGATGGTCTCGACGATCGAGGAGACCGAGGCGTTCGTCGCCCAGGCCCGCGCGGCTGGCCTGGATCGGGTGGGGGTGATGATCGAGACGCCCGCCGCGGCGATCATGGCAGACGAGATCCTGCGCGTCGCCGACTTCGTCAGTATCGGCACGAACGACCTCACTCAGTACACCCTGGCCGCGGATCGCCAGCTCGGCGAGCTCGGCGAGTTGAACGACCCCTGGCAGCCGGCCGTGCTGCGGCTCATCGGGCGCATCGGGGAGGCGGGGCGCCGTACGGGCCGCGATGTCGGGGTGTGTGGGGAAGCCGGGGGCGACCCGGCGCTCGCCCCCGTCCTGGTCGGCCTCGGCGCGACGAGCCTGTCGATGACGCCGCGCGCGCTGGGGCCCGTGGCGCAGACTCTGCGCTCGGTATCCACCGAGCAGTGCCGTCGAGCGGCAGCGGCGGTGCTGCACGCCGATACGGCCGAGCAGGCCCGAGCGCTCGCGGCTGCGGAGCTGGTCAGCGCGGACGCAGACCCTCCAGTGCCACCGCATTGATCGACACGGCCAGAGAACGCGGATCGACCGGGCCCTCCGGCCGATACCACTCCACGACCGAGTTGATCATTCCGAAGATCAGACGCGTCGCGACACCGGCATCCAGATCCGTCCGCACCAGCTTCTGCTCCTGTGCCGCACGCACGAGCTCGGTGACGGCATGGTCGAAGCGTCGTCGTCTCTCGAGAGCAGCGAGCTCGAGCGCGCTGTTGCCGCGCAGACGCAGCAGCAGGGTCACCTCGGGCTGACGCTCGGCGAGCACCCGCACCGCACCGTCGATGATCGCGCTGAGGCGGGCCTGCGCGGTCGGGTGCGCGAGGGCGGTGGCCAGGGCATCCTCGAGAGCCCCCAGTGCGTCGTCCAGGGCGACCGCGAGGATCTGCTCTTTGGAGTCGACGTGATGGTACAGCGCGGACTTCGTCACCCCCAGTCGAGCGGTGAGGTCCGAGACCGAGGTCGCGTCGTAGCCCTGTTCGTTGAACAGCTGCACGCCGGCGCGGATCACGTCGGCTCGGTCATGACCGGGGCGCCCGCGACGCGAGCGGCGCGCGGCATCCATGCTCCCCCTCACCATGCCTCCCACCCTAATGCGACCGGGCTCCCGCGAGAGGGGATCGGCGCGGCGGTCCCGGGCGGCTAAGCTGGAGAGGTCATCCGACGATCTGGAAGGTGTCGACGTGTTCGATTTCATCGTGTTCATGGTCCTGTTCCTCGGCGGGATCTGGCTCTTCGGCGCCGCCTGGGAGATGCCCACGGCTCAGGGTCTCGCGTTCAGCGGCGGCATCATCCTCGTCAGCCTCGCGATGGCGTACGTCATGCGACAGCGCGGCAGCGCGACGCGGCGCACCGACAACTGGAACCAGCGCCAGAAGTGACTTTCCGGTGCCGCCCAGAGGGCGGCACCGTCGCATCCGGGGTCTGCCCGCTCATCCCTCCCATTCGATGAGCAGCAGGCCCTGTTTGGTGTCGGCGAACTTCACCCAGCCGTCACCGAACTCATACGTCATGCCGAAGCCGTCCTCATCGGTCGAGATCGCGTAGGCCGGGTCCTCGGTGTAGTACACGACGTCGCCCCTGCTCGAGCGCAGCCAGCCGTCGCGCTGCAGGTTCGCCTTGGCGGAATCCGCAGTGCGCGCGTCCAGCGTCCCCCAGCCGTACATCTGCCCGTGGTCGGATGCCGTGCTGTAGTCGGCCCACATGCACAGCAGGCCGTCCTCGACGAGGAGGCCTGTGGTGTTGTCGCCGATGCGCAGCTCCTGCTGCTTGACGGTCCAGCCCTGCGACGTGAGAGCCTCAACGGTTCCGGCGGTGATGATCGTCTCGCACGTGGGGTCGGCGTCCGGGCGCGGGGTGTTGTGTTCCACGGGGCCGCTGGTGGAGGTCACCGTCGTGGACCGGCTGCCGGTCGGTGCCGGCTGGGCGGTCTGCGGCCCAGGGGAGGGCGCGGAGCAGGAGACCAGCAGCAGGGCGCCGGCGAGCGCACTGAAGAGGAGAGGGATGCGGGGGCTCATGGATCCGGAGGGGACGGAACGCGACGGGGCGGCTGTCAGGGGCGCTGTGCGTCGCGGAACAGGGACAGGAAGGTGTCGTGCAGGATGCCGTTCGTGGCGAGCGTGGACAGCGCCGACAGGGTCTCGGAACCGTCGAAGGCGGTCATGCGACCGCCGGCTTCTCGGACGATCGCCACGGCTGCGGCGATGTCGTATTCTTTGACGTCGAATTCGGCGACCATGTCGATGCGGCCCTCGGCCAGCAGCATGTAGCTGTACACGTCACCGTAGGCGCGGTCGCGCCAGACCCGGTCGGCGAGCGCCAATAGCTGCGGGAGCTGTCCGGCATCCGCCCACTGCGCGATGCTCTGGAAGCTCACGCTGGCGTCGTCGAGGGAGGCGACGTCCGACACGTGCAGCCGGCGGGGCGCGTCGACGGTGTTCGTCCAGGCGCCGTGGCCGGCCGCTGCCCACCACCGTCGCTTCAGCGCCGGCATGCTGACCACGCCGACGTGGGGGACGCCGTCGACGGCGAGGGCGATCATCGTGCCCCACAGCGGTACCCCGCGAAGGAAGTTCGCGGTGCCGTCGATCGGGTCGATGATCCACTGCCGGTGCGTGTCGCCGGCGGCGCCGTACTCTTCGCCGAAGATCCCGTCGTGGGGGCGCTCCTCGGTCAGCAGCGCGCGGATGGCGCGTTCGGTGGCGAGGTCGGCATCGGTGACATGCGAGCGGTCCGCCTTGCGGGAGACCTGCAGGTCGGCCGCGTCGAAGCGGGACAGCGACTGCGCGTCGGCGGCATCCGCGAGGCGGAGCGCAAGCGCGAGGTCGGCATCCAGATCGGTGTCGGCGCGGCTGTCGGTCACCTATCCAGGATAATCCGGGCCTTGGTGCAGGAACGGCCTCGGGCATATCGGTACAGACACGAAACCGGACCCGGCCGGAAGCAGAAGAGCCCCGGAGACCGACGAGAGTCCTCGAGGCTGATCCGTGCACCCACGCCCGACACCGGGGATCCGGAACCCGCTCCGGGTGCGGACGCTGAACGACTACGCCGGGATCCCCCCTTGTCGCCGAGCAAGAGAGGTGATGCGTTCAGCTGCGATCGTCTGGCGCTTGACTCGGAATATGGTCCGGTTTCAGCGGCCGCGACCAGCCCTCGTCGGCCGCTCGCTCTTGCGTCTCCGGCGTCGCCTCGTACGGATGCCAGTGGCGCCCCGTCGCTTTCGCCCACCTCTTCTCGCGATCTGAGCGATCGACCGGCCGCGACTCATTGCCCCCGTCGTCCGCCCAGTGCTCGGCCGCGTCCTGCTCCTCCGCATCCGCAGCTGCTTTGTCTGCTTCCTGGCGGTGCTCAGCGTCGTTGGCGTCGACCACTCGTTGAGAGAGATGAGAGGCGCCCTCGGACGCCGCCTTGATGTGGTCTCCAACGGACATGACGTGCTCCTTGTTCGTACCCGCCAAGAGCAGGCGGGCGTGCTCAGGGACGTTGCCGGCCCTTGCGGCCGTGGTTCCTCACGAGCCCGAAGACTACTGTCCCGACGAACAGGATGATTCCGATGACCGCCAGCCAGAAGAGGCCCTTGATCGCGAAACCGACGACCGACAGCACAGCCCAAACCACGAGCAGGATAACGAGGACGGTCCACATGTTCCTCACGCTACGCGCATCCACCATCAATAGATACGGGTACTCGATTCGCTCGAGAACGGGAGGGCGTAGATCTAGACGATGAATGTGCGATGAGGTGTCGCGCGGGCGAGGCTGCGCACTGCCCGGGCATGCAGAGAAGCCCCGGTAGATGGCGAGATCTACCGGGGCTTGTCCGTGCACCCCCAGGGACTTGAACCCTGAACCCACTGATTAAGAGTCAGTTGCTCTGCCGATTGAGCTAGAGGTGCGTGGCCCGGGAAGCATCCCCGGCCGAGGAATTACATTACCAGCGCGTGCGGTGGCCGCCAAATCGCCCGCGGACGTCGGGCGCGTCCTCCCGCTTCCGTGCGTCGACGGCGGTGCTCAGCCGCCGCTGAGGACGAGATCGGCTGCCTCCTGCACGGTCTCGACGAGGTGCACGTGCTGCTCCATCGGGCGCCCGGCAGCGAGGGAGGCCAGCAGCTGCCAGGCCGGATGCTGCTGCGTCCAGTACTGCTTCCCGACGAGGATCATCGGAGCCACGGACGACTCGTCGGCGTAGTAGTTCTCGCAGGCGTCCTGGAAGATCTCCTGCACCGTGCCGCCCGCACCGGGGAGGAAGATGATGCCGGCCTGGCACACCTCGAGCAGGATTGCCTCGCGCTGGGCGTTGCGGAAGTACTTCGCGATCGCGCTCGCGAACGGGTTGGGCGGCTCGTGCCCGTAGTGCCAGGTCGGGATGCCGAGCGACTCCCCACCGTCGGGGAACATCGCACGCACGGCGAAGGCCGCACGTGCCCACGCGCCGATGCTCGGGATGAAATCCGGCACGGCGGAGAGCACTTCCAGCGCGCGGTGCCGGGCATCGTCGCCCTGCCGCGCGAGGTGGCCGCCGAGATTGACCGCCTCCATCGCACCCGGGCCGCCGCCCGTGGCGACCGTGAGGCTCCGCGACAGTCGCTGCCCGAGCAGGACCCCGTCCGCGTACTCCGGGCGCCCGCGGGGGATGTCGTGCCCGCCCATGACGCCGACGAGGCGCCGGCGGGCGATCCAGTCCGCGAGGGCGAGTCCGATGCTGTGGTCGTGCAGGGCCTGCGCGAGTGCGGCATCACGCGAACTCTGCTCGCGGGACCAGGCGTAGGCACGGGCATCCAGGCTGCGTGTGTAGGAAGCCGGTTCAGCCGGCTCCGCGGTGGCCGGCTCCGCGGCGTCCGACTCCGCGGCGGAGTAGAGCTCGTCGGGCGTGTAGAGCGTGGTGCGGAAGGTGTCGATCGGCACGTCGGGGACCATGGGGAACACGACGGCGCCGCGGGCGCGCACCGACACCTCGTCGTCCAGGGTGAGCGTGCAGCCGAGGAAGAGGGCACCCGATACATCCACACCGCGCAGCTGCCGCCCGCGGCCGGTGAGATCGAGTGAGCGCAGTCGCCATCCCGAGAGCGAGCGCGCGCCCGCCGCCAGTCGCCGGTCGAGGTCCTCCACCGAGTCGATGTCGACGACGCGGCCGCGCGTTCTTCTCATCCTCCGACACTAGGCGACCGTCCACCTCCTGCGATGCGCGGATCGGCTCTTCCCTCCCACGCGCCGCGGTGAGAACATGTCCGGGAAGACGTGGCCGACCGGAGGAGCTCTCATGATCGATCTCGACGACATCGATACCGACGAGGACGGCGCGCTCACCGCGACCGCCGAGCTTCCCGGGGGGCGCCGCATCACCGTCGAGTACGAATTCGATGAGGACTTCGATCGCGATGACGACGAAGAAGACGATGACGAGGACGACGAGCCCGTCGAACGTGAAGACCTCCCCGACCTCGACACCATGCAGCAGACCGTGCAGCACGCGCTCGCCCGGCTCACCGAGGAGATCCTCGACGCCCGCGAGCAGGAGGTGGTCGAAGAGCTCGCCGAAGCAGCCGTGGAAGACGATGACGACGAGGTCGAGTTGGCGGAGGCGCTCGAGGCGCTGAAGGAGGACATCGCCCTCGACGGAGTGGTGGTGTTCGGCGACGGCGGGCTGACGCTGCTCTACATCGCGCCCGAGGAATACCCCGACCTCATCATCTACTGCCTGCTGGACGAGGACCTCGAAATCGACGACTTGATGGTCGAGTAGCCCGGCAGTGTCTCAGACGACCCGCAGGATGCGCCGCGGAGGCGGTCAGGCGGCGTCCCCGACGAGGATAGCCGCTGCGTCGTCGGCCGCACCGCGGGCCGGATCGTCGATGTGGGCCAGGGCGCGCCTGCCGAGCAGCACCGTCAGGGCGGCGATCAGCACAGCCGCTGCGGCGAACAGGTAAGGGACGGTGTCGCTGAACGCGTGCGCGAGGGCGGCGGCCACCGGGGGAGCCATCGCCCCGCCGAGGAAGCGCACTGCGGAGTACGCCGACGATGCCACCGAGCGGGGCAGGTCGGTTGCCTCCATCACGGCCTCGGTCAGCACGGTGTTCATCACACCCAGCAGCAGTCCGCCGACGACGATGCACACCACGAGGGCGGCGGCATTGCCGACCACGAGACCGGCGGCGATGAGATCGACGGCGAGCAGCGGCAGCGTGACGAGGATGACCGATGTGCGTGAGGTGCGGCGCATCAGCGCGGGAGCCACCCAGACGCTCGTGACGGCGAGGGCCACACCCCATCCGAAGAAGGTCAGGCCGATGCCCATGGCTCCGAAGCCGAGGGGAAACGGCGAGAACGCCAGAAGCACGAAGAAGCCGATGTTGTAGAACAGCGCGGCGACGGCGAGCACGGCGAGTGCCGGCCGGCGAAGCGCGCGGAACGGGGCGGAGAACGGCATGGGCTCCCTGCGCTCGCCATCGGGGCGCACGAGTGCGAGCACGGCGATGAAGCCGATCGCCATGAGGGCGACGACGCCGAAGAACGGACCGCGCCAGCTCAGCTCACCCAGCAGCCCGCCCAGCAGCGGACCCACGGCGATACCCAGACCGAGGGCTGCCTCGTAGAGCACGATCGCGGCACCGCTGCCCCCGGCCGCGGCGCCCACGATAGTGGCGAGGGCGGTGGAGATGAACAGCGCGTTGCCCAGCCCCCAGCCGGCGCGGAAGCCGATCACCCAGTCGACGCTGCCGCTCATCGCGCACAGCAGTGCGAAGATCACGATCAGCCCGAGACCCACCAGCAGCGTGGCCTTGGCCCCGATGCGGCTGGAGATCCAGCTGGTGATGAGCATTGCGAGCCCGGTCACCAGCAGGTAGCTGGTGAACAGCAGCTCGGTCTCGACGGGGGAGGCCTGCAGCGAATCCGCGATCGCGGGCAGGATCGGATCGACCAGACCGATGCCCATGAACGCGACGACGCAGGCGAACGCCACCGCCCAGACCTGTGCGGGCTGTCGCCAGACCGATCCCTGTGGTGTTCCGCTCATTCGCTGGCTCCTGTCGTCGTTTCGTCTGCTGTCGTCGGGTCGTCGGCTGTGCTCTGCGAGCGCTCGCCGAGGATGGCGGCGGCGCGTTCCATCGCGTCCCAATCCGCGCGGCTCAGCCCGCTGAAGCGCGGGGCGAGCGTGGCGCCCAGCTCCGCGCGCCACTCGTGCAGCGCGCGGATGCCGGCGGCTGTCGCGTTCACGACCGTGGCACGCGAGTCCGCCGGGTCGGCCGTGCGCTCCACGAGACCCGCCTTCTCGAGCGAACCGATCAGCCGGGTCATGCCCGGCTGGGTCGTGCGCGATGCGGACGCCAGGGCACCCAGGCGCATGCCGCCCTGCTGGCTCAGGATGCTGAGCGCACGCCACTGCGCGGACGGCGCCTCGTTTCCCGCGTCATGTGCGGCGACCCTCGCCAGCGCGTGCGCGGCGAGCACGATCGCAGTGATGGCTTCGGCTTTTTGCATACCCCACAGTATATACCTCCTGGTATAGAATCGGCTAGCGCCGTGCGCCGGCGATCCGGGAGGAGAGCTGATGCGCGTGGGAGAGCAGCGTGCGACCCAGCTGCGGCAGACGATCGGGCGCGAAGCGGAACTCCACCCCGGTGATGCTCAGCGCCCATTCCGGACGGCCTTCGCGATCGAACACCGCCGCCGCCATGCCCCACGACCCCTCGACGATCAGGCCCGGGTTGACCGAGTAGCCGTGCGCCTTCGTCTCGCGCAGGCGGCGGCGCAGCGGCCCTTCGCCGTGAGCGGCGCCCCACCGTTCGACCAGCTCCGGATGCCGCTCCAGGTAGGCATCCACATCGTGGTCAGGCAGGAAGGCGAGGATCGCGAGACCCGCACTGGCCACCCCGAGCGGGAAGCGCACCCCCTCGCTGAGGACGAAGGAGCGGATGGGAAACGATCCCTCCTCCCGCATGAGGCACACGGTCTCGTCGGCGCGACGTGTGGAGAGGAACGCGCTCTCCTCGGTCTTCACCGCCAGTGAACGCACGATGTCGCGAGAGAGCTCGGTGATGTCGTAGCGCGCCGCCGCGACCGTTCCCATCAGATAGAGCTCCGGCCCTGGCATCCAGCGGGCGGTGGCGGCGTCCTGGTCGACCAGGCCCTCCACCCGCAGCGCGGTCAGGAGCCGATGGGCGGTGGAGCGGCTGAGGCCGGCATCCCGTGCCAGGGACTGCAGCGTCGCACCATCCGGCGACGACGAGACCAGGCGCAGCAGCGCCGCCGCTCTGGCCACCGCCTGGGCGCCGGGGACGGATCGTCTGCCGCTGGAGTGCTGTTCCACATCGTGGACGCTAGTCGCCTTGCCGACCACATCGCAAGCGCCGCCTTGCCCGCCGGCCCGCGCCGGACGGATGCTGGAGGAATCGCACACGAAGGAGTGGTCTTGATCGACAAGCAGTTCGCATCCGCGGCCGAGGCCGTGGCAGACATCCCGGACGGCGCCTCGCTCGCCGTCGGCGGCTTCGGTCTGTCGGGCAACCCGATGAAGCTCATCGAGGCCCTGCACGCGCAGGGCACCGGCGGTCTCAGCGTCGTCAGCAACAACTGCGGCGTCGACGACTGGGGCCTCGGCATCCTGCTCGGCGCCCACCGCATCAGCAAGATGACCTCGTCCTACGTGGGCGAGAACAAGGAGTTCGAGCGCCAGTTCCTGGAGGGCGACCTCGAGCTCGAGCTCACCCCGCAGGGCACGCTGGCCGAGAAGCTGCGTGCCGGCGGCTCCGGTATCGCCGCGTTCTTCACCCAGACGGGCGTCGGCACGCAGGTCGCCGAAGGCGGGCTGCCCCGGCGCTACAGCGCCGACGGCGCGATCGCGGTGGCCTCTCCCGTCAAGGAGGTGCGCAGCTTCGACTTCCACGGGGAGCAGCGCGACTTCGTGCTCGAGGAGTCGATCACCACCGATTTCGCGCTCGTGCACGCGCTGAAGGGCGACCGGCACGGCAACCTCATCTTCAACAAGGCCGCGCGCAACTTCAACCCGCTGGCGGCCATGGCCGGGCGCATCTGCATCGCGCAGGTGGAGGAGCTGGTCGAGCCGGGCGAGCTGGATCCCGACTGCATCCACCTGCCCGGCGTGTACGTGCACCGGGTGGTCGAGGTCGGCGCGGACATCGAGAAGCGCATCGAACGACGCACCGTCCAGGAAGGAGCCTGATCATGGCGCTCACCCGCATCGAGATGGCGGCCCGTGCCGCGCAGGAGCTCGCCGACGGCGAGTACGTCAACCTGGGCATCGGCCTGCCGACCCTGGTGCCCAACCACGTCCCCGAGGGCGTCACCGTCGTGCTGCAGTCCGAGAACGGCATCCTCGGCGTCGGGCCGTACCCCACCGAGGAGAACGTCGACCCCGACCTGATCAACGCCGGCAAGGAGACCGTCACCCTCCTGCCGGGGGCGGCGTTCTTCGACTCGGCCACCAGCTTCGGCATGATCCGGGGCGGGAAGATCGACGCCGCGATCCTCGGCGCCATGCAGGTGTCGGCGAACGGCGACCTGGCGAACTGGATGATCCCGGGCAAGATGGTGAAGGGTCCCGGCGGGGCGATGGACCTCGTGCACGGCGCCGGCCGGGTGATCGTCCTGATGGAGCACGTCGCACGCGACGGGTCGGCCAAGATCGTGGACGAATGCTCGCTGCCGCTGACCGGCAGGGGAGTGGTCGATCGCATCATCACCGATCTCGCCGTGATCGACGTGACCGACGACGGGCTCGTGCTCGTCGAGACCGCGCCCGGAGTGAGCGTCCAGCAGGTAATGGACGCCACCGAGCCCACACTGACCATCGCAGATACGCTGAAGGAGAGCTCATGAGCGACATCGTCATCGTCGCCGCCGCCCGCACCCCCCAGGGCCGTCTGAAAGGACAGCTCGCCTCGTTCACCGCACCGCAGCTCGGCGCGCTGGCCATCCGCGGCGCGCTGGAGCAGGCCGCGATCGCCCCGGATGCCATCGACGCCGTCATCATGGGGCAGGTGCTCGCCGCGGGCTCCGGCCAGAATGCCGCGCGTCAGGCGGCTGTGGGGGCGGGGATCGGCTGGGATGTTCCCGCCAGCTCGGTGAACAAGGTCTGCCTCTCGGGGCTGACGGCGATCATCGACGCGGCGCGCATGATCCGCACCGGGGATGCCACCACTGTCGTCGCGGGCGGCATGGAGTCGATGACCCGCGCCCCGCACCTGCTGATGGGCTCACGCGATGGCTGGACCTACGGCAGCGTCGAGGTGCTCGATCACATGGCCTACGACGGACTCACCGACGCCTACGACCGCGAGAGCATGGGAGCGTCGACCGAGCGCCACAACCCGCGCTTCGAGATGACACGCGAGATGCAGGACACCATCGCCGCGCTCTCGCACCAGCGTGCCGCGGCCGGTCTGGACTCGGGCGTATTCGAGGCAGAGATCGTGCCGGTCACCGTGCCGCAGCGCAAGGGCGATCCGCTCGTGCTGACGAAGGACGAGGGGGTACGTCCCGGCACCACCGTGGAGTCCCTCGCAGGGCTGCGACCCGCGTTCGCCGAGGGGGGCACGATCACCGCCGGCAACGCCTCGCAGATCTCCGACGGCGCGGCCGCCGTCGTCGTGACGACACGCGAGAACGCCGACGCCCAGGGGTGGTCCGTGCTGGCTGTGATCGGCGCCAGCGGGCAGACCGCAGGGCCAGACAACTCGCTGCAGGCGCAGCCCGCTCAGGCCATCCGTCGAGCGCTCGACAAGCAGGGCATCGGCGTGGCCCAGCTCGATCTCATCGAGATCAACGAGGCGTTCGGCGCGGTCGTGGCCCGGTCGCAGCAGGAGCTCGGCGTCTCGAGCGACATCGTCAACGTGCACGGCGGCGGCATCGCGATCGGACACCCCATCGGCGCCAGCGGCGCGCGTCTGGTGGTGCATCTCGCGCACCAGCTGGCTCAGCGCGGCTCGGGCACCGCTGTCGCGGCGCTGTGCGGCGGCGGCGGGCAGGGCGAGGCGCTCATCCTCACCCGCTGAGATGTGCGCGCGACGGGGTCAGCGCTTCTTCGAGATGCGTTTGACCTCGTCGCGGCGCTTCGCCCGGCGATCCTTCTTGTCGGGCTTGGGGGCGAACGGCGAGTCGGCCGCCACCGGCAGCCCCTTCTCCTGTCGGCGCATGTCCTTCACCCCACCGATCGCCAGGGAGAGCGTGATGATCCAGCTCACCCAGGCGAGCACCGCACGCCAGGTGATCTGCTGGCTGCGGGAATGGCGCAGCAGAGTGAAGCCGGTGGTGATGGCGCTGAAGAGGCCGGTGTGAAGCAGATAGCGCATGCGACCACGCTAGCCGAGGCGGACGCCTGCTCCGGTAGGGTTGACAGCTGATCCTGCTGTGTATCTACCGGCCGCCGGCACTCCGGCGGACAACGGCGGCACCCGACCTGCGTCGTTCGACGTGCGAGAGCCATGACACAGACCACCCCTTCCTCTTCCAGCCTGCTGCGCCTGGCCGGCCTGCCGTACTTCCTCATCGCTTTCACTGCGCGACTGCCCTTCGCGATGATGGTGGTCGGCGTGCTGACGATGGTGGTCACGGTGCGCGGATCGCTGTCGCTCGGCGGGCTGACCTCCGCCTCAGTGGGGCTGGGTACCGCGCTGGTCGGCCCGTTCCTCGGCGCGGCGGCCGATCGGTGCGGGCAGCGGCCGGTGCTGCTGGTGTGCGCCGCGGTGAACGCGACCATGCTCGCCAGCTTCGCGGTCGTCGTGTACACGCCGCTCGCCGACGCCGTGGTGCTGCTGTCGGCCTTCGCGATCGGAGCGAGCGCCCCCCAGGTGTCGCCCATGTCGCGGTCGCGGCTGGTGACGCTGATCGCCGAGCGGATGCCGGCGGAGCGCCGGGTCCGCACGACCTCGTCGACCATGTCGTACGAGTCCGCCGCCGACGAGACCGTGTTCGTCTTCGGGCCGTTCCTGGTGGGCGTGCTGGCGTCGCTCATCGCGCCCTGGGCGCCCATCGCGATCGCGTCGCTGCTGACCCTGGTCTTCGTGGGCGCGTTCGCGCTGCATCCCACCGCGCGGCACGTGTCGGCGCAGCGCCGCTCGGACGGCAGCGCGCCGTCATCGGCCACCGAGCTGTTCCGGCCAGCGTTGCTGGTCGTCGTGGTCGGCATCTTCGGAGTCGGGCTGTTCTTCGGCGCGTCCCTCACCTCGCTCACCTCGTTCATGGCGGACCGCGGCGCCCCCGAGCAGGCCGGCCTGCTGTACGGCGTGATGGGCGTCGGATCGGCGGTGCTCGCCCTGGGCGTGGCCTGGCTGCCGGCGCGGTTCACCCTGCACGCGCGCTGGCTGGTATTCGGCGGAATCCTCCTCGGTGGATCGGTGCTGTTCGCGCTCGCCGAGACGGTGCCCCTCATGCTCCTCGCCCTCGCCGTGGTGGGCGTCGGGGTGGGGCCCACCATCGTCACGCAGTACAGCCTCGGCGCTGCGCGCAGCCCGCTCGGCCGTTCCGCGACCGTGATGACGATGCTCGGCTCGGGAGTCGTCGTAGGGCAGGCGGCGGCGTCCGCCGTCACCGGCGCAATCGCCGAGCAGGGCGGTTCGGCACCCGCGCTGCTGATGCCGCTCGTCGCGGCCGCCGTCGTGGTGATCGCGGGGATCGGCAACCGGCTGCTCAGCCCCGTGCAGCGCTGACACCGACTCCCGGGCTCGTCAAGGCCCGGCGGTGCATCCGCGGCCTGGGTAGCCTGGAGACACCGAACAGAGGAGTCACATGGTCGCCGCAGAGTTCGTGGTCGTCGCCAATCGCCTTCCGGTGGACCGGATCGTCACGCCCGAGGGTGAGGAGATCTGGCGCACCTCGCCGGGCGGCCTGGTCGCCGCTCTCGAGCCGATGATGCGCAGCGTCGACGGGGCCTGGGTCGGGTGGGCAGGCCAGCCGGACCTCGAGTTCGCGCCGTTCGAGGCCGACGGCATCCGCCTGCTTCCGGTGACGCTGAGCGAGCAGGAGGTGCGCGACTACTACGAGGGGTTCTCCAACGACACCATCTGGCCGCTGTACCACGACGTGATCGCGCCGCCGCAGTACGACCGGCAGTGGTGGGAGGCGTACGTCACGGTCAACCTCCGCTTCGCCGAGGCCGCCGCCGCCGCGGTCGCCGAGGGCGGCACGGTGTGGGTGCACGACTACCAGCTCCAGCTCGTGCCCGAGATGGTGCGCGGGCTGCGCCCCGATGTCACCATCGGCTACTTCCACCACATCCCGTTCCCGGCGCATGGCCTGTACGCGCAGCTGCCCTGGCGGGACCAGGTGCTGCGCGGACTGCTCGGCGCCGACGTGATCGGCTTCCAGCGCGCGCAGGACGCCTCGAACTTCCTCGCCGCCGCCAAGCGGCGTCTCGGCCACGAGACCAAGGCGACGAGCATCACCCTGCCCGACGGGCGCACGCCGCTGGTGAAGGCGTTCCCCATCTCGATCGACACGACCCCATACCGCGAGCTGGCGCAGCGCCCCGACATCCGCGCTCGCGCGATGGAGATCCGCGAGGGGCTCGGCCACCCGAAGCACATCCTGCTCGGCGTCGATCGACTCGACTACACCAAGGGCATCCGGCACCGCATCAAGGCGTACGGAGAACTGCTCGATCAAGGGCGCATCTCGGTCGAGGATGTCGCCTTCGTCCAAGTGGCCAGCCCGAGCCGTGAGCGGGTGGACGCGTACATGCACCTGCGCGACGAGGTGGAGCTGTCGATCGGCCGGATCAACGGCGACCACGACACCCTCGGTCACACGGCGATCCGCTACCTGCATCAGGGCTTCCCGCGCGAGGAGATGGTGGCCATGTATCTCGCCGCAGACGTCATGCTGGTCACGGCACTTCGCGACGGCATGAACCTCGTCGCGAAGGAGTACGTCGCCACTCGCTCCGACAACCGCGGTGTGCTCGTGCTCAGCGAGTTCGCCGGTGCCGCCGACGAGCTGCGTCAGGCTCTGCGGGTGAACCCGCACGACATCGAGGGACTCAAGGACGCGATCGTGGATGCCATCGAGATGCCGCGCCCCGAGCAGGGCAAGCGCATGCGCGCGCTGCGCAAGCGCGTGCTCGAGAACGACGTCACCGCGTGGTCGCGGTCGTTCCTGAAGGCGCTCGATCACGCGGGACGCCATCGCCACCGCGGACACGGGCACGGTCACGCTCACGAGCACAGTCCCGCCGACGTCGCGGGGGAGGGGGAGCAGTGATGACGCACACCTGGGACCACGCAGCTCCCGACGACGCCGTCGAGCGGATCGCCCGCACACCACGCCTGCTCGTCGCCCTCGACTTCGACGGCACGGCATCCGAGCTCGTCGACGATCCCATGTCGGCGCGCGCGGTGCCCGCGGTGCGCGCCGCGATCGAGCGCCTGAGCGAACTGGCCGACACCACCGTCGCCTTCGTCTCCGGTCGCAGCCTGGTGCACCTGCGCGAGATCGCCGAGCACGCTGACGACTCGCCGATCGTGCTCTCGGGTTCGCACGGCGCGCAGTTCTGGTACCCGGGGGAGGGGGAGGCAGGCAGCGAGGACGGCGAGTCCGAGCGCGAGCTGCGCGATGCGATGCTGGATGAGTTGACCCCCCTGATCGCGGAGTATCCGGGCGTGGAGCTGGAGCGCAAGACCTTCGGCATCGGCGTGCACGGGCGACCCGCGTCGGCCGAGGTGGAGAAGGCCGCCTTCACCGCCGTGGACGAGGTGTTCGCCCGACGTGCCGCGCACTGGCGGCGGCGCACCGGCGACCGCATCCTCGAGTACGCGTCGCGGGACGAGGGCAAGGACACCGCCATCTCGGTGCTGCGCGAGCGCACCGCCGCCACCGGCATCCTCTTCGCGGGTGACGACGTGACCGACGAGGACGCGATGCGCGTGCTCGGGGCGGACGACCTCGGGGTGCGGGTGGGACCGGGACAGACAGCCGCAGCGCTGCGTGTGGAATCCCCACAGCAGATCGCGGAAGTTCTGGACGTCATCGCGTCGGTGCGGAGCACCCGGCCGGAATAGACTTCCGTCATGTCCACCCGTGATTCTCAGCCCGGCGCGACCGGCAGCGCTCCCGACATCGACATCAAGCCCCGCAGCCGCGTCGTCACCGACGGGATCGAGGCGACCACCTCGCGGGGCATGCTGCGTGCGGTCGGCATGGGCGACGCGGACTGGGACAAGCCGCAGGTCGGGATCGCCTCGAGCTGGAACGAGATCACCCCCTGCAACCTCAGCCTGGACCGTCTGGCGCAGGGCGCGAAGGAGGGCGTGCACTCCGGCGGCGGCTACCCGCTGCAGTTCGGCACCATCTCCGTCTCGGACGGCATCTCGATGGGGCACGAGGGAATGCACTTCTCGCTCGTTTCCCGCGAGGTCATCGCCGATTCGGTCGAGACCGTGATCATGGCGGAGCGGCTGGACGGGACGGTGCTGCTCGCCGGGTGCGACAAGTCCATCCCCGGCATGCTGATGGCCAGCGCTCGCCTGGGGCTCTCGAGCGTGTTCCTGTACGCCGGATCCATCGCACCAGGATGGGTCAAGCTCTCGGACGGAACCGAGAAGGACATCACGATCATCGACTCCTTCGAGGGAGTCGGCGCCTGCCGCGCCGGGCGCATGACCGAGGAGGACCTCAAGCGCATCGAGTGCGCGTTCGCCCCGGGCGAGGGCGCCTGCGGCGGCATGTACACCGCCAACACCATGGCCTCCGTCGCCGAGGCCCTCGGACTGAGCCTGCCCGGCTCCGCCGCCCCGCCCGCCGCCGACCGCCGCCGCGACTACTTCGCGCACCGCTCCGGCGAGGCCGTCGTGAACCTGCTGCGCCAAGGCATCACCACGAAGGACATCCTCACCAAGGAGTCCTTCGAGAACGCCATCGCGCTCGCCATGGCCCTCGGCGGCTCCACGAATGTGGTGCTGCACCTGCTCGCCATCGCGAACGAGGCCGGCATCGAGCTCTCGCTGCACGACTTCAACCGCATCGGCAGCCGCACCCCGCACGTGGCGGACATGAAGCCGTTCGGCCAGTACGTCATGAACGACGTCGACCGCCACGGCGGCATCCCGGTCATCATGAAGGCGATGCTCGACAAGGGGCTCATCCACGGCGACGCGCTCACCGTCACCGGCAAGACCGTGGCTGAGAACCTGCGCGAGCTGAACCCGGACCCGGTCGACGGCGACGTCATCCACACCTTCGACAACCCGATCCACTCCTCCGGCGGCATCACGATCCTGCACGGCTCGCTCGCCCCGGAGGGCGCCGTGGTGAAGTCGGCCGGTTTCGACGCCGACGTGTTCGAGGGACCGGCACGCGTCTTCGAGCGCGAACGGGGCGCGATGGATGCCCTGGCCGCCGGAGAGATCAACCCCGGCGACGTGATCGTGATCCGCTACGAGGGCCCCAAGGGCGGCCCGGGAATGCGTGAGATGCTCGCCATCACCGCGGCCATCAAGGGCGCGGGCCTCGGAAAAGATGTACTACTCTTGACGGACGGACGATTCTCAGGCGGCACAACCGGCCTGTGCATCGGCCACATAGCACCCGAAGCGGTGGACGCCGGTCCGATCGCCTTCGTGCGCGATGGTGATCTGATACGGGTCGATATCGCGGCTCGCTCCCTCGAGCTACTCGTCGAGGAGTCCGAGCTGAACTCCCGCCGGGAAGGCTGGGAGCCGCTGCCCCCGCGCTACACCCGTGGCGTCCTCGCCAAGTACTCCCGTCTCGTGCGCTCCGCCGCACAGGGAGCGGTGACGGGCTGACCCTTCGACAAGCTCGAGGACGCAACGTCCAGAGCGTATGAGACACCAAGGATGCGAAATGACTCCTGACACCGCGCCAGCCGTGCCGCGGCCGCCCGCACGCCCCGCCGCCGCCCCTGAGCTCACCGGAGCTCAGGCCGTGGTCCGCTCGCTCGAGAACCTCGGCGTCACGGATGTCTTCGGCATCCCGGGCGGCGCCATCATGCCGGTCTACGACCCGCTGATGGATTCGTCGGGCCTGCGGCACGTGCTGGTACGCCACGAACAGGGCGCGGGGCACGCGGCGGAGGGCTACGCCTCGGCGACCGGCAAGGTCGGCGTGTGCATCGCCACCTCCGGCCCGGGCGCGACCAACCTCGTCACCGCCATCGCCGACGCCTACATGGACTCCGTGCCGCTGCTGGCCATCACCGGGCAGGTGTTCTCGACGCTGATGGGCACGGACGCGTTCCAGGAGGCTGACATCGTCGGCATCACGATGCCGATCACCAAGCACTCGTTCCTGGTCAAGTCCGCCGCGGACATCCCCGGTGCGATCGCGGCCGCGTACGAGATCGCCTCGACGGGGCGCCCCGGCCCCGTGCTGGTGGACATCACGAAGGACGCCCAGCAGCAGGTCGCCCCGTTCATCTGGCCGCCCAAGATCGACCTGCCCGGCTACCGCCCGGTCACCAAGGCGCACGGCAAGCAGATCCAGGCCGCGGCGGCGATGCTCGCCGAGGCGAAGAAGCCCGTGCTGTACGTGGGCGGCGGTGTGATCCGCGCGCATGCCTCCGCCGAACTGCTCACGCTGGCCGAGTCCACCGGTGCGCCGGTGGTCACGACCCTGATGGCCCGCGGCGCCTTCCCCGACTCGCATCCGCAGCAGCTGGGGATGCCGGGCATGCACGGCACCGTCCCCGCGGTGCTCGCACTGCAGGAGTCCGACCTCATCGTCTCGCTGGGCGCGCGCTTCGACGATCGCGTCACGGGCAAGGCCGCGCTGTTCGCGCCGGACGCCAAGGTCGTGCACGTCGACATAGACCCGGCTGAGATCTCCAAGATCCGCACAGCGAACGTGCCCATCGTGGGCGACGTGCGCGAGGTGCTCGTCGACCTCGACACGGCCTACCGTGGGGCGATCGCCGGGCGCAAGCCGGACACCGACGAGTGGTGGTCGTACCTGGACGGACTGAAGTCGGAGTTCCCACTGGGCTACGCGTCCACCGACGACGGTCACCTCTCGCCGCAGTACGTGATCCAGCGCATCGGCGAGCTCACCGGCCCGGAGGCGGTCTACGCGTCGGGCGTCGGCCAGCATCAGATGTGGGCGGCGCAGTTCATCAAGTACGAGCGGCCGAACTCCTGGCTGAACTCCGGCGGCGCCGGCACGATGGGCTACTCGGTGCCTGCCGCGATGGGGGCCAAGGTCGCCGAACCGGATCGCGTGGTCTGGGCGATCGACGGCGACGGCTGCTTCCAGATGACGAACCAGGAGCTCGCGACCTGCGTCATCAACAACATCCCGATCAAGGTCGCCATCATCAACAACTCCTCGTTGGGCATGGTGCGTCAGTGGCAGACGCTGTTCTACGACGGTCGGCACTCGAACACCGACCTGAACACCGGCCACGGCAGCGTGCGCATCCCGGACTTCGTCAAGCTCGCCGAGGCGTACGGCTGTCTCGCGCTGCGCGTCGAGACCGAGGACGAGGTGGATGCCGCGATCAAGACCGCTCTGGAGACAGACGATCGGCCCGTGGTGATCGACTTCGTGGTGAGCGCCGATGCGATGGTGTGGCCCATGGTGCCGCAGGGTGTGAGCAACAGCTACATCCAGTACGCCCGCGACCACGCCCCGGCGTTCGACGAGGAGAGCTGAGCCATGTCCACCCACGTGCTGAGTCTGCTGGTCGAGGACACTCCCGGCATCCTGACCCGCGTCGCCGGCCTGTTCGCGCGCCGTGGCTTCAACATCCACTCCCTCGCGGTCGGTGTGACCGAGGTCGCCGGCATCTCGCGCATCACCGTGGTGGTCGACGTCGACGCCCTGCCGCTCGAGCAGGTGACCAAGCAGCTGAACAAGCTGGTCAACGTCATCAAGATCGTCGAGCTGGAGCCGTCGACGTCCGTGCAGCGCGAGCACATGCTCATCAAGGTGCGCACCGACAACAACACGCGCTCGAACATCCTCGAGATCGTGAACCTGTTCCGCGCCTCCATCGTCGACTACGCTCCCGACGCGCTCGTCGTCGAGGTGACCGGGGACCAGGGGAAGGTGCAGGCGCTGCTGCGCGCCCTCGATCCGTTCGGCATCAAGGAGCTCGCGCAGTCCGGCCTGCTCGCCATAGGACGCGGCGGCAAGAGCATCACCGAGCGCGTCCTGCGCGGCTGACCCCTCGACGATACGAACTTCTGGGTCCCTGAGCCTGTCGAAGGGCCCGCAAACCACTAGCAAGGAGAAAGAACACCGTGAGCACCGAGATCTTCTACGACGCGGACGCCGACCTCTCGATCATCCAGAGCAAGAAGGTCGCGATCGTCGGCTACGGCTCGCAGGGCCACGCCCACGCGATGAACCTGCGCGACTCGGGCGTCGAGGTCGCCATCGCCCTCAAGGAGGGCTCGAAGTCGATCGCCAAGGCCGAAGAGGCCGGCTTCCCCGTGAAGAGCGTCGCCGACGCGGCCGAGTGGGCGGACGTCATCATGATCCTCGCGCCGGACCAGCACCAGCGCACCATCTACAACGAGTCGATCAAGGACAAGCTGACCGCAGGCAAGGCGCTCGCCTTCGCGCACGGCTTCAACATCCGTTTCGGCTACATCGACGCTCCCGAGGGCGTCGACGTGATTCTGGTCGCCCCCAAGGCGCCGGGGCACACCGTGCGTCGCGAGTTCGTCGCCGGGCGCGGCATCCCCGACATCATCGCGGTCGAGCGCGACGCCTCCGGCAAGGCGTGGGACCTCGCCCTGTCGTACGCGAAGGCCATCGGCGGCACCCGGGCCGGCGTCATCAAGACGACCTTCACCGAGGAGACCGAGACCGACCTGTTCGGCGAGCAGGCCGTGCTGTGCGGCGGCATGAGCCACCTCGTGCAGGCGGGCTTCGAAACCCTCGTCGAGGCGGGCTATCAGCCGCAGATCGCCTACTTCGAGGTGCTGCACGAGCTCAAGCTCATCGTCGACCTGATGTGGGAGGGCGGCATCGCCAAGCAGCGCTGGTCGATCTCGGACACCGCGGAGTTCGGCGACTACGTGTCGGGCCCGCGCGTCATCGACGCCGGTGTGAAGGAGCGGATGCAGGGCGTGCTCGCCGACATCCAGTCGGGCGCATTCGCGAAGCGCTTCATCGAGGACCAGGACAACGGTGCCGAGGAGTTCCTCGCCCTTCGCGAGAAGGAACAGGGACACCCCATCGAGGCGACCGGCAAGGAGCTGCGTTCGCTGTTCGCCTGGAAGTCGCAGGACGAGGACTACGTCGAGGGCAGCGCCGCGCGCTGACCGTCGGCAAGAGAGGGAGGCACCTGTTCGCGGGTGCCTCCCTTCTTCGTCTTTGCCGTTGAGACATCGGATGTCTGTGCAAGGATGAGTGCATGCGACAGGAATGGTTCGACACCGCGCGCTTCGGCATGTTCGTGCACTTCGGTGTCTACAGCATCGCCGCGCGGCACGAGTGGGTCCAAAGCTATGAGCGACTGTCCGACGACGAGTACCGGCAGTACTTCGACCATTTCGAGCCCGACCGCTTCGATGCCCGCGCACTCGCGCGTCGCGCGAAGGAGACCGGGATGTCATATGTCGTGCTCACCGCCAAGCACCACGACGGCTTCTGCCTGTTCGACTCGGCCCTCACCGAGTTCACCGCGCAGCACGCGTGCGGCCGCGACCTCGTGCGCGAGTACGTGGATGCTCTGCGCGCCGAGGGCCTCCGGGTGGGGCTGTATTACTCGCTCATCGACTGGCACCACCCCGACTTCACCGTCGACTGGAACCACCCGCGCCGCGACGATGCGCACGCCCCGGCCCTCAACCAGGACCGCGAGATGGCTCGCTACCGCGAGTATCTGCACAGGCAGGTTCGCGAGCTGCTCACCGGCTACGGAGCGATCGACTATCTCTTCTTCGATTTCACCTATCCGGAACATCGCGAGGGCTGGGCCGGGAAGGGGCCGGAGGACTGGGACGCCGCCGCGCTGCTGCGGCTGTGCCGCCAACTGCAGCCCGACATGCTGGTCAACGACCGACTCGGCATCCCCGCCGACCTCGTCACTCCGGAGCAGTACCAGCCGACATCTCCGCTGGTCGTCGACGGCGTGCCACAGGTGTGGGAGGCGTGCCAGACGCTCAACGGCTCATGGGGCTACCACCGAGACAACACCGATCAGAAGTCGCCGACGCTGCTGGTGCAGATGCTGGCCGACTCGGTCTCGATGGACGGCAACATGCTGCTGAACGTCGGCCCCGACGGTCGCGGTGCACTCGCACCCCGGGACGTACGCACACTCGACGAGATCGGCGAGTGGATGCTGCTGCACCGCGATGCCATCGTCGGCGCCGGCCACACCGACTTCACCCCGCCGCGCGAGGGCGTCTACACGCGTCGCGGGAACCGGCTCTACCTGCACCTGTTCACCTGGCCGCTCGGCTTCGTGCACCTGCCGGCTCTCGCGGGGCGGGTCGCCTTCGCCCGGCTGCTGAACGACGGGTCGTGGTTGAGGACCTCGGTGACCGATCCGGGGCAGCAGGCGTCGCACATGACGCCGGCCGGCGAGGCGGACGGGACGCTGACCGTGCACCTTCCGGTGCGGCGGCCGGATGTGCTGATGCCGGTGATCGAGCTGACCCTCAACTGAGCGCGGCTCAGGCGGCGGGCAGTTCGAGGGCGTCCAGCGCCAGCCGCGCCGCGCCCAGCACGATCGCATCCGCACCCGTGCCCGCGGCTTCGATGCGCAGCGTCTGGGTCGCCAACGGGTGGCAGGCCTCGTACACGCGACTGCGCACCGCGGCCAGGAAGGGTTCGGAGGCGCTCATGCTCCCAGTCAGGAAGACAGCGTGCGGGTTGAAGAAGTTGACCATCCCCGACAGGGCCTGGCCGAGGTGAGTGCCCGCCGTGCGCACGAGCGTGGTGGCGACCGGGTCGGCGTCGCGCGCGAGCGCCAGCACCTGTTCCGCCGAGCGGATGCCGGTGATGCCCCGCTCGGTCATCTGGCGCACGAGGCTGGCGCCACTGGCCACCGTCTCGAGGCAGCCGGTGTTGCCGCAGGAGCAGGGCACGTCGCCGCCTCCGTCGATGCGGGTGTGCGTGATGTCGCCGGCTGCGCCGCTTGCGCCGCGATGCACGTGACCCCCGACGATGATCCCGCTGCCGATCGCCGTGCCCGCCTTCACGGTGATGCTGTGCTGAGAGGTGCCGAACTGGGCGCGGTGCTCGCCGAGAGCGGCGAGGTTCGCGTCGTTGTCCACCACGACGGGTGCACTTCCGAATCGTCCGCGCAGGTGGTCGCCGACGCGGAAACCGGCCCACCCCGGCATACGGGAAGGCTGATCAACGCTGCCCGACTCCACGCGCACGGGTCCCGGGAGCCCCACTCCGACGGCTCGCACAGGTGAGCCGGTCACCATCTTCTCCATCGCCGCGCCGATAAGCACGAGCGTGCGCTCGGGCCCTTCCGTCAGGTCGATGGGGATGGTCTGGGTGCGCTGGATCGCTCCAGACAGACCGTGACGACCGATGCGGGCATGGCCGCCTCCGAGATCGGCGGTCAGCACGACCCCGCCGTCATCCGCGACGCGCAGCATGCGCGGACGTCGTCCGCCGCGCGAGCTGCCCTCACCGGCCTCCTGCAGCACCCCAGAATCCAGCAGGGCCTGCACGCGCAGTCCGACGGTCGAGGCCGCGACGCCGAGCTGAGCGGCCAGCTGGGAGCGCGAGCGAGCCCGCCCGCTGGCGACCAGGTCCAGGATCCGGCGGGTGTCGTCAGTCGTCGTGGCGGCCATGCTGCTCGTCTCTCATCGATGTCGGTGCGGCCCGGTCGGAAAAAACATCCGATGTTCGGCTTGCGCTTGGAATCGAATCATGACACGGTAACTTCCTGCAAAACAATCAGATGTTGTTTCGAAGACCGAAATAACGGTCCAGCACCTTGAGCAAGGAGGCATTCAATGAAGAAGATGCGGGTGAGCGCCATCGCTGTCATCGCGGTCGGCGCGGTCGCGATGACCGGCTGCGCGAGCGGGAGCGGCAACGCGAACGGCGGAGCAGACGGAGACGCCATCGTCGTCGACATGTGGTCCGGCAGCGAGGACGACACCGCCGCGCTCGAGGCGCAGATCGAGGTGGCGAAGAAGCAGAACCCCGATCTCAAGATCGAGCTGCGCACCGCGCCGTGGGGAGACTTCTTCACCAAGCTCACGACGAACATGGCCTCCGGCAACATGGCGTGCGTGACGGGGATGAACTCCGGCCAGCTGGCCAGCTACACGGACGGCTTCGTCAAGCTGACCGCCGACGACCTGAAGACCGCCGGGCTCGCCGAGAGCGACTTCGCCGACGGCGCGACCGAGATCCTGAAGAACAAGGGCGACATGTACGGTCTGCCGTTCGACGTCGCGACCATGCTGACGTACTACAACAAGGACATGCTCACCGCAGCCGGCGCCGACATGCCCGCCGTGGGCTGGACCTTCGACGACTTCGAGGCCATCGCCAAGAAGGCGACGACCGGGGGCAAGTACGGCTTCGGCATCGGGATGGGCGACTTCCAGTGGCAGGCGCTGCCCATCGCGAAGTCGGGCACCCAGCCGGTCGCCGAGGACGGCACGCTGCAGCTCACCGACAAGGACTTCGTGTCGGCCGCCGAGTGGTACGCCGGTCTGGTCACCGACCAGAAGGTCGCCGCGCCGGTGGCATCCGCCTCCGACACCGGCTGGGGCGAGAACCAGTTCACCGGCCAGAACGCGGCGATGGCCGTCGACGGCACGTGGAACGCCGTGGGCTACCTCACCAACGACGACGGCTTCGCCGCGGGTATGGCGCCGCTGCCCACCGGGAAGAACGGCGATCTCAGCCTCATCCTCGGCTCGGGCTTCGGTATCGCCAAGTCGTGCGAGAACAAGGAGGCGGCTCTGAAGGTGCTCGGCTCGCTGCTCAGCAAGGACGCGCAGGATTACATCGCCTCGTCCGGGCGCAGCTACCCGGCGCGTGCCGAGAGCCAGCCGCTGTACTTCGAGTCGCTCGACGAGGCCTACCGCGACGAGGTGCAGTCGGTGTTCGACGCAGCCTTCGCCAACGTGCAGGGCCAGTACGTCTCGGACAACTGGGCCAAGGTCGGCACCTTCGTCCAGCCCGAGCTCGTGAGCGTCTACAACGGTCAGACGTCCATGAAGGACGTGCTCACCTCTGCACAGCAGCAGTTCGGCAACTGACACATCGATCCGGGGCACTCGCCCTGAAAAAGGAAACGCAGATGACCATCTCGACCGCCCCGCAGCGTCGTCGCGGGTCGTTCGCCAAGGTCGAGGCGCGCCAGGCGCTGGGCTTCGCAAGCCCAGCCCTGGTGGGCCTCGCCCTGTTCACGATCGTGCCCGTCGTCTTGTCCGTCGTGATGAGCTTCTTCGACTGGCCGACCTTCGGCGATCGCACCTTCAACGGCGGAGCCAACTACCTGCGCCTGTTCGAGGACCCGAACTTCCTCCCGTCGCTGCGCAACACGCTGGTGTTCACGGTCCTCTACGTTCCGGTCAGCATCGCGCTCTCATTGGCGCTCGCGCTCGGCCTCGGCCCCCGCATCCGCGGCCGAGGGGCGCTGCGCGTGCTGTTCTTCATCCCGGTCGTGACGCCGATGGTGGCGAACGTCCTCGTCTGGAAGATGCTGCTGCAGCCGCAGGGCCTGTTCAACGGCCTCGCACAGACCTGGTTCGGCGTGGAACTACCGAACTTCCTCGCCGACCGGCAGTGGGCGATGATCATGGTCGTCGTCATGAGCGTCTGGCAGGGACTCGGCTACAACATGCTCATCTTCTCCGCGGCGCTGGAGCAGCTGCCCGAGAGCGTGGTGGAAGCGGCCCGCATCGACGGCGCGCGGGGACTGCGCATGATCTGGAGCGTGATGATCCCGATGATCTCGCCGGCGATCTTCTTCGCCACGATCATGACCATGATCACCTCGCTGCAGGTGTTCGTGCAGCCGCAGCTGCTCACCGGCGGTGGCCCGGGCAACTCAACCATGCCGCTGGTCATGTGGATCTACAACCAGGGCTTCAAGTTCCAGGATCTCGGTCTCGCGGCCGCAGGCGCCTGGATCCTGTTCGCCCTCATCATCATCATCACCGCGCTCCAGTTCGGGGCGCAGAAGAAGTGGGTGCACTATGAGCACTGACACCGTCGTCCAGCCGGTTCTCACCGCCACCCCCGACGACGTGCACGTGCACGTCGAGGGACGCCGGGGCCGTGCGCCCATAACACCCGCGGCACGCGTGCGCCTGATCATCGGCCACATCAGCATCTATGTCGCCGCCGCGCTGTTCATGCTTCCGCTGGTCTACGCGTTCTTCTCCGCCCTGAAGCCGAACAACGACATCTTCTCGATGCCACCGCGCCTGATCGGCTCGGAGGTGCGCTGGTCGAACTTCGCAGAGGTGTTCGCCTTCGGCCCGTTCTGGACCTACATCGGCAACTCGCTGTTCACCTCGGTCGCCGGCACGCTCGTCGTGCTGCTGGTCTCGACCACGGCCGGCTACGCCTTCGGACGGCTGCGCTGGAAGGGCCGCGATGCGGTGTTCGTGCTCTTCCTGGCGACTCTCATGGTGCCCGCAGAGGTGCTCGTGATCCCCATGTTCCAGGTCATGCAGTGGTTCGGGTGGGTCGACACCTACCAGGCCCTGATCTTCCCGTTCGCGTTCACCGCGTTCGGCACCTTCCTGATGCGCCAGTTCTTCCGTGGCATCCCCTACGAGCTCGAGGAGGCCGCGCGCGTCGACGGAGCCGGGCCGCTGCGCTGCTTCCTGCGAATCATCCTGCCGCTGTCGACCTCTGCGGTGGCGGTGCTGGCGGTGTTCACGTTCCTGTCCTTCTGGAACAGTTATCTCTGGCCGCTGATCGTCACGGTCGACTACAACGCGCACGGGACGCTGCCGGTGGGACTGGCCAGCTTCTCCGGCCTGACGGGCACGCGCTGGGACCTGCAGATGGCCGCGTCGATCATCTCGATGATCCCGACCACGCTGCTGGTCGTCGCGCTGCAGAAGCACCTGGTCAAGGGGATCGCCATGGCCGGACTCGGCGGGCGCTGATCCCGGCATGGCACAGCAACACGAGACCGTGGCCGTTCCCGGCCACGCCGGCATCGACATCGGTGGGACGAAGATCTCCGCCCTCATCGTCGACGACGCCGGAGAGATCCGTTCGCGCGGCAGTGTGCCCGCGCCTGCTCGCGAGGGCGGCACGGCGATGGCGGATGCCGCCGCAGCGCTGGCGGCCGCACTCGCCGCCCGGGCCGGCGTCCGGCTCCGCAGCGCGGGCGTCGGCGCCGCCGGTGTCATCGATCACGCGAGCGGATCGATCCGCGCGGCGTCGGCCACATTCGTCGGCTGGACCGGATTCCCGCTCGGCGCGGAGCTCTCGGCGCGCCTGGGCGTGCCGGTCGGCGTCGAGAACGACGTGAACGCCTTCCTGCTCGGGGAAGCGGCCGCCGCCGGCATCCGTGACGACGTCCTCGGGGTCATGCTCGGCACCGGTGTCGGCGGGGCGGTGATCATCGACGGCGAGCTGCGACGCGGCCCGCACGGGGCGGCCGGTGAGATCGGTCACACTCCCGGCTACAGCGATCTCGTCTGCACCTGCGGGCAGATCGGACACCTCGAGACGCTCGCCTCGGGCACCTCGATCGGTTTGCGCTACACCGAACGCAGCGGCCGGGACGTCGGCGGTTCGCGTGAGGTCGCAGCCCTCGCCCGCGACGGCGATGCCGACGCGCGGGCCGCGTTCCACGCTGCCGGACGGGCGCTGGGACGCGCGTGCGCGAGCGCCGCCACGTTGCTCGACCTGCCGCGCGCCATCGTCGGCGGGGGAGTCGCGCACGCGTGGGAGCTGCTGCGTCCCGGAATAGACGAGGCGCTGCACACCGACGCACCCGTCTCCGGCATCCCCCTGCACATCCTGCCCGCCCGCCTGGGCGGCGACGCGGTGGCGCTGGGCGCCATCGAGACCGCACGCAGCCTCGTGCTGACTGCGGCATCCTGACCCATCTCTCGTCCGAAGGAGCGACAGTGACCGAACGACCGGAAGCCAGTGAGATCTGGATGGGCCCGCTGCCGGATGTGGCCGAGGGCGGCCTGAGCGCGCCGCGCATCGGCATCGCCGGCATCTCCATCGAGTCCAGCACCTTCTCCCCGCACGTGTCGGGCGACGAGGCGTTCACGATCCGTACCGGAGCGGACCTGATCGGCTACTACCCCTTCCTCGACGAGGGGCGCGAGCTGCGCGAAGCGGCCACCTGGGTGCCGCTGCACCACGGTCGCTCCCTGCCCGGCGGCGCCGTCGACCCGGCCACCTACCAGCGGATGAAGACCGCCATCCTCGACGCGATCCGCGCCGAAGGACCGTTCGATGGCTTCTTCTTCGACATCCACGGCGCGATGAGCGTGATCGGGATGCAGGACGCCGAGGGTGACCTCGCCACGGCGGTGCGGGAAGCGCTGGGTCCAGACACGCTGATCTCGACCTCCATGGACCTGCACGGCAACGTCTCGGAGGTGCTGCGCGACCAGGTCGATCTGCTCACCTGCTACCGGATGGCACCCCACGAGGACTGGCTGAACACGAAGGAGCGGGCGGTGTGGAACCTGCTCGCGCGGCTGCGCGGCGAACACGGCGCCGACCCGGTGCGCCGTTGGCCGTTCAAGGCATGGGTGCCCGTGCCGGTGCTGCTGCCGGGCGAGAAGACCTCGACCCGCCTCGAGCCTGCGCTGAGCATCTACGCCGAGCTGCCGGGGATCGAGGCGATGGACGGGGTCATCGACGCGTCGGTCTGGATCGGCTACGCGTGGGCCGACGAACCGCGCTGCCAGGCGTACGTCGTGGTGATCGGCGACGACCAGCAGCTCATCGCCCGTGAGGCAGAGCGCATCGCGCGACAGTTCTGGGACGCCAGAGAGGACTTCGTCTTCGTCGCGCCCACGGCCACGCTGGACGGTGCGCTGCAGAAGGCTCTCGCGCCCGATGCGGCACGGCCCTACGTCATCTCGGATTCCGGCGACAACCCCACCGCGGGCGGTGCCGGCGACGTGACCTGGACGCTCGGCGAGCTGCTCGCCCGGCCCGAGCTGATCGATGGCTCGCACATCACGCTGGTCGCCTCGATCTTCGACGCCGACGCGGTCGCGCTTGCCGTGGCGGCCGGTGTCGGGGCCAGCGTGACCCTCACCGCGGGTGCGCAGGTGGACGACGGGCCGCGCGGGCCGCTGCAGATCACCGGCGAGGTCTTCTCCCTCACCGAGGGCGACCCGGATGCCGGCACGCAGGCGGTCATCCGGGTGGGCGGGCTGCATGCCATCATCACCGAGCGCCGCAAGCCCTTCCACCACCTCGAGGACTTCCGCATGCTGGGGCTGGACCCGGAGGGCGCCGACATCGTCGTGGTGAAGATCGGCTACCTCGAACCCGAGCTGTACCGACTGGCCGCGGACTGGACGCTCGCGCTCACCCCGGGCGGCGTCGACCAGGATCTGCTGCGACTGGGACATCACCGCCTGCAGCCGGGAGTGTTCCCGTTCGACACCGACGGGACCCCCGCACTGACCGCACACGTGAGCCGACGCGAGGAGAGCCCGGCATGCTGAACTTCGAGACCCGCACCGGCCCGGACTTCGGCGCCGACGCGCCCGCCTACCCGAGCAACGGCGTGCCCGAGTGGTACCGCGACGCGAAGCTGGGCTTCTTCGTGCACTGGGGCCTGTACTCGGTGCCCGCCTGGGCGGTGCAGCACGGCGAAGGGGTCAACATCCCCGCCGAGGACGCCTACGCCTGGCATCAGTACGCCGAGTGGTACGGCAACACCGTGCGCATCGCGGGCAGCCCGACCTGGGAGAGGCACCAGCAGCTTTACGGCCCCGGCACCTCGTACGAGGACCTCGCCGATCTCTGGGACGCCGCCGCCTTCGACGCGGACGCGTTCGTCGGCGAGCTCGTCGGCGCGGGCGCCCGGTACATCATCCCCACGACCAAGCACCATGAGGGCTTCTGCCTGTGGGACACGCGCACGACGGGGTTCAACGCGGTCGCCCGCGGTCCGCGGCGCGACCTCATCGGCGAATTCCACGACGCGACCCGACGGGCCGGAGCCCGCTTCGGGGTCTACTACTCCGGTGCTCTGGACTGGCATGTCAGCGACTTCCCGCCCATCGAATCCGACACCGACCTGTTCCGCTTCCGCCGCAACGACGCCCACTTCGCGCGCTATGCCGCCGCGCAGCTCGACGAGCTCGTGCAGCGCTTCTCTCCGGATGTGCTGTGGAACGACATCGAGTGGCCGGACGGCGGCAAGGGCCGCGACGACTACGCCGTCGCAGCCCTGCTCGAGCGCTACTTCGCCGCGGTGCCCGAGGGCGTGGTCAACGACCGCTGGGGTGTGCCGTATCACGGCTTCCTCACCCGCGAGTACCGGCACATTCCCGGCATCCTCGACACGCCCTGGGAATCGACGCGTGGTCTCGGCTACTCGTTCGGCTTCAACCAGGCCGAGGATGAGCGGCACTCGCTTTCGGGCGCCGAACTGGTGCGCATGCTCGTGGATGTGGTGTCCAAGAACGGCAATCTGCTCATCAACGTCGGCCCTGCCGCGGACGGGGCGATCCCGCAGCTGCAGCGCGAGGCGATGCGCACCATGGGCGCGTGGCTTGCGCAGAACGGCGCCGCGATCTACGGAACCCGGCCCTGGATCCGCTTCGGCGAGCCGGTCAGCCCGGTGCGATACACGGCCTCTGCGGCGGGCGTGCACGTGCACGCCATGGACCCCGCTCAGGGGCAGCTGACGCTGCCCCCTGAGCTGTCCGGGCGCGAAGCCCGCTGGGCCGATGGGTCGATCGCGCACGCCCGCACCGCGGCGGACGGCTCCACCGTGCTCACCGTCCCGCCCGCGCTGCGCGAGCAGCCGGTCGCGACGGCGACCGTCTCATGAGTGCTCGGGCGATGCTCGAGATCGCTGTGCAGGACGCCGCCGGGGCGCGCACCGCGCTCGACGCCGGTGCGGACCGTGTCGAACTGTGCCAGGCGCTTGCGGGCACCGGCGGGCTGACCCCGTCGGCGGGAACCGTCGACGCGGTCGTGCAGGCGGCGGGGAGGCCCGATCGGGTGGCGGTGCTCGTGCGTCCGCGGCCGGGCGGCTTCGTCTACGACCCCGAGGAGATCGCCCTGGTGTCCGCCGACATCCGGGACGTCGTGCGTCGCGGTGCCGGTGCGGTGGTCGTCGGAGCGCTGACGGCCGCCGGCGCCGTGGACGAGGACGCGATGCGGCGGTGGACGGATGCCGCGGCCGGCGCCGATGTGGTGTTCCATCGCGCCATCGACGCGCTGCCGGACCCGCCGGCGATCACGCACCGGCTCGCCGAGCTCGGCGTGCACCGCGTGCTCACCAGCGGCGGTGCCGGGCGCAGCATCGACGGCCTCGCGGTCATCAGCGAGATCTCCCGCCAGTCCGCCGGCCGGGTGCAGGTCATGGCCGGCGGCGGTGTGCGGCCGGATGACATCGCCGCGCTGGTGGCAGCCGGGGCGGACGCCGTGCACCTGTCGGCGCGCGCGGCGGCCGTGGACTCCTCGCCCGCGGGACCCGGCGGCGGCGCGACGGGGTTCGACGTCACCGACCGGGCGATCGTGGCTGCTGCTCGCGCTGCGCTGGAGTGCGCGCGGGCGCGGGTGTAGCGGTTCGCGTCAGCCGCCGGTCGGTCAGGACGGGGCGTTCTCGATCACGATGGGAGCTTCGCCGTCGGCCCACTGCGGTGCGGGCAGGGCCACCGTCTGACCGCTCTGGATCCGCCGCAGCGCGTCGCTGATCTCGGTGGCGTTGGCGGGCACGGGCAGGCCGCATCTCTCGAGCTCGGAGGCGAACTTCAGGGTGAGGCGCTGCTTCCCGCTGGCGACGGCCTCGGCGGTGGTGCCGTAGCGGATCTCGCTGCCGGTCTGGATGTCAGACACCTGGTCGCACACGTGGTAGACCTTGCCGCCGTCGACCCAGGTGACGGCGTCGTCCCCAAGGAGCTGGATCACGGTCGACTGGTCGGCGGTGTACTTCTCGACGGACGGTGGGTTCACATCCACCCCGACGATGGTGGCGATCACCGCAAGCACGATGCCGACGGCACCGGCGATCGTCTTCTGCCCCTTGTCCATGTCCTTGTTCAGGAACACCATGACGATCAGCGGCAGGAAGGCCACGACGGCGATGATCGCGCCGAGCTGGTTCTGCACGAAGAAGCGCACGGTGTCGGACCGGCGCGCAGGGTCGAGACGGTTCGCCCGCTTCCACAGGATCGATCCGACGATCGACAGCGCGGCGATCACGACGAGCAGCACGAGCAGTGTGATGAACGCCCACTGCGGGAAGACGGCGTCGCCGCCGCCCTCGGTCAGCAGGCCGCTCTGCGGATCGCGCCGCAGCGCTCCGTCAGCGCCGACGACATCACGCTGCTTCAGCAGCCAGAAGATGGCGACGGCCTCGCATCCGATCGCGAGAGCCCAGAGCACGCCGGCGATGACCCGCAGCAGGTTCGCCCGCTTTCTCGCCTCAGCAGTCGGGTGCCAATCGTGCGGCGATGTGGGGGAGGTGGTGGATGCCATGCGCTGCTCCTGCGGTAGGGACCCCGATCCTACTGGAGGGAAGGAGCGGCGCACACAGCGCGGGTACGCTGAAGAGGTGAACTCCGACTCCGAGGACGACGCCCTGCACTGGGACGGCGACGACGCGCTCGAGGCCAGGCGACCCGCTCCGCGGCGGCGCGAGGTGCCGCCCGCGCGTGAGGAGTCTCGCGGAGACACCGCGGACGTGACCCCGGAGGCGGTGGCCATGCATCCGGAGTCGCCTCGGCATCCGGGTGGGGACGCCGATGACGAGGCGGAGGGCGTCGGAACGGCGACCCTCGTGCTGCTCGGGATCCTCGGCGGCGTCTATCTGCTGTACACCGTCGGCTGGGTCATCGCCGGGGTCGGGATGCAGGCGAAGGCGATGTTCATGCTGCCTGCACCGCTGTACCTGGCGAGCATGTGGATCGCCGTGCTCGCGCCCGTGCTGTGGTTCACCGCGACCCTGCTTCTCACTCGCGGCGCCCGAGACTGGGTGCGCATCGTCGCCCTGTTCGTCGGTGCGCTGCTGCTCGTACCCTGGCCGTTCGTGGTCGCCGGGGGAGGAGGAGCGCTGTGACCGAGAGCACCTCTTCGGCCGCGCGCGCGCCGATGGGATCCCGCGTGGTCCGCGTGCTGCGCGGTGTCTTCACCGGGCTCATCGGCCTCGCGTACGCCTTCCTGGTGTGGAACGCGACGTTCTATCTCACCGAGATGGCGCAGGCAGGCATCAGCGGCTACGGCTGGACCGTTCTGCTCATGCCCGTGCTGGTGCCGATCGTCGTCTTCGTCATCGCGCTGCTGCTGGCACGCAGGCGCACACTGGGCGTGTTCATCGTGGTCATGCTCGCCGGTCTGGGCCTCAGCGCGGTGTTCTGGCTGGACACCCTCAGCTTCGCGCTGCGCAACGGCGCCTCGCTGCTGAGCTGAGCGCCCCGGCGGCTGCGGTAGTCCGCGGCGTCACACGGCGTGGGGCGTGAGGCGGCCTGCGGTAATGTGTCTCCCGATCGCGCCCCGACGGCGTGCGGCGCATCGGCCCATCCCCGCCTGCCTCGAAGGATCTCCGTGCCGAACAACTCCGTGCCGAACAACTCCGCCACAAAGCCCGTCGTCCTGCTCGCCGAGGTCCTCTCGCCCGCGACGATCGAGGCGCTCGGCCCCGACTTCGACGTGCGGGAGGTGGACGGCACCGAGCGCGAGTCGCTGTTCGCCGCGCTCGCCGACGCCGACGCCGTGCTCGTGCGCTCCGCCACCAGGATCGATGCCGAGGCGCTGGCACACGCACCCAAGCTGAAGGTCGTCGCGCGCGCCGGAGTCGGCCTCGACAACGTCGACATCAAGGCCGCCACCACCGCGGGCGTCATGGTCGTCAACGCGCCGACCTCGAACATCGTCTCCGCCGCCGAGCTCACCGTCGGCCACATCCTCAGCCTCGCCCGGCGCATTCCCGCGGCGCACGCCTCGCTGGCGGCCGGAGCGTGGAAGCGCAGCTCGTTCACCGGAGCCGAGCTCTTCGAGAAGACCGTCGGCATCGTGGGGCTGGGCCGCATCGGGGCGCTCGTCGCGGCCCGGCTGAACGCCTTCGACATGCGCGTGATCGCGTACGACCCCTACGTCACCAGTGCGCGCGCGCAGCAGCTGGGCGTGCAGCTGGTGAGTCTGGACGAGCTGGTCGCCGAGGCCGACTTCCTCACGATCCACATGCCGAAGACCCCCGAGACCACGGGCATGATCGGCGCCGAGCAGTTCGCCGCGATGAAGCCGACCGCATTCGTCGTCAACGTCGCCCGCGGCGGCCTGATCGACGAGGCCGACCTGCACGAGGCCCTCGTGGCCGGCGAGATCGCCGGCGCTGGTCTCGATGTGTTCACTTCGGAGCCGCCCGCCGAGGGCGGCACCGCGCAGGCGCTGCTCGCTCTGCCCAACGTCGTGGTCACACCGCACCTGGGTGCCAGCACCGAGGAGGCCCAGGAGAAGGCGGGCGTCTCGGTGGCGCGCTCGGTGCGCCTGGCGCTCGGCGGCGACCTCGTGCCGGACGCGGTCAACGTCGCGGGCGGTGTCATCGACCCGTACGTGCGCCCCGGCATCCCGCTGGTCGAGAAGCTCGGCCAGATCTTCTCGGCGCTGGCGCAGGCGCCGCTGACCAGCCTCGACGTCGAGGTGCACGGTGAGCTCAGCAACTACGACGTCAGCGTGCTGCGCCTCGCCGCGCTCAAGGGCGTGTTCACGAACATCGTCAGCGAGACCGTCTCGTACGTGAACGCCCCGCTGCTCGCCGAGCAGCGCGGCATCGCGGTGCGACTGGTGCAGGACGACGTCAGCGAGGAGTACCGCAACGTGATCACGCTGCGCGGCGCGCTCTCGGACGGCACCCAGCTCGCGGTGTCGGGCACTCTGACCGGCCCGAAGCAGATCGAGAAGCTCGTCGCCATCAACGAGCACGCGATCGAGCTGCCCATCGAGACCCACCATGTCGTGATGCTCTACACGGATCGCCCCGGAATCGTCGCCGTGTACGGTCAGAAGTTCGGCGATGCCGGCATCAACATCGCCGGCATGCAGATCGCTCGAGAGGCGGCCGGCGCGCAAGCCCTCAGCGTGCTGACGCTGGACTCGCCCGTTGCGGACGAGCTGCTCGAGGACGTCAGCGCCGCGATCGACGCCGACCTGTTCCGCCGCATCGAGATCGCGGAGGTCTGATCGCTCCCACCCGGGCTGTGCGTCGGCTCCGGCGGGGAGCCATATGTCGGTCATGCACGCCGCGTAGCCGGCATGTGGCTCCCGGACACGCGCGCGGTGACACGCGCGCGCGGGCTGGGCGCGTGACGCGGAGCTGGGTTCAGCCCGCGGTCCGCGTCGTCGCGTTCACCACCAGGTCGATCAGCTGAGCGAGCGCCCTTCCCGTGGGCACGAACTCGCCCAGGGCAGCCGGGCTGCCCGTGGGCTCGGCGAGCGAGTTGTTGAAGTACAGCCCGTCGCTGAGCAGCATGACCAGATCGAGTGCCGTCTCGTCGCGCACGTGCGGGCGGATCGCGTCTGCCCATCGGGTGCGCACCTCGCGCAGGGCATCGGATGCCGTCGCCGACCCGCCCTGTGCCAGCCGGGTCATGGCGATGAGTGTGCGGTCGAGCGCGTCGTCCTCCATCACCGAGGTGCGCACGTAGTAGGCGATGGGTCCGTCCTCTGCCGCTGACATCCGCTCGAGGTCCTCGTCGGTCAGCGTCGCCAGACGTGCCGCGAGCCCGCGCGTGAGATCGTCCTTCGACGCGAAGTGATAGAGCAGGCCGCCCTTCGAGACCCCGGCTTCGCGCGCGACGGCTTCCAGCGTGGCCGCTCGCTCACCGTCGGCGACGAGGATGTTCTGGTACGCGTCGAGCACGCGTTCACGGGCGAGTGGGGGGCGAGGCATCGGCTTCTCCTGATCGTTCGCTCGTGTTACTGTACCATCCGGACGGTTTAGGAAGGATTCAGTCATGTCAGTCACCGCGTCGATCAGACTCACTCAGGAGACCGGCGCCCGCGTCGGTGCTCGCGGGTGGGCGGCGCTGGGAGTGCTCATGCTGCCGGTGCTGCTGGTCTCGGTGGACAACACGGTGCTCAGCTTCGCGCTGCCGGAGATCTCGCTCGCGCTGCGTCCCTCCGGCGCCGAGCAGCTCTGGGTCATCGACGTCTACTCGCTCGTGCTCGCCGGACTGCTCGTCACGATGGGCGTGATGGGTGACCGGTTCGGTCGACGTCGGATGCTGTTCATCGGCGCGACGGGCTTCGCCGTGGTGTCCGTGCTGGCGGCCTTCGCACCCACCGCAGGGCTGCTCATCGCCGCCCGCGCCGCCCTCGGCTTCTTCGGCGCCATGCTGATGCCGTCGACGCTGTCACTGCTGCGCTCGATCTTCCCGAACCGCGACCAGCGCCGCCTCGCGATCGCGATCTGGGCGTCCGGGTTCTCCGCCGGCTCGGCGCTCGGGCCCGTCGTCGGCGGCTTCCTGCTCGAGCACTTCGCCTGGGGGTCGGTCTTCCTCATCGCCGTTCCGATGCTCGTCCCGCTGCTCATCGGCGGGTACTGGCTGCTGCCCGAGAGTCGCGATCCGGCCCCGGGACGCATCGATCCGGTCGGCATCCTGCTCTCGATGGCGGCCATGACCCCTGTCGTGTACGCGATCAAGTCATTCGCCGTGGACGGCCCGACCGTGACCGCTGGGGCCCTCGTGCTCATCGGATTCGTCATGGGCTGGCTGTTCGTGCGCAGACAGCTGCGCACGCAGACGCCGATGCTCGACATGAGCCTGTTCCGCCGTGGCGGTTTCAGCGGCGCGATCCTGGTCAATCTGCTCAGCGTGATCGCCCTGGTCGGCTTCCTCTACTTCGTGCCTCAGCAGCTGCAGCTCGTGCTGGGACTGTCGCCCATGGTCGCGGGTTTCGCGCTGGTGCCGGGCATGGTCGCCATGATCATCGCCGGTCTCAGCGTCGTGCCGATCTCGCGGCGTGTGCCCCCGCACATCGTCGTTCCGGCGGGCCTGCTGCTGTCCGTCGGCGGCTACCTCGTGGTCGCCCTCACCGCGCAGTGGAACAGCGTCGCGTGGCTGGTCGCCGCGTTCGTCGTGCTGGGAATCGGCATCGGCGCCGCCGAGACGATCTCGAACGAGCTGATCCTCGCCCACGCGCCGGTCGAGAAGGCGGGCGCGGCGAGCGCGGTCTCGGAGACGGCCTACGAGCTGGGTGCAGTGCTCGGCACTGCGGTGCTCGGCGGCATCATCACGGCGTTCTACCGAGGTGCGCTGACGATTCCCGACGCAGTGCCGCCAGCATCCGCTCATCAGGCGCGCGAGACCCTCGCCGGTGCCTTCGCGGCCGCGCAGGATCTGCCCGGCCCCCAGGCCGACGCGCTGTGGCAGGCGGCGACGCACGCCTTCGACTCCGGCATCGTGACGACCTCGCTGATCGGTGCGCTGCTGGTGGCATCCGCCATCGTGGTCGCGGCTGTCACGCTGCGCCCCTCCCGCTGACATCCGGCGTGAGCGCGCCATGCGCGCCGCTACGCTGGATGCAGTGTCCGCGGCGACCGGCGTGGCGGACGAGACTCTTGCCAAGGAGCCCCATGTCGCGCGTCGTGAAGCTGGCCGTCATCCCCGGCGACGGGATCGGACGAGAGGTCATCGCCCAGGCGGAGCGCGTGCTCGACGCGGTCACCGCCGACGGCGATGTGACCTTCGAGAAGACGGCGTTCTCGCTCGGCGCGGACCGCTACCTCGCGACCGGCGACACCCTCACCGATGACGACCTCGCCGCCATCCGCGCGCATGACGCGATCCTGCTCGGCGCGGTGGGCGGTACGCCCGGCGACGCGAGACTCAAGGATGCCAACATCGAGCGCGGGCTGCTGCTGAAGCTGCGCTTCGAGCTCGACCACTACGTGAATCTGCGTCCGTCGAAGCTGTTCCCCGGTGCATCGGGTCCGCTCGCCGACCCGGGCGAGATCGACTTCGTCGTCGTGCGTGAGGGCACCGAGGGGCCGTATGTCGGCAACGGCGGGGCGATCCGCAGGGGCACCCCGCACGAGGTCGCCAACGAGACCAGCGTCAACACCGCGTTCGGCGTGGAGCGCGTGGTGCGCCATGCGTTCGAGCTCGCCGAACGCCGCCGCGGGAAGCTCACCCTGGTGCACAAGACCAATGTGCTCGTACATGCGGGCGCGATCTGGAAGCGGATCGTCGACGAGGTCGCCGCCGAGCATCCGCAGGTCGCCGTGGACTACCTGCACGTCGACGCCGCGACCATCTTCCTCGTCACCGATCCGGCGCGCTTCGATGTCATCGTCACCGACAACCTCTTCGGCGACATCCTCACCGACCTCGCCGGGGCCGTCACCGGTGGCATCGGCCTGGCGGCATCCGGCAACATCAATCCCGACGGGGCGTTCCCGTCGATGTTCGAGCCCGTGCACGGCTCGGCCCCCGACATCGCCGGGCAGCAGAAGGCCGACCCGACCGCGGCGATCCTCTCGGTCGCCCTACTGCTCGACCACCTCGGCCTGCGCGACGAATCCGCGCGTGTTCAGCGAGCGGTCGAAGCCGATATCGCGAGCCGTACCGGGGCTCGCACCACGGCCGAGACGGGCGACGCGATCCTCGCCCGGCTGCAGGCGTAATCTGAGAACACGCGCGCATCGCCGCCGCATCCGACAGAGGACAGACATGACCGACACCGCCACCACGGCCAGCTCCGACATCGCTGCGCTCACATTCGCCGTGACGAAGAACCTCGCTGCGAAGAGCCCCGCTCAGCGCGAGGAGATCCTGCAGAGCCCCGGCTTCGGAACCAACTTCACCGACCACATGGTCGACATCTGCTGGTCGGAGAAGGGCGGCTGGCACCGCCCGCGCGTGCAGCCCTACGGGCCGATCGCACTCGATCCCGCCGCGGCCGTGCTGCACTACGGCCAGGAGATATTCGAGGGCATCAAGGCCTACCGTCACGCCGACGGCTCGGTGCACACCTTCCGCCCCGACCGCAACGCCGAGCGGCTGCGCCGCAGCGCCCGTCGTCTCGCGCTGCCCGAGCTGCCCACCGAGTACTTCCTGCAGTCCATCCGCGAGCTCATCGCCGTGGACGGCGACTGGGTGCCCTCCGGAGTGGATCAGAGCTTGTATCTGCGGCCGTTCATGTTCGCCAAGGAGGCGTTCCTCGGCGTGCGCCCGGCGAAGAAGGTCGCCTACTACCTGATCGCCTCGCCGGCCGGCGCGTACTTCACCGGCGGCGTGAAGCCCGTGCGCATCTGGCTGTCCACCACCTACGCTCGTGCCGGCAAGGGCGGCACCGGGGCGGCGAAGACGGGCGGCAACTACGCGTCGAGCCTGCTGCCGCAGGCAGAGGCCACGTCGAAGGGCTGCGACCAGGTGATCTTCCTCGACCAGGACGGCAACGTCGAGGAGCTCGGCGGCATGAACGTCGTGTTCGTCTACAAGGACGGCCGCATCGTCACGCCGCAGTCCGACAGCATCCTCGAGGGCATCACGCGCGACTCGCTGCTGCAGCTCGCCGAGGACCGCGGACTGACGGTCGAGCGGCGCCCGGTCTCGCTCGACGAGTGGCGTCAGGGCGTGGCATCCGGCGACATCGTCGAGGTGTTCGCATGCGGCACGGCGGCCGTGGTGACGCCGATCGGCGCGCTCGTGGCCGAGGACTTCGAGGACGAGCAGCCTCTGGGCGATCTGGCACTCTCACTGCGCGAGGAGCTGACCGACATCCAGTACGGCCGCCGCGAGGACAAGCACAGCTGGCTGGTGCGGGTCGACTGAGACCCCGCTCTCTTCTCCTGTTTCGCCGACACCCCCACTTCGCGCCGACACCCCGGACGTCGCTCTGGTGGGAGGGCCAGCACCTCCTGAAGGTGCTGGCGGTGAAGGCAGCGAGCACCGGGGGAGGACCGCTGTTCAGTCACGCCTCGGCAGCGGTGCTCTGGGGGCTGCCGATGTACCGGATGCGTGATCAACCTGTGCAGACCGTCGTCGACGGGACCCGGCATAGTCGGGTGATCGCTGGAGTTGTGCGCCGCGACATGCGCATCGATGACGAGGACATCGCCGAGGTAGAGGGCTTCCGCGTGACGTCGCTGATTCGCACGGCGTTCGACGTCGCGCGCACAGCGGCGTTCGACACCGCGGTGAGCTGCGCCGACGCGGCCCTGCGCAGGCGCGCCGTGAGCGGGCAGGTGGTGGATGCCGAGGCGGATGCCCTGTGGCGCGCTGGAGCCCGACGACTCGCCCGTCCTGGCTTGCGCGGCGTGCGTCAGGGCCGAGAAGTGATCGAGTTCGCTGACGGGAGGGCACAGCTGCCCGGCGAGAGCGTCAGCCGCGTGCGACTGCACCAGCTGGGCTTCTCGAACTATGATCTGCAGGTTCCCATAACCGGCGCGCAGGGCGATCGGTATTGGGTGGACTTTGCTTTCCTTCGGGCGCGGCGGTTCGGCGAGTTCGATGGCAAGGACAAGTACCTCGATCCCGACCTTCGCACCGCGGTTTCTCCGGATGAAGCGGTGCTGGCCGAGAAGCAGCGTGAAGATGACATCCGAGGCGTCACCGGCTGGAGCTTCGTGCGTTGGGAATACGAGCACATCCGCACGCCTGACGCCCTTGGAGCGCGCCTCGCTGCGTTCGGCGTGCGTCCGCCCGGCTGAACTCTTTGCTGTTCTTCGGTCGCGCTCTCCCACCATGCCCGACACCCCCACTTCGCGCCGACACCCCCACGTACGGACGCTCCTAGGTGGGGGTGTCGGTGCGAACTGGGGGTGTCGGCGGATGCGGGTCTTCCTGGAGGGAGACGGGGAGAGGGATGCCGGCGGGGATAGGCTGATCGGGTGAAGATCGCGCGTTTCAGTCACAACGACGGCATCCGGTACGGCATCCTCGACGACAGCGACATCGTCGTGCTCGACGGCGACCCGATGTTCGCCGGCTTCGAACCGACGGGGGAGCGCGTGCCCCTCGCCGACGTCGCGCTGCTCGCTCCGGTGATTCCGCGATCGAAGGTCGTATGCGTCGGCCGCAACTACCACGACCACGCCGCCGAATTCGGCAACGTCGCACCCGAAGAGCCGCTGCTCTTCCTCAAGCCCAACACCGCCGTGATCGGCCCGGGCGATAGCATCGTGCGCCCGCCGATCTCCGAGCGCACCGAGTTCGAGGGCGAGCTCGTCGCCGTCATCGGTCGCATCGCCAAGAACGTGACGGCCGAGAACGCGCTCGACTACGTCTTCGGCTACACGATCGGCAACGATGTGACCGCTCGCGACCTGCAGCGCAAAGACGGCCAGTGGACGCGCGGCAAGGGCTTCGACACCTTCTGCCCGCTGGGCCCGATCATCGAGACCGAGTTCGATGCGGCATCCGCTCGCCTCCAGACCAGGGTGAACGGCGACGTGCGCCAGGATGCCCGGCTGACCGACATGATCCACTCGGTCGCCGACATCATCGCGTACGCCTCCGCGGTCTTCACGCTGCTGCCGGGGGACGTCATCTTGACCGGAACCCCCGCGGGCGTCAGCGAGATCGTCGCGGGCGACAGCATCGAGATCGAGATCGGCGGGATCGGCGTGCTGCGGAACACGGTGCGCGACGCCACCTCGACCGCTCCCGCCGCGTGACAGCAGTGACCACGCCGCCGACCGGCGACCTGCGCGCGATCCAGCGCCGCACCGTCGGCGTGCTCGCGCTCGGGCAGGTGCTGGGTGGCATCGCCTTCGGTGCGACCGTCTCTCTCGGTGCGCTGCTCGCCGCCGATCTCTCCGGCGACGATGCACTGTCGGGCCTGGCGACCGCCTCAGTCACCCTGGGAGCGGCGGCCTTCGCCATCCCGCTCGCCCGGTTCGCGGCGCGGCGCGGACGCAGGATGTCGCTGACCACCGGCAACCTGCTGGCCCTCATCGGCATCGGCGTGGTCATCGCGGCCGCCGCGCTGCGGCTGTTCCCGCTGCTGCTGGTCGGCATCATCATGATCGGCATGGGCAACGCCGGCAATCTGCAGTCGCGGTTCGCCGCGACCGACCTGGCCGCTCCCGAGCATCGCGGCCGGGACCTCTCGATCGTCGTCTGGTCGACCACCGTCGGTGGAGTGACCGGACCGCTGCTGCTGCCGGTCGGCGAGCAAGTCGGAGCGGCGATCGGGATGCCGCCGCTCACCGGCTCGTACCTCTTCTCGCTCGTCGCCCAAGCTGCGGCCCTCGCGCTGTACCTGGTCGCGCTGCGTCCTGATCCGCTGCTGACCGTCATGCGCCTCGCCGGAACGTCGGCGAAGGGCGCGGTGATCGGCGCTGACGTCGACCGCCCGACCGTCGCCCGGTACGCGATCTTCGCCGTGTCGGGATCGCACGCTGTGATGGCCTCGGTCATGGCGATGACGCCGATCCACCTCAAACACATGGCGCACGGCGGCGGGCATGGCTCGACCCAGGAGGTGACGCTGCTCGTCGGCGTCACGATCGCCCTGCATGTCGCCGGCATGTACGGACTGTCGCCGCTGTTCGGGATCCTCGCCGACCGGTGGGGCCGCATCCGCGTGGTGCTGCTCGGACAGGCCGTGCTCACCGCGTCGCTGCTCACCGCGATCTTCGCCGGGCAGCATCCGGTCGGCGTGATGGTCGCCCTGATCCTGCTCGGCCTCGGCTGGAGTGCCGCGACCGTCGCCGGCGCGGCGCTGCTGACTGAATCGTCGACTGTGCTCATGCGCCCCCGGCGACAGGGGATCAGCGACTCGCTGATGAGCCTCACCGCCGCGGTCGGCGCAGCGGGTGCGGGGATCGTGCTCACGCAGTTCGGGTACGGCGGCCTCGCCACTGTCGCACTGGTGCTCGTGATCGCGATCACCGCCCTCTCGCCGTTCGGCCGCATCCGCGAGACGGCATGACCCGGGAGTGCACAGCGTGAGCTGGGCGGGCACCGGAGAGGCGTTCGCTGCCTCTTACGCAGCGCTGTGCGCGGGTACGGGCGAGCGGCTGCGTGAGATCGCCGGGCCTGGTCGTGGCCGCACGCTGCTCGACGTCGGCGCGGGCGACGGCACACTCGCGGCGGCATGGACGGATGCCGGCTGGCGAGTCACCGCGGCCGAGCCCGAACCCAGCATGCGAGAGGCCGCCCGCGCCCGGCATCCGAAGCTCAAGCTCGTCCGCGACGCGCTCCCCGATCTCTCGTTCGACGACGACAGGTTCGATGTCGTGACGGCGAACTTCGTGCTGAATCACGTGCCCGATCCGCGAGCCGCCGCCGCCGAGCTGCGGCGGGTGGCGCGCGACCTCGTCATCGCCACGACCTGGTCGGCCTCACCCACGGCGCTGTGGGGCGAGGTCACGGCGCGCGCCGGTCTCGCCCCGGCATCCGGCAGCCGACTTCCGCCCGAGAAGGATTTCGCGCGCACCGCCGAGGGCCTTCGGCGCATGCTGACCGAGGTGGGATGGCACCCCGCGGTCACCGAGCTCACCTGGACGTGGCACGTCGAACCGGAGGTGCTGTGGCGGTCGGTCACCGGGGGAGTGGCCGGTGCGGGTGCGTTCTACGCGACGCTCGCGGGCGCTGATCGCGCTCGTTTCCAGATGGCGTTCGACGAACTGACCGCGGATCGCAGCGAGGGCGGACGGATGCCGATGACGCAGACCGCCGCGATCGCCCCGAGCATCTGTGCTGAGGGCGACCGGTCGCGTGTGAGCGCGTCGGGACCCGGCATCCGTCACGGATAGAATCGAGGGGATATGGCTACCGTGCATCCCCTCACCACCACCGCGACCGGATCCGATGTCCGCGTGCGCTTCTGCCCCTCGCCGACCGGCCTGCCGCACGTCGGCATGGTGCGCACGGCCCTGTACAACTGGGCGTACGCCCGGCACAACGGCGGGAAGCTGATCTTCCGCATCGAAGACACCGATGCCGCGCGTGACAGTGAGGAGAGCTTCCGCCAGCTCGTCGACGCGCTCACCTGGATGAAGATCGACTGGGACGAGGGCGTCGAGGTCGGCGGTCCGCACGCGCCGTACCGGCAGTCGGAGCGCCATGACATCTACCGCGGCGTGATCGAGAAGCTTCTCGCGACGGGCGCGCTGTACGAGAGCTACTCCACGGCAGAGGAGATCGACGCCCGCAACGAGGCCAACGGCCGGGCGAAGCAGCTCGGCTACGACAACTTCGACCGCGACCTCACCGACGACCAGAAGGCCGCGTTCCGCGCCGAAAGTCGTCAGCCGGCGCTGCGCCTGCGCGTGCCCGACGAAGACCTCACCTACGTCGACCTCATCCGCGGCGAGGTGACCTTCCCGGCCGGCTCGTTCCCCGACTTCGTGGTCGTGCGCCCCAACGGCGTGCCGCTGTACACCTTCGTGAACCCCGTCGACGATGCGCTGATGGGCATCACGCACGTGCTGCGCGGCGAGGACCTCATGCCGTCGACGGCGCGCCAGCTCGCGCTGTACGACGCGTTGATCCAGGCCGGCGTCACCACCTTCGTGCCGCGCTTCGCGCACATGCCGCTCGTGCTCGGCGAGACCGGCAACAAGAAGCTGTCCAAGCGCGACCCGCAGGCGGACCTGTTCCTGCACCGCGATCGCGGCTTCATCCACGAGGGCCTGCTGAACTATCTGGCGCTGCTGGGCTGGTCGATCGCAGCGGACCGCGACGTCTTCTCGCTCGATGAGTTCATCGCCGCGTTCGACATCGCCGACGTGAACCCGAACCCGGCGCGCTTCGACCAGAAGAAGGCCGAGTCGATCAACGGCGACCACATCCGCATGCTGGATGCGAAGGACTTCGCCGAGCGGATGCTGCCGTATCTCGCGGCTGCCGACGTGTTCGGCGGCGAGCCGACGCACGAGCAGATCGTGCTCGCGTTCCGCGCGGCGCCGCTCGTGCAGGAGCGGATGCAGCTGCTCGGCGAGTCGGCCGGAATGCTCGGCTTCCTGTTCACCGACAACGTCTCGTACGAGGCCGACGCGCTCAAGGGGCTGCCGGCGAACGCCGCCGAGGTGCTCGAGGCGTGCGCGGCGGCTCTTGAGCCGGTGGAGGAGTTCACTCCGGATGCCATTCAGGCCGCGCTCTCCGCGAAGCTCGTCGACGAGCTCGGGCTCAAGCCCCGTGTCGCGTACGGTCCGCCACGTGTCGCCCTGACCGGGCGCCGGGTCTCGCCGCCGCTGTTCGAGTCGATGGAGCTGCTGGGTAAGGACGAGTCGCTGCGGCGACTGCGCGGGCTCGCTGACTTCCTGGCGTGAGCCGGCCGGCACCGCCGGATGCCGGGGCACCGGTTGCCGCGACACTGGATGCCGGGATGCCGGCGGCCGAGACCGATGTCATCCTCGGCGATCTGGGCGTCCTGCTGCTCGAGTGCGGCACGTCCGTCACAGACGTGCGCGGGTCGCTCGAGCAGGTGAGCCGACGTGCCGCGCCGGAGACGACGCTCGAGTTCGCGATTCTGCCGGAGATGGTGATGGTCAGTCGCCCCGGAGCGGCATCTGCCACGACGACTGTGATCGGCAAGGGCGAGGCGCTGACGTTCCGGCAGTCGGCTCGAGCCAGTCGCCTCGTGCGCGACCTGGAGATGGGCACCGTTCCGCTTGAGGCGGCCCCCGCACGTATGGCGGCCATCCGTGCGACTCCGCGTCGGATGCCCGGGGCGCAGAGTGTGATCGGCTGCGGCCTGCTCTCGGCGTCGCTGGCCGTGCTGTTCCGCTGCCCATGGTGGGCGGCGCTGCTCGCGCTCGTCGTCGGCCTGCTGGTCGGCGGCCTGACGATCCTGATGATGCGTGTGCGCGCGGCCGCCGCCGTGGCGCCCTTCGTGTCCGCGTTCGTGTCGACGATCCTCGTCGGCGTCACCGCGAACGCTCTCGATCTGGGCCCGGTGCCGCTGTTCGCGGTATGCGCGCCCGTGGCGATCCTCGTTCCCGGGGCGCTCATCACGAACGCTCTGCTCGAGCTCACCTCCACCGACATCGTCACGGGCGCGTCCCGGCTGATGTACGGCCTCATCATGCTGGCGTTCATGGCCGCCGGGCTCTATGCCGGCGCATACCTCACCGGCCTGCGCATCGACTCGGCGTCGGCCGCGCTCGTCGGTGAGGCGGTGCATCTGACGAGCCCCGGTACCGGCTGGGCCGCGCTGCCGCCGCTGTGGACGGCGTGGTTGGCGGTGCTCGTGCTCGCCGTCGGCATCGGCCTGGCATTCGGATCCGGCCTGCGCCTGACCCTCGTGTGCGTGGTCGTGATGGTCGGCACGTACGCGGTGCTCGCCTCGTTCAGCCCGCACGTCGGCAGCATCGTGGCGACGGGGATCGCTGCGGCGGTGCTCTTCGTCGCCGCCCGCGTGCTCGAACGGGTGATGCTCGCGGTGCCTGCCACCGTGTCGTTCCAGCCGGCCTTCCTGCTGCTCGTGCCCGGAACGATCGGACTGGTGGCCCTGGCGAGCTTCGATGCGCAGGCGCTCGCTTCGGCGCCGATGATGTTCCTCAGCCTGTGCATCGGCACGAAGGTGGGCGCGCTCGTCGCTGATCTCGCGCGCATCACCCGCTCCACGATCTTCCTGCGGTGGGCGCGTCCCGCGCGCATGGGGGAGCTGTGACGCCACGCCCGGGCGCCCCGCGTCGATTCGCCATCTGCGCACCGCTCGGGTAAGCTTGACTCTCGGTGCGAGACTCCGGTCTCGCCCTTGGGGTATGGTGTAATTGGCAACACGGCTGATTCTGGTTCAGTTGTTCTTGGTTCGAGTCCAGGTACCCCAGCATTGAAAACCCCTGCTCAGACGGGGGTTTTTGCGTGCGCTTGCCACCGCTTCTCGCTCTTCCGGCTGGACACTTTGGAGTGCCTCGCGATCAGTCCTCCTTGACCGACCCCCAAGCGTCGGTGATCACCGCTCGCACTGTCTTGCAGCCGGGCTCGATGATGACAACGTCTACACCGCCGCTGGTCGCTTCCAGTATCAGCACCTGCAGTCTGCCGTCGACATCACATTCGGCCGCCTCTTGGAGGGCGTTCTGGCCGGTCTCATTGAGTACGAGAACGGCCGCTTTCGCGTTCTTGAGCATGCCGGGGGAGTTGGTCGAGGCCTTCGCGTCATCGGGCGGGTTGGCTGCCCACACGAACAGCACGACCCCGACGCCTGCCACGATGGCGCCGATGCAGATCGGCCACATGGCGTTGCGCCATCGGCGCGCTAGGTTCATGTGAGAACTGACCAGCACCAGCCGGGTGACGATGCCATCGATCGTCGCCGCCCTCGCATGCGCGGCTTTGCTTTCCGGAGCGAGTGCACCGTGTTGCTCGATTGCTGCTTTGCGAGCCTCCAGCGCCTGGGCATAGTCCTCGGCGAGGGCGCTGACGTCGGCGTAGCCCATCCTCAAGTACTGATCACCGAGGGCGTTCTCGGCGCCGTCGGGGATCGGCGTAGACGTGAGGCGAGTCAAGCTCATCACGGGAGTGGTGGCGACGAGCACGCTGGCGATCAGCACCGCGATCGTGCCTGCAGCCGCAACACCGCCGCCGATCATCGCGACGAAGAACCGTTGGCTTCCCACCTCGATTTCCCCGATGTTACTCAGCTGCGTGCCGGCCAGCAGGAGCGCGCCGACCGCACCAAGTGTTACGGTCAGCCACTTCGCTGTCTCGCGGATCCGGTCGGAGGCCGCCTTCAAACCATTGTCGTTGGCGGCGTCGTCAGCCATCGACGGGCCGTTCTCGGATGAGCACGACGTAGTCGCCGTCATCTTGGCCCGCGAGTGCTTCGAATGCCTCCGCCTGGGCCAGGTCGAGATCATCCGGCTTGACGTCCACCTCGACCACCCGGGCACCGGAAGACGGCTCGTCGCTCAGCCGCCGGCTGATTGCGCCGCTCTGGAAGACGATGCTCGAGCCGAAGCCGCCGCCGAGAGTGGGGAGCCCGCCAGAATCCTCGTCGTCCGCAGCACCGTTGACGACAGATTCGCGGGGGACGTTACCCGGCGGATAGGTGAAGACGAACACGCCGTCTTGACGAAAGGTGGACGAGACCAGCCCCTCACCGATCCGATGGACTTCTTTGACCACAGTGTCCTCCTGACAGTACGGCAGGTCTGCGGCGCCTGCGTGCAGAGGCCCGGCCCTCAGCCCCGATGCTAGCCACGCGCACGATCCCGCACCAGGGGTTCGATGCACCGACGATCGAGTGGATGCGCGCGCTTCTCAAGACCGGTGTGCGCTGGGTGACGGCCGTGAACAGCCGGGCATCAACAGCATCATCGAGTCCCCGGACGGTGCGATCGCGGCAGCGAATGTGATCTACTTCCGGAACTGCGTCGTGAAGCAGTGACGGAGAGGAGATCCGCATGAGCACCCGTCTGAACAAGAAGGCACTCGAGCACGCGCAAGCTCTGCTGCGCAAGGGCGACGTCGTCCGCGACGAACGCGACGACTGGAGCGAGCACGCGCCAAGCACCGCCGACGAGAACAAGTTCATCGACAAGCACGGCATGGACGAGTTCGCGCTGTGGCATCTGGGCGAGGACACCAGCGCGACCGAGGGCACGAAGGGTCGGTACAGCTTTCCCTACGGCGACTTCCGCCGGCTGCACCGGTGCGCAGTGATCTCGGCCGAGAGCAGAGCGGGTCAGTACGACCACACGTCGATCGAGAACGCGCTGAAGCAACTCCTCGAGGACATCGACGACTGAGCCCTTTCTCCGCCACTCGCACCCTCCGGGTAGTGGCTCTCGTCGCGCGCCGCGAGGGGCTTGCATCGTCGAGCGCCTCATGGTCGTCTGGACGACCGCGGCCGGTTCGGCCGGCACCGAGAAACGGGACAGGGGAGAGGCACATGGGCTCCGCATCACAGACGCCATCACAGCTTCCATCGCAGACGTCGTCGCCGGCATCCGAGCACGGCGACCCGCTGCTGACCGCCGACGCGTATCTGCTCGACGTCGACGGCACGCTCGTCGACTCGAACTATCTGCACGTTCTCGCCTGGCAGCGCGCGCTGCGCGATGTGGGCACTGACGCTCCGGCGGCATCCATCCACGCCGCGATCGGTCTCGACTCCGACAAGCTGCTCGATCGCATCGTCCCCGACGCCGACGACGACCTGCGTGAGCGCATCCTCTCCGGTCATTCCGCGCACTACGGCGACCTTTCCGATGAGCTGCGCCTGCTGCCCGGGGCTCGCGACCTGCTGCGCGTCCTGCATGAGCGCGGCGTGCGCGTGGTGCTCGCGACCTCCGCGCCGCAGGAGGAGGTCGACCGCCAGCTGGCCGTGCTCGACGCCGAGCAGTGGATCGACGCGGTCACCACGGCGGAGGATGTGCAGACCGCCAAACCCGAACCGGATGTCTTCGACGTGGCGATCGAACGCGCCGGCGTGCCGGCTGCGCGCTGCGTGGCCATCGGCGACGCCAGGTGGGACGTCATCGCCGCGGCGAAGGCGGGGGTCGCCGCCGTCGCCGTCGAGACCGGCGGCACCGACCGGCTGGTGCTGACCGAGGCCGGAGCAGTGTCGGTGTATCCCGGTGTGCAGGAGATCGTCGACGCGCTGCAGAGCTCGCCCTGATGTCGCACGCGCAGTGACCGCACCGAAGAACAGCAGCAGACGACAGGAGAACCGCATGTCCCGCACCACCCTGCACCTCAGCACCCGTTCGGCCCTCATCCGCACCGGCATCGGCGCGGGCGCCATCGCCCTCGCGCTCGGGCTCGCGGGGTGCGCACCGGAGAGCAGCACGCCGTCGCCGACTGCCTCCGCCGCCGACACCGGCGCCCCGACGACGGGCACCGCGGAACCCTCCTCTCCCACCTCGTCGGCCACCACGGGGAACGGAGCCGAAATCGACCTTCGTGAGACGCAGCTGCCGATCAGTGCGCAGGACGCGGTGAAGACCGCGATGGATGCCGTCGGGGCGGGATTCATGCACAGCATCGAACTCGACTACGACGAGCGGGACGCGGCGTGGGAGTGGGAGGTCAAGATCCTCGACGGCAGCACCGATCACGAGATCGAGATCGACGCGAACAGCGGCGAGATCGTGTCGCAGAAGAAGGACACGACAGACGACCAGGAGCAGGAGATCAGCCTGACCTCCCCCATGAGCTACGACAAGGCGCTCGAACTGGCAACCGGGAAGGTGGACGGGCCGCTGCGGGGCTGGAAGCTCGAGTGGGACGACGGACGCCGCGAGTACCAGTTCGACCTCATGCAGGGCACGGACGAGGTCGAGGTCACGGTCGACGCCGACAGCGGTGAGGTCTTCGTCGATTGACCTAGACCGCGGGTGCGGAACCGAGGCGGTCGTGCACCAGCTCCAGGATCGGCCTCTCGCGCACGACGATCCGGATGTCACGGACCGCGGACTCGGTGCTGCGCAGGGTGTCCACCGCGACGGCGATCGCATCGACGAGCGGCCAGCTGTAGATCCCCGCGCTGATGAGCGGGAACGCCACTTGACCGGCGCCGAGGTCATCGGCGACCTGCAGAGCGCGGCGATAGCACGACACGAGAAGGGAAGGATCGCGTTCTCCCGCGGCGTAGTTCGGTCCGACGGTGTGGATCACCCACTGGGCCGGCAGGTCTCCGCCGGTCGTCCACCCCGCATCTCCGGTGTCGAGCCCGCGTGGGAAGCGGGCGATGCAGTCCGCGAGCACGTCCGGACCACCGGCACGGTGAATCGCCCCGTCGACACCGCCACCGCCACGCATTCGGCGATTGGCGGCGTTCACCACCGCGTCGACCTGCTGAGTGGTGATGTCGCCGAGAACCGCGCTGACCGTGTTCATGCCACCAGTCTCTCGCGACTGAGCCCCAGGGGCGCCGCGTCGGCGTTAGCCTGAGCATCAGCGAAGCGCAGCGAGGAGACCGCCTTGACCAATCTCGAGAAGGATCCGCCGCTGAACGTGCTGCAGTCGGGTGACAGGTGCGCTGAGGTCGAGGTGCTCGCTCCGCGCGAGGTGCCCCTGGGTGGCATCCGTGCGATGACGGTGTACCGCACGCTGCCGCAGCGCCGGCGTTCTCTCGTCGGAGCCTGGTGCTTCCTCGACCACTACGGTCCCGATCGGGTCGCGCAGACGGGCGGCATGCGGGTGCCGCGGCATCCGCACACCGGCCTGGCCACAGTCTCGTGGCTGTTCACCGGCCGCATCGACCACCTCGATTCGAGCGGCGTCGCCGCCGCCGTGCTGCCCGGCGAGCTGAACCTCATGATCGCCGGCCGGGGCATCACCCATCAGGAGCTCAGCACGCCCGACACCCGCGTGCTGCACGGTGTGCAGCTCTGGTATGCGCTGCCCGACGCCACGCGCTTCTCCGAGCATGCGTTCGCGCACCACGTGCCCGAGACGCTAGGTCTGCCCGGTGCGCAGCTGCGCGTCTTCATCGGCTCGCTGCTCGGCTCGACCTCCCCGGTCGATACGCGCACCCCCGACCTCCTCGGCGCGGAGGTCGTTCTCGAGCCGGATGCCGAGGTGCGCCTTCCGGTGCGCGCCGATTTCGAGCACGCTGCGCTCGCGGAGACCGGGACGTTCATGCTCGACGGTGCACCCGTGCAGCACCGTGAACTCGGCTACCGCCCGGTCGGCTCGGACAGCATGGTGCTGAGGGCCGGAGCGGCGGGAGCGCGAGTGATCCTGTTGGGCGGTGTGCCGCTGGGGGAGCAGATCGTCATGTGGTGGAACTTCGTCGGCCGCAGCCACGACGAGATCGAGCGGTTCCGTCAGCGCTATCAGGAGGAGCTCGGCTTCGAGCAGCCCGCCGGGTCCGGTGAGGCGATGCAGGATCGCCACGAGCAGCCGCTGTTCGGCCCGTATCCGGAGGGTCAGCCCGCGCCGCTGCCGGCGCCGCCGCTGCCCAGCACGCGGCTGCGCCCCCGCGGCTGAGCGGAGGCGCAGCCGGTGCTCATTCCGCGTGCCGCCGGGGCCGATCCCGGCCATCGAGAGACTCGTCCGCACCGCGTGCAGGCGCTTCGTCGAACCGGTCGACGCGGGCTTCCTCCACCGTCTCGTACTGGGTCTCATCGACCGGACGTCCACGATTCAGCGACGCGTCGTCATCCGTGAGCGCAGTGGTGCCAGCCCGCTCATCCGTGACGACGTATCTGTGCACGCGGATCCGCTTGCGCGGAGGGCGCTGCTCGTCCACGACGACGGACTCGGCCTTCACAGCGCCGTCGTCGTCGCGTGCGTCGTCGTCGTCGTGTAGGTCGTAATCGTGTGCGTCGTCGTCGGTGCTCCCGCCGTCGTAGTAGTCCTGGATGCGGTCGATGTCGTCATCGGTCAGAGTGCCGTCAGCATCGATGCGAGGTGCGTGCTTGACCGTGTCCTTGTCGTACTCGACATGGAGGACCTCGCCGTCGAAGTCGGCGTCGTCCAGCGGCACGAACGACTCCGCCCGGCCGAACCAGCCGGTTGTGACGCCAGCGAACAGCGGTCGGCCGCCGTCCGGGTCGACGTACACGTGCTTCACCGTGCCGATCTTCGACCCGTCGGAGTCGACGACGTCCGCGTCGAACAGGCTGTTGATCTTGTACGAATCGATCATGGGTTGCCTTCCTGTCAGGCGGCGGGCAGAGGCTGCTGCCTCTGCCCGCCGACAGTTCATCGTCCGAGCCCTGCCCGGTCCACGCGGCGGTGGTAGCGCATGCCGCCGATGCCACCGAGAATCGCGCCACCCAGACTGACGAGCGCCACGACGATCGCGGTGATGATCCCGGTGACCGTCAGAGTTCCCTCGTCAACCGGAATCCGCGGGAAGCTGTTCAGCTGACCGAGGACGTTGAACTGCGAACCGGCCACTGCAGCGATGACAGCCACGACGATCGCGATGACGATCGCCCAGATCCACACCGCCAGACCCTGCTTGACCCCCGAGAACCGCGCCATCCGCCCCGCGACGTAGCCGCCGCAGTAGTAGGCGACGAACAGCACGACGGCCAGAGCGATCGCGCCGACGATCGTGACAGTCTGGGCATTCGCCCCGACCTTCTCCGCGGCGCTCTCGACATCGCCCTCCGCGACGCCCAGGCCGAGACCGGCCCCGATCGCGCTCAGAAGCGCCGTCAGCAGAACCGCCGTCCCGGTCGCGGTGAGCCAGCCGAAGAAGGCGGAGCCCCATTTGAATCCGCCGAATCGCTCCTGCTCGCGTCCCAGCACCTCTTCGCGCTGAGTGGGGCCGCGCTCGGCGGATACGGCTGCCGGCTCCTGGCCACGACGATCTGAATTGGAAGTGCTCATGTGGACTCCTGACGTCGGGTGGGCGGAACGGACCTCTCCCACGTGATCTATCTCAGAGTCCGCCCTGCCGCGGCGGACGAGGAGGGGGTTGACCTCACCGCGTCCGGGGTGCCACCCGCGCGATCAGCCCTGCTGCGCCTTGATGGCGGCGATGTGCTCGCTGCGGCGCTCCACCGCGTGCTGCTGATACTCCGGATGCTTGCCCAGCCACCCGACGACGTAGGGGCAGACGGCGACGATGCTCCGGCCCGACGCGACTGCGTCGTCCACGACGGCACGCACGAGCGTCGACGCGAGCCCCTGTCCGCCGTACTCCTCGGACACCTCGGTGTGGTGCAGCACCCGATCATCGCCCACGTCGACGTACGACTCCTCGCCGATCTCGGCCGATTGGCGGCCGTCCTCGCCGCGATCGAGCAGCACGTAGCGGGACTCCTCGGGCACATCGCGCACCACGAACCGCTCTGCGCTCATGACAGTGCCCTCCGGTCGTCGCCGCGCGGTCGCACGGGGTGCTCGCTGAGGATGGAGATGCGGTTGAACGCGTTGATCGTCAGTGCCACCCATTCCGCCGCGGCGAACGCCTCGTCGCCGAGCACAGAGCGCGTACCAGCGAGATCGGCCTTGGCTTCCTCGGTCAGTGGCATCCTGGTCACCGCCTCGGCGATGGCGAGCATCGCCGTCTCACGCTCGGTGAACAGCGTCGTCTCACGCCACGCGGGGATGAGATCGAGCTTCTGCTGCGTGATCCCCGAGCGCCGCGCCTCACGGGCGTGCAGGTCGAGGCAGAACGCGCAGGCGTTGAGCTGCGACGCGCGCACCTTGATGAACTCGGTCTCCTGCAGCGTCAGGCCGCTGCGCTCGGCTGCGGCAGCCACCGCAGCGGAGTACTCCCCGATCGCCTTCCACGCATCGGGGGCGGACTTGTCGAGATACGGACGCATGACTCTCCTCGGATGCCGATGATGGATGCCGGCGCACAGCCACGTGCTCACCGGTCTCTCTCTGCCACCAACCTAGACGCGTCGGAGAGCATTCCGGCGTCCGGCGGGGCGGATGCCGAGGATCGGCCCTCCTGCCGCCCGAGCGCGGCAGAATGAGAGAGCACACCCGAGCAGCGACGAGGAGACCGAGCATGAGCAGCGGAAGCGACGACACCGGAACCATCACCCGCCGACCGGGCACCGAGACGGCCGTGCTCGCAGGCGGCTGCTTCTGGGGCATGGAGGACCTCATCCGCCGGCAGCCCGGTGTGCTCGCCACGCGAGTGGGGTACACCGGCGGCGAGAACGACCACGCCACCTACCGCAACCACCCCGGACACGCCGAGGCGATCGAGATCGTGTTCGATCCGCAGCAGACCGACTACCGCGACATCCTCGCCTTCTTCTTCCAGATCCACGATCCCTCCACCCTCAACCGTCAGGGCAACGACATCGGCACCAGCTACCGGTCGGCGATCTTCCCGCTCGATGCCGAGCAGGAGCGCGTCGCACGCGAGACCATCGCCGACGTCGACGCGTCGGGCCTGTGGCCCGCTCCGGCAGTGACCACGATCGAACCGGCCGGTGCGTTCTGGGAGGCGGAGCCCGAGCATCAGGACTATCTGGTGCGCTACCCGAACGGATACACCTGCCATTTCCCGCGCGCGGGCTGGGTGCTGCCGCGGCGCGACGCGGAGGCCACCGCCTGACTCGCACTGTCCGCGCGGATTCGTCGCGGCCTACCCGCCGCTGCGCGGCGCTGTCAAGGCTCGTGCGGCTCAGCGGCGCGGACCGTAGCGTCCAGAGCATGGACATCGCTGAGACGACCCCACGCCTGCGCAGAGCGATCAGCGGGCCCCTGCTGTACGCCTTCATCCTCGGCGATGTGCTCGGCGCCGGCATCTACGCTCTGATGGGCGTGCTCTCCGAGGACGCCGGTGGGATGCTGTGGGCGCCGTTGATCGTCGCTCTGTTGCTGGCGCTGCTGACGGCCGGCTCCTACGCCGAGCTGGTGACGAAGTACCCGCGCGCCGGCGGCGCTGCGGTGTTCGCGGAACGCGCCTTCAAGAGCCCGCTGCTGTCGTTCCTGGTGGGCTTCAGCATGCTGGCCGCCGGAGTGGTCAGCGCCGCCGGTCTCGCGATCGCGTTCTCGGGCGCCTACCTCGCCACCTTCATCGACGTGCCGGTGGTGCCGGCCGCGATGGTCTTCCTCGTGCTGGTGGCACTGCTGAACCTGCGCGGCATCCGCGAGTCGATGGGCACGAATCTCGTCATGACGGTGATCGAGCTGAGTGGTCTGGTGATCGTCATCGTCGTCGTGGGCATCTTCGTGGCCGGCGGCGGGGGAGACCTCAGCCGCACCACCCAGCTGCCCGAAGGCGTCGGCATCGCGGGCGCCGTGCTCGGGGGAGCCATCGTCGCGTACTACTCCTTCGTCGGCTTCGAGACCTCGGCGAACGTCATCGAGGAGGTCAAGCAGCCCAGCCGCGTGTATCCGCGTGCGCTCTTCGGCGCCCTGCTGACGGCGGGCGTGGTGTACGTCCTGGTCGGCGTCGCGAGCGCCGCCGCTCTGCCCACCGCAGAGCTGCAGGATTCGACCGGACCCCTGCTGGCGGTCGTCGAGGCCACCGGGTTGAGCGTGCCGTCGTGGCTGTTCAGCCTGATCGCGCTGATCGCCGTGGCGAACGGCGCACTGCTGACCATGATCATGGCCAGCAGGCTCGCCTACGGCATGGCCGAGCAGGGGCTGCTGCCCGCGCCGCTCGCCCGCGTGCTGCCGAACCGGCGCACGCCGTGGGTGGCGATCGCCGCGACGACGGTGGTGGCGATGCTGCTGACGCTGGTCGGCGACCTGGCGACGCTCGCCGAGACGGTGGTGCTGCTGCTGCTGCTCGTGTTCATCAGCGCGAACGTCTCGGTGCTCGTGCTGCGTCGTGACCGCGTGGAGCACGATCACTTCCGGGTGTGGACTTTCGTGCCCGTGCTGGGGGTCATCTCGTGCCTGGTGCTGCTCAGCCAGCAGCGCCCGATCGTGTGGCTGTTCGCCGCGGTGCTGCTCGCCGTCGGAGTGGTGCTGTGGCTGGTGAGCCGCCGATTCTCGGCCCCGGCCGTGACCCCGGCCGCGGAGGACTGAGCCGCCCGCCGCGCCCCCACGGTCGCGGCAGCACTCCGGCGCCCTCGCGCAGCTCGAACACGAGCTGGGTCTCGGTGGCGCGCACGATCTCGTGCACGGTGATGCGCTCCAGCACGATGTCGCGCAGCGCTGCGGCATCCGCCACCGCCACGTGCACGAGGAAGTCGTCGGCTCCGGCGATGTGGAACACCTGCAGCACGCCGCGGGTCGCCGCCAGCGCGTCGAACAGCGCCTCAACGCCGTCCTTGCTGTGGTTGCCGAGCCGCACGCGGATCATCGCCTGCACCGGAGCGCCGAGAGCGCCCGGATCGATCTCGAGACGCGGTCCGGACACGACGCCGCGGGAGCGCAGGGTACGCAGCCGGAAGGCGCAGGTGGATGCCGGTATCCCGACGCTCTCGGCGACCTCCTTGATCGGCGCCTGTGGCGCATCGATCAGCGCGGCGAGGATCCGCAGATCGAGCTCATCGACAACTCCCTGCTGTGCTGACGGCAATTTCCGCTCCCGATATCGCCTTCGAATTGTTCTGAGAACAACCTAAACCGGGACGGTGACGCGGCGCGACAACTCGGCTGGACTGCGCCCGGTGCAAGGAGCAGGATCGCTTCATGCCCGATATGCCGCTGCACCCTGACACCGTCGCCGTCCACGCCGGCCGCGCCGACTTCGGCGCGCTGGGCGTGCATGCCGCTCCGATCGACCTCTCCTCGACCAATCCGCTGCCCGACATCCTGCACGGCGGCGACTCCTACGAGTCGATGGCCACCGGCGGCCACCCGCTGCCGGACGGCGGCAATGTCTACGCCAGGCTCTGGAACCCGACGGTCGCGCGGTTCGAGGAGGCCCTGTCCGAACTCGAGCACGCCGAGGCCTCGGTCGCCTTCGGCTCGGGCATGGCGGCCATGACGGCCGCGATCCTCGCGCACACCACGGCGATCGGCAAGCGCCACGTCGTCGCCGTACGCCCGCTGTACGGCGGCACCGACCATCTGCTCGACTCCGGCCTGCTCGGCGCAGAGGTCAGCTTCTGCCACGAGCACGAGGTCGCCGACAGCATCCGGCCCGACACCGGACTGATCGTGCTCGAGACGCCGGCCAACCCCACGCTCGATCTCGTCGACATCGCCGCGGTCGTCGCGGACTCCCGCGGCATCCCCGTGCTGGTCGACAACACCTTCGCGACCCCGTTGCTGCAGAACCCGCTCGATCTCGGTGCGGCCATGTCGATGCACAGCGCCACCAAGTACATCGGCGGCCACGGTGACGTGATCGCCGGAGTGATCTCCTGCAGTGAGCAGACCGCGCAGGCGCTGCGCCGGGTGCGCGCGATCACGGGGGCGCTGCTGCATCCGCTCGGCGCCTACCTGCTGCACCGAGGACTCGCGACGCTGCCCATGCGCATCCACGCCCAGCAGGCATCGGCACGGGCCCTGGTCGATGTCCTCCAGCAGAACCCCGCCGTGACCGAGGTGCTCTATCCGGAGCTCGGCGACGAGCGCGGGCTCATCGGGCGCCAGATGCGCGGCGGTGGGGCGATGATCTCCATCCGCCTGGCCGGCGGGTACGCGGCGGCCGAAGCGCTCACCGGCGCCGTGCGCCTGTTCACGCACGCGGTCTCCCTCGGTGGCGTCGACTCGCTGATCCAGCATCCGGCCGCGCTCACGCACCGCCCGGTCGCCCCGGAAGCGCGACCGGGCGCCGACGTCGTGCGCCTCTCGATCGGCCTCGAGAACGTCGACGACCTGCACGCCGACCTCGAGCAGGCGCTCGCGAAGGCGCCGGTGCAGGCCCCGGCGTGACCGGCGCACGACGTCTTCGCCGCGTCAGGGTGTGGGACTGCCGCCGTTCACGTTCAGCGTCTCGCCGAGGACGTAGCTGGACTCCGGCGAGGTGAGGAACACGTAGGCCGGGGCGAGCTCGGTGGGCTGACCCGCCCGGCCGAGCGGGGTGCTCTTGCCGAACTCAGGCAGCGCGTCCTTCGGCTGGCCGTCCGAGACCTGCAGCGGCGTCCAGATCGGCCCGGGCGCCACCGCGTTGACACGGATGCCCTTCGCGGCGACCTGCTGCGCCAGGCCCTTGGTGAAGTTGTTGATCGCAGCCTTCGTCGAGGCGTAGTCCAGCAGGTGCGGCGACGGCTCGTACGCCTGGATCGACGTCGTGTTGACGATCGTGGACCCCGCGGGCATGTGTGCCAGAGCCGCGCGCGAGATGCGGAACATCGCGATGATGTTCGTGGTGAACGTCTCGGTCACCTGAGCGTCATCGAGGTCGGCGATGTCCTCGACGGCGATCTGCTTGCCGGCGTTGTTCACCAACGCGTCCAGTCCGCCCAGCGCCTGCACCGCCTTGTCGACGAGCTCCTCGCAGTAACCGGGGTCGGTCAGGTCGCCGGGGAACAGGAACGCGCGGCGCCCGCACTCCTCGATCACCGACTTCACGTGCTGTGCGTCCTCCTCCTCTTGGGGCAGGTACGACAGAGCGACGTCGGCGCCTTCGCGCGCGAACGCGATCGCCACCGCGGAGCCGATTCCGGAGTCCGAGCCGGTGATGAGGGCTCGGCGTCCCTCGAGCCGCCCTGTGCCCCGGTAGGACTGCTCGCCCCTGTCGGCTTTCGGCTCCAGCTCTTCGTCCAGCCCCGGCTCGGGCTGGTGCTGCTTGGGCGGGGTGATCGCGGGGAAGCGATCCACGGGGTTCTGGAAGGTCAGCTGGTCGGTGGTGTTCTCGTCGGTCATGGCCGCTCCTTTTCACTGGACGGGTGCGCATGCCACGCTTCCGCCCGGCGCGCTGCAGCGGAAGGGGGTTGCGCGCGGCGGTGCAGCCCACTGCATGAGAGCTCGCGGCATGACACGATGGATTCATGAGCTCTGCCAATCTGTCCCGCGAGGAGACCGCTCGTCGGGCCGCGTCGATCACGCTGCACGAGGTTCGCGTCGAACTCGATCTCACCGGCGCCCCCGAGCGCGCGCGCAGCGGATTCCCCACCGTCACCACGCTGCGCTTCGAAGCGAGCGAGCCGGAGACGTGGCTCGACTTCATCGGGGAGAAGGTCACGCAGGTGACCGTGGACGGCGAGGAGCGCGAGGTGCGCTGGGACGGTGCGCGCATCGCGCTGGACGGGCTCGCGGGCGAGCACGAGGTCCGCGTCGAGGCCGTTGCCGCCTACAGCCGATCGGGAGAGGGCATGCACCGCTTCCACGACCCGGTCGACGGCGAGACTTACCTCTACACGCAGTACGAGCCCGCCGATTCGCGTCGCGTGATGGCCTGCTTCGAGCAGCCCGACCTCAAAGCCCGCTTCACCTTCGCGGTGACAGCGCCGGCCGGCTGGCATGTTCTCTCGAATCAGTCCGCCGCGCACGTCACCGAGGGCATCGGGGTGCAGATCGTCGAATTCGCGCCGACCCTGCCGATCTCGAGCTTCATCACCTCGGTCGCCGCGGGCCCCTACGCCCGCATCGAAGGGCAGTGGAGCCGGGGTGACCAGCACATCCCTCTCGGCGTGCTGTGCCGCGCCTCGCTGGCCGAGCACCTCGAGGCCGACGAGATCCTCGAAGTCACCCGCCAGGGTCTGGACTTCTTCACCGACGCCTTCGCCTACCCGTATCCGTGGGGAAAGTACGATCAGATCTTCGTGCCCGAGTACAACCTCGGGGCCATGGAGAACCCCGGGCTGGTCACCTTCACCGAGGCGTACATCACCCGCGGTGCAGCCACCGACGCGCAGCGCGGCGCCCGGGCGAACACGATCCTGCACGAGATGGCCCACATGTGGTTCGGCGACCTCGTCACGATGCGCTGGTGGGATGACCTGTGGCTGAAGGAGTCGTTCGCCGACTACATGGGAACGCACGCGTCCGCCGCCGCGACCCGGTTCACCGACGCCTGGGCGCGCTTCGCGAACAGCCGCAAGACATGGGCCTACCGCCAGGACCAGCTGCCGACCACGCATCCGATCGTCGCTGACATCCCCGACCTCGAGGCGGCGAAGCTCAACTTCGACGGCATCACCTACGCCAAGGGCGCGTCGGTGCTCAAGCAGCTGGTGGCGTATGTGGGCGAGGATGCCTTCTTCGAGGGCGCCCGCCGCTACTTCGCCGCTCACGCGTTCGGCAACACCTCGCTCGGCGATCTGCTCGACCAGCTCGAAGCCGCTTCCGGCCAGCCGCTGCGCGACTGGTCACAGGCGTGGCTGCAGACGAGTGGTGTCTCGGCGCTGTGGCTGGAGAGCGACGGCGACGGCCGCCGCTTCCTCGTGCAGGACGGCGGAGAGGTCGCCCCGCGCCCTCATCGCCTTCGTGTCGGCCTCTACGACCGCAACGACGGCGGGCTGGCGCTGCGAGAGCGCATCGATCTGACGGTGGACCAGGAGCGCACGCAGGTCGAGATCCCGGATGCCGACCTCACCCTGCTCAACGACGAGGACCTCACCTATGCGAAGGTGCGCCTCGACGAGCGGTCGCTCAGCACGGTCACCGAGGCGCTGTCGTCGCTCTCGGACGACCTCGCGCGCGGACTCGTCTGGTCGTCGCTGTGGAACGCGACGCGCGATGGCGAGCTCGACGCGGCCCGCTACCTCGACATCGTGCGCCGGCATTCGCCGGCCGAGCCGAACGTCGCACTGCTCAGCGCCACGCTGCTCAACGCCGCGTTCGCGATCGCGCACTACGTCACCGACGCGCAGCGTCCTGACCAGCGCCGCGCGTGGGTCGACACGACGTGGACGGCGCTCCAGCATGCGGATGCCGGCAGCGACGCGCAGCTGGCATGGGCCCGTGCCTTCGCGGCGGCATCGGCGTTCGACGACGCGCGCTCCGACGACGTGCGCGCCATCCTCGACGGCGACGCACCGCAGGGGCTGCCGATGGATGCCGACCTGCGCTGGCTGCTGCTGACGGCGCTGGCCGCCACCGGGCATGCCGACGCGGAGCGGATCGCCGCCGAGCGCGCCGAGGATGACACGGCCGCCGGGCACACCGCGGAGATCCGCGCCCTCGCATCCCGGCCGGACGCCTCCGTGCGCGCCGCCGCGTGGCATGCCGCGTGGAACGACCTGACACTGAGCAACGATCACCTGGACGCCACGATCGCCGGGTTCCGTGCCGGTGGGCGGCGCGACCTCATCGAGGGCTTCGACGCCGAGTACTTCACGCGCATCCGTGACGCGTGGTCCGAGCGCAGCATCGAGCTCGCGCAGCGCCTGGTGCTCGGGCTGTTCCCCGCGACCGACAGCACCGACGCCGTCGACGCCTGGCTCGCCGAGAACGGCGATGCGCCGGGCGCGCTGCGCCGTCTGGTGATCGAGTCAAGTGACGACCTCGCGCGCGACCTGCGAGTCCGGGCGGCGCAGGGCTGACTCAGACCTCGATCGCGTCGCCCGGGTCCAGCTCGTGGAATCGGCCGCCGCGCTGCTCGCTGGCCCACTGCAGTCGCTGACGATGCATGCGGCGTCCGGCGTCGGAGAGGGTCATGTCGTGCGTGCCGAAGGCATGGTGCGGCGCGACGGCGAGCACGAAGTCGATGGCATCGGCGATGCGCAGCCACGGCGCTCCGAGGGGCGCGGCGAGCACGTCGACCTCGACGCCCTCGGGGACTGCGTACGAGTCTCCCGGGTAGTACAGCGTCTCGTTCACCAGCACGCCGACGTTGCGGATCTGCGGGATCGACGAGTGGATCACCTCGTGGTCGCCGCCGAAGAAGCGCAGCCGGAACGCTCCGGCGACGACCTCGTCTCCGGGCTCGACGGGGGAGACGTCGGCGCCCGCGGACTCGGCGACTGCGGCAGTCGAGTAGATCCGCGCCTCGGGCGCCGCCGCGCGGATGCGCTCGAGATGCTCGGGCGTCCAGTGGTCAGGATGCTCGTGCGTGATCACCACGGCGGTGACGCGGTCGAGGTCATCGAGGGGAGCGGTGAACGAGCCGGGGTCGATCAGCAGCGTCTGCCCGCCCTCATCCACTCGCAGGGCAGCGTGCTCGAACTTGGTGATGCGCATGGCGGCAGTCAACTCCGCAGCGCCGCTGCAGGCAAGCCCTGGCATCCGACACGCCCGTGATCGACGGCCGCGGGGCGCGGATTTGGCAACGCTCGCCCGGTCGTGACAGACTTCTACGGTTGCCAGCACGACCCCCACGGGTCGGACGGCCCCATCGTATAGCGGCCTAGTACGCCGCCCTCTCACGGCGGTAACGCGGGTTCGAATCCCGCTGGGGTCACAGCGACACGAAGGCCCTCCGAGCGATCGGAGGGCCTTCTTCGTCGGTGTCCGCTCGATTTGGTCGGCCGGATGCGACATGGCATACTTGAACGGTTGCAGTGACGGCCCCATCGTATAGCGGCCTAGTACGCCGCCCTCTCACGGCGGTAACGCGGGTTCGAATCCCGCTGGGGTCACCGACAGTCAGAAGGCTCTCCAATATCGGAGGGCCTTCTGACGTCTTGAAGGGCTCAGCCCTCGCGCCACCCGTCATCCATCAGGTGCGAGCCGGCCTGCGGTCCCATCTGCAGCATCCCGCCGTCCACGGTCCAGTCCGCGCCGGTCACGTAGCTCGACTCGGGCGACGCGAGAAAGGCGATCACGGCAGCGACCTCTTCGGCCTTGCCCGGGCGCGCCAGAGGCACGCCCGGTCGATGCGTGCGGTCGGCGTCCTCCGAATCGCGCCCGCTTGCGGCCGTGGCGATCTCGCCGGGCGCCACAGCGTTCGCGGTGATGCCGTGCTGACCCAGCTCCTGTGCCATGGTCTTGATCAGGCCGGACAGACCATGCTTCGCCGCGATGTAGGCGGCCAGCCCCACGCGCGGTTGATGAGCGTGCACGCTGGTCACGGCGATGATCCGTCCGCCGTTGCCGGCGTGCACCATGCGCCGCGCTGCCGTCTGCAGCCCCGCGAACGCGCCGTCCAGGTTCAACGCGACGGTCTCGCGCCACTCGGCCAGCGGCACCTCGAGGAAGGGTCGCGCCGTGCTCGCTCCGGCATTGTTCACGAATACATCCAGCGCGCCGAGCTCATCGGCGAGCCCGTCGATCACTGCGGACACCTCGTCGAGGCGCGTCGCGTCGAAGCGCGTCACGACCGCGCGTCGGCCGCGCTCGCGCACGCCGTCGGCGGTCGCCTCTGCGCCCTCCTCATCGCTGTGCCAGGTGATGCCGACGTCCATGCCGGCCTCGGCGAGCGCGAGCGCGGTGGCCGCGCCGATGCCGGAGTCGGATGCGGTGACGATCGCCCGCCGGGGGGAGAACTGTGCTGTCATTCCGGAAAGCTACCGATTGGTGCGATCCGGCAGCAGGGGCTTCCACGGTGAGCCGGCATGGCTTATGCCCTCGCCTCTGCACCCTGCGTCACCGCGCTCTGCTCACGCAGTGCGATCGCGCGCAGGCGCGGATTGCGCAGCGGGATCACCATGAGCAGCGCGAGTGCACTGCCGTACAGCGCGAACGGCACCCAGAGCGGCAGCACGGCGGCCAGCGCACCGAACGCCGCCATGGCCACGGGCATCAAGCAGTCGTCGCCCAGCCGGGTGATCGACGACATGCGTCCGAGATAGTCGGGGGCGACCGTCGCCGCGAAGGTGGCCCCCAGCAGCACCGAGGCGAAGCCGGCGGTGAGGCCGATGATCACGCAGCCGACGCCCACCACCCCCGGTGCGCCGACGCCGAGCAGGACGATGCCGAACCCCTGGACGACGAGCGACCAGAACGCTCCGATCGCCTCATGACGCGGACGCCGGCGCACCACGGCGAGGGCGCCGATCATCGCTCCCGCGCCGACGAGCGCCTCGAAGAGGCCGACCGAGGCGGCGCCCCAGCCGTTGTGCCTCGCCTGCAGCGCCAGACCGATGGCGAGTGCCGGACCGACCGCGAGATTGAGTCCAGACAGCGCGATGACGAGCGTGCGAGTCGTCGAATCGTTGCCGAGATGGCGGAAGCCGGATGCCACGCCCTGAAGCACCGAAGCGTCGCTTCCGCTGCGTGGCAGCGCGAAGCGCGGGCGCAGCCAGATCGCGATGAATGCGATGACGATCGAGAACGTCACCGCGTCGGTGGCGGCGCTGCCCGGCATCCCCATCCACGCGACCAGGAAGCCGCCCACTGCTGCGCCCGCCATCGTCCCGAGCCGGCTGAGGGTCTGGCTGAGCGCTGAGTACACCGGAAGGTCCGCCGGCCGCACCAGCTGCCGCGGGATCGTTCCGGCGGCCGGCTCGTAGAAGGCGTCACAGATCCCGAAGGCGACCGTGGCGATCAGAAGAATCATCACGGTGGGCCCCGTCATGAGAATCCAGCTCGCCGCCACCACCAGCGCGAGCACCCGCAAGCTGTTGAACAGCAGCATCATCCGCCGAGCATCCACACGGTCGGCCACCGCCCCGCCGACCAGCAGGATGAGCGCACGCGGGATCGTCCCGGCGGCGACCACGAGTCCGGCCACAGCCGGAGACGCGATCTGCACGGCGGTCCACGCGACGGCGATCGTCCACACCGCATCTCCGGCGTCGGAGAGCGCCTTCACCACCAGCCACGTCTGCACTGTCGCATCCCGCCGGAACGGCGGCGGCACGCGCACCATCACGGCATCCGCAGCCGACACCTCAGACCTCCGTGGGAAAGCCGTAGGCGAAGAAGAACACCGGCATCCGAGGTCTGCCATCTTCCCGGTCGATGCCCGCTCGCCACGCATCGACGGTCGCGGAGACTCGCTGCTGCAACTCGATCAGCTCCTCGGCGGTCGCCCAGGTGAGCGCATCGGTGCTGAACGCCTCGACCTGGCTGCTCTCACTGACGCGGTTCCACTGCTGCAGCCGCTCCAGCTGATGCCTGAGGTTCAGTCGCTGCGCCTCTCGGGCCAGATAGGCATCGGCAGGGGAGCCTGCATAGTCTCTGCTCGACCAGCTCAGAGAGCGCCGCACCAGCCGCCACCAGCTCGTGCGCCGGTCGCCCGCCGGATCGGCGACCTGCTCGACGACGCCCGCGCGCTGCAGCATCCGAAGGTGATGGCTGATGCTTCCCACCTGTGCGTCCAGTGCACGGGCGAGCACGCCGACCTGCGCAGTCTCGTGCAGCAGCAGATGATCGACGATTCGACGGCGCAGGGGGTGGTGCACGGCGGTGATGACGGAGATCTCTTCCACGTCGGCAACGCTAGGGCTGGCTCATCCGCTCCACAAGGTTTCTTGTATACCCCCGAATCACGCGGATTCTGTATCTCCCCGCTGTGCGACGCGAAGTCGGCGGCGGCGCACGAGCCAGATCGCAGTGAGCGCGACCGCCGCGATCGCCAGCCAGGGCAGCAGGAAGCCGACGACGATGACGAGGCCGTTCAGCCCCGCCACGAGACCGTTCCAGCCGGCCAGCAGGCCATCGCCGAAGCCCGCCGGGTCAGCCACCGCCGGGGTGGTCTGCTCGGTCAGCTCGATCTGGATCGCGGACATCGACACCTGTTCATCCAGGCTCTTCAGCTGCTGCTCGTAGCTCTCCAGCTGCGCCTGCCGTTCACTGAGCGCCGATTCGGCGGAGAGCAGATCGCCCACCGAGCCTGCTTTGCCCATCAGCTCGGTCAGGCGCTTCACCGACGTGCGCGCCGCGTCGATGCGCGCCCGCAGGTCCACAGCCGTCGCGGTGACATCGTCTCGCGAGATCGATGAGCGCAGGATCTCGCCCTCATCCGCGAGCGCGGTCAGCACCTTCTCGAGGTCGGCGGCGGGGATCCGGATGCCGATCCGCCCCTCGCCCGCACGGCGCGGCTCCTCGGGGGCGATGTCGCCGGCATCCGGGTCGAGCCCCAGCGACGAGGATTCCACGTACCCGCCGTGCTCGGCGGCGAGCGTCGTGATCGCATCCGCCGCCCGGGCGACGGACTTCACGCGCAGACTCGTCTGGGCGGTCGTGATGATCTCGCGAGCATCGTCGACGGAGCCGATCGGCGCGTCCGCGCCCTTCGCTCCCGGGTCGTCGCGCGGAGCCACCATCCCTCCCGAGGTCGAATCGCCCGAGTCCGCTCCGCCCGAGTCCGCTCCGCCGTCGGCGGTCTCCGGCTGGCCCATCGAGGGGTCGAACCCGGTCGAGCCGGCCCCGTCATACTGTACGGAGGCGGGCCCGCCCGGGCCGACGCCATCGAGCAGCGGTGGGGCGATGAGTGCGCCCGCCACGAACGCGGCGGCGACGCCCAGCCCGGTCAGCCACGCGCGACGTCGTGGATGCCGCACAGGGGCCGTCGTGCGGGGTCGCTTCTCGTCGGCGATCCTGTCGAAGACGGCTCGCTCGATGCGCGCGATGCTCTCGTCGCTCAGCGGCGGCAGTGCGCTGTTCCCACTCATGCGTCTCTCGCTTCCTTTACGGCGCCGCGCAGTCGCGAGCGCACCCGGGAGAGACGGTTGCGGACCACCGCGTGGCTCACGCCCAGCTCGGCAGCAGCCGCCTGGTACGCGTAGCCGTCGACGGCGCACAACCGGAAGATGCGCCGATCGATCTCGTCCAGGCGTCCGACTTCAGCGGCGATGCGCTCCGCGAGCGCGGCCGAGATGACCTGGTCCTCCACGCTCACCGCGGCGGGCAGGGCGTCATCCAGGCCGGCGGAGGTGTGCGAGCGGTCGCGCCGCAGCACGCGCAGGCGATTCGCCGCCTGGAAGCGGCAGATCGTGGTCAGCCACGGCAGCAGCGACTCGCCGAGCAGCTCGAACCCGGGCAGTTTCCGCCACGCCACGACGAACGTCTCCTGCATGACATCCTCGGCATCCGCCGGCGAGTCGAGGATGCCGTGCGCGATCCAGTACACGGCCCGGGCGTAGGCGCGATAGATCGATCGGAAGGCGTCCTGGTCACCGGACGCCGCCCGTGTCGTCCACTCGCGGTCCTGCGTGCTCACCGGCATCTCCGTTCCGATCACCGTCGCTTGTCAGAGTGTCTCTCATCACATGAGTGTCGGGAAGGACGAGATCGTCTCAGGATCCGATAGCATCGTTGCAGCGAGGGGGAGTATCCCGACATCGCGCGGATCGTCATCACGAGCACCATCAAAGCTGCTCCGGCCGCGCGGGGCATGCCACACATGCGGGGAGAGACTTTCGGCGTTCACCGCACCCTCCGAAAGGCGTCAGCCCTTGATTCCCGTCTGGTTCGAAGTAACCTCCCTCATCGTGCTCACCGTGATCCTCATCGCGGACCTCCTGCTCATCCTCAAGCGCCCGCACATCCCGTCCACGAAGGAGTCGGGCCTCTGGGTCGCGTTCTACGTGGCCCTGGCGCTCGTCTTCGCCGCGACGCTGTTCTTCATCGGCGATACGAGGGCGTCGCTCGACTTCCTCACCGGCTGGGCGATGGAGTACAGCCTCTCGATCGACAACCTCTTCGTCTTCGTGCTGATCATGACGCAGTTCTCGGTGCCGCGACGCTACCAGCAGGAGGCGCTGATGGTGGGCATCATCATCGCGCTGGTGCTGCGGGCCATCTTCATCATCATCGTCGGCGCCGCGGTCGAACATCTCAGTCCGATCTTCTACGTCTTCGGCGCCTTCCTCGTCTTCACCGCGGTGCGCCAGGCGATGCCCGACAAGGAGCAGGACGACGCGAAGACCGAGAACTTCATCGTCCGCCAGATCCGACGTGTGATCCCGATCAGCGATGAGTACGACGGCCCGAAGCTGCGCACGGTCGTGGCCGGCCGCAAGATCTTCACCCCGATGCTCATCGTGTTCGTCTCGCTCGGTGTCACCGACCTGATGTTCGCGGTCGACTCCATCCCCGCCATCTTCGGCGTCACAACGAACCCCTTCATCGTCTTCACCGCGAACCTGTTCGCGCTGATGGGTCTGCGCCAGCTCTACTTCCTGCTCGGCGACCTGCTCGACCGGCTGCGCTATCTGCACTACGGCGTGGCGTTCATCCTCGCCTTCATCGGCGTGAAGCTGATCCTGCACGCCATGCACGAGAACGAGCTGCCGTTCATCAACGGCGGCCAGCCCATCGAATGGGCTCCCGACATCAACAACTGGGTCTCGCTCGGGGTCATCTTCGCCTCGATGGCCGTCGCGACCATCTCCAGCCTCGTGGCGTCACGACGCGAGAAGCGCGAGGCGATCGAGCGATGAGGTGCTGTTCCGCTGTGTGAAACATCGCGCGGGGAGGGCTGGCGGCGCCATGTAAACTGACCGGCATGCGGCGGGTGGTTCTTCTTCTTAGCAGCCGCGACGGGACCTCGATCTAGGCCTTCCTCGTCGCGGAGTCGCTCATGGGCCGACCCTTCGAGCCATCAAAGGAACACACCGCATGACCAGCAGCACCACGCCGCGCACCCTGGCCGAGAAGGTCTGGGACGACCACCTCGTCGTGAAGGGCGAGAACGGCGAACCGGACCTCATCTACATCGACCTGCACCTCGTGCACGAGGTCACCAGCCCACAGGCGTTCGACGGGCTGCGCGCAGAGGGTCGCCCGCTGCGCCGGCTCGACCTCACTATCGCGACCGAGGACCACAACACGCCGACCCTCGCCATCGACAAGCCGATCGCCGACCTCACCAGCCGCACGCAGATCGAGACGCTGCGTCGCAACGCCGAGGAGTTCGGGGTGCGGCTGCATTCGCTCGGCGACGCGGAACAGGGCATCGTGCACGTCGTCGGCCCGCAGCTAGGGCTGACCATGCCCGGCATCACGGTCGTCTGCGGCGACTCGCACACCTCCACCCACGGCGCCTTCGGCGCGATGGCGCTCGGCATCGGCACCAGCGAGGTCGAGCACGTCATGGCCACGCAGACGCTGCCGCTGAAGCCCTTCAAGACGATGGCGATCAACGTCGAGGGCACGCTGCGTCCAGGGGTGACCGCGAAGGACATCATCCTCGCCGTAATCGCGAAGATCGGCACCGGCGGGGGACAGGGCTACGTACTCGAGTACCGCGGGAGCGCTATCCGGGCCCTCTCGATGGAGGGGCGCATGACCATCTGCAACATGTCGATCGAGGCCGGTGCCCGCGCGGGCATGGTCGCCCCCGACGAAACGACCTTCGCCTATGTGAAGGGCAAGCCGCACGCCCCCGAGGGGCAGGACTGGGAGGATGCCGTCGCGTACTGGCGCACCCTGCCGACCGACGAGGGCGCGACCTTCGACGCCGAGGTGTTCATCGACGCCGACGAGCTCGAGCCGTTCGTCACCTGGGGCACCAACCCCGGTCAGGGCAGCTCGCTGTCGGCGTCGGTGCCGGATCCGGCTGACTTCGACGACGTGAACGAGCGCGCCGCCGCCGAGCGGGCGCTGCAGTACATGGACCTCGCGCCGGGCACGCCGCTGAAGGATGTGCGCGTGGATGCGGTCTTCATGGGCTCGTGCACGAACAGCCGGATCGAGGACCTGCGCGCTTTCGCATCGATCATCGACGGCAAGAAGAAGGCCGACGGCGTGCGCGTCATGGTCGTCCCGGGCTCCGCCCGCGTGCGCCTGGAGGCCGAAGCCGAGGGCATCGACAAGATCGTCGAGGCGTTCGGCGCCGAGTGGCGCTTCGCCGGATGCTCCATGTGCCTGGGTATGAACCCCGACCAGCTCGCGCCGGGGGAGCGCTGCGCGTCGACATCCAACCGCAACTTCGAGGGACGCCAGGGCAAGGGCGGCCGCACCCACCTGGTGTCGCCGCTGGTCGCGGCGGCGACCGCCATCCGCGGCACCCTCTCGAGCCCCGCAGACCTGGAGGGGAGCATCTGATGGAGAAGTTCACCACGCACACCGGAATCGCAGCGCCCCTGAAGCGCTCGAACGTCGACACCGATCAGATCATCCCCGCGGTCTTCCTCAAGCGGGTCACGAAGACCGGTTTCGAGGACGCGCTGTTCCACGGCTGGCGCCAGGATCCGCAGTTCGTGCTCAACCAGGCACCCTTCCTGGGCGCGTCCGTGCTCGTCGCCGGCCCCGACTTCGGCACCGGCTCCAGCCGTGAGCACGCGGTGTGGGCGCTGCGCGATTTCGGCTTCAAGGTCGTCCTGTCGTCGCGCTTCGCCGACATCTTCCGCGGCAACTCCGGAAAGCAGGGCCTGCTGGCCGCGACCGTCGACGACGCGGACATCGAACGGATCTGGCAGCTGATCGACGAGCAGCCCGGACGCGCGATCACCGTGGACCTCGAAGCGCGCACGGTGACGGTGCCCGCAGTCTCGGGGGGCGACAGCGAATCGGATGCCGGCGCGGAGCCCGTCTTCCAGGCGCCCATCGGGATCGACGATTACACTAGATGGCGGCTCCTCGAAGGGCTCGATGACATCGGGCTCACGCTGCGCAATGAGGACAAGATCGCGCAGTTCGAGGCCCGTCGCGAATCGTGGCGGCCACGCACACTCCCGGTCCGCTAGGAACCGGAAGTCGTGGGCCGGGGGCCCTGAGCCCCGCGGCATCCGCCGTGAGAGACGCAGACATCGCGGCGAACGCCACGATGTCCCGATGAAGATGAGGTCCGAATGACGACACCGCCACGAGCTGCTGTAGTCGACCAGGCTCCGGCTGTCGCCGGATCCGTCCTCGCGATCCGTGGCGGCAGACCGCTGCGCGGACGCGTGGATGTGAAGGGCGCGAAGAACCTCGCCACCAAGGCGATGGTCGCCACCCTGCTCGGGGAGACCGCCAGCACGCTGCGCGATGTCCCCGACCTCAGCGACGTCGCCGTGGTGCGCTCGCTGCTCGAGGTGCACGGTGTGACCGTGACCGAGGGCGACGAGCCCGGTTCGCTCGTGCTCGACCCCAGCATGGTGGAGTCCGCGCACTACGAGGAGATCGACGCGCACGCCGGTGCGTCGCGCATTCCCATCCTCTTCTGCGGACCGCTGCTGCACCGTCTCGGGCAGGCGTTCATTCCCGACCTCGGTGGATGCCGCATCGGCGACCGGCCCATCGACTTCCACCTGGACGCGCTGCGCAAGTTCGGCGCCGTCGTCGAGAAGCAGCCCAACGGCATCCGCCTCTCGGCCCCGCAGGGACTCAAGGGCGCGAAGATCCACCTGCCCTACCCCAGCGTCGGCGCCACCGAGCAGGTGCTGCTGACGGCGGTGCGCGCGCAGGGCGTCACCGAGCTGCTCAACGCCGCCATCGAGCCCGAGATCATGGATCTCATCGCGGTGCTGCAGAAGATGGGCGCCATCATCTCGTACGAGCCGAACCGCGTGATCCTCATCGAGGGCGTCCAGACGCTGCGCGGCTACGACCACCGGTGCATCTTCGACCGCAACGAGGCCGCGTCCTGGGCGTGTGCTGCGCTGGCCACTGACGGGGAGATCTTCGTCGGCGGCGCGAAGCAGCAGGAGATGCTGACGTTCCTCAACGTGTTCCGCAAGGCCGGCGGCTGGTTCGATGTGCAGGAGGACGGCATCCTGTTCCGCCGTGCCGGCGAGCTCAAGCCGGTGACGGTGGAGACCGACGTGCACCCCGGGTTCATGACCGACTGGCAGCAGCCGCTGATCGTGGCGCTCACGCAGGCCCACGGGCGCTCGATCGTGCACGAGACGGTGTACGAGAACCGCTTCGGGTTCACACAGGCGCTGGTCAAGATGGGCGCCGACATCGAGGTGCACCCGCACGGTCTGCAGAACGGTCCGCGACGGGTTGCCCGACGCGAGCTGGAGCAGGCCGCGGTGATCACCGGCCCTACTCCGCTGTACGCCGCCGACATCGTGGTCCCCGACCTGCGAGGCGGCTACAGCCACGTGATCGCGGCGCTGACCGCGCAGGGCGAGTCGCAGGTCTCGGGCGTCGACATCCTCAGCCGCGGCTACGAGAAGTTCTTCGACAAGCTGCGCGCGCTGGGCGCCGACTTCGACGTCGTCCGGTGACGTGATGCCCGCCTCCGAACGGAGCCGCCCCAGCCTCTTCTGGCCGCTCGCGGTGATCGTCATCCCGCTCGTCTCGCTGCTGGCGAAGATCACGGTCGCCGACGCGCACAAGCTGCCCCGCAAGGGGCCGTTCGTGCTCGCCCCCAACCACTACTCCGAGTTCGATCCGCTCATCGTGGCGATCGCGGTGTACCGCACCGGGCGCCTGCCGCGCTTCATGGCCAAGGACAGCCTGTTCCGCGTGCCGGTGCTCGGCTGGGTGCTGCGGCGCACCGGCATGATCCCGGTGGCGCGCACCTCGTCGGCGTCGGCCGCGAAGCAGACCCTCGCCGCGTCGCGAGAGCTCGTCGAGAACGACCGGGGCGTGATCGTGTACCCGGAGGGAACCCTCACGCGCGACCCGCAGATGTGGCCGATGCGCGGCAAGTCCGGCGCGGTGCGTCTGGCGCTCACCGCCGACATCCCGCTCATCCCCGTGGCGCACTGGGGCACTCAGGCCATCATGGCTCGATATCAGAAGGGCCTCAGCCTCTGGCCGCTCCGCAAGCCGGTGCGCGTCGTGTTCGGCGACCCCGTGGACCTGTCGGACCTGCGCGGACGCGCGGGTGAGCCCGGCGTGCTCGCCGAGGCCACCGAGCGACTCATGGCCGCCATCACCGCGCTGCTCGAGCAGCTGCGCGACGAGAAGGCGCCCGCGAAGCGCTGGAACCCCGCCGAGCACGGGCAGAAGGAGACGGGGCGCCTTGATCCATAAGCGAACGCCGCAGCCCTCAGGCACCCGGGCCGCGGTGATCGGCGCCGGAAGCTGGGGGACCACCTTCGGCAAGGTGCTCTGCGACGGCGGAGCGCAGGTGACGATGTGGGCCCGCCGTCCCGAGCTCGCCCATGAGATCAGCGAAGCGAAGCGCAACTCGAAGTACCTGCCCGGGGTCAACCTGCCACGCACGATGCAGGCGACCCACGAGCTCGCACTGGCGCTCGAGGGCGCCGAGCAGGTGTACCTCTCGGTGCCCAGCCAGACTCTGCGTGAGAACCTGAAAGCGCTGCGACCGCTGCTCGCTGGGCGCGACGTGCGGGTCGTCAGTCTGATGAAGGGCGTCGAGCGCTCCTCTGGGCTGCGGATGAGTCAGGTCATCGAGCAGGAGCTGCGCTGCGACCCAGATCTCATCGCCGTCGCATCCGGCCCGAACCTCGCGCTCGAGATCGCACGCGAGCAGCCCACGGCCGCGGTGATCGCCTCACACAGCCAGGAGACCGCGGACGCTGTGGCGCGCACGGCGCGCAACAGCTACTTCCGCTCGTTCGTGAACACCGACGTCATCGGCACCGAGTTCGGCGGCGTGCTGAAGAACCTCATCGCCGTCGCGATCGGCATCGTCGACGGGGTCGGCTACGGTGAGAACACCAAGGCGTCGATCATCACCCGAGGTCTGGTCGAGATGACCGACTTCGCCGTGGCGAACGGCGCGCGCCCGGAGACCCTGCAGGGACTCGCGGGCCTGGGTGATCTCATCGCGACCTGCCAGTCGCCGCTGAGCCGCAACAACACCGCGGGCCGCTTGCTCGGTCAGGGCTACAGCTTCCAGGATGTCGTGAAGCAGATGCAGCAGACCGCCGAGGGACTCGCATCGGTCGCTCCGGTGCTGCAGCTCGCACACGAGTCCGAGGTGCACATGCCCATCGTGCAGCAGGTGAAGATGGTGCTCGACGGGCGGATGGATCCTCGTGACATCGCCCCTCACCTGACCACCGACGACGACACTCCGCAGGAGGAGAGGACCAATCATGGACAAGCAGACGGTGGTGGTGCTCTTCGGCGGGCGTTCCAGCGAGCATTCGATCAGCTCCGCAACGGCGGGCGGAGTGCTGGCGGCGATCGACCGTGACCGCTACGCGGTGATCCCGGTCGGCATCACCCGCGAGGGCGCGTTCGTGCTCGAGCAGGATGATCCCGAGAAGTTCGCCCTCGACGCCGCCCGCATGCCCGAGGTGGTCGACAACGGCACCCGGATCCGATGGCCCGAGGCCGGCGGGGACCGGATGCTGCGCGTGGTGGCCCCCGACGGCTCGCTCGTGCAGCTGGGCGAGGTGGACGTCGTGCTGCCGATCCTGCACGGCGCGCACGGCGAGGACGGCACCATCCAGGGCTACTTCGACACCCTCGAGCTGCCCTATGCCGGCGGAGGGGTGCTGGATTCGGCGATGTGCATGGACAAGCACTTCATGAAGGTCGCGCTCGAAGCCGACGGCATCGCTGTCGCGCCCTGGGTGACCGTGCGCGAGCGGGCGTGGCGCGCCGATTCCGCTCGGCTGCGCGCGGCCATCGCCGAGCTCGGCATGCCGGTGTTCGTCAAGCCCGCGCGAGCCGGCTCCAGCGTCGGGGTGTCGAAGGTCGCTCATCTCGGCGAGCTGGATGCCGCGCTCGAGGTCGCGTTCGCGGAGGACGAGAAGGTGCTCGTCGAGACCGGCATCGTCGGCCGTGAGATCGAGGTGGCCATCCTCGAGGGCGCGGAGGGCGTGCGCGCCTCGCTGCCCGGCGAGATCGTCCTCACCTCGCGCGGCTTCTACGACTTCGAGGGCAAGTACCTCGGCGGAGAGGGTGTCGAGGTGGTCTGCCCCGCCGCGCTGGACGAGGAGCAGATCGCAGCCGTGCAGCGCGTGGGCGTGCGGGCCTTCGAGGCGGTGGACGGCAAGGGTCTCGCACGCGTGGATGTGTTCCTCACGGCCGAGGGCGAGATCGTCGTCAACGAGCTGAACACCATGCCCGGGTTCACCCCGATCTCGATGTTCCCGAAGTGCTGGATCGCATCCGGGCTCAGCTACAGCGAGCTGATCTCGGAGCTGATCGAGGGCGGGCTGCGCCGCTGAAGGGCTATTCCGGCAGTTCGTCGGGCGCCGTGCAGGCGCTCGTGGCGGGGATCATCCGCACGCCCGAGACGATGCCGCTGTTGGCGAGCACCCGGTTCGCGCTGACCACGGACGTGTCGACGAAGACCTGCACGGCGGGGTCGCGCCCGTAGGTGGTCATCCGCATGCGCGGAGCCTCGGAGTCGTCGACCAGCCAGTCGATGCCCTCGAGCGTCACGCACTGCAGCTCCGCCGTGGGGCCGGGCACCTTCACACCGCAGGTGACGATCACGCTGGTGCCGGCATCCGTCCCGTACGCCCCGGTCGCCTGCGCGTCGGTCCAGCGTCTGTCCTGCTCGGCCACGCTCTTCGGCAGACGCACGCTGACCTCGGCGCACAGCGGATTGTTCGCGTCCGGCGCGGGCGTGAGCGCGACGGTCGTGGAGCATCCGGTGAGCACCAGCAGCGACACCGCGCAGCAGATCAGGGCGAAACGGCGCAGCATGTTTCCAGGCTACCGTTGTCGCCATGGCATCCGCTCCGAACGACGACCCGCACATCGGCGATCTCAGCGAGGGAGCGGTGCTGCGGGCCATCCTGGCGCGCACGGCGCCGGCGTCGCACACGCTGCTCGGCCCCGGTGACGACGCGGCTGTGCTCGCCACGCCGTCGGGCGCGGTGGTCGCGAGCGCCGACACTCTGGTGGAGGGGCCGGACTTCCGCCTCGCCTGGTCGAGCGGCTACGACCTGGGCTGGAAGGCGGCAGCCGTCAACCTCTCCGACATCGCTGCGATGGGCGCCGTGCCCACGGCGCTCCTCGTCTCGTTGGCGGTGCCGGCCGACACCCGACTGTCGTTCATCGAGGCCATGGCCGACGGCATCCGGGAATGCTGTGCGCAGCTCGCCCCTGGCTGCTCGGTCGTCGGCGGGGATCTCACCGTCTCCGAGCTGCTGCTGATCGCGGTGACCGCGCTGGGCGACCTCGGCGGACGCGTCGCGGTCACCCGATCCGGTGCGCGAGCGGGGGATATCGTCGCCCTCGCCGGCGAGCTGGGGGTGGCCGCCGCCGGCCTCGGCCTGCTTTTTGGACGGTTCCGCCGCGGTGCGGTGCCCGTTCCCGCCGACCGCGCGAGTCTGGATCCCTTACAGCAGCGGGCGCTCGATCGTCAGCTGCGCCCCGAGCCGCCTCTGCGGCTCGGCCCGCTGGCGGCGGATGCCGGGGCGACCGCGATGATGGACGTCTCCGATGGGCTCGCGCTCGATGCGTCCCGCCTCGCCGATGCGTCCGACGTAACGATCGATTTCTCGGGGTCCGCGCTGGATGCGCTGGCATTCGGCGGCGATCGGGGCAGGGCGCTGGGCGGGGGAGAGGATCACGGCCTGCTGGCGGCATTCCCCTCGAGCGACCTGCCCGCCGGCTTCACGCGCATCGGCACCGTGATCCCGCGCTCCGGCGCACCGGTGCTGCTCGATGGCGATCCAGTCACCGAGACGGGGTGGGACCCGTACCGGGACTGGGATCACGCGCGCTGAGCGCTCTCACTCACGCCGGTTCCGCCCACCACACCCGCGTGTCGCCGTAGGTCTTCTCGCGCAGCAGCGCGAGGCCCGCTGCTGCCAGGTCCGGCGGCGTCGAACGCTTGCCGCGCTCGATGACCACCACCGCGTCTGCCGAGAGCAGCGGTCTCAGCGCGACGAGGTCAGCGGTCATCGCCGCGTCGTCGAGGTCGTAGGGCGGGTCGGTGAAGACGAGGTCGTAGGGTCCCTGCGCCCGGGAGAGGTAGGCACGGACCGCGCTCTGATGCACCTTCGCCGCTGTGGCCGCCGCCATCGCCCTGGCGACGACCGCCGCGTTGCGCCCGGCCGTGTTCGCGGCCGAGCGCGAGATCTCGACGAGGTCGACACCTTCCGCGCCTCGGCTCAGCGCTTCCAGCCCGAGCGCACCGCTGCCGGCGTACAGGTCGAGCACCCGCGCCCCGTGCAGCGCATCCATCGATTCCAGCGCACCGAAGAGCGATTCCCGCACTCGGTCGCTGGTCGGACGGGTGCCTGCTCCGGGGACGTCCAGTCGCGCCCCTCGCGCAGCGCCTGCGATGATCCTCGTCACCCGATCACGATACGACACGATCAGCGGCGTCCCCGGCCCTGCCTAGACTCGGAGCATGTCCTTCGAGCTCGACACGCCGCTGACGACAGCCGCCGGGGCATCAACGGCTAAGACCCTCGCGCGCGCGTTCGGCATGCAGACGGTGGGAGAGCTGCTCGGACACTACCCGCGCCGTTATGCCGACCGTGGAGAGCTGACTCCGATCCTGGAGCTGCCGATCGGCGAGACGGTCACCATCGTCGCCGAGGTCCTCTCGGCCACCGCACGCGAGATGCGCAACCGTCGCGGCGCGATGCTCGAGGTGATCATCGGCGACGGGGTGGGGCGCATGTCGCTGACGTTCTTCGCGAAGAACCTCGCGCAGGCGGAGTGGCGCAGGAAGGAGCTCGCGGTCGGCCGCCGCGGAATCTTCTCGGGCAAGGTCGGCAAGTTCAAGGACACGGTGCAGTTCGCGCATCCGGACTACCAGCTCTTCGATGACAGCGAGTCCGCATACCGGCAAGCGGATGCCCTGCAGGACGTGCCCATCCCGATCTATCCGGCGACCTCGGCGATGCAGAGTTGGCAGATCGCCAAGCTCATCGGGGCGGTGCTCGACCGGCTCGATGAGGTGCCGGATCCGCTCTCCGCCGATATCAGGGCGCGGGAGGGGCTGCTCACGGCACGCGAGGCACTCGAGAGCATCCACCGGCCGCGCCGCCGCGCCGACATCGACCCGGCCGTGCGCACCCTGCGCATGCACGAGGCACTGGTGCTGCAGGCCGCTCTTCTGCAGCAGCGCGTGCGGGTGCGCTCTCTCACCGCGGCACCGCGTGCGGCACGTCCGGGCGGACTGCTGGAGCGCTTCGACGCGACGCTGCCGTTCACGCTCACCGCCGACCAGCAGCGGGTGGGGGCCGAGATCGCCGCGGACCTCGAGGCCGAGCGGCCGATGAACCGGCTCATCCAGGGCGAGGTCGGCTCGGGAAAGACCCTCGTCGCATTGCGGGCCATGCTGCAGACGGCCGAGTCGGGCGGGCAGGCGGCGCTCATCGCCCCCACGGAGGTGCTCGCCGCGCAGCATCTCCGCTCCATCACGAAGATGCTCGGGCCCGACATGTCGGCCGAGCTGATCCCCACCCTGCTGACCGGTCAGATGAGCGCACCGGCGCGGCGCAAGGCCGCGCTGCGCGTGGCATCCGGTCAATCGCTCATCGTGATCGGCACCCACGCGCTGCTGTCCGAGAAGACCACCTTCGCCGATCTCGCGCTCGTCGTCGTCGACGAGCAGCACCGGTTCGGCGTCGAGCAGCGCGAGTCGCTGCGCGCGAAGGGGACCGCCCCGCACGCCCTGGTGCTGACCGCGACGCCCATCCCTCGTACGGTCGCGATGACCGTGTTCGGCGACCTGGACACGTCGGTGATCCGATCGATGCCCGCCGGACGCGCCGGCATCAAGACCTTCGTGGCGCCATTGGCCGAGCACCCCGACTGGTTCCAGCGCGTCTGGGCGCGCTCGGCCGAGGAGATCGCCGCGGGGCGCCAGGTCTTCGCCGTGTGCGCCGCGATCGACACGACCAGCGACAGCGCGGACGCGGTCGAACAGGCCCCGCCGGAGGCGGAGCCGTCCGACGTGGAGGGAAAAGGCCCGCGCTGGGGGGTGGTCCAGCTGGATCAGCTGCTGGCGACGCATCCGGTGCTCGGCGGCGTGCGACGAGCGGTCCTGCACGGCAAGATGCCCGCGGACGAGAAGGATGCCGTCATGCGCGCCTTCGGCCGCGGAGAGATCGACCTGCTCATCGCCACGACGGTCATCGAGGTCGGTGTGGACGTGCCCAACGCGTCGACGATGGTCATCATGGACGCCGACCGGTTCGGCGTCTCGCAGCTGCACCAGCTGCGCGGACGTGTGGGACGAGGCGAGCATGCCGGACTCTGCCTGCTGGTGACCGAGGCCGAAGCGGGCTCGCTCGCTCGGGAGCGTGTGGAGGCGGTCGCCGCCACGCTCGACGGCTTCGAACTCGCCGAGGTCGACCTCGAGCTGCGCGGCGAGGGTGATGTGCTCGGCGCCGCACAGGCCGGGGTGAAGTCCTCGCTGCGGCTGCTGCGGGTGGTGAAGGATGCCGGCCTGATCGCGTACGCCCGCGACATCGCCGCTGACATCCTGCGCGACGATCCGATGCTGGTGGATCACGCCGGTCTGCGCACCGCCATCGCCGGACGTGTGAGCGAAGCCGACCGGGCAGCGCTCAGCAAGAACTGAGGGTGCGGTGTCATAGTCTGTGATCGTGCCTGTACTGAGCGAACGGAGTGAGTCGAAGTGAATTCTCGGATCGCCGTCGTCCCCGGATCCTTCGACCCGCCAACGCTCGGGCATCTCGACGTGATCGCCCGTGCGGCGCGACTCTACGACGAGCTGCACGTGCTCGTGGTGCACAACCCCGGCAAAGAGGCGATGCTGCCGATCGCGCAGCGGATGAACCTCCTCGAGCAGTCGATCGCTGAGGCGGGCCTCGAGGGCCACATCATCGTCGGGTCGTGGAGCATGGGCCTGCTCGTCGACTACGCCCGCGACGTCGACGCCGGTGTGCTCGTCAAGGGCATCCGCTCGCAGGTCGACGTCGCCTACGAGTCCCCCATGGCGATCGTGAACCGGCATCTCGCCGACATCGAGACGGTCTTCCTCCTTCCCGATCCCGCTCACGCGCTGGTCTCCAGCTCTCTGGTGCGTCAGGTCGCCGCACTCGGCGGCGACGTGTCGCCGTTCGTGCCACCTGTGGTCGCGTCGTTCCTCGACACCGGGGCGCGCGGGCTCTAGCCGTTCAGCCCCCGTCCATCTGACGACGGGTAGCATGGCGGGGTGAAATCCCGAGTGAACGGTCCTTTCTTCCTGCCCGTCCGCGACATCGTCCGCAAGCCGGGGGAGATGCGCGAACACCGCTTCGAGGTGACCCTTCCCGAGAAATGGGGTGAGGGCATCGTCGCCGTGGAAGCCGGTGAGACGCTCGACATCGACGTGCGCCTGGAATCGGTGCACGAGGGCATCCTCGCGTCCGGAACCGCCGATTCCCAGTACACCGGGGTGTGCGGTCGCTGCCTCACCGACATCACTGCGCCTGTCGAAGTCGAGTTCCAGGAGCTTTTCGCGTATCCTGGTGAGGAAGAAACTGACTTCGAGGTTCAAGACGACCACGTGGATCTTGAAACTCTGGTCAGGGATGCGATCGTGTTGTCGCTTCCATTTCAGCCGGTGTGTCAGCCGGACTGCCCGGGCCTCGACCCGACAACGGGTGAGAAGCTGACCGAGAGCGCCGGCGCAGAGAGCCCCGCTCCCATCGATCCACGGTGGAGCGCGCTCCGACACATCACAGACCAGGACGGTGCGGCAGAGAGCCGTGCCGCCGAGAAAGAAGAGAGCTGATCATGGCTGGTAACCCCCCGAAGCGCAAGGTCTCCCGTTCGAACACCCGCTCGCGTCGCGCGCAGTGGAAGGCCGAGGCTCCCGCGCTGGTCAAGACCGTCGAGAACGGCAAGGTCGTCTACAGCCGCCCGCACCAGGCGAAGGTCGTCACCGACTCGCAGGGCACCGAGCTGTTCCTCGAGTACAAGGGCCGCAAGGTCGCTGACATCTGATCGGATCGCCATGTCCGAGATCCTCGCGCAGCGGGCCTCGCTGGCGCAGAGACTCGGCGTCGCGATCGATCCCGAGCTGCTGGAGCAGGCTCTCACGCATCGCTCCTACGCGTACGAGCACGGCGGCATCCCGAACAACGAGCGTCTCGAGTTCCTCGGGGACTCGGTGCTCGGGCTCGCGGTGACCGTCATGCTCTTCACGACGCACCCCGACCTCGACGAGGGTCAGCTGGCGAAACGGCGCGCAAGCGTCGTCTCGACGGTCGCCCTCGCCGAGGTCGCTCGCGGTATCGGGCTCGGCCAGTACCTGCGCCTGGGCCGGGGCGAGGAGCAGACCGGCGGTCGCGACAAGGACTCGATCCTCGCCGACACCATGGAGGCAGTCTTCGGCGCCGCGTTCCTCTCGGCGGGGCCCGATGCCGCCACCGATCTGGTGCTGCGACTGACCGCACCGCTGCTCGATGACCCCGAGCGCTACGGCGCCGCGATGGATCCGAAGACGAGCCTGCAGGAGCTGGCGGCGCGCCTCGGCGCGGCGCCGCCGGTCTACTCGATCCAGTCCGCCGGCCCCGACCACAATCGCGTCTTCACCGCCACGGTCCGCGTGGGCGAGCTGGACACCACCGGCGTCGGCACCAGCAAGAAGACCGCCGAGATGGCCGCCGCGCTGACCGCGTGGCGCCTGCTCAACGTGCGGAGCTGAGTGCGGGGTGCCCGAACTTCCCGAAGTCGAGGTGGTCCGCCACGGACTCGCGCCGGCTGTCACCGATGCCCGCATCCTCGCTGTCGACGTGCTCGATGAACGCGCGCTGACCCGCCATCCCCGCGGCGCGGCCGACTTCGTCTCGCGACTGGAGGGCCGTGACCTGCGCGCGGCGGCGCGTCGCGGCAAGTTCCTCTGGCTGCCGTTGAGCGATGAAGAATCGACGGCGCCCGAGGCGCTGGTCGCGCACCTGGGGATGAGCGGGCAGATACTGCTGCGCGCACCGGATGCCGCATCGGAACGCCACGAACGCATCCGGATGCACATCGAGCATCCCCGGCACGGTGCCCTCGCGATTGTCTTCGCCGATCAGCGCACCTTCGGCTCTCTGGCCGTCGACCCGCTCCTGCCCACACCGGACGACGCGGCGGGTGGCTACGGCGCACCCGACCCGCTGGTGCCTTCGCAGGTCGCGCACATCGCGCGCGATCCTCTCGACCCGGCGTTCCAAGACCAGGCCTTCGTCGACGCGGTGCGCCGTCGCAGCAGCGCGATCAAGCGAATCCTGCTCGACCAGACGCTCGTCAGCGGTATCGGCAACATCTACGCCGATGAGTCGCTGTGGGCGGCCCGCATCCACCCCGAGACGCACGGCACCGCGGTATCCGTGTCGGCGCTGCGAAGGCTGCTCGCCGAAGTGCGTCTCGTTCTCGAGAAGGCGCTGGCGGAGGGCGGGACGAGCTTCGACGCGCAGTACGTCAACGTCAACGGGCAGGCCGGGTACTTCGCTCATTCCCTGAACGCCTACGGCCGGGGCGGGCAGCCCTGCCCGCGCTGTGGCACACCCATCCGTCGTGAGGCGTTCATGAACCGGTCGAGCCACTACTGCCCGCGCTGCCAGCGGAAGCGCTGATGATGCAGGGCGCGGAGATGGATCTGCGATGGCTGAGCGCGCCGGCGCCCGACGTCGCGGCGGCGATCGACCGGGCTCGCCGCGATGCGCGTCCGCGCTGGATGCCGACGGTGCGCCGGCTGATCGTGCACGTGAACCACTGCCTGATGCTGTGGTACCTCTGCATCGTCTGGTTCACGCTCGGCGTGCGGATAGACACGCTTCAGGACAACCGGGTCACCGCGGTCGATGTGCGCGACATCGTGGTCCTGACCGTCGTCTTCCTGATCTGGTGCAGTGGCGCCGTTCTGCTGTGGCGCTGGTCGAAGCTGCCGCCGTCGCGGCGCTCGCGCATGGCAAGCTGGCGTCAGACCCTGACTGCGCTCGCCAACGGCTTCGAGCCCGATTCCACTCGCGCAGCGCGGTTCCGATCCCTGATCACGACGGGTGCTGCGGCGACGTACTTCCATCCCCGATTCGTCGCGCAGAACGTCGAGTTCGGCCAGCTCAGAACGAAGCGCGCCGCCAGCGACGACTGGCAGTATCTGATGCTCCGGCTGCCCGCACCCGTCCCGCACCTGATCCTCGGCTCCGCGAAGGCGGGTGGCATCTCGAAGCAGCTCCCCGTGCACCTGGAGCAGGGGCAGCGGATCTCGCTGGAGGGTGATTTCGACCGGCACTTCCACCTCTTCGCGCCCGCCGACTACGGCACCGACGCTCTGTACCTGCTCGCGCCCGATGTGATGTCTGCGCTCCTCGACCATGCCGCGTCCTTCAACATCGAGATGGTCGACGACACCGTGGTCTTCTTCGCTCCGGGCGCGGCCGAGTTCACGAGCGCCGAGACATGGCAGGACTTCGGCGGACTCCTCAGCGGCGCCGTCCCGGTGGTGTTGCGCGCCGCAGCCCGCTACCGCGACGACCGGGTCACCGGGCAGGGAGAACCCACCGCCGTCAGCGCGTTCCGGGCCGTGATGGCAGACCCCACTGTCACCTGGGTGGAACCGGAACGGCGGATCGACGCGGCGGGACGGCGTCTGAGGATGCGCGACCGCCGCGTGGGACCGTGGTCCCTCTTCGGAGCCATCGGCTGGTACGCCACGCTGGCCTTCCTGTATGTCGTGCCCGGGCTGTTCGCCTTCGCGGGATTCATGTCGATCATCGACGGCCGCTGAGGATCATCACTCCAGTCGCTTCTGCCAGGCGCCCGCGTACGAGACCGGGGTGAAGCCCATCGCCTCGTTGATGTCGAGCATCGGACGGTTCTCCTCGGCGTTGAATGTGCTGATGCGCGGGGAATGCGGGGCGATCGCTCGCCAGCGCAGCACGTTCGCGCACTTCACGATCTGTCCCAGCCGGTGCCCGCGGTGCTCCTTCAATACGAGCGTGCAGTACTGGTGGGTGACGCCGGACGGATCCGCCCCGATGGCGAGTTCGTTGAACGCCGCGAGGGTTCCGGTGGGCACGTGCTCGACGGCCGCCACGGAAACGGTCTGGCCGCCGTCGACGAAACGCGCGTCCCGGCGCGCGATCCGTTCGGCGTCCCAGACCTCCTCGTCGATCTCGAGGTCGCCGCTGGGCGCATCCGTCGACATGCGCGAGAGGGCCCAGGCGTAGCCGTCGCGCAGCTCGGGCGGTGTTGGCAGAGTCCACTCGACCACGCGATAGTCGTCGCCGGCGGCGGCGAGGGCTTCGGCCAGCATCCGCTCGACCGGCGCGTCGTCGGCGTGCAGGTCGAGGGCGCTGTTGCGCTCGGCCTGCTCGAGGGTGAATCCCCGCTCGAGCAGCAGCTGCGCGTGCGGGGTCGGTGACACGCGACCCCATCCCGTGCGCGGCACGAGCGCCGGGTCCCCGGCATCCGCACGGTGCAGCGTCCACGTCTGCAGCACCTTGCGACCGAGCGCGCGCGCATGCGCCTCCGCGGCGTCCAGCAGCGCATTCTCGACGCCGCGACCCCAGTCGGGCGGCAGCACCATGAGATCGAACTCGGCGCTGCTGGGCTCGGCGGTGGCGTGACTGACGGTGACCGCGCCGATGATGCGCGACCCCTCGCGTGCGAGCAGGGTCAGATGCTTCTCGTCGACGCCGTCCTGCAGATGCGGCAGCAGCTCCTCGGGCGTGCGGGCGAAGTCCTCTAGGCCTGTGTCGCTCAGGCAGACGGCGTTGTTGAGGGCGACGAGCGTCAGGAAGTCCGCGGCCGCCTCGTCGTCCAGGGTCGCCGGCACGGTCATCTCGCTGATCGTGAACGACGGCGACGGCGACGGCGTCGAGGCCGGGGTCGACCGAGGTGCGAGGGTGGGGTTCATAGAAGGTCCTTCCGCCAGGCGCCCTCATGGGCGACGGGGGTGAAGCCGAGGGCTTCGTTGATCGAGAGCATGGGTCGGTTGTCCTCCGCGTTGTAGGTGACCACACGCGGGGAGTGCGGATACCGGCGCCGCCACGACTGCAGCGCGGCGGTCTTCACGAGAGTGCCCAGACGGTGCCCGCGGTGCTCTGCGAGCACGAGGGTGTCCTGCTGGTCGCCCTTGGCTGTGTCGTCGTCGCCGAACATCGCCAGCTCGGTGAACGCCACCAGCCGTCGTGTGGCGATGTGCTCGGCGGCGGTCACCAGCACGGCCGCGCCGCGCCGGAGATAGCGCTCATCATGACGGCGCACGCGCTCGGCATCCCAGACCTCCACCGGCATACCCAGCTGCCCGTCGGGGACATCCGTCGACATGCGTGACTTCAGCCATGCGTAGTCGTCGAGGTGCTCGGGCGGGGTGGGAAGCATCCACTGCACGGTGCGGTATTCGGCGGCGTGGCGCAGAGCCGCGTCGTGCAGTGCGGAGATGCGCTGGTCGGCTGCTGCATCGAGGGCGAGCTCACTCGCACGTTCGACCTGCTCGAGCCGGAAGCCGTGCCGATCCAGGAAACGTGCGGCGTGATCCCGCGGCACTGCGCCGACGCCCGTGGGAGACCGGAGCATCTGGGTGCCGTCGTCGCCGTGATGCTCCTCCCAGCACAGCATCCGCTGCGCGCCCGCCGCCCTGGCATGCTCTTCGAGCACGTTCAGCACGGCGCTGCCGATCCCGCGGCTCCAGTGCTCGCGCAGCAGGGCGATGGTGCCGGTCGCGATGGTGTCGCCGTCATCCTGGGGAATGTTCAGCGGCGCACAGCCGATCAGCTCGCCCCCGCGTTCGATGTACCACTGCCGGCGCACCACGTCCGCATCGCTGCGGAGCAGAGGCAGCAGGGACTCGGCAGGCACGACGTCGTCGTCGCGGCCGGTGACCTGGCGGATGACGGTGTTGCGCACCTCGGCGTAGCGCCGCACCAGCGGGGTGGGCCCTGCGTCCGCTCGGGCCGGAAGCTCGAGCGGACGCAGGGTGGCGCCGTTCGGAAGAGTGACGATGGTCATCGGATCCTCACAGCATGTGACGCTGCAGGCCCCACGCCAGCAGCGCCATCGCTTCGCTCTCACGAAGCGGACGACGGTCGAACTCGGGGGTGCGGGGCGCGGCACTCTCGCGGATCCGGATGCTGCGCTGCAGAAGCCAGAGCCCGAATCGGAAGCCGAGCCGGTCGGCGAGGCCGAGTCGACGCAGTTCGTCGTGGTCGGGGATGCTGAGGATCTGACGACCCTCGGTATCCGGCGGGTGGATGGTGGTGTGCTGTCGATCGTCGGACAGCAGAACGGTGCTCACGATGGTGTGCGCTTTCTGTGATGGTGGCTGGGCGCGGTCGCCATGGACGGCGACGCCGGTGCCCGGGAACGCAGCGTTCCACGACGGGCGGTCGAGGCTCAGCTCGGCCGGAGTCAGGACGCTGACGGGCGGAGCCCGCGAGGCGGGCGGCTGTGCGAGTGACAGCGAGGACGATCATCGATCCGACGCCGCGAAGGCGTCTGAGAGATCGGGAGAGGCGGTGCGGTTCTAGCCGAGAGAACGGGCGAAGGTCACCGGAGCGGCGCCATTCGGGGCGCAGACGGGCGACACTGGGAACCAGGCGTCGAGCTTCGTGATCATCATCGGTGACCTCCTCTCTTGTGATCGAGCAGTCACGCTAGCGGTATTTCGTCGCCGGCGTCAAGAACTTTCTTCCCCGTGCGGCGTGTCGCCTGCCGGCAACCACCCGCGACACCGCGCGGGATCCGAGCGCACGGTCGGCATTCCGGTAGCGTCTGAACCGTGAAGTCCCCGATCCCGAAGGCGCGCTCATGCACTTGAAGAGCCTGACGCTGAAAGGCTTCAAGTCGTTCGCGCAGCCGACTTCCTTCGTCTTCGAGCCCGGCGTCACCTGCATCGTCGGACCGAACGGATCGGGCAAGTCGAACGTCGTCGACGCACTCGCCTGGGTGATGGGCGAGCAGGGCGCGAAGACACTGCGCGGCGGCAAGATGGAGGACGTCATCTTCGCCGGCACGTCCACTCGCGGACCGCTGGGACGCGCGGAGGTGCAGCTGACGATCGACAACAGCGACGGCGCGCTGCCGATCGAGTACGCCGAGGTGACGATCAGCCGCACCCTGTTCCGCAACGGTTCCAGCGAGTACGCGATCAACGGCTCCGGATGTCGCCTGCTCGACGTGCAGGAGCTGCTGAGCGATTCCGGGCTGGGCCGTGAGATGCACGTCATCGTCGGTCAGGGACGACTCGACACCGTGCTGCAGGCCTCGCCAGAGGAGCGCCGTGGCTTCATCGAGGAGGCCGCCGGCATCCTCAAGCACCGTCGCCGCAAAGAGAAGACGGTGCGCAAGCTCGACGCGATGGAGACCAACCTCACGCGGTTGAGCGACCTGGCAGGCGAGATCCGTCGCCAGCTCAAGCCGCTGGGCCGGCAGGCCGAGATCGCGCGGGAAGCGCAGACCATCGCCGCGGTGGTGCGCGACGCCAAGGCACGCCTGTTCGCCGACGACGTCGTCGCGCTGCGCTCGGCGCTGGCCGATCACACCCGCACCGAGCACGAGCGGCACACCGAGCGTCTGGTGCTCTCGGAGCAGGCCGAGACGGTGCGCGCCGGCATCCAGCGTCTGGAACAGCAGCAGAACTCCGCGGCGGTCGATCGGGCGCGTGGCATCGCGTTCGGCCTCGAGCAGGCGCAGGACCGCATGCGCAGCCTCTTCACCCTCGCCAACCAGCGTCTCGCGCTGCTGGGTGCCGACGACGACGATGCGGTCACGGCGATCACCGTGACGCAGGATGTCATCGATGAGGCGAAGGACGAGATCACTCGCATCTCAGACGGTCTGCGCGACGCGCAGGATGCAGCGGTGGCCGCGAGCCGCGAGGTGGTGAGCGCGCGCGCCGAGCTCGACGCCCTCGACGTCGACATCGCCGAGCAGAGCGCGCTGGTGTCGCAGTACGACATGCGCCTCAGCGCGCTGCGCGGCACCGCGGATGCCGCGGCATCCGCCCTGGCCGCCGTCCGCGGCGCGGTGCTGCGACAGGAGCAGGCTCTGGAAGCGGCGCACCAGCGCCGCCGCGAGGCCGCGCAGGCGCTGGAGGACATCGACGACGCCCATGCTCTGGAGGGATCGTCAGCGGAATTCGCGGCCGCGTACGAGGAGGCGCAGCGCACGCTGACGGCTGCGGAGGGCGAACGCGATGCCCTGCGCGAGCGACTGCACGCAGCCGAGCGCGAAGCGGATGCCATGACGGCGAAGGCGGCGGCGCTGAGCAGCGCGCTCTCGCTCACCGGGGGAGCGGCCGAGATCGTGGCATCCGGTGCGGAGGGGGTGCGCGGGCTCGTCGGCGACGCCGTGCATGTGCGCGCGGGATACGAAGCGGCGGTCGCTGCGGTGCTCGGCCCCCTCGCCGAGGGCGTGCTCGTCGACTCCGCCGAGCACGGATTCACGCTGCTCGGGGTGAGCACCGGGGCGCTGGTCGATCTCGTCGTCGCCGAGGGCACGGTCAGCGCGTTGCCCATCACCGGCGAAGTCGCCGGCACCGTGCCCGCGAGCGAGGTCGTCGACGCACCGCACGGTGTGCGCGCCCTGCTCGCCCACGTGCTCATCGCCGACGATCTGGATCGTGCTCGCGCCGCTCGTCGTCAGCTCGACGGCACGGGCGACGACCGGCTGACCGTGGTCACCCGCGACGGCGAGGTGATCACGGCTCACACGATGCGCGCCGGGTCGGGTGAGGCGTCCCGCCTCGAGCTCGCCGCCGAACGCGACGCCGCCGCCGATCGGCTCGCCGAGGTGCGTGTCGTCGTCGACCCCCTGCGTGAGGCGCGGGTCGATGCCGCCGACCGCGTCGAAGACGCCCGACGCGCGGCCAAGGACGCGCTGCACGCGCTGCGTGAGCACGACGCCGCCCTCGCCGGTCATGCGGAGCAGTTGAACCGGGTCACCGTGCAGCACGAGGCGGCGGTCGCAGAGTGCGAACGTCTCGAGTCTGGGCTTGCACAGGCGCAGACAGCGGTCGCGGATGCCGAGCGCGCGGCGGCCGCGGCGAAGGACGAGCTCGCTGCGGCGGAGCAGGAGCCGCGACCGGTGCTCGATGCATCCGCCCGCGACGGCCTGCTGGAGACGCTGGAGCGGGCGCGGGAGGGCGAGATGCGTGCTCGCCTCGAGATCGAGACGCTGCGCGAACGGATCCGCGCCGCGCAGGCGCGGGTGGCGACGCTCGAGCGGCAGCGCGAGCAGGAGCGCACGGCCGCAGCCGAAGCGGCGCGGCGCGCCGTGATCCGTCGCGGCCAGCGCGCAGCGGCGTCCGCCGTGGTGGCGGAGCTGCCGCGGGTGCTCGACTCGCTGGATCGCTCGGTGAGCGAAGCGCGGCTCGCGCTGGCGTCCGCCGAGGCGGAGCGGGCCGCGCACAACGAGGAGCTGGTCGCCCTGCGCCGTCAGGAGAGCTTATTGCGGGATCGGCTCTCGGGGCTGACCGAGAGCGTGCACGGACTCGAGCTGCAGATCCACGAGAAGAAGCTGCACCTGACGAGCCTGCTGGATCGGGTGGCATCCGAGCTCGCCTTGGAAGAAGACATTCTCGTTGCGGAATACGGACCCGACCAGCTTGTTCCCCGAGACCCGCAGGATGACCGGCCGATCGACGAGGGTGAGGATGCCGAGAACGGTATTCCCTTCGACCGGCGCATTCAGGAGCGGCGTCTGAAGGACGCGGAGCGCAAGCTCGTGCAGCTGGGAAGGGTGAACCCGCTCGCGCTGGAGGAGTTCGCGGCACTCGAGCAGCGCCATGCCTTCCTCACCGAACAGCTCGCCGACCTCACCAAGACGCGGCAGGATCTGCTGACGATCATCGCCGAACTCGACGAGCGCATGCAGACGATCTTCGCCGCGGCCTTCGAGGACACCCGGCAGGCGTTCGGCGAAGTGTTCCCGCTGCTGTTTCCCGGGGGATCGGGCAGCATCTCCCTGACCAACCCCGACGACATGCTCACCACCGGCATCGAGGTGGCGGTGCGCCCGGTCGGCAAGAAGATCGAGCGGCTCTCGCTTCTCTCCGGCGGTGAGCGCTCCCTCGCGGCCGTGGCGCTGCTGGTCGCGATCTTCAAGGCGCGGCCAAGCCCCTTCTACATCCTCGACGAGGTGGAGGCTGCGCTCGACGACGCGAACCTCGGTCGCCTGCTGACGGTGTTCGAGCAGCTGCGCGAGAACTCCCAGCTGCTCGTGATCACCCACCAGAAGCGCACGATGGAGATCGCGGATGCCCTGTACGGCGTCTCGATGCGCCAGGACGGCGTATCCGCGGTGGTCGGTCAGCGCGTGGGTGACCGCGCGGCGGCATCCGCCTGACGCCTGCCCGGGCTGAAGGCGTGATCGGAGGAAGGAAATCCTTTCAGCGACGGACGCATGCGGGCCGCAGCATCCTTCACCCGCGCTTTCTCCTTCCCTCGATCAATCCGTCGTGGATCTCGACAGGCGACGCGGGCTCTTCCCGTCATCGTAGGCTGGAGTCATGGCGGAGAAGTCCTGGTCCCTCGGTCGCGCGCTGCGCGGCATGTTCGTCAAGCCCACCATCGATGAGACGACGTGGGAGGACCTCGAGACGGCGCTCATCACCGCGGACTTCGGTCCAGACATCACCGAGCAGCTGCTCGACGAACTGCGTGCGAAGGTCGACCGCTACCGCACCACCGACCCGCGCGACCTGCAGCGCATGCTGCGCGAGACGCTGGAAGAGCGCTTCGCCAAGTTCGACACCACACTGAAGCTCACCGAGCGTCCTGCGGTCGTGCTCGTGGTCGGGGTGAACGGCGTCGGAAAGACCACCACGATCGGCAAGTTCACCAAGTTCCTCCGCGGCTACGAGCGCAGCGTCGTGGTCGGCGCCGCCGACACGTTCCGCGCGGCGGCCGTCGAGCAGCTCGCGACCTGGGCACAGCGCGGGGGAGCGGCCATCGTCCGCCCGCAGCAGGAGGGCCAGGATCCGGCCTCCGTCGCGTTCCAGACGGTGGAGTTCGCGAAGAACCAGGGCATCGAGATCGCCATCATCGACACCGCCGGGCGCCTGCACACCAAGAGCGGCCTCATGGACGAGCTCTCGAAGGTGCGCCGCGTGATCGAGAAGCAGGCGCCGATCAGCGAGGTGCTGCTCGTGCTGGACGCCACCACGGGTCAGAACGGCGTCATGCAGGCGGAGTCGTTCCTGCAGCACGCGGGCGTGACCGGCCTCGTCATCACGAAGCTCGACGGCTCGGCGAAGGGCGGCTTCGTCCTCGCCGTGCAGGAGCGCACGGGCATCCCCGTCAAGCTGCTCGGCCAGGGCGAGGGGATCGATGATCTCACCGGTTTCACGCCGCACGTGTTCGTCTCGTCGCTCGTCGGCGCCTAGGACTACCGCCCGAGCGGAGAGGCTGGTTTCATAGCGATATGGCGATCGAACACGACTACTTCGGGGTGCTGTCCTCGGGTCCCGACGGCGCCATCTTCTGGACCGAGCGAATCGATTTCGGCGACCAGTCGGTCACCGTCGATCTGACCGCTCCCGATCAGGACGACGTCTCGCTTGCCGCACTGGACGTGGCAGCCGCGCTCATCGCCGGCCTGGAGGAGCTGGATGCCACCGTGCGCGGCGCCATGCTCACCGAGGTCGATGACCGCACGAGCGAGGTGACGGAGTACATCCTGCACCAGCAGGAGTCGCTCGGCGACGAGCTCGAGGACGTGCTGGTGGATGTCAGCGGCGACGCCGCCGTGGACATCATCCGCTCGCTGCGTCTGTCGAGCATGACGATCCTCGCCGATGAGCACGGCGGCTCGGACCCGTTCGCCGTGCTCGAGTACACGCTCGACGCCGAAATCGATGACGAGGTGCTGCTGGTCAACCTCGCCTCCGACGGATCCGTGCAGTCCGTCACCAGCGGCGACTGACTGCACGAAGCCGCACGCAGCCGCTCAGACCGCTCAGACCGCCTGAGCGAAGCCGAGCTCGGCGCTCTCGGCGATGTGCGACAGATGCGGCGGGATCTCGCGTCCCTTCGACACCATCGACTGCGCCCAGAGCCGCCCGGCCCGGTACGACGAGCGCACCAGCGGACCGGCGAGCACGCCGAGGAAGCCGATCCGCTCGGCCTCCGTCTTGAACTCGACGAATTCCGCGGGCTTCACCCAGCGGGCGACCGGCAGATGGCGCGGCGTGGGGCGCAGGTACTGGGTGATGGTGATGATGTCGCATCCGGCATCCCGCAGATCCTGCAGCGCCTGGACGACCTCCTCGGGCTCCTCGCCCATGCCGAGGATGAGGTTGGACTTCGTGATGAGTCCGGCCTCGTGCCCTTGGGTGATCACGCTCAGCGAGCGCTCATACGTGAACGCGGGCCGGATGCGCTTGAAGATGCGCGGCACGGTCTCGACATTGTGCGCGAACACCTCAGGCCGTGCGTCGAAGATCCGCCCCAGGAATGCCGGGTCGGCGTTGTGCTCGTTGGCGAGCAGCTCCACGCCGGTGTTCGGGTTCAGCGCATGGATCTGCCGCACGGTCTCGGCGTTCAGCCACGCGCCGGTGTCGGGCAGGTCGTCGCGCGCGACGCTGGTCACCGTGGCGTAGCGCAGTCCCATCCGCTGGACACTCTCGGCCACCCGGCGTGGCTCGTCGATGTCGTAGTCGTCGGGCTTGCCGGTGTCGATCTGGCAGAAGTCGCAGCGGCGCGTGCACTGCGATCCACCGATGAGAAAGGTCGCCTCGCGATCCTCCCAGCACTCGAAGATGTTCGGGCAGCCGGCCTCCTGGCAGACGGTGTGCAGGTCCTCGGTCTTGACCAGCGACTGCAGGGCCGTGTACTCCGGGCCCATCTTCGCCTTGGTCTTGATCCACTCCGGCTTGCGCTCGATGGGAGTCTCGGCGTTGCGCACTTCCAGACGCAGCAGCCGGCGCCCCTCCGGACGTGCCGCGCTCACGCGGCGACCTCCGTCGCGTACTCCGCGGCGAATGCGTTTGCCACCTGCTGCACCACGTCCGTCGGCGTGATGTGGGAGCCGGTCACCTCGCTCAGGGTGGTGACGCCGGCATCCGTGATGCCGCAGGGCACGATGCCGCGGAACCCGGCCAGCGTGTTGTCGCAGTTGAGGGCGAAGCCGTGCATCGTGACGCCCTTCTGCACGCGCACGCCGATCGCGGCGACCTTGTCCTCACCCAGCGGACGCCGCACCCAGACACCGCTGCGTCCCTCGACGCGGTAGCCGTCGACGCCGAGGGGCCGCAGCACCTCGATCAGCAGTCCCTCCAGCCGGCGCACGTGCGCGACGACATCCATCGGCTCGGGCAGGCGCACGAGGGGATACCCGACGAGCTGTCCGGGGCCGTGCCACGTGATCTTGCCGCCGCGGTCGACGTCGACCACCGGCGTGCCATCCTGCGGGCGCTCGTGACGTGCAGTGCGTGCCCCGGCGGTGTACACCGGCTCGTGCTCGAGCAGCAGCAGAGTGTCCGGGCGCGCGCCGGCAACGATGTCGCGGTGGATGCTGCGCTGCAGCTCCCACCCCTCGAGGTACGGCACGTAGTCGGGGGCGAGACCACGGATCTGGATGTCGAGCATCAGCGTATTCTCCGATTGTTGGATGGTGTCCAAGAACTATCGCACCACACTCTACGCCGCTACGCGTGCGCTGACGTAGGCGCGGCCACGGTCGCGACTACGCTGATCGGTATGGACACCGTCCCCCGTGCCGGCCGACCGCGGGCCTCGTCGCGCGAGACGCTCGCCGAAGCTGCGTGCGAGCTCTTCCTCGAGCAGGGCTACGACGCGACGTCCATCGTGGACATCACCCGCCGTGCCGGAGTGAGCCGGTCGAGCTTCTTCAACTACTTCTCGTCGAAGAGCGATGTGCTGTGGTCCAACTTCGACGCACGTGTCGACGCCGCCCTGATCGCGCTGGCCCGGTTGGGCACGGATGCCGACGGTCCAGCCGTGCAGCAGGCGCTGCGGCCCATGCTGCAGGGCTTCGCGCCCGACCCACTCGCGCTCGCGCTGCGCAACGCCGCGGCGATGGGTGTGGAGGGCGAGCTGCTGCGCGACACCGGGCTGCGCCACGCGCGAATCGCCTCGGCCATTGCGGCGACCGCGCGCAGCGCCGGGGTGGACGAGGTGCGCGCGGTCATCCTCGGCGCCGCGCTGGCCACCGCGGTGCTCTCATCGCTGCGGGTGTGGGCTGAGCACGGCGCCGGACAGGCTTCGCTCGAGACGCAGTTCGACGAGGCCCTGCGCAGCATCCACGATCTGCCCTGGGGGTGAGCGGAAAGCGGTGCCGGCTCGCGTCGCCGAGGGAGGCCGGAGGATTGCGAGCGCTCGCGTAGAATCAGAGGCACCATGGCTACCTTTGGCACGCTCTCCGATCGGCTCACCGAGACCTTCCGCAATCTGCGCACGAAGGGAAAGCTGACCCCCGCCGACGTCGACGGCACAGTACGGGAGATCCGACGCGCTCTCCTCGACGCCGACGTCGCTCTCGTCGTCGTCAAGGACTTCACCGCCAAGGTGCGTGAACGCGCGCTCGGCGACGAGGTCAACCGCGCGCTGAACCCCGCTCAGCAGGTGGTGCAGATCGTCAACGAGGAGCTCGTCGCGATCCTCGGTGGCGAGCAGCGCCGCCTGGAGTTCGCCAAGAACCCGCCGACGGTGATCATGCTCGCGGGCCTTCAGGGTTCGGGAAAGACGACCTTCGCCGGCAAGCTGGCCAAGCAGCTCGAGGGCGAGGGGCACACGCCGCTGCTCGTCGCCGCCGACCTGCAGCGCCCCAACGCGGTGAACCAGCTGCAGGTCGTGGCCGAGCGGGCGGGAGCGACGATCTTCGCGCCGGAGCCTGGCAACGGGGTCGGCGACCCGATCCGCGTCTCGAAGGACGGCGTGGAGTACGCCCGCCGCCACCAGCACGATGTCGTCATCATCGACACCGCGGGACGCCTGGGCGTGGACGCGGAGCTGATGAAGCAGGCATCCGACATCCGGCGCGCCACCAGCCCCGACGAGGTGCTGTTCGTCATCGACGCGATGATCGGCCAGGATGCGGTGAACACCGCGAAGGCCTTCCAGGAGGGCGTCGACTTCACGGGCGTCGTGCTGTCCAAGCTGGACGGCGACGCGCGCGGTGGCGCGGCGCTCTCGGTGGCATCCGTCACCGGCCGCCCGATCATCTTCGCCTCGACGGGGGAGAACCTCGAGGACCTCGAGCCGTTCCACCCCGACCGCATGGCGAGCCGCATCCTCGACCTCGGCGACATCCTCACTCTCATCGAACAGGCGCAGCTGGCCTTCGACGAGGAAGAGGCGATGAAGGTCGCCGAGAAGCTCGCGAACGAGGCCTTCACGCTCGAGGACTTCCTCGAGCAGCTTCAGCAGATGAAGAAGATGGGCTCGATGAAGAAGATGCTCGGCATGCTGCCGGGCATGGGCCAGATGAAGCAGCAGCTCGAGGACTTCGACGAGCGCGAGATCGACCGCACCGAGGCGATCATCCGCTCGATGACCCCCGGCGAGCGACGCAACCCGAAGGTGCTCAACGGCTCGCGACGTCTGCGCATCGCGAAGGGATCGGGCATGACGGTCACCGACGTCAACCAGCTCGTGCAGCGCTTCGAGCAGGCAGCGAAGATGATGAAGACCGTCGCGCGCGGCGGCACCCCGAACATTCCCGGCATGGGCCCGATGGGCAAGCCAGGCGCCTCCAGCAAGCGGGGCAAGAAGGGGGCGAAGGGCAAGGGCGGCGGCTCGCGGTCGGGCAATCCGGCCAAGCGCGCGGCGGAGAACGCCGGCCTCACCACCGCGAATGCGAACCCGACCGGCAGCGGCTTCGGGCTGGGCGGACAGAAGGCGCCCAGCGAGGCGGATCTCGCCGAGATCCAGAAGCTGTTCGGCAAGAGCTGATCAGTCAGCGCCGGATGAGCTCGTCCGCGCGGGTCTCCCCGGCGTGCGGCGTGGATGGATCACTGGTCCGCTGAGCGAAGATCTGACCGGCGATGAGCGCGGTCAAGACCAGCACCAGGCCGACGACCTGCATCGGTGTGAAAGTCTCCCCGGCCACGAGCGCGCCGAGCGCCGTGGCGACGACGGGCGAGAGAAGGGCGAGCAGACCTGGAGCGGCCACCGGCAGCTGCTGGATGCCGCGGAACCAGAGCGTGTAGGCGATGAGACCGCCGGCCGTGCCCAGCCAGATGTAGCCGACGACGGCTCCGGCGTCGACGGTCGTCGGTGCGCCCTCGAGGAGCAGCGTGAGCGGGAGGAGGAAGAGCCCGCCCGCGGTCAACTGCCAGCCCGCGTAGGCGATCGGGCCGACGCCACTCGGCCGGCCCCACCGCTTGGTGAGGATGATGCCGAACGCGGTGGCCGTGATGCCACCGAGCGCGGCGAGGATGCCGATCAGGTCGAGTTCGGCGGCCGGGCCGAGCACGACCAGTGCCACACCGCCGGTACCGGCCACCGCCGCGGCCGCCGTGAGCGGACGGATGCGTTCCTTGAGGATGAGCGACCCGAGTCCGAGGATGATGAGCGGCTGCACGCCTGCGACGGCGGCCGCGACGCCCCCGGGAAGGCGCTCGGCGGCGAGGAACAGCAGCGCGAAGAAAGCGCCGATGTTGAGGATGCCGAGGACCGCCGCCTTGCCCCACCATGCCCCGCGGGGGAGCGTGCGGCCGATCGCGATCGCGAGTAAGCCGGCTGGGAGCGCGCGCAGGAGACCGGCGAGCAGTGGATGCCCCGCGGGCAGGAGTTCCGTGGTGACCAGGTACGTGGTGCCCCAGGCCATCGGGGCGAGGGCGGTGAGGAGCAGCAGGGTCGGCCGGTTCATGGTTTCAGCGTGCTCCTGTCTTGGTCATGAGTCCAACGCATACTTTGCTTCATAGGCATGAACTGGGATCATGAATCCATGGACCTGCAGCAGATGCGCTATGTCGTCGAGGTCGCCGACACCGGCAGTTTCACGCGCGCGGCTGCACGCTGCTTCGTCACCCAGTCCGCACTGAGCCATCAGATCGCCGCGCTCGAACGAGAACTTGGACAGACGCTGTTCACCCGCACCAGCAGGAGCGTGCGTCTGACCGAGGCGGGTGAAGCCTTCTTGCGGCAGGCGCGGATCGTCGTGTCCGCGGCGGATGCGGCGAAGGAGGATGCCGCGGCGGCGGCGGGGCGAGTGATCGGCACGCTGCGCGTCGGCGTCATCCCGACGGTCGCCGCCATCGACGTGCCGGCGCTGATCGCACGTTTCCGCGCCGTGCACCCTGCCGTTCGGGTCGAGCTGACGGTCGGGAACAGCGACGCGCTCATTGCCGCCGTCCGCCGGGGCGAACTCGACGTCGCGCTCCTGGGGCTCCGCGCCGAGATCGTCCCCGGCGGCGTCGGCTTGCGCGTGCTCGCCCAGGAGCGGCTCGTCGTCGCCGTGCCACCGGGTCATGAGCTGTCCGGACGAGAAAGCATCCGCCTTCACGATCTCGCGGGCGCCGTATTCGCGGACTTCCCGGCGGGGACGTCCGGACGGGCGCAGGGCGACGCGGCGTTCGCGGCATCCGGTCTGGGTCGCGATGTCGCCTTCGAAGCGGACTCCGCGGAACTGATGCTCGGACTCGTTGCCGCGGGACTCGCGGTCACGCTGCTGTCGCCGGGTGTCGTCATCCGATCGCGGGCGGACGTCGTCCCCGTCGAGGTCTTGGACGGTCCACTCCGGGTGGAGTACGCCGCGTGGGACGCGCGGGCGCCGCGCGCGGTCGCGCGGGCGTTCCTCGCCGTGATCGAAGCGCTCCTTCCCGAGAGTGAATGACGAAAGGCGGGCCCGGAGAGAATTCTCCGGGCCCGCCTGGTCACGAGGCCATCACCTCACGTCGGCGTCGACCCAGTCCATTGACTTCGAGACCGCCTTGCGCCATAGACGCAGCTGACGGTCGCGCTCCTCGGCGTCCATGCTCGGCTCCCAGCGCTTGTCCTCCTGCCAGTTGGCCGACAGGTCGTCGAGCCCGTTCCAGAAGCCCACGGCGAGACCCGCAGCGTACGCCGCGCCCAGTGCCGTGGTCTCGGCCACCACGGGACGGACCACCGGCACACCCAGCACATCCGCCTGGAACTGCATCAGCGCGTCGTTGGCGACCATCCCGCCGTCCACCTTCAGCTCCGACAGGTCCACGCCGGCATCGGCGTTCACCGCGTCGAGCACATCGCGGGTCTGGAACGCGACGGCCTCGAGGGCGGCGCGCGCGATGTGGTTGCGGTTCGAGTAGCGCGTCAGGCCGACGATCGCGCCGCGGGCGTCCGGACGCCAGTACGGCGCGAACAGGCCCGAGAACGCCGGGACGATGTAGACGCCGCCGTTGTCGTCGACCTGACGGGCCAGGTCCTCGACCTCGGGTGCGGTGCTGATGATGCCCAGCTGGTCGCGCAGCCACTGGATCAGCGATCCGGTGACGGCGATCGAGCCCTCCAGCGCGTAGTGGGTCGGCCCGTCGCCGAGCTTGTACCCGACGGTGGTGAGCAGGCCGTTCTTGGAGTGCACGATCTCCTCACCGGTGTTGAAGATGAGGAAGCAGCCCGTTCCGTAGGTGTTCTTGCTCTCGCCGGTGTCGAACGCGGCCTGACCGAACGTCGCCGCCTGCTGGTCGCCGAGGATGCCGGCGATCGGGGTCTCGCGCAGCAGCGACGAGCTCTCGGCGGTGCCGTAGACCTCCGACGACGAGCGGATCTCGGGCATCATCGAGCGGGGCACGCCGAACACCTCGAGGATGTCATCGCGCCACTCGAGCGTCTCGAGGTCCATGAAGAGCGTCCGCGAGGCGTTGGTCACGTCGGTGGCGTGCACGCCGCCGTCGGTTCCGCCGGTGAGGTTCCAGAGCACCCAGCAGTCGGTCGTGCCGAACATGAGGTCGCCGGCTTCGGCCTTCTCGCGTGCACCCTCGACGTTCTCGAGGATCCAGGCGATCTTGGTGCCGGAGAAGTAGGTCGCCAACGGCAGCCCCACGATCGGCTTGAAGCGCTCGACGCCGCCGTCCTCGGCCAGCCGGTCCACGATCTCCTGAGTGCGGGTGTCCTGCCAGACGATCGCGTTGTACACCGGCTTGCCGGTGGTGCGATCCCACACCACCGCCGTCTCCCGCTGGTTGGTGATGCCCACGGCGGCGATGTCGTGGCGGGTCAGGTCGGCGCGGCTGAGAGCCAGACCGATCACCTCCTGCACGTTGCGCCAGATCTCCGTCGCGTCGTGCTCGACCCACCCCGCCTTGGGCAGGATCTGCTCGTGCTCCTTCTGGCCGGTGGCGATGATGCTGCCCTTGCGGTCGAAGATGATGGCGCGACTGGAGGTCGTTCCCTGGTCGATGGCGATGATGTATTCAGCCATTGTGTTTCTCCTTTGAAATGCGGGTCAGGGTTCAGGCGAGGTTCAGCAGGACGGGCGCGAGGAGAGCGGCGATCGCCGCACCGATGAACGGGCCGACGACCGGCACCCACGAGTACGACCAGTCGCTGGATCCCTTGCCATGGATCGGCAGGATGGCGTGCGCGATGCGGGGCCCGAGGTCACGCGCCGGGTTGATGGCGTACCCGGTCGGTCCACCGAGCGACGCGCCGATGCCGACGACGAGCAGGGCGACCGGCAGCGCGGTCAGCGGGCCGAGGCCTCCCGGGGTGCCGATCTGGATGTCGCCGTAGTCCGCGAAGGCGAAGATCACGAACATCAGCACGAACGTGCCGATGATCTCGGTGACGAGGTTCCACCCGTAGGAGCGGATCGCGGGGCCGGTCGAGAACACGCCCAGCTTGTTGGCCGGGTCCTCCTCGGCGTCGAAGTGCTGCTTGTAGGCGAGCCACACGAGGACCGCGCCGACGATCGCGCCGAGCAGTTCCGCCGCGGTCGCCACCAGGAAGGCGACGAAGGTGATCTTGCCCGCCAGCAGCAGGCCGAGCCCGACCGCGGGGTTGATCAGGGCACCCGAGTAGGCCGATGCCAGCACACCGGCGAACACGGCCAGGCCCCACCCCCAGTTGACCATGAGGAAACCGCCGCCGAAGCCCTTGTTCTTGGCGAGAGCGACGTTGGCCACCACGCCGCAACCGAGCAGGATCAGCATCGCTGTGCCGACGAACTCGGAGAGGAAATACAGGCCGAGGTTGATATCTGGCATGTCGTCATTGACCTTTCGTGCGCGCCAGCCCTCCCCAAGCGGGCGCTAGATGGGGGTATACATCGCGAGGAGAGCGACGATGAGACCCGTCAGCCGAGATGGCGGGACGGGAATTCGGGCAGGCTCAGACCGTGGCGCTCGTTGAGCAGACGGCGGGTGTCTTCGACTTCGGCATCGCGTCGGGCGGCGTCCCAGCCGAGCAGCGGCGCGAGCGCGTCGACCAGCTCCTCGAGCACACCGCGGTCGACGTCGCCGGTGAAGGCGAGACTGGTGCGCCGCAGCACGATGTCCTGCAGGCGCACGGCATGCTCGTGCTCGACCATCCAGGCGAGTTCGCGAGTGGAGAGGTCTCCGGATGCGAGTGGGGCGTCGTCCCCCTCGCGGATGAAGTCCCAGACCTCCGCCGCCCGGGTGCCGTACCGGGTGAGCAGGCGCTCTGCCCGCTCACCGGCGCCGGGCAGGTGCTGTCCGAGCCAGGTGTGGCGGGCGCGTGCGGTGCGCGGGAAGCCCTCGCCGCCGCCGATCGGTCGGCCGCTCGTCGACACGGACCGGCTGCGCCCGAGCAGATCGAGCACGACATCGGAAAGCGATTCGCCGAGTGCGCGGAAGGTGGTCCACTTGCCGCCGACCAGGCTGACCAGCGGCACGCTGCCCTGTCGGTCGACCTCGATGCGATAGTCGCGGGAGACGAAGCCCGGCGCGGTGTCCTCGTGGCGGGGGAGCGGGCGGATGCCCGAGAAGCTGTACACGATCTGATCGCGGCTGACCGCGATGGTGGGGAAGACGTGATGGATGAGGTCGAAGAAGTAGTCGATCTCCTCCTCGGTGCACACCGCGACCTCTCGCGGGTCCGCGTCGATGTCGGTGGTGCCCACCAGCACGCGACCCTTGAGCGGGTAGATCAGCACGATGCGGCCGTCGGAGTGCTCGAAGAAGATCTCGCGCCCGCCGGTGGCTTCGAGCAGCTCAGGGTGATCGAGCACGATGTGCGAGCCCTTGGTGCCGCCCATGAAGCGGGTCTCGTCGCCGAGGGCCCCGTTGGTCAGATCGGTCCACGGGCCGGACGCGTTGACCACGACATCGGCGGCGATGGTGAACTCCGTGCCGCTCTCGAGGTCACGCAGGCGCACGCCGTCGGGGCCGCGACCGATGGCTTCGACGTAGTTCAGCGCCTTGGCGCCGCTGTGCGCAGCGAGGCCGTCCTGCAGCACGTCGAGGGCGAGCCGCTCCGGGTCGTGCATGGAGGCGTCGTAGTAGGTGGCGGTGTACTTGATGTGCGGATCGAGCTCGGGCAGTTCTGCCAGCGAGCGCTTGCGACCCAGGAACCGGTGGCGGGGAACCATGCCGCCGTCGCGCGAGAAGGTGTCGTAGATCGTCAGGCCCAGCTTGATCAGGAACGCACCGCGCTCCTTCGGCTTTCCGCTGCGGTGGGTGAGGAAGCGCAGCGGTGCGGAGAGGATGCCTGAGAACGTGGAGTAGATCGGGATGGTGGTCTGCAGCGGCTTGACGTAATGCGGTGCGATCCGCAGCAGCCCGTTGCGCTCCTGCACCGACTCGCGCACGAGGCGGAACTCGCCGTTCTCGAGATAGCGGATGCCGCCGTGGATCATGTGGCTCGATGCGGAGGAGGCTCCGGATGCGAAGTCGCCACGCTCGACCAGGAGGACGTCCACGTTCTGCAGCGCGAGATCCCGGAACGTGGATATTCCGTTGATGCCCGCTCCGATGATGAGCACCGTGGTGCGTCCTGCCTCTCGAACGGCGCGGACCGCGTCACGTTCGGGCGCTGAGTGTGTCGACTCGATCATCTTCGACCTCTCTATCTTCGGGTGACCCCCAGCATCGACCTCCATCGCATCGTGTGCAAGCGAAGTGCACATATGTGCAAGTATTGTGATCGGAGGAGCAATGCCGGAGAGGAACGCACGCGAGCGCAAGCTCATCGCCGCTCTCACCGCGGCGCAGCTCTACTACATGCAGGATCAGACCATGGAGGTCATCGCACGCGAGCTCGGCACCTCGCGCTCATCGGTCTCCCGGCTGCTCAGCTTCGCCCGCGAGGTCGGGCTCGTCGACATCCGGATCAACTCGCCCCTGGAGCGTCTGGGGATGCTCGAGCAGCGGGTCGGAGAACGACACGGCGTCGCCGCGCACATCGTGCCGATCCCGGAGCGCGTCAGCGAGGTCGAGCGGCTCGAGCGCGTCGCCCTCACTGCGGGTCGGTTGCTGTCGCAGTTCGTGGAGTCGAACATGGTCGTCGGCGTCGCCTGGGGCTCGACGATCAGCATGGTCAGCCGGTCACTCGTGCAGAAGGAGACCCACGGCACGACCTTCGTGCAGCTCAACGGCGCCGGCAACACCCAGACCAGCGGTCTGGAGTACTCCAGCGACATCCTGCAGCGCTTCGGTCAGGCGTTCAGTGCGCAGGTGGAGCAGTTCCCGGTGCCGGCGTTCTTCGACAGCCCGGACACCCGCGACGCCATGTGGCGCGAGCGCAGCACCCGGCGCGTGCTCGCCTATCAGGCCAAAATGGACATCGCGGTCTTCGGGCTCGGCTCCCCGCAGTCCGACGTGCCCAGTCGGGTCTACGTCGGCGGCTACCTTGGGCGCGACGATTACCAGAGCCTCAGTGAGGACGGCGTGATCGGCGACGTGGCGACGGTGTTCTTCCGCGCAGACGGCAGCTGGCGCGACGTGCGCCTCAACGCGCGCTCCACCGGCCCGGGGCTGGACCGGCTGCGGCGAGTGCCACGGCGCGTGTGCATCGTGTCCGGCTCCGCCAAGCTCGGCTCCCTGCGTGCCGCCATCGCCGCCGGACTCATCACCGACGTCGTGCTCGACGAGACCCTCGCGCGGCGACTGGTCGACGCAGAGTGAGGATCGCCGTGCTGCGCACGGAGTGACCCTCGAAGCGCCGATGCGCTCAGTCGGCGACGGACCCGGCGGGGCCGGCGCGGAACTCCCGGATGAGGTGGTGCACCACCTCGCGCAGATCGCCGTCCGCGGCATCCGCAGCCTCCAGCTGACGCGAATAGCTCGCGCCCCGCTCGAGTATCCGTCGCACCCCGGCCAGCTCGCGGGTGCAGCGCAGGTCCTCGGCGATGGGCGACAGGTCCTCGAGCAGCGCCTCCACATGCGCGCTGACCGGCACCTGCGAGCCCGCGCGATCGACGATCACCCGGGCATCCAGGCCGTAGCGCGCAGCGCGCCACTTGTTCTCGCGGTGGAACCACGGCTGCAGAGTGGGCAGCGGCCGGCCCTCGTCGATCTCGCGCGAGAAGAACTCCACAAGGGTCTGCGTGAGCGCGGCGACGGATGCCAGCTCGGCGAGGGTCGACATGCCGTCGCAGGCACGCACCTCGATCGTGCCCCACTTGGGCGCCGGGCGGATGTCCCAGCGGATCTCCGAGGGATCCTCCAGCACGCCGGTGCGGGTCATGTCGTCGACGTACGTCTCGAACTGCGCCCAGGACTCGATCGACCACGGCAGACCCGCGGTGGGCAGCTGCTGGAAGACAAGGGCACGGTTCGATGCGTAACCGGTGCGCTCACCGGCCCAGTACGGACTCGACGCCGACAGCGCCTGAAGATGCGGCAGGAAGGAGGAGAGCGCCCCGATGATCGGGAGCACCTTGTCGCGGTCGTCCACACCGATGTGCACGTGGATGCCCCAGATCATCATGTTGCGCCCCCACCACTGGGTGCGCTCGATGAGCTTCCGATACCGGTTCTTGTCGGTGACGCGCTGGTCGTACCACTGCGCGAAGGGGTGACTTCCCGCCGAGAGCAGCTCGATGCCGGCCGGATCCGTCGAGCGGCGCACCGCTGCGATCGCCTGGGCGATGTCATCCACGGCATCCGCGACCGTCGGCCCCACACCGCTGGTGACCTCGATGGTGTTGGTCAGCAGCTCGCCGGTCACGGTGTGCCGCTCGTGGGCGCTCTGCTGCTCGAGCAGAGTCAGCAGCTCCGGCGCGCGTCCGACGAGGTCGCCCGTCGCGGGGTCGGCGAGCATGACCTCCCATTCGAGCCCGACGGTGGAGCGGGCGGAGGCGGCGAAATCGATCGGCACGCGCACAGTCTGACACGCGGGGATGACGGGGCGCGCCGCGCGCGACGTGTCGTTTCGCGCGCGGCTCGGGGATCTGGCAGAATAGAGGGTCGGACGGCTGCTCGACCCTCTATCCAGCATCCGTCCCCCCTTCAGAGCTTCCGCCGGATGTGCACCCCACTCTCCAGGCGACCGGTTCATCTTTCTTTCCACACCATTCAGGAGAATCGTGGCTGTCAAGATCCGCCTCAAGCGCATGGGCAAGATCCGTGCACCCCACTACCGCATCGTCATCGCCGACTCGCGCACCAAGCGCGACGGTCGCGTGATCGAGGAGATCGGTCAGTACCACCCCACCGAGAACCCCTCGGTGATCACGGTCGACTCCGAGCGTGCGCAGTACTGGCTCTCGGTCGGCGCGCAGCCGACCGAGCAGGTCACCGCGCTGCTCAAGCTGACCGGCGACTGGGGCCGGTTCAAGGGCGACAAGGACGCGAAGTCGACCGTCCAGGTCGCCGAGCCGAAGGCGCCGTTCGAGATCGACGCGGCGAAGAAGTCCGTCATCAAGCCCAAGGCCGAGAAGAAGGCCGAGCAGGCTCCTGCCGAGGCTCCCGCCGACGACGCGGCCGAGACCGCTTCCGACGCAGAGTAATCCGCCGTGCTCGCCGCCGCGCTCGAACACGTCGTCAAGGGGATCGTCGATCACCCGGATGACGTCCGCATCACCGCATCCGCATCGCCTCGCGGCGACCTGCTCGAGGTGCACGTGCACCCGGATGACCGTGGTCGCGTGATCGGGCGCGGCGGCCGCACCGCCAAGGCGCTGCGCACCCTGATCTCCGCCCTCGCCGACGGACGCCGCGTGCGCGTCGACGTCGCGGACGGCTGACGTGGCCGCCGAGAGGAACCAGCTCCGCGTCGGCCGTCTGCTCAAGGCCCACGGACTCAAGGGCGCGCTGAAGCTCGAGCTGTACACCGACGCCCCCGAGCGCCGGTTCGTACCCGGAGCCGAGTTCACGCTGCAGGTGCCCGAGGCGTCCAGCTGGCACGGCAAGAGCGTCACCATCCGCGACTACCGCGTGATGAACGGCAACTCCGTCGTGTTCCTGGAGGGCGTCGAGGATCGCACCACTGCCGAATCACTCGTGCGAGCCATCCTCTGGATGGACGAGGACGACGAGGTGGAGGACGACGCCTGGTACGCGCATCAGCTCGTCGGGCTGGACGTCGTGCGCGACGACGTCGTCGTCGGCCGCGTCGCGCGGGTCGAGCACCTCCCCGCGCAGGACCTGCTGATCGTGAAGACCGACTCGGCCGAGGTGATGGTCCCGTTCGTCGAGGCGATCGTGCCGACCGTCGACGTCGCCGCCGGCCGTGTCATCGTCACCCCGCCCCCCGGGCTCTTCGAAGAGCTCCAGGCAGCGGATGCGAGTGACGACACGCCATCCGAATGAGCGACGGGATTCTGCGATGAGAGTCGACGTCGTCTCGATCTTCCCGTCCTATTTCGACGGGCTCGCGCTCTCGCTGCTGGGCAAGGCGCGCGACTCGGGCATCCTCGACCTCCACGTGCACGACCTGCGCGGCTGGACCTCCGATCGGCATCGCACCGTCGACGACACGCCCTACGGCGGTGGCGCCGGAATGGTGATGAAGCCCGAACCCTGGGGACTCGCACTCGACGAGCTCATGAGCCCGTCGAACAGGCCGACCATCATCTTCCCCTCACCCGCGGGCGAGGTCTTCACACAGGCCACGGCGCGCGAGCTCGCAACTCGTGAGCACCTGATCTTCGGCTGCGGACGCTACGAGGGCATCGACGAGCGCGTCTTCGAGTATGCGGCCGATCTCGGCGAGGTCCGCGTGCTCAGCCTCGGCGACTACGTGCTGAACGGGGGAGAGGTCGCGGTGATGGCGATGGTGGAGGCCATCGGCCGTCTGATCCCGGGCGTGGTCGGCAACCCCGAGAGCCTCGTCGAGGAGTCTCACGAGGACGGTCTGCTCGAGTACCCCTCCTACACCAAGCCGTCGCTCTGGCGCGGGCGCGAGGTGCCCCCGGTGCTGCTGAGCGGACACCACGGCGCGATCGCCGCCTGGCGACGGGAGCAGCAGCTCGAGCGCACGCGGCTGCGCCGTCCGGATCTGCTCGCCGACTGACGAGCACGGCGCTGACATACTGCTGTCATGCCGTTCGCTCTCGCCCTGACCGTCATCCTGGCGCTGCTCGCGGCCTTCCAGCTGGCACTCGGTGTCGGCGCATCGGCAATCGCCGCCTGAGAACACGGCGCTCTCTCGCCGGCTGTTACGGTCGTGTGATGGCTGATCAGCTCCTGGCGCGATCGTTCCTCGATGCGGGGGAGGACTACGACCGGTATCGTCCCGGCTTCCCCGCAACGGCGGCGGATGCCATCGTGCCGCGGCCGGTGCGCACCGCTCTCGACCTGGGCGCCGGCACGGGCAAGTTCACCGAGCTTCTGATCGAGCGGGCCGCGCGCGTCATCGCCGTCGAGCCGTCCGAGCGGATGCTCGCAGTGCTGCGGCGCAAGCTGCCGGGAGCCGAGGCGGTCATCGGTTCGGCCGAGGCCATCCCCGTCGCCGATGCAGCGGCGTCCGTCGTCACCGTCGCCCAGGCGTTCCACTGGTTCGACAGGGAAGCGGCATGTGCACAGATCCACCGGGTGCTCGAGCCCGGCGGTGTCCTCGGCCTGGTCTGGAATCGCTCGGACCCCTCCTGCAGCTGGGACCACGCCTGTCATCGGATCGCCCATCCGGCGGTCGGAGACACCGACGAGACGACCGATTCGGCAGCCGAGGAGCTGCCGGGCTTCGTGTTCGAGGAGCTGACGACCATCCGCTGGTCGGAGGGCATCACCCGCGCCGACTACCTCTCACGGTGGCTGACCGTGAGCTCGTTCCTCGCCGCCTCGGAAGCCGAGCGCGCGCGGATGCTCGCAGCGCTCGGGCAGATCCTCGACGGGAATTCGGAGACTGCTGATCACGATCGCTTCGAGCTGCCGCATCTGACCGACGTGTACGTGTACCGGGCGCGTTGAGCGCAGCGCTCGGGTCAGTCCACGCCGAGGAATGAGCGGTCGGTCAGCACGATCGGGCCGTCCTTCGTCACCGCGACGGTGTGCTCGGAGTGCGAGCCGCGCGAGCCGTCGGCGCTGCGCAGCGTCCAGCCGTCCGGATCGGTGAGGAGCTCGTCCGTGGTGGCGAGGAACCACGGCTCGAGGGCGAACACGAGTCCCTCGCGCAGCGGGAAGCCGCGCCCGGCGCGCCCGTCGTTGGGCACGTGCGGGTCGCCGTGCATGATGCGGCCGACACCGTGGCCGCCGAAGTCGGTGTTGATCGAGTAGCCCTCGCCGTGTGCGACCGCGGCGATGGAGGCCGAGATGTCGCCGATCCGGTTGCCGACTACGGCAGCGGCGATCGCGGCATCCAGTGCGCGCTCCGTCGTGTCGATGAGGCGCAGATCCTCGTCGCGAGGCGTGCCGACGACGAACGACACTGCGGAATCGGCCACCCAGCCGTCGACGGACACCGCGAAGTCCAGCGAGACGAGGTCGCCGTCGCGCAGCGCGTAGTCGTGCGGGAGCCCGTGCAGCACGGCGTCGTTGATGGAGGTGCAGATGACCTTCCCGAAGGGGCCGCGCCCGAAGGAGGGTGCGTAGTCGATGTAACAGGACTCGGCGCCGGCTCTGCGGATCAGGTCGTGCGCGCGAGCGTCGATCGAGAGCAGGTTGGTCCCCACCTTCGTCTCGTCGCGCAGGGTCGCCAGAGTCTCGGCGACGAAGCGTCCGGCGGCGCGCATCTCGTCGATCTCGGCGGGTGTGCGCAGTTCGATCATGGGTGTTCCTCTCGTCGGCATCCATTCTCCCCGATGCGGGGTGCCGGATGCTCACAGCGAACAGCACACCATCCCGCGACCGGCGGACGTAGCATCGGTGCATGGTGATGCGACAGGCCTTCTTCCGATGGCTCCTGCCGGCTGCGTTCGTGCTGCCGCTGTGGCTGCTGGTGGGCTGGGCGATCTTCGGCCAGAGCGGCTGGGGCCTGCTGTGGGTGCTGCTGATCGCGATGCCGTCGGTGTTCATCGCGCAGCTCGCGCTGACGCTGATGACCCGCTCGCGCCCGTCGGTGCGTGCCGAGCGCGCCCTGTCGTGGTCGGACGTCGCAGGATTCGGGGTATGGCATGTGCTCACGATCCTGGTCGGCTGCTTCATCGACGGCGCCTTCCCCTGGCTGCTCACCGGTGCGGTCGTGGCCGTGCTCGCGCTGTTCTGGCTGCAGCTGCGTCAGCTGTGGAGCGAGGCGCGCGGGGCCGGAGCGCGACTGCGCGAGACCATCGCCTGGTCGACCCTCTCGAACCCGCCGCGGACGCACGACTCGGCCGCGGATCCGAGGGTCATGATCGTCGAGGAGACCCGCACGCGCGACTCCTGATCCCTGCGACGATCCCCCTCTCGCACGATTGGCGCGCGGGGGTCGACCGTGGCAGAATGGATGCTTGTGCCGTGAACCGGTTCTGCCTCAGGGGAACCCGCGGACGCCTCGCGCGCCGCTCGGCACACACCCGTTCTCATCCCTTTGATTCATGCATCCGACCTGTGGCGAGTGCAGAGAGAGACGATCATGCAGATCCTCGACGTCGTCGACGCGGCTTCGCTCCGTTCCGACATTCCTGTCTTCCACCCCGGCGACACCGTCAAGGTGCACGTGAACATCACCGAGGGCTCGCGCTCCCGTATCCAGGTGTTCCAGGGCGTCGTCATCGGCCGTCAGGGCGATGGCGTGCGCGAGACCTTCACGGTGCGCAAGATCAGCTTCCAGGTGGGCGTGGAGCGCACCTTCCCGGTGCACTCGCCGGTGATCGACCACATCGAGGTCGTCACCCGCGGAGACGTGCGCCGCGCGAAGCTGTACTACCTGCGCAACCTGCGCGGCAAGAAGGCCAAGATCAAGGAGAAGCGCGAGAACTGACTCGCCGCAGCCTTGCACCAGAACCCCGGGACACGCTCGTCCCGGGGTTCTGTCGTCGACAGGACGGTGTGCGACCCTTGTAGTGCCGCGCTCGCGCGACCACCCGATGAAGAGGAACCAGATGACATCCGATGCCCCCGCGGCAACCCGACGGCCGCAGCGGCGCAGGGGCGCACTCGTCTTCCTGCGGGATGTGCTGGTGATCATCCTCATCGCCGCGCTGGTGTCGTTCGTCGTCAAGACATTCGTGGTGCGCTCGTTCTACATCCCGTCCGGTTCGATGGAGCGCACCCTGCTCATCAACGACCGCATCCTCGTGGACGAGCTCACGCCGCGCTGGAGCGGCTACGACCGCGGTGACGTGGTCGTGTTCCGCGACCCGGGCGGTTGGCTGCCGCCCGCACCGCAGCGGCCGGCCCGGCCAGCGATGATCGAGGCCGTCGACTGGGCGCTCACCTTCGTGGGCATCTCCACCACCGACGCGCAGGATCACCTGGTCAAGCGGGTGATCGGCATGCCGGGTGATCACGTGGTGTGCTGCAACGCGCTGGGACAGATCACCGTGAACGGCTCGCCGATCAACGAGCTCAGCTACCTCGATCTGCCGCAGGGCGACACTGCCGCGTCGAACACCGAGTTCGATGTCACCGTCCCCGCCGACCGCATCTGGGTGATGGGCGACAACCGCGACCGCTCCCAGGACTCCCGCGCGCATCAGGATCTGCCCGGCGGTGGCTTCGTGCCGCTGGAGGACGTCGTCGGGCGGGCGTTCCTCACCACCTGGCCGCTGGACCGGTTCGGTCTGATCGACACCCACGACGAGGTGTTCCGCGCCGTTCCGGAGCGGGAATGAACGTCGTCGCGCCCACCCTGACCCTCGAGCGCCGGCTGCTGAAGGAGTTCGAGCTGATCATCGCGCTCGACGAGGTCGGTCGCGGCGCGCTCGCGGGACCCGTCGCAGTGGGCGCCGCGGTGATGGATGCCGCGGGCGCCCGCCGCCGCGTGATCGCGGGTCTGCGTGACTCGAAGATGATCACCGAGCGGCGGCGCCCGGAGATGGCCGAGCGCGCCCGCGCCTGGGTGCCGGTGTCTGCGGTCGGCTGGGCCAGCTCGGCGGAGATCGACGAGGTGGGCATCATGCGGGCGCTGGGGCTCGCCGCATCGCGGGCGGTGCAGGCGGTGGTCGATCGCGGCGTCGGGCTGGAGCGCACACTGGTCATCCTGGACGGCAACTACGACTACGTGTCCCGGGTGCACGCCGCGCCGCTGACCGTGCGCACGGTCGTCAAGGGCGATCGGGACTGCGCCTCTGTGTCTGCCGCGTCGGTGATCGCGAAGGTCGCCCGGGATGAATTCATGGCGACGCAGCATCCGGAGCATCCCGCGTACCAGTGGGACCGGAACAAGGGCTACGCGAGCCCGGAGCATCGCCAGGCGATCCGGGAACGGGGCCTTTCGCCGCTGCACCGGGCGTCATGGGCGATCGCGGACGCGCCCACGCTGTTCTGACGAATCCGCGTTCCGGCTGCCGTGCTCCTAGGATGGAGTCATCATGGATGAGGATGCCTTCGACGACTACGACCGCGAGCTCGAGCTCGCGCTGTTCCGCGAGTACCGGGACGTCGTCGGCCAGTTCCAGTACGTCGTCGAGACCGAGCGGCGGTTCTACCTCGCCAACGAGGTGAACGTGGTGCGTCGCGACACCGAGCACGACTTCTACTTCGAGATCTCGATGACCGACGTGTGGGTGTGGGACATCTACCGCGCCGACCGGTTCGTGAAGGCGGTGCGCGTGCTGACGTTCAAGGACGTCAACGTCGAGGAGCTGCAGCGCCGCGAGTTCGAGCTGCCCGAGGAGCTCTCGCTCGACGGCAAGTGACGGTCGTCCCCAATCCGGGGACATCGGCGGGTTCTCCACAATCACCGTGATCGCCACGTGCCGGCGTCCGAGCCGCACCGCAGGCTGTCGTCATGGCAGCCAAAGACGAGTTCGGGCGAGCGGGTGAGGAGCGCGCGGCGCAGCATCTGAGATCCCTCGGATACACCGTGCTCGACCGCAACTGGCGATGCCCGCAGGGTGAACTCGACATCATCGCGGCGCGGCAGGATCTGCTGTGCGTCGTGGAGGTGAAGACCCGGCGCTCAGAGCGCTTCGGCCACCCGCTCGAGGCGATCGACGAGCGCAAGCGCCGCCGGCTGTGGCGGCTCGCGTTCGCATGGGCACAGGCGCACCCCGAGTCGGCGCGCGGGCGCAGCCTGCGGCTGCAGGCGATCGCCCTGACCGGACCGGATGCCGCCACCGCCCGCCTCGAGCACCTCGAGGACGTGCGGTGAGCACGGCGCGCACCTGGGCAGTCGCCCTGACCGGGGTGGACGGACACATGGTCGAGGTGGAGGCGGATCTCAGCAATCAGACCCCGGCCTTCCAGATCATCGGCCTGCCTGACAAGGCGCTCGGCGAGGCCGCCCAGCGTGTGCGCAACGCCTGTGTGAACGCCGGGCTGGACTTCCCGCGACGCCACCTGACGGTCAACCTCTCGCCCGCCAACCTGCCCAAGGCGGGCAGCGGGTTCGACCTCAGCGTCGCGGTCGCCACCCTCGCCACCACGGGCGCGCTGCGCCGCGATTCAGTGCGGCGCACAGTGCACATCGGCGAGCTCGGGCTCGACGGCCGGCTGCGCCCGGTACCCGGCGTTCTTCCCGCCGTGTACGCGGCCGCTCGAGCCGGGTTCGAGCGGATCGTGGTACCGCATGCCAACGCAGCGGAGGCCCGCCTGGTGCCCGATGTGCAGGTGCACGCCGCAGCGACGCTGGCGGAGGTGGCGGCGGCGCACGGCGCGGACATCGCCGTCGCCGACACGGAGCCGGTGGCGCTGCCGAGCCGGCCGCTCGAGGCTCTCGAGCCACTGGAGCTCGCCGATGTGATCGGTCAGGACGAAGCCGTGCACGCGCTGATCACCGCGGCCGCCGGTGGGCATCACATGATGCTGAGCGGACCGCCGGGGGCGGGCAAGACCATGCTCGCCCGGCGGCTTCCCGGCATCCTTCCTGCGCTGACCGAGCACGAGGCGCTCGAGGTCGCCGCGATCCGCTCACTCACCGGCGACGCCGTCACCCGGCTCGACACCGTCGCGCCCTTCGAGGCGCCGCATCACAGCGCGTCCGCAGCAGCGCTGGTCGGCGGCGGTTCGCGCACCGCCCGCCCGGGGGCGATCGTGCGTGCTCATCGCGGCGTGCTCTTCCTCGATGAGGCGCCCGAGTTCCAGCGCGTCGCGCTGGACGCGCTGCGCCAGCCGCTGGAATCCGGACGCATCGAGATCAGCAGGGCGGGATTCGCCGCGAGCTTCCCGGCGCGGTTCCAGCTCGTCATGGCGATGAACCCCTGCCCATGCGGACAGTACGGTGTGCGCGGCGGGGAGTGCAGCTGCCCGCCCACCGCGATCCGCCGCTACGCCGGGCGACTGTCGGGGCCGCTGCGCGACCGCATAGACATCGACCTGCAGGTGGCGCGCGTCGCCGCGTCTCGGGCGACATCGGGGGAGCGGTCGGCGCTCAGCTCGGCGGAGGCGCGCCGCCTCGTCGCCGCTGCCAGGGAGAGTGCCGCACAACGCTGGTACGGCACACCGTGGCGCGTCAACGCGGATGTGCCGGGAGAGCGCCTGCGCCAGGGTTCGCTGCGCCTGCCGGCAGCGGTCCGCGCGCCGCTGGACCGCGCGCTCGAGCGTGGGAGGGTCACGCTGCGGGCCTACGACCGGGTGCTGCGAATCGCCTGGACCCTCGCCGACCTCGCCGGACGCTCGACGCCCGGGGCCGACGAGCTCGGACAGGCGCTGTTCCTGAAGAAAGGACTGCTCGCATGACGCGGACGCGCAGAGGACTCCCGCTGATCCACGACGACGACATCCGTCGCGCCGCAGGGCGGCTGCGACCCGACGCGGACACCGAGGAGGTCACCGCTCGGGTTGCCTGGTCAGTGCTGATCGAACCGGGCGATGCGGTGGCCGGCGCGCTCATCCGGGCATGCGGGGCCACTGATGCGTTGCGTATCGCGTTCGGGCAGACCGGCCTTCTCTCGAGCGCCCTGGTGCCGCCGCGTGCTCTGCACGAGGCCCTGGCCCGTTGGCTTCCGCGCGCGCAGCCGCGCGCTGTGCTCGACGCGCTGATCTCCGCCCAGGAGGTCGGCGCCCGAGTCCTGCTGCCCACGGACGACCTCTGGCCGCGCGGCCTGGACGATCTCGAGGCCCACGCTCCCGTGCTGCTGTGGTCGCGCGGCGACCCGACGGTGCTGGGCGCCCTCACGGCAGCGGCGATCGTCGGCGCGCGCGCTGCCACCTCCTATGGCGAGGCTGTCGCGGGCGAGATCGCCGGTGACCTGGCAGCCCGGGGGACGCTCGTCGTCTCGGGCGGGGCGTACGGGATCGACGGTGCTGCCCACCGTGCGGCGCTCGGTAGCGGCGGCGCGACGGCGGCCTTCCTCGCGGGCGGAGTGGACCGCTCGTACCCCATCGGCCACCAGCAGCTCTTCGAGAGGATCCGGCAGGCGGGGGTGGTGCTCAGCGAGGTGCCGTGCGGGTCGGCGCCCACCAAATGGCGCTTCCTCGCGCGCAACCGCATGATCGCCGCCGCGTCCCTGGCGACGGTGGTCGTCGAAGCGGGCTGGCGCAGCGGCACGCTGAACACCGCCGGGCATGCCTCCGCTCTCGGCCGCCCGCTCGGCGCGGTGCCGGGGCCGGTGACGTCGGCCGCGTCGGCGGGATGCCACCGGCTGCTGCGCGAATACGACGCGATCTGCGTGACTGACGCACGCCAGGTGCGCGAGCTCTGGGGCGAGGACGACGAGTCGGAGCAGCAGCCGCACCCCGCGATCGATCACGATCGCACCCGGTTGCTGGATGCTTTGAGCATCCGCAGCCCGCGCGAGCCGATCGACCTGGCTCGCCGCAGCGGTCTGTCGGTGGATCGGGTGCGCGCGCTGCTCGGCGTGCTGGACCTCGAGGGCGAAGTGCAGCAGCGAGCGGCGGGCTGGGTGCGCAGCCCGTGATAGGGGTGCGGGCGGCGCACCACCGCGTGGGAGCCGCCCGGAACAGCGGGGAAGCGCCATCCTGGTGAGGTGCGGTACTCGAGCGCGGTGGAATCCTTCACCTCCTACTTGGAGCAGGTGCGGCGCCTGTCACCGGCCACGGTGCGGGCGTACCGCGGCGACCTCACGGATCTCGGCGCCCTGGTGGGCGATGCGCTGCTGCGAGACGTCGACCTCGAGGACCTGCGCTCGTGGCTCTGGCAGGCCACCCAGCGCGGGGATGCCCGGTCGACGATGGCCCGCAGAGCCGCCGCAGCGCGCTCGTTCTTCCGCTGGGCGCACGAGAGCGAGCTGATACCGCTAGACCCCAGCCTGCGCCTGGTGACACCGAAGCTGCCCCGCACCCTGCCCGCCGTCGCATCGGCGGACGGCATGCGCGAACTGCTCGAGGCCTGCGGAAGGGAAGCGGCGGACGGCGACCCGATCGCACTGCGCGATCACGCGGTGCTGGAGCTGCTCTACGCCACGGGCGCGCGGGTGTCGGAGATCTGCGGCGTCGATCTCGACGACGTGGACCTGCACCGGCGTACCGTACGCGTGATGGGGAAGGGGGCCAAAGAGCGTGTCATCCCGTTCGGCGCCCCCGCCGCGCGCGCCGTCGGCGCCTACCTCACCCGGGCCCGTCCCGCTCTGCTGGCGCGTGCGGCCCGTGCCACTCCTGCGTTGCTGCTCGGCCCGCGCGGCGGACGGATCGGCCCGCGCGCGGTGTACGCGCTGGTCGACCGGGTGCTGGGGCCGCTCGTGGGCGCCGAACACATCGGGCCGCACGCGCTGCGGCACTCCGCCGCGACCCATCTGCTCGACGGCGGAGCCGACCTGCGTGCCGTGCAGGAGCTCCTCGGCCACGCCAGCCTGGGCACCACGCAGATCTACACGCACGTGTCGTCCGAACGCCTCGCCGCCGCGTACCGGCTCGCGCATCCGCGGGCGTGAGCGCCACGCCGACATCGGTCACGGAAATGGGGAGCAGCAGGGCAGCAGGATGGCGCGCGGCACGTGCCCGAACAGCGGATGGGGATTGACATACTCCCCGTTCACCCGCACTCCCACGTGCAGCGTGCCGGCAGCGGCATGTCCGCCGGCGGCCACCACCCCGAGCAGTGCGCCCGCCTCGACTGCCTGACCGGGCGGAAGAGTGGAGAGCACCGGCTCCCAGGTGCTCACGTGCCCGCGGCCGTGGTCGACGGTGATCAGCGGACGATCCACCACGGTGCCGCGGAAGGCGACCACGCCGGCGGCCGGTGCGCGCACCTGTGCGCCCGCGTCTGCGGCGACATCCATCCCGCGGTGGCCCGGACCGTACTCGTGCGCGGGTGCGCGAAAGGGCTCGACGACCGTGCGCGGAGCGGCCACCGGCCACCGCCACGGATAGCCGGGAACCGCTGCGGAGCCGTCGTCGCCGCCAGCACCGGCTTGGCCGGGCAGGAGCGACAGACACAGCAGAAGGGCGATCGACGCGCAGCGCATCCCTACACTGTGGGCGATCCCGCCGTCCCAGCTCCGGCGGAACCCGGGCGCGGGGGAGAACCGCGGAAACGGTCGGGGCTGTGCAGACGGGGCTGTGCAGACGAGGCAGTGCGACGCCGGTGACCGCGCATCGGGCGGAAGGTGATCCTGTACACTGGGAGAGCACCTCGAAATCGGGGTGACTACGCGTGCCCACAGCGACTTCGGTCGTGGCATCCACTCCCACAGGTCCCCTTCTTCGAAGGGGCGGGTGTGCGCCGGGCGCCAGGACTGCCGGTCGACCGACCGGCGACTCAACCTCAACGACGCGAAGCGTCAGAACAAGGAGACGACCATGGCTGTGGTCACCATCCGCCAGCTGCTCGACAGCGGTGTGCACTTCGGACACCAGACCCGCCGGTGGAACCCGAAGGTGAAGCGCTTCATCCTCACCGAGCGCTCGGGCATTCACATCATCGACCTGCAGCAGTCGCTGTCGTACATCGACCAGGCGTACGACTTCGTCAAGGAGACGGTCGCCCGCGGCGGGACCATCCTCTTCGTCGGCACCAAGAAGCAGGCGCAGGAGATCCTCGCCGAGCAGGCCGACCGCGTGGGTCAGCCCTACGTCAACCAGCGCTGGCTGGGCGGCCTCCTCACGAACTTCTCCACCATCGCGAAGCGTCTCGCCCGTATGAAGGAGCTCGAGGAGCTCGACTACGACAACCCCGCCGCCTCGGGCTTCACCAAGAAGGAGCTGCTGCTCAAGAAGCGCGAGCTCGACAAGCTGCACAAGTCGCTCGGCGGCATCCGCAACCTGTCGAAGACCCCGTCGGCCCTCTGGGTCGTCGACGCCAAGCGCGAGCACCTCGCGATCGACGAGGCCAAGAAGCTCGGCATCCCCGTGATCGGCATCCTCGACACCAACGCCGACCCGGACGACTTCCAGTACCCGATCCCCGGCAACGACGACGCCATCCGCTCGGTCTCGCTGCTGACGCGCATCATCGCCGACGCCGCCGCCGAGGGCCTGCAGCAGAAGCACAACCCGGACGCCGGCGACGCCGAGCCCCTCGCCGAGTGGGAGCGCGAGCTGCTCACCGGTGGCGAGGCGGATGCTGCTGAGACCCCGGCTGAGGCTCCTGCAGCCGACGAGGCCGCTGAGGCTCCTGCAGCCGACGAGGCCACTGAGGCTCCTGCAGCCGACGAGGCCGCTGAGGCTCCCGCCACGGACGAGGCCGCTGAGGCTCCCGCCGCCGACGAGGCTCCTGCAGCCGACGAGGCCGCCGCTGAGGCTCCGGCCGAGGCAGACGCCAAGTAAGTCATCCCCACACACGCACAGACACGAAGCAAGGAGCCACCACACATGGCCAACTTCACCATCGCCGACATCAAGGCGCTGCGCGAGCAGCTCGGCACCGGAATGGTCGACACCAAGAAGGCGCTCGAGGAGGCTGACGGAGACGTCGAGAAGGCTACCGAGATCCTGCGCCTGAAGGGTGCGAAGGGCAACGCGAAGCGCGCCGATCGCTCCACCAGCGAGGGCCTGGTCGCGGCACGCGAGGTCGACGGCGGCGTCACGCTGATCGAGCTCGCCTGCGAGACCGACTTCGTCGCCAAGAACGACCGTTTCATCACGCTCGCCGACAAGGTCGCGGACGCCGTCTCCGCGGTGAGCGCCGACTCGCTCGAGGCGGCCCTGGCCGCTCCGGCCGGCGACGCGACCGTCGAGCAGCTCATCTCCGACGAGGCTGCCATCATCGGCGAGAAGGTCGAACTCCGCCGGGTGCGCACGCTCAAGGGCGACGCGGTGTCGGTGTACCTGCACCGCACCAGCAAGGACCTGCCTCCGCAGATCGGTGTCGCCGTCGCCTACTCGGGTGACGACGCCGAGACCGCGCGCAGCATCGCGCAGCACATCTCGTTCGCGAACCCCTCGTACCTCACCCGCGAGGACGTCCCCGCGGCCGAGGTCGAGAAGGAGCGCGACATCGTCACCGAGATCTCGCGCAACGAGGGCAAGCCCGAGGCTGCCCTGCCGAAGATCGTCGAGGGGCGCGTAACCGCGTTCTTCAAGCAGGTCGCCCTGCTCGAGCAGGACTACGCGAAGGACAACAAGCTGTCCGTGGCGCAGGTGGCGAAGGATGCCGGTATCACCGTCACCGACTTCGCCCGCTTCAAGGTCGGCGCGTAACATCCTTCAGGGGGTTCGGATCTGTGATCCGAACCCCCTTCTTCATGCCCACGAGGCACTATCTTGAGAGCGACGAGAGGAACTCATCCATGACCGAAGGCACTGGACGCCGACGCGTCCTCCTGAAGCTGTCCGGCGAGGCGTTCGGTGGTGGCCAGCTCGGCGTCAACCCCGACATCGTCAGCCAGATCGCTCGCGACATCGCCGCAGCGGTCGATCGCGTCGAGGTCGCCGTGGTCGTCGGCGGTGGCAACTTCTTCCGCGGGGCGGAGCTGAGCCAGCGGGGCATGGACCGCGGTCGTGCGGACTACATGGGCATGCTCGGCACGGTCATGAACGCCCTCGCCCTGCAGGACTTCCTCGAGCAGGCCGGAGCGGCGACGCGGGTGCAGTCGGCGATCTCGATGACGCAGGTCGCTGAGCCGTACATCCCGCTGCGCGCGGAGCGCCACATGGAGAAGGGCCGGGTGGTGATCTTCGGCGCGGGCGCCGGACTGCCCTACTTCTCCACTGACACCGTCGCCGCGCAGCGCGCTCTCGAGATCGGTGCGCGGGAGGTGCTCGTCGCCAAGAACGGCGTGGATGCCATCTACACCGCCGACCCCAACAAGGACGCCACCGCAGAGCGGATCGAGCAGGTCACGTACCGCGACGCGCTGCAGCGCGGTCTCAAAGTCGTCGACTCGACCGCGTTCAGTCTGTGCATGGACAACAGCATGGACATGCGCGTGTTCGGCATGGAGCCGGCCGGCAACGTCACCAGGGCACTGCTCGGCGAGCCGATCGGCACACTCGTCACCCCCTGACGGCGCGGCCGTTCAGGATCCGACCGCCGAGCGCCGGATAGAATCGTTCAAAACCACGACCTAAGGAGCCCCCGTGATCGCGGACGTCCTCGCAGATACCACCGCACGCATGACCCGCGCGGTCGACGCCGCCAAGGAGGACTTCGCCACGGTCCGCACCGGTCGCGCGAACCCTCAGATGTTCCAGAAGCTGATGGTCGACTACTACGGCTCGCCCACGCCGATCGCGCAGCTCGCGTCGATGGCCAATCCCGAGGCGCGCACACTCATCGTCACGCCGTATGACAAGAGCGCCCTCAAGGCGATCGAGCAGGCCATCCGCGACATGCCGAACCTCGGAGCGAACCCGACGAACGACGGCAACATCGTGCGCGTGACGATGCCCGAGCTGACCGAGGAGCGCCGCAAGGAGTACGTCAAGCTCGTGCGCTCGAAGGGCGAGGACGCCAAGGTGCAGGTGCGCGGCATCCGGCGTAAGGCCAAGGATCAGCTCGACGCGCTCAAGAACGAGGTCGGCGAGGACGAGATCGCCCGCGGCGAGAAGGAGCTCGATGCGCTGACGCGGCAGTACGTGGACGCGATTGACGACGCGCTCAAGCGCAAAGAGGCCGAGCTTCTCGAGGTCTGAACGGCATGGCAGGAGAGAACGATCCCGACGAGCAGCCGCTGACCCGGCGCGCTGCTCGTCGGGGCGATGCGCCGTCGGAGTCGGGGGAGAGCCCAGCGACCCCCGACGCGGAGGACGTCGACACCCCGGTGCGCGGAACCGCGCTCTCCGATGGGGCGTTCCCGACGTTCGACGCCCAGCGCATCCCACCGCGCCCTCCCATGCCGGCGAGCGGATCTGACGAGCACGACACGCCCCGCGAGCAGCGAGGCGCACGCGAGCAGTGGCGCGCCGCCCGTGGGGAGTTCGAGTCGCACGTGACGCAGGCCCGCGAGCAGTTCGACCAGGCGAACGCGCGCATCAAACAGCGCACCGGCCGCGATCTGATCGTCGCGATCCTCATCGGCGTCGGCTTCGGCGCGGTGCTGATCGCCTCGCTGCTGTTCATCAAGTGGCTGTTCATCCCGATCGCCGTCGCGGCCGGCCTCCTGGGCACCTACGAGCTGTCCCGCGCGCTGCGAGCCGGCGGGCGCCGCGTCGACGTCTGGCCGCAGCTCGTCGCGGGCACCGCCGTGCTGCTCACCGGCCCCTTCGCAGCCCTCTGGCTGAGCTGGGTGGTGCTGATCGCCGCCGTCGCCTTCGTCATCGTGTGGCGCATGATGGCGCAGATGATCGCGGCGGACGGCCGCACTTACGGCGCGGTGCTCGGAGACGTCCTCGTCGGCGCGTTCGTGCAGGTGTACGTGCCCTTCCTCACCTCGGTGGCGCTGATGCTGCTCAGCCGTGAGCACGGCGAGTGGTGGGTGCTCACCTTCGTCGCGGTGGCCGTGGCTGCCGACACCTGCGCGTACGCCGCGGGCCTTGCGTTCGGCAAGCATCCCATGGCTCCGCGGATCAGCCCCAAGAAGACCTGGGAGGGCTTCGCCGGCGCCGTGGTCGGATCGCTGGCCGTCGGCGTGCTGCTGGCCATTCTGCTGCTGCAGCTGCCCTGGTGGTGCGGGCTCGTGCTCGGCGGCGCGATCCTCGCCGTGGCGACACTGGGCGACCTGGGCGAGTCGATGCTCAAGCGCGACCTGGGCATCAAGGACATGAGCTCCTGGCTGCCCGGGCACGGCGGGCTGCTCGATCGGCTGGACAGCATCCTCCCGTCCACGGTTCCCGCGCTGGCGCTGTACCTCCTCTTCGCCCCTCTGATCGGATCCTGATGGCCCACGCAGATAGTGACGCGCCCGTCAGCGCCGCTGACGAGGCCCCACCCGCCTTCGCGGTGACCACCGGGCGGCAGCGTGGCTACCACCGCGCTGCAGTGGACAGCTTCCTCGACTCCGCGCGCGCCGCGTTCGAGGCGGAACGGACGGACTTCGGCGCCGACGACGTGCGCGCGGCGTCGTTCCCGCTCGTGCGCGAGGGCTACGTGATCGCTGACGTGGATGCCGCGCTCGCGCGAGTCGAGGACGCCTTCGCGCGGCGCACCCGGGAGCGTGAGATCCAGAAGGTCGGCGTCGACGTATGGGTGGCACGGGCCCGGGAGGACGCGCAGCAGGTGCTCGACCACCTGAGCCGCCCGGCGCGGGAGCGCTTCACGCGGACCAGCATCCTGAACTTCGGCTACCGCATCGAGGAGGTCGATCACGTCGCCGATCGCATCGTCGCATTCCTGCGCGACGGAGAGCCGCTCGCCGCCGAACAGGTGCGCGACGCCGCATTCCGCATGCAGCGCGGGGGGTACCGCGAGGAGCAGGTGGACGCGCTGCTGGACGCGACGGTCGAGGTCATCCTCGCGGTGCGCTGAGCGTTCCCGGTGAGTTCTCATGGATGTTCCAGGCACATGTGCGTAGACTCGGGGCCATCGTGACTCCCGATAACGAATTGATCTCGAACTCGACGCGCCCGAACGCCTCCGGTTCGAAGAAGACGCATTCCACGCGCCGCCGTGCCAGTGCCGTTCTGGCGAGCCTCGCGGTGGTCGGCATCTCCGCCGCCATGATGGCGCCGACCGGCAGTGCGGTCGCGGAGCCTGCTCCGACCGACGCGCCGCTCACCGCCTATTCGCTGGCCACAGCCGACACGCAGAGCATCACCGTCACCGTGGAAGGTGCGGCGATCGAGCCGGTGGCCCGCAGTGGCTTCGACGTCTACGTCAAGCCGAAGCCCAAGCCGAAGCCGAAGCCGAAGCCGCAGGTCGCCTCCGCGCCGAGCGGCTCGCGCTCGGGAAGCAGCACTCCCTCAGCCCCCTCACGACCGCAGTACAGCGGCGGGGGGTCCAAGGAGGACTGGATGAGCGCTGCCGGCATCGCCAGCGGTGACTGGGCGTACGTCGACTACATCGTCTCGCACGAGAGCGGCTGGAACCCCAACGCCACCAACGCCTCGTCCGGCGCTTGCGGGCTGGTGCAGGCGCTGCCCTGCAGCAAGGTGCCGGGCAACGGCTACAACCCCGTCGACAACCTGCGCTGGGGCAACGGATACGCGGTCGGGCGCTACGGCAGCTGGGCCGGCGCGTACAACTTCTGGTCGCACAACCACTGGTGGTGAGCCGACGGCATGCCCCGTTCGCATCGCCGTCGTCCTGAGCACTCCGCCGCAGAGGCGTCCTTCGACCGTCTCCTCACCGGCTGGAAGCGCACTGAGATCCGCCGCGGTCGCGAATGGACGGTGCAGCCGCTGTCGGCCGCCCAGGCGGTCAAGGAGTACCGCTGTCCTGGATGCGGCGGCACGGTCACGCCCGGCACGGCGCATGTCGTCGTGTGGCGCGCCGACGGTGTGCTGGGCGAGAGCGCGGATCTCGCCGCGCGCCGGCACTGGCACGAGCACTGCTGGCGCATCGCCTGACCCGAGGCGTCAGCGGTCGTTCATGCGAGGGATGAGCACCTGCCGGTAGATGATGAGGATGCTGGCGGCGACGGGGATCGCGATCAGCGCACCCAGCAGACCCAGCAGCGCACCACCGGAGAGGGCGGCGATCACGACCACTGCGCCGGGTACCGAGACGGCGCGGCTCATGATGCGCGGCGCGATGAAGTACGCCTCGACCTGCATGTAGATGAGGTAGTAGATCGCGGCCGCCAGGGCGGTGCCCGGCGAACCGACTCCGGGCAGCAGGCAGGCGAGGACGATGATCGTCGAACCAGTCAGGGTGCCCACCAGCGGGATGAGCGAGAAGAAGAACGCTACGACGGCGAGCACCGCCGTGAACGGCGCGTTGATGATCGACAGGTAGATCACGCTGAGGATGCCGTTGATCACCCCCAGTGAGACCTGACCCATCACGTAGTGACCGACGGAGTCGGTGATCTGGTCGGCGATGTCGATGAAGCGGTCCCGACGGGAGGCGGGGACCAGCTGATACACCGCGCGCTTGAGAGATGGTGTCGAGGCGGTGAGGTAGATGGTGAGGACCAGGACGATGAAGGCGCCGAAGAGCCCGGCGAGCACGGTGGCGCCCACGACGAGCACACCCTGGCCGATCCACTCCGTCCAGCCGGCGACGGTGCTCTGCCACTCGTCGCGCGCCATCCAGTCGTTGATGTACGCGAAGACCTCGTCGACGGCGAGGTTGGGGAACGTCGCCGTCATCCAGTCCCTGAGGTTCTGTATGGTGCGGGTGCCGTCCTGCAACAGTGGGCTGATCTTGGTGACGAGCTGGGAGATCTGATCGATCAGCACGGGAAGCACGATCAGCACGACGGCGGCGAACACACCGAGCACCGCGAGGATCGTCAGCAGCACCGCGCACCAGCGCGGCAGCCCCCTGCTCTCAAGGGCGGTGACCAGCGGGTCGAGCCCCAGGCTGAGGAACAGCGCGGTGCCGATGTACAGGATCACCGTCGACAGCGTCTGCACGCCGCTGATCAGGAGGATGCCCAGCCCGACGCCGAGCGTCGCCACCAGAGCGGTGCGGAACGGGCTGTGGATCTTCATGGCTCTCCTGATCGACCTGCGAAGAGCCTAGCGGTCGGCGTGGACACCGACGCGGCGCGGCTGCTCGTGGGCAATGCACAGGTGATTTCGCTAATCTGAAATGTCGAGCGGAGACCGTCGGCGAATGCCCGAGGTCACGTAAGGAGTTGATTCGTGCGTTTCGTATGGGCCGTCGTGGCCTTCGTGCTGGCCACGGTTCTCATCGGAGCCGGGATCGCTCAGCGCACCGTCTTCATGGGCCCGTCCGAAGAGCGGATGGAGCTGTCGGTCGATGACCCGCAGCCGTACGTCGTGGTGGATGCCGAGGTGCTGAACGCGCTGCCCGGGCTGCAGACCCTGCTGGTGCGCGGCGAAGGCGAGATCTTCGTCGCCTACGGCCGCTCCGCGGATGTGAAGGCATGGCTGTCGGATACGGCGTACACGGACGTCACGCTCGGCAAGAACGACAAGCCGAAGCGCACGACCGTCTCCGCGCAGCAGCCTCCGACGGCGGGCGGCGAGACCTCCGGACGCAACCCGGCCGGATCCGATCTCTGGCTCGACTCCTTCACCGACGAGGACACCCTCGTCACCAAGATGCAGCTCACCCCCGGCCACAGCGTGCTCATCGCGCGCGACGGAGCCGCGCCCGCTCCGTCGGAGATCTTCGTCAGCTGGGCACTCGACACGCGCACACCGCTCGCCGGGCCGCTGATGGCCGCCGGCGCCCTGCTGCTGCTGACCGGCGTCGTGCTCTACATCCTCGCCATCCGTCACCAGCGACGTGGCCGCGGCCCGCTGCGGAAGGGCCCGGCCCCGTTGCCCGAGACCGAGCCCATCGCCATCGCTCCCGCTCCGGTGCGGGAAGCAGTCGAGCCGTCCCCGCCGCGTGAGGCGATCGAATCCGACTCGGATGAACCGGCGCCCGCCGCGGATCCGGCACCGCCGCGCCCGCGCGACGCCGAGAACGGCCGGACCGAGCGCACCGCCGTTCGCCGTCGCCTCGCTCTCGGCGTACCGGCGCTCGCGCTCACCGCGATCCTCGCGACCGGATGCTCGGCGGAGTCCTGGCCCGACTTCAGTGCGGAGACCCCGACCCCGACGCCCACTCCCACGGTCGTCACTCCCGAGGGCCAGAAGCCTCCCGTGGTCACCGAGAAGCAGGGCCAGCGCATCGTCACGCAGGTCCGTGAGACGCTCGCGAAGGCGGACGCCGACCTCGACATCGACCTGGCTCAGACCAGGCTCGCCGGTCTGGCGCTCGACGGACGCAAGACCGAGTACACCCTTCGCGACAAGATCGCCGATCGGACTGGCGCCCTGACCGCCCCCCAGGACCGCGTCAAGATCCTGCTGCCCGAAGCCACCGACAGCTGGCCGCGCACCGTGCTGGCGCTGACGGTGTCCGAGAAGGACGACACGGTGCCGCCGGTGCTGCTCATGATGACGCAAGCCGATCCGTGGTCGAACTACCGCATCACTCAGATGGCAGACATGCCGGCATCCGCGGAGTTCCCCGACGTCGCGCCTGCCTGGCTGGGCACGACGCGCGTGCCCGAGGAGTCGCCGTTCCTCGCCCTCGCGCCCGCACAGCTCGCCGAGGCCTTCTCGAGCTACGTCGACGAAGCCGACAAGAGCGAGTTCGCCGGACGCTTCAACGAGACGGCGGAGAAGCTCGCGGCCAGCATCCGCGAGAGCCGCAATGCGATCGTGACCGGCCTCGCCGAGAAGAAGGCCGACAAAACCTCGAAGGTGACGTTCGACATGGCGCCGACCGACGCCGCACCGCTCTCGCTGGCCACGCTGGGCAGCGGAGCCGTCGTGGCCGTCAGCGTGACCGACACCGAGACCATCAAGCCGACCACCGGCGACGCGGTGATCCGCATCGGCGACAACGCCGAGGCCAGCGCGCTCACCGGCGTGAAGGAGTCCGGCAAGGGGTTCACGACCACGTACGGCATCCAGCTGTTCTTCTCCATCCCCGCACAGGGTTCCGACGACCAGATCCGCCTCCTGGCCTACCACCAGGACCTCCTCAGCGTGAAGGTGATCCCGTGACCGAAATCTCCGCTGCCGCGCTCCGCGGCGCCGTCGACCTCTCATCCCTGCGCAACCGCCCCGCCCAGCCGCCCGCGGCGGCGCCGGCGCCGGCGGAAGGCGGTGGCGACGTCGTCGTCGACGTCACCGACCAGACATTCGGCGACATCGTCGAGCTGTCGCGCTCGGTGCCCGTGGTGGTGGACCTGTGGGCGGAATGGTGCGGCCCCTGCAAGCAGCTGAGCCCGATCATCGAGAAGGTGACGCGCGAGCAGAACGGTCGCGTCGTGCTCGCCAAGGTCGACGTGGATGCCAATCCGCAGATCGCCCAGGCGTTCCGTGCGCAGTCGATCCCCATGGTGGTCGCACTGCTGGGCGGCCAGCCTGTGCCGATGTTCACGGGCGCGGTCCCGGAGGAGCAGGTGCGCGAGGTCTTCGCACGTCTGCTCGAGGTGGCGGCGCAGAACGGCGTGAACGGCTCGGTGCCGGTCGGTGATGCAGACGCCGCCACGGGGGAGGAGCCCGAGGAGGCGCCGCTGCCGCCGCTGCACGCGGAGGCGTTCGAGGCCATCGAGGCGGGCGACTACGCGCGCGCCATCAGCGCGTACGAGCGTGCACTCGCGGAGAACCCGCGCGACGAGGACGCGAAGGCGGGCCTCGGTCAGGTCCGGCTCCTGCACCGTGTGCAGGGACTCGACCTGCAGCAGGTGCGGGCTGCGGCTGCTGCTGCGCCGCAGGATCTCGACGTGCAGTTCCAGGTCGCCGACCTGGACATCGCGGGTGGCCACGTCGACGACGCGTTCGGGCGCCTGCTCGACCTGTTCGCCGCGGCGGATGCACCCGACCGCGCCCGCATCCGCACCCGCCTGGTCGAGCTGTTCGACCTGATCGGCGCGGGTGATGGGCGGGTGGCCGCTGCGCGCACCCGCCTCACCTCGCTTCTCTTCTGAACCCGCCCGCGCTCAGTACTGACTGGGCGTGGGCACGTGCGGCTCGGGCTGGTAGCGGAACCACAGCGTCGACAGCGCCGGCAGGGTGATCGTCGCGACGGCGGGCGCGTCGTCCGCCTCCCGGCGGGCGGTGATCATGCCGAGGTTCCCGGCGTCGTGACCGCCGAACATGGCGGCATCCGTGTTCAGGATCTCCTGCCACGCGCCCTCCGCGGGCAGTGCGAGACGGTGGCCGGTGCGGGTGACGCCGGCGAAGTTGGTGATCACCACGAGCCTGCCGCCGTGCGCGTCACGGCGCTCGAACGCGACCACGCTGGGATCCCAGGAGGGTGCGCCGAGCCGGCTGAACGAGCTGCCGTCGCTGTCGCGCTCCCACAGCGGCGCCTGCGTCCGGTACACGGTGTTGAGGGCGCCCACGAACTCCAGCAGCTGGCTGTGCGAGGGCTGATCGAGCAGCCACCAGTCCAGCTCCCGGTCGACCGACCACTCACCGATCTGGCCGAACTCCTGGCCCATGAACAGCAGCTTCTTGCCCGGATGGCCCCACATGAACCCGAGATAGGCGCGCAGGTTCGCGAGCTTCTGGTCATGATCGCCCGGCATGCGCGAGATGAGACTGCCCTTGCCGTGCACGACCTCGTCGTGGCTGATGGGCAGCAGGTAGTTCTCGCCGAACGCGTACACGAACGAGAAGGTGATCTCGCCCTCGTGATGCGAGCGGTGCAGCGGATCGCGCTTCATGTACTGGAGCGAGTCGTTCATCCAGCCCATGTTCCACTTGAAGCCGAAGCCGAGACCTGCGTGGTTGGTGGGGGCGGTCACGCCGGGGAAGGCGGTCGACTCCTCGGCGATCATCACGATGCCCTTGTAGCGCCGGTAGGCGGTGGCATTGACCTCCTGCAGGAAGCGGATCGCCTCGAGGTTCTCCCGTCCGCCGTGGATGTTCGGCTCCCACTCGCCGGCTCGCCGCGAATAGTCGAGGTAGAGCATCGAGGCGACCGCGTCCACGCGCAGACCGTCCACGTGGAACTCCTCCAACCAGAACAGGGCGTTGGCGACGAGGAAGTTGCGCACCTCGTTGCGTCCGTAGTCGAAGACGAGGGTGCCCCAGTCCTGGTGCTCACCGCGGCGCGGGTCGGCGTGCTCGTACAGCGCACGTCCGTCGAAGCGCGCGAGAGCGAACTCGTCCTTGGGGAAGTGCCCCGGCACCCAGTCCATGATGACCCCGATGCCCGCCTGGTGCAGGCGGTCGATGAGGTACTTCAGATCGTCCGGGGTGCCGTACCGGCTGGTCGCGGCGTAGTAGCCGGTCACCTGGTAGCCCCAGGAGCCGCCGAACGGGTGCTCCGCGAGCGGAAGGAACTCGACGTGGGTGAAGCCGGTCTGCTGCACGTGCGCGATCAGTGGCTCGGCCGCCTCGCGGTAGCTCAGCCCACCACGCCATGACCCCAGGTGCACCTCGTACACCGACATCGGCTGCGACACGGCGTGCCCGGCGGCCCGGCGGGTGAGCCAGGCGTCGTCGTTCCAGCGGTAGGCGCTGAGCGTGACGACGGATGCCGTGGCCGGGGGCACCTCGGCCTGCTGTGCCATCGGATCGGCCTTCTGCCGCCAGTGCCCGTCCGCCCCGCGGATCTCGTACTTGTAGCGGCTGCCGACTGCCACGTCGGGGATGAACAGCTCCCATACCCCGCTCGATCCCATCGAGCGCATGGCGTGTCCCTGGCCGTCCCAGCCGTTGAAGTCGCCGACCACGCGGACCGCGCCGGCGTTGGGCGCCCAGACGGCGAAATCGACGCCCTGCTCGCCGTCCAGGGCGCGCGGGTGCGCGCCGAGCACGTCCCAGAGCCGCTCGTGGCGGCCCTCGCCGATGAGATGCAGGTCGAGCTCGCCGATGGCGCTGAGATGGCGGTAGGGGTCGCCGGCGATCTGCTCTTCGCCGCCCTCGTAGGTCGTCGCGATGCGATACGGCACGGGCGGACCGTCGTGCGTGCCCTCCCAGATGCCGTGCGCGACGTGCTCGAGATCGAGTCGGGTGCCATCGTCGAAGACGAGCTGAACGCTGCGCGCCAGTGGCCGGCGCACCCGCACGGCGGTGCCCGTGCGTCCGACGGCATCCGTGCGCGGATGCGCTCCGAGGATCGAGTGCGGGTCGTGATGCGTGCCCTGTGCGGCACCGGCCCATTCCGCAGAGGCCGAGACGTCTTCGAGGTAGCTCATGGTCGCTCCTTCACCTTCAGGATGTGCACCGGCTCGGCGAACGCGTCGAGGCGCACGTAGTTGTGATCGGTCCAGGTCCACTCCGCGCCGGTGAGCAGGTCCTCGACCTGGTAGGAGTGCCCGGGCTCGACGCCCCAGATGCGCGTGTCCAGATGCACGGTGGTCTCGCGCACCGAGTGCGGGTCGAGGTTGGCGACGACGATGATCGTGTCCGCCGCACCGGTCGTGGTGAACGCCGCGTCGAGGTGCTTGGAGTACACCAGCACGGCGTCGTCGTCGCTCCAGTGCGCGGCGAAGTTGCGCAGCTGGCCGAGCGCGGGATGTGCGCGGCGGATCTCGTTCAGTCGCCGCAGCAGCGGGGCGAGCGATTCGCCGTTCTGCTCGGCGCCCTCCCAGTCGCGGAACTTGTACTCGTACTTCTCGTTGTCGATGTTCTCCTCGGAACCCGGCCGTGCGACGTTCTCGATGAGCTCGTAGCCGGCGTACACGCCCCAGACCGGGGCGGCGGTCGCGGCGATGCACGCGCGGATGCGGTACGCCGCCCTTCCGCCGAACTGCAGGTACTCCGTGAGGATGTCGTGCGTGTTGACGAAGAGGTTGGGCCGCATGTAGTCACTGGTCTCGTGCGACACCGAGGTGAGGAACTCCTCGAGCTCGGCCTTGGTGTTGCGCCAGGTGAAGTACGAGTAGCTCTGCTGGAAGCCGACGGCCGCGAGCGCACGCATGACGGCGGGGCGGGTGAACGCCTCGGCGAGGAAGATCACCTCCGGGTGCTGCGCGTTGACCTCGCCGATGAGCCACTCCCAGAACTGCAGCGGCTTGGTGTGCGGGTTGTCGACGCGGAAGATCTTCACGCCCAGACCCACCCAGTGCAGCACGACACGCAGCATCTCCGCATAGATCCCGGCCGGATCGTTGTCGAAGTTCAGCGGATAGATGTCCTGATACTTCTTCGGGGGGTTCTCGGCGTACGCGATCGACCCATCCGGGAGCGTGGTGAACCATTCGGGGTGCGTGTCGACCCACGGATGGTCGGGGGAGGCCTGCAGGGCGAGGTCGAGTGCGACCTCGAGACCCTCCTTCGCGGCAGCGCGGACGAAGGCGCGCAGATCCTTCTCGGTGCCCAGTTCCGCGTGGATGGCGTCATGGCCGCCCTCCGCGGATCCGATCGCGTACGGCGAGCCGGGATCCCCGGGCTCCGCCGTGAGGGTGTTGTTGCGTCCCTTGCGGTTGGTCGTGCCGATGGGATGGATCGGCACGAGGTAGATCACGTCGAACCCCATGCCGGCGACACCGGGCAGCCGCTTCGCCGCGGAGCGGAAGGTGCCGCTCTTCACCGAGCCGTCCTTGCGGCGCACCGCGCCCTCCGAGCGGGGGAAGAACTCGTACCAGGCGCCGACGCCGGCCCGCTCCCGCTCCACGCGCAGGGGCATCCAGTCGGTGACCGAGCCGACCGAGGCGATCGGGCGAGCGGCGAACGCCGCCGCCAGGGCCGGGTCGACGGCCACGGCGCGCAGCGCCTGCGCATCCGCCGCGGACTCTGCGCGGCGCAGTGCGGTCGCGGACGCCCGCAGCGTCCGCAGCTCGGCGGCGGGGCGGTCCTTCTCCTTCACCGCCGCTGCGAGCAGCCGCGCACCGAGCGCGCACATCACCGGCACGTCGACGCCGGCGACGGCCTTCACATCGGCGGCGTGCGCCCAGGTCGCGAAGTCGTCGGCGAAGGACTCGAACCGGTACTGCCAGGTGCCGGCGGCATCCAACGCGACGGTGGCGCGCCAGCGGTCGGTGCCGTCCTCCAGCGGGGTCATGTCGTGCAGCGTCTCCGCGCCCTGCGGGTCGGCCAGACGCAGATGCACGCCGATGCGGTCGTGGCCCTCGCGGAACGAGACGACGTCGAACGGCACGGCCTCGCCGACGAACGCCTTAGCCGGGTAGCCCTGCGGCACGTGAGGTCGAGGATCGAACAGCGGGATGCGGCCGGCGCTCAGTCCCGCTCGCGTGATGGTCTCGGCGGCTGGGCGCAGAGGGATCTGGGCGGGGCTTCTCAGGCCCGCAGATGCTGATGCTCGCTGTGCTGCCACACCTTGAATGTACCGTGCGAGCGGGTGGGCGTCACTCCACTCGGAACAGGCGCATCGAGGTGCCGGGGATCGGCAGCACCTCGCCGGGCAGGTGGCGGCGCTCGTCGGCGGAGGGCCTCTCCTCTGCGCTGGACCACAGCGGGATGAAGCAGCCGGCGCCGTCGAGATCCTTCGGCAGACGCACGTCGATGGGGGTCTCGGTGCCGTGCACGATCAGCAGGATGCGGTTGCTGCGGCCGTCCTCCGGAGCGCTGGCGGCGACGTACTGGAGGGTGCGGTGACGCGGATCGTTCCACTGCTCAGCCGACATCGTCCTGCCGTCCTGATCGAACCAGTCCATCTCTGACGCGCCGGGGACATGCTCGCCGATCACCGCGTAGCGCGCGGGTCGCAGGGCGGGATTCTCCGCGCGCAGCCGGGTCAGCAGCGCGACGTGCGCCAGCAGGTCCTCCTGCCAGGGCTCGTGGTTCCAGTTCAGCCACGTCAGCGGCGAGTCGTGGCAGTAGGCGTTGTTGTTGCCCCGCTGAGTGCGGCCGAACTCGTCGCCTGCGGTGATCATCGGAATCCCAGCCGAGAGCAGCAGGGTGCCCATGAGGTTGCGCATCGCCTTCCGGCGCGCGGTGAGGATCGCCGGGATGTCGGTGTCGCCCTCGACGCCGTGGTTGAAGGAGCGGTTGACGTCAGCGCCGTCGCGGTTGCTCTCGCCGTTGGCCTCGTTGTGCTTGACGTCGTACGCGACGAGGTCGTGCAGCGTGAAGCCGTCGTGCGCCGTGACGAAGTTCACGCTGGCGAGAGGCCCGCGCTCCGGATCGTAAGTGTTCGCGGAGCCCGCGAGGCGGTTCGCGAACCCGCCGACGCCGACGGGTGCGGTCGCCCGGCGCGCGTAGTCGATGTCGCTGAGCCAGAAGTTGCGCACCCGGTCGCGGTAGCGGTCGTTCCACTCGCTCCAGCCCGCCGGGAAGTTGCCGGTCTGCCAGCCGCCGAGTCCGACGTCCCACGGCTCGGCGATGATCTTCACGTCCTGCAGCGCCGGGTCGTCGTGGATCGCGCGCAGCAGCGGATGCTCGAGGTCGTACTCGTGCGCGGCGTTGCGGAACAGCGATGTCGCCAGATCGAAGCGGAATCCGTCGATCTGCATCTCGGTCGCCCAGTAGCGCAGCGAGTCGAGCACGAGGCGGGCGGCGGCGTCGGTGGCGGTGTTGACCGTGTTGCCGACGCCGGTGGTGTCGATGTAGGCGCCGTCGGGCTGCTGGCGGTAGTACAGGGCATTGTCGATTCCGCGCAGGCTCGAGCGCGGACCGCCGATGCCCTCCTCGCTGGTGTGGTTGTAGACCACATCGAGGATCACCTCGAAGCCCGCCTCGTGCAGCAGCTTCACCATGCCCTTGAACTCCGCGAGGACGGCCTCGGGGCCGGCCTTGCGGGCCGCTTCCGTGGCGTAGGCGGTGTGCGGGGTGAAGAAGTTCAGGGTGTTGTAGCCCCAGTAGTTCGTGAGCCCGCGCTCGAGCAGACGCGGCTCGGGCATGAAGGCGTGCACCGGCAGCAGCTCGATGCTGGTCACGCCGAGCGAGCGCAGGTGCGCGGTCATGGCGGGATGTGCGAGCCCGGCGTAGGTGCCGTGCAGGGCCGTGGGAACACCCGGATGGCGCTTGGTGAGCCCCTTGATGTGACCCTCGTAGATCACGGTCTCGTCGAGCGGGATGCGTGGCTTCTGCACCCCGCCCCAGTCGAACCCGTCGGCGATGACGACGGAGCGCCACAACTCGTACCCGTCGCCCTGCGCCAAGCCGCGCGAGTACGGATCCAGCAGCAGCGCCTCGGGATTGAACACGTGCCCGGGACCGTGCGGCCCGTCGACGCGCAGCGCATAGCGCGCGCCCGGGTGCAGCAGCTCGGTGCTCACCTGCCACACGCCGCCGGCGCGGCGCTCCAGCGGCAGGGTGGCGGTCTCCCAGTCCAGATCGTCCTCGTCGAAGAGCACGAGCTCGATCGACGAGGCGTTCTGCGACCACACGCGCAGAGTTCCCACCCCGTCGTGCAGGCGCACGCCGAGGTCGTCGAGAGCGTCGCCACCGGGCGGCGGCGTGGGCAGGGCGGGCATGAGCAACAGCGTAAGTCCTCGCGGGGCGCACTGGTGAATCCGAGTCTCACCGGATCCGGCTCTGAGTGTCGTCAAGGGTGCGCACAGGGGTGCGAAACTGGACGCATGCGCGTGTACCTCGACCATGCGGCCTCGGCGCCGCTGCGAGCGAGCGCGCGCGAGGCGTGGTTGGCCGCGACCGAGCATGTGGGCAACGCGTCCTCGACTCACGGCGCGGGGCAGACGGTGCGACGGATGCTGGAGGACGCTCGGGAGAGGGCCGCGGCGGTCCTGGACTGCGAGCCGATCGAGCTGGTGTTCACCTCGGGGGGCACCGAGTCGATCAACACCGCGCTGCGTGGCCTGTGGGCGGCCCGCCGCCCGGGCACGGAGGTGCTCGTGCTGCCCGACGCTGAGCACCACGCCACCCTCGACACGGCGGCGGCACTGACAGCCGAAGGTGCACGGGTGCGCCCGGTGTCGGTCGATGGGCTGGGCAGAATCGACGTCACGGCGTTCGCCGCCGCTCTCGCGGACGGGCGCGGCGCGGCGCACGACTGGGTCGGCGGGACCGCTGGTGCGGTGGCGCTGGCGACCGCGCTGGTGGCGAACAACGAGGTCGGCACGGTCAACGATGCCGCCGAACTCAGCGCGGCAGCCGCGCGAGCACAGGTGCCGCTTCATCTCGACGCGGTGGCCGCCTGCGGGCAGCTTCCGCTGTCGTTTCGCCGGCTGCGCGGCGACGCCGACGCCGGAGCGGGTCTGGTGGCGATGAGCGTGGCGGGGCACAAGATCGGCGCACCCGCCGGCACCGGCGCGCTGGTGGTCGCCCGCACAGCCCGGCTCGCCCCGCTGCTGCACGGCGGGGCCCAGCAGCGCGGGCTGCGCGCCGGCACGCAGGACGTCCCCGGGGCGGTCGCCCTGGCGACGGCGCTGGAGGAGACGGAGGCGCAGCGCGAGAGCGAGAGCGTGCGGCTCGCCGCGCTGCGCGACCGGCTCGTCGACGGCATCCGGCACTCCGTTCCCGCGGCGGTGCTGCTCGGCGATCCCGCACTGCGACTGCCGGGCAACGCGCATCTGCTTTTCCCCGGTGCGGTGGGGGAGAGCCTGCTGTTCCTGCTCGACATGGCCGGCATCTCCGCGTCGACCGGGTCGGCCTGTCAGGCGGGGGTCGCGGAGCCCTCGCACGTGGTCATGGCGATGGGACGCAGCGAGCGCGAGGCTCGCAGCGTCCTGCGCTTCACGCTGGGTGCGCGCTCGACCGACGCGGACGTCGATGCGGTGATCGCGGTCATCGGGGATGCCGTCGCGCGTGCATCCCGCTAAGCCCGGCACCTGCGCGGCTGGTTCCACTGCCCGTTGCCTGTTCCACTGCCCATTGCCGGGGCCCGTCCAGACGTGCGCTCGTAGACTGAGGGCATGCGAGTTCTGGCGGCGATGAGTGGCGGGGTGGATTCCGCCGTCGCGGCGGCACGCGCCGTCGACGCCGGGCACGACGTGGTCGGAGTGCACCTCGCGCTGTCGCGCGCGGGCGGCACGCTGCGCACCGGCAGCCGTGGCTGCTGCACGGTGGAGGATGCGATGGATGCGCGGCGGGTGGCCGACCTGCTCGGCATCCCGTTCTACGTGTGGGACTTCTCCGAGCGCTTCCGCGACGACGTCATCGACGACTTCATCTCGGAGTACAAGGCCGGACGCACGCCCAACCCGTGCCTGCGCTGCAATGAGAAGATCAAGTTCGCCGCGCTGCTCGAGCGCGCGATCGAACTGGGTTTCGACGCGGTCTGCACGGGCCATTACGCCACCCTCGTCGACGGGTCCGGCGGGCTCGAGCTGCATCGCGCATCGGACTCCGCGAAGGATCAGTCCTACGTGCTGGGCGTGCTGATTGCCGAGCAGCTCGCGCACACCTACTTCCCGCTCGGGGACACGCCGTCGAAAGCGCTGGTGCGCGCTGAGGCCGCACAGCGCGGGATCACCGTCGCGCAGAAGCCCGACAGCCATGACATCTGCTTCATCCCGGACGGCGACACGCGCGGCTGGCTCGCCGAGAAGGTCGGCACCGCCGCCGGCGACGTCGTCGACCGCGCGGGTGCCGTCGTAGGCGCGCACGACGGCGCGCACGCGTTCACCGTGGGCCAGCGGCGCGGTCTGCGCCTGGGAGTGCCGGCGCCGGACGGCAAGCCGCGGTTCGTCCTCGAGGTGCGGCCGGTCTCGAACACGGTCGTGGTCGGACCCAAGGAGGCACTCGCGATCGCGGAGATCTCCGGCGAGCGGTTCTCGTGGGCCGGAGCCGCCCCGGTGGCATCCGATTTCTCGTGTGAGGTGCAGATCCGCGCGCACGCGGATCCGGTGCCCGCGCGTGCGTTCGTGAGCGATCGCGGGGTGCGGGTGGTGCCGGCGAACCCGCTCGACGGCGTCGCGCCAGGGCAGAGCGCCGTGCTGTACATCGGCACTCGCGTGCTCGGCCAGTTCACGATCGACACGACCGTGTCTGCGCTGCCCGTCGGCGCCTGAGTCGCTCTCGTCGACCTGGGCGGGGCCGTGAAAGTGCGGGCGGTGCGCGCGGCGGGCGCGGACGCGTCAAGGGCCTGGGGATGTCGGTGGCCGCTCGTAGACTTGCGGGGTGCCCGACAAGCTGATTGACGCCCGCATCGAAGCCGAAGAGCTCACCACCCGCATCCTCGAGGCGAAGGACGCCTACTACGGTCGCGACACCTCTCTGGTCGACGATGCCACGTACGACGGATGGATGCGACGGCTCGAGGAGCTCGAGCGGCTGCATCCGGAGCTGCAGGGACAGGACTCGCCGACGCAGATGGTGGGCGCGGCCGGGGAGACCGGGCTGGCGACGATCGAGCACGCGGAGCGGATGCTCAGCCTCGACAACGTCTTCTCGATCGACGAGCTGCGCGACTGGGCGATCAAGACCGAGGCCGCGGCAGGTCGCGACGTCGCCTGGCTGACCGAGCTGAAGATCGATGGTCTGGCGATCAACCTGCGCTACGAGCACGGCGTGCTCACCTCCGCGGCGACGCGCGGCGACGGCCGGGTGGGGGAGATCGTCACCGAGAACGCGCTGCGACTGGCCGACATCCCCGAGAGGCTGCAGGGGGAGGGGCATCCGTCGATCGTCGAGGTGCGTGGCGAGGTGTTCATCCCGGTGGCGGCGTTCGAGCGGTTGAACGCCGCGCAGGCGGCCTTCCGCGACCGGGTGTACGACGAGTCACGACAGCGCTGGGAGGAGAGGCCGGGCGCGAAGCGTCCCTTCGACGAGGAGCGGGCGCGCACCGCAGCTGCACGCCGTTTCCCCGCGTTCGCGAACCCCCGCAACGCCGCCAGCGGCGGATTGCGCCAGCAGATCGACAAGAAGAGCGGTCTCGAGCTGGAAGCCGGTCTGCTGCGCATCGAGTCGCTCTCGCTGTACGTGCACGGCGTGGGCGCGTGGACGAACCCGCCCGTGGCGGCGCAGAGCGAGGTCTACGAGCTGCTGTCGCAGTGGGGTCTGCCGACCAGCCCGCACACGAAGGTGTGCCACAGCATCGATGAGGTCGCTGAGTACGTGGCGCACTTCGGTGAGCACCGGCACGACATCGAGCACGAGCTCGACGGGATCGTCGTCAAGGTCGACGAGCTCGCGCTGCACGACGAGCTGGGCACCACCAGTCGCGCACCGCGCTGGGCGATCGCCTACAAGTACCCGCCCGAGGAGGTGCAGACCCGGCTGCTCGACATCGTCGTCTCCGTCGGCCGCACCGGCCGGGCCACGCCGTTCGCGGTCATGCAGCCGGCGCACGTGGCCGGTTCCGTCGTGCGTCAGGCGACGCTGCACAACAAGGACGTCGTCAAGGCCAAGGGCGTGCTGATCGGCGACACGGTCGTGCTGCGCAAGGCCGGGGATGTCATCCCCGAGGTGCTCGGTCCTGTCGTCGAGAAGCGCGACGGGTCCGAGCGCGAGTTCGTGATGCCCGAGGAGTGCCCCGAGTGCGGCACGCCGCTGCGGCCCATGAAGGAGGGCGACATCGACCTGCGGTGCCCGAATGCGCGCTCGTGCCCCGCGCAGGTGCGCGGTCGTGTCGAGCACATCGGCTCACGCGGTGCGCTCGATGTCGAAGCGCTCGGCGAGGTGACGGCAGCGGCGCTGACCCAGCCGAGCAGGCCCAGTGATCCGCCGCTGCACACCGAGGCGGGGCTGTTCGATCTGACCCTGGAGCAGATCGTGCCCATCGAGGTGATCGTGCGCGACTCCGAGACCGGTCTGCCCAAAGAGGACGACGATGGCGTGGTGAAGACCCGCTCGCCGTTCCGGCGCAATCCCACCGCTGCCGAGAAGAAACATGGCCTCGTCGGGCCGCAGCCGTCGTCGCAGGCAGTGAAGCTGCTCACCGAGCTCGAGAAGGCGAAGACCAAGGAGCTGTGGCGCCTGCTCGTGTCGTTGAACATCCGGCACGTCGGCCCCGTCGCGGCGCGCGCCCTCGCGCAGTGGTTCGGTTCGTTGGACGCCATCCGCGCGGCCAGCCGCGACGAGCTCGCCGCCGTGGAGGGCGTCGGCGGGATCATCGCGGATTCGCTGCTCAGCTGGTTCGAGGTGGACTGGCATCAGGACATCGTGCAGCAGTGGGCGGATGCCGGTGTGCAGTGGTCGACGCCCGGGCATCCCGGTCCCGGTGCTGCGGCCGCGCACGGCGGTGTGCTCGACGGGCTCACGATCGTCGCGACGGGTTCGCTTGAGGGGTACTCCCGGGAGGGCGCAGAGGAGGCGATCATGAAGGCCGGCGGCAAGGCGGCATCCTCGGTGTCGAAGAAGACCGACTTCGTCGCCGCCGGTCCCGGTGCGGGCTCGAAGCTGGCGAAGGCGGAGGCGCTCGGCGTGCGCATCCTGGACGCCGCCCAGTTCCACATCCTCGTCACTGAGGGTCCCGCCGCCCTCGACTCCTGACCCCTCCCTCGAGAGGGGTCAAAACATGCCGCATGCAGGGCGCGCATTCCGCATTTTCTGACCCCTCTCACGTGAAGGGGGGTCAAGAAATGTCGGATGCGGGGGTGCGGATGCGACGTTTTCTGACCCCTCTTGGAGGGGGAGGGTCAGTTGCGGTGGCGCGGCTTGCGCTCGTCGCGCGAGTAGCCGTCGCGGGAGTAGCCGCCGCGACGGTCGTCACGGCCAGGACGGTCGTCACGACTGTCGTCGCGAGGCGAGCGGTCGCTGTCGCGCGGACCGCGACGGTTCGGAACGCCGCGATCGGGGCGGATCTCGATGAGCTTCCCGGAGATGCGCGTGTCGCGCAGGCGGTCGAGTACCGAGGGATCCAGGTTCACCGGCAGCTCGACGATCGAGAAGTCCGGCTTGATGGCGATCGCGCCGAAGTCGTCGCGACCCAGACCGCCCTCGTTCGCCAGCGCACCGACGATCTGCCGCGGCTCCACGCGCTGGCGCCGGCCGACCTCGATGCGGTACGGCGCGTAGTCTCCCCGCCCGCGCCGCTCACGCGGTCCTCGGTCGCCTCGGTCGCCCCGGTCTCCTCGATCGAAGGAGCGCTCGTTGCGCTCGCGCGGGGGGCGGTTGTCACGCTCCACCGCCCGCGAGAGCGCATCGTTCTCGGGGTCGAGCAGCAGCGGGGTCTCGCCCTGCGCCACCACGGCCAGCGCCGCGGCGACATCGGCCTCGGGCACGTCGTGGTTGCGGACGTAGTGCGCGATGATGTCGCGGAACGCCTCGATGCGCCGAGTCTCCTCGAGCGCCGCAGTGATCGCGTCATCGAAGCGCGCGAGGCGGGTGGTGTTCACGTCCTCGGTGGTCGGCAGCTGCATCTGGGTCGGGGCCTGGCGGGTGGCCTTCTCGATGTGCTTGAGCAGGTAGCGCTCGCGCGGCGTGATGAAGCTGATCGCGTCACCCGTGCGGCCGGCGCGGCCGGTGCGGCCGATGCGGTGCACATACGACTCGGTGTCGGTCGGGATGTCGAAGTTGACGACGTGGCTGATCCGCTCGACGTCGAGTCCGCGCGCGGCGACATCGGTCGCCACCAGGATGTCGAGCTTGCCGTCCTTGAGCTGGTTCACGCTGCGCTCGCGCTGCACCTGCGGCACGTCGCCGTTGATGGCGGCGGCGGAGTATCCGCGGGCACGCAGCTTCTCGGCCAGGGTCTCGGTCTCGTTCTTCGTGCGGACGAAGATGATCATCCCGTCGAAGTTCTCGATCTCGAGGATGCGGGTCAGGGCGTCGACCTTCTGCGCGTAGGAGACGACGAGGTAGCGCTGCGTGATGTTGGTGTTGGTCGCGGTCTTCGACTTGACCGTGATCTCCTCTGGATCGCGCAGGTACTGCTGCGCGAGGCGACGGATGCTGGCGGGCATGGTGGCCGAGAACAGCGCGACCTGCTTCTCCTCCGGAGTCTGCGCGAGGATCTGCTCGACGTCCTCGGCGAAGCCCATCTTCAGCATCTCGTCGGCCTCGTCGAGCACGAGGTAGCGCAGCTGCGACAGGTCGAGCGTGCCCTTCGCGAGATGGTCCATGATGCGTCCGGGCGTGCCGACGACGACGTCGACGCCGCGGCGCAGCGCAGACAGCTGCACGCCGTAGCCCTGACCGCCGTAGACGGGCAGCACGTGCACGCCCTTCATCTTCGTCGAGTACGACTCGAACGCCTCGCACACCTGCAGCGCCAGCTCGCGGGTGGGCGCGAGCACGAGCGCCTGCGGCGTCTTCTGCCCCGGCTCCAGTCGCTCGAGCACGGGCAGCGCGAACGCCGCGGTCTTGCCCGTGCCGGTCTGCGCCATGCCGACCACGTCACGGCCCTGCAGGAGCGTGGGGATCGTCGCCGCCTGGATGGGCGAGGGGGTCTCATAGCCGAGGTCTTTGATCGCCTTGAGCAGCGAGCCGGTGATGCCCAGATCCTCGAAGCTCGGACCGGTCACGCTCTCTTCAGCGGCGTCGGTCTCGGGGGCGGCAGGGGCGATGTCGTCGGCAGTCACCTGTCAACGATAGTGCCTGAGCATGGGAGACTGCTGGCCGTTCACTCCCCGGAGGTGAGGGCGAGCAGGCGCTCCTTCACCTGCCGGCGCAGCACCTTGCCGATCAGCGACTTGGGCAGCTCGTCCACCACGAACAGGCGCCGCGGCACCTTGTACGGAGTGAGGATGCCGCGCGCGAACGCACGGATCGCCTCGACATCCGGATCGGCGCCGGGCTCGACGACGATCGCGGCGACGACCTCCTCGCCGGAGCGGTCGCTCGGAAGGCCCACGACGGCCGCGTCGACGACATCCGGATGCTGGCGCAGAGCGCCCTCGACCTCGGTGGGCGCGACGTTGAAGCCGCCCGTGATGATGAGCTCCTTGATCCGGTCCACGATGCGCACGAACCCGCGCTCGTCGATCGTGACGATGTCGCCGGTGCGGAACCACCCGTCGACGAACACGGCCTCGGTCTCCTCGGGCTTGCCGTAGTAGCCGGAGAACACTTGGGGTCCGCGCACGATCAGCTCGCCCGCGGAACCTGCCGGCACGTCGACCGTCGGGTTCTCGGGGTCGACGACGCGGCACTCCGTGCCGGGCAGTGGCAGGCCCACCGTGCCGGCCACGCGGTTGTCGCTGACCGGGTTGGCCATCAGCACGGGGGAGCACTCGCTCAGGCCGTATCCCTCGACGAGGTAGCCGCCGGTCGCCTCCTCGAAGGGCACCACGAGGTCATGCGACAGCGCCATGGCGCCCGAGATCGCGACCTCGGTGCCGGCGAGGGAGACGCCCTTCTCCGTCGCGGCGGCGAGCAGCCGCTCGGCGATCGGCGGCACGAGGGGAAGGAAGGTGGCCGGATGCCGGCGGGCGACGTCGAGCACGAGATCGGGATCGAACTTCGGGAAGAGCACCAGCCGCGCGCCCATCGACATCGCGAAGGTGAGACAGAGCGTCAGCCCGTAGGCGTGGAACATCGGCAGCACGGCGTACACCACGCAGCCGTCTCCGCGCGTGATCGAAGGCACCCACGCACGCGCCTGGGCCGCGTTGGCGAGCAGGTTGCGATGGGTCAGTGCGGCGCCCTTCGGCGTGCCGGTCGTGCCGGACGTGTACTGGATGATCGCGAGATCGTCGGTCGCCGGCCGGGGGTGCGTGGCGGGGATCGGGTCGGATGCCACCACGGAGTCCCAGCTGATCGCACCCCGCACCCTGGAAGTCAGTGCATCCCGGGACTCGCGGGCCTTCGCGATCGGCAGCTTCAGCATGAGCTGCATGGCGGCCGGCATCGCCTTGGTGACGTCCACGGAGATCAGGCTGGTGACGGCCAGGTCGACAGGGAAGTCCTGCACCGTCGCGACGACCTTGCTCCACACGATCGCGTGCTTGGCGCCGTGGTCCTCGAACTGCTTGCGCAGCTCGCGAGCCGTGTAGAGCGGGTTGTGCTCGACGACGACGGCGCCCAGACGCAGCACGGCGTAGAACGCGATGATGTGCTGCGGGCAGTTCGGCAGCACCAGGGCGACGGGGTCGCCCGCGCGCACACCCAGGTCGCGCAGTCCGGCCGCCGCCCGATCGATGGCATCTTGCATCCGGCGATACGTCGTCTCGCGGCCGAAGAACTGCAGGGCCGGCGCCTCCGGGAAGTCGCGCGCGGAGGCTTCTACGATGGCGACCAGCGAGCCGCTGATCTCGTCCAGGTCCTCGGGAACACCGTCGGCGTAGCTTGCGGTCCAGGGGCGAGGAGGCACGAACGTCGTCACCTCTTCAGCTTACGTGTGCACCCCCGGCGCTCTCGTAGACTGTCGTGGTGTCTGAAATCACCCCTGATCTCGTGCGCCATCTCGGCGTGCTCGCGCGCATCCAGCTCTCCGACGACGAGGTGAGCCGGCTGACCGGTCAGCTCGACGCCATCGTCGACAACATCGCGAAGGTCTCGCAGGTGGCGACGCCCGACGTGCCGGCGACCAGCCATCCGATCGCGATGAGCAACGTGTACCGGCCGGACGAGGTGGGCCAGACCTTGAACCGCGAGCAGGTGCTGCAGAACGCACCGGATGCCGTCGACGGACGCTTCCGCGTCACCGCGATCCTCGGAGAAGAGCAGTGAACGACATCATCCGCCTGTCCGCCGCGGAGCTCGGCGAGAAGCTGACCGCCGGCGAGATCTCGAGCGTGGAGGCCACCCGGGCGCACCTCGACCGCATCGCCGCCGTCGACGGCGACGTGCACGCCTTTCTGCACGTGAGCGACCACGCCCTCGACGCCGCCGCCGAGATCGACGCCCGCCGCGCCGCGGGCGAGCAGCTCGGCCCGATCGCGGGCGTGCCACTGGCCGTCAAGGACGTGCTGGTGACCACCGACATGCCTTCGACGAGCGGCTCGAAGATCCTTGAGGGCTACATGTCCCCGTTCGACGCCACGGTCGTCGCACGCGCCAGAGCCGCCGGCCTCGTGCCGCTGGGCAAGACCAACATGGACGAGTTCGCCATGGGGTCCTCCACGGAGTTCTCCGCCTACGGCCCCACGCGCAACCCGTGGGACCTCGACCGCATCCCAGGCGGTTCCGGAGGCGGCTCCGCCGCCGCTGTCGCGGCGTTCGAGGCTCCGTTGGCACTCGGCTCCGACACCGGCGGTTCCATCCGTCAGCCCGCCCACGTGACGGGGACCGTCGGCATCAAGCCGACCTACGGCGGTGTCAGCCGGTACGGAGCGATCGCCCTGGCATCCAGCCTCGACCAGGTCGGCCCCGTGACCCGCACCGTGCTGGACTCCGGCCTGCTGCACGACATCATCGGCGGACACGACCCGAAGGACTCGACCTCCCTCGCCCATGAATGGCCCTCGTTCGCCGCCGCCGCCCGCGAGGGCGCGAACGGCGAAGTCCTCAAGGGACTCAAGGTCGGTGTGATCAAGGAGCTCGCGGACTCGGGCTTCCAGCCGGGCGTCGCCGCGTCGTTCCGCGACTCGCTCGCGCTGATGCAGGGGCAGGGCGCGGAGATCGTGGAGATCTCCGCCCCGCACTTCGAGTACGGCGTGGCGGCGTATTACCTGATCCTGCCCGCCGAGGCCTCCAGCAACCTGGCGAAGTTCGACTCCGTGCGCTTCGGCCTGCGCGTCACCCCCGACGGCAATCCGACGGTGGAGGATGTCATGTCCGCGACGCGCGAGGCGGGCTTCGGGCCCGAGGTCAAGCGCCGCATCATCCTCGGCACCTACGCGCTCTCGGCCGGCTACTACGACGCCTACTACGGCAGCGCGCAGAAGGTGCGCACGCTCATCCAGCGCGACTTCGACCGGGCGTTCGCCGAAGTGGACGTCATCGCGACGCCGTCGGCACCGACCACCGCGTTCCGCATCGGCGAGAAGATCGATGATCCGCTGCAGATGTACCTGAACGATCTCACCACCATCCCCGCGAACCTCGCCGGTGTGCCCGGGATCTCTATCCCGTCCGGTCTCGCGGCGGAGGACGGGCTGCCGGTCGGCATCCAATTCCTCGCGCCCGCGCACGAGGACGCCCGTCTGTACCGCGTCGGCGCCGCTCTCGAGGCTGCGCTCATCGACTCGTGGGGCGCGCCGCTGCTGTCGAAGGCGCCCGCCCTTCGACAGGCTCAGGGACCCAAGGAAGAAGGAACCCGCTGATGGCCGCCGCCAAGCTCATGGACTTCGACAAGGCTCTTGAGATGTTCGAGCCCGTGCTCGGCTTCGAGGTGCACGTCGAGCTCAACACCCGCACGAAGATGTTCTCGGATGCGCCCAACCCCGCCAACGACGAGTTCCATGGGGCGGAGCCGAACACGCTCATCGCGCCGGTCGATCTCGGCCTGCCCGGTTCGCTGCCGGTGGTCAACGCGACGGCCGTGCGCTCGTCGATCAGTCTGGGGCTCGCGCTGGGCTGCTCGATCGCCGAGTCCAGCCGCTTCGCTCGGAAGAACTACTTCTACCCGGACCTCGGCAAGAACTACCAGATCTCCCAGTACGACGAGCCCATCGCCTTCGAGGGATCCGTCGAGGTGGAGCTCGAGGACGGCACGCTCGTGACGATCCCGGTCGAGCGCGCGCACATGGAGGAGGATGCCGGCAAGCTCACCCACATGGGTGGGGCGACCGGCCGCATCCAGGGTGCGGAGTACTCGCTGGTGGACTACAACCGCGCCGGCGTGCCGCTCGTCGAGATCGTCACCAAGCCGATCTTCGGCGCCGAGCACCGTGCTCCGGAGTACGCCAAGGCGTACATCGCCGCGATCCGCGACATCGTGCGGGGCCTCGGGATCTCCGAGGCGCGTCTCGAGCGCGGCAACCTGCGCTGCGACGCGAACGTGTCGCTGCGGCCCCGCGGACAGGAGAAGCTGGGCACGCGCACCGAGACGAAGAACGTCAACTCGATGCGCTCGGTCGAGCGCGCCGTGCGCTACGAGATCCAGCGTCAGGCCGCGATCCTCGCCGACGGCGGGACGATCATCCAGGAGACGCGGCACTGGCACGAGGACACCGGCACCACGTCGCCGGGCCGACCGAAGTCGGATGCCGACGACTACCGCTACTTCCCTGAGCCCGACCTGCTGCCCGTTCAGCCGTCGCGCGAGCTCGTGGAAGAGCTGCGGGCCGCGCTGCCCGAGCAGCCGGTCGCACGTCGTCGTCGTCTCAAGGCCGACTGGGGCTTCACTGACCTGGAGTTCCAGGATGTGCGCAACGGCGGGCTCATCGATGAGGTCGAGGCCACGATCGCGGCCGGTGCGGCCCCGGCTGCGGCGCGGAAGTGGTGGACGGGCGAGATCACCCGCATCGCCAATTCTCAGGAGCGCGATGCGAGCGGGCTGATCGAGCCCGCCGACGTCGCCGCTCTGCAGGGCCTGGTGGATGCCGGGACTCTCACCGACAAGCTCGCCCGTCAGGTGCTCGAAGGCGTCATCGCCGGTGAGGGATCGCCGCAGCAGGTCGTCGACGCGCGCGGACTGGCGGTGGTCTCCGACGACGGCGCGCTGATCGCCGCGATCGACGACGCATTCGCGGCCCAGCCCGACGTGCTGGCGAAGATCAAGGACGGCAAGGTGCAGGCCGCCGGAGCGGTCATCGGCGCGGTGATGAAGGCCATGAAGGGTCAGGCCGACGCCGCGCGCGTGCGCGAGCTGATCCTCGAGCGCGCCGCGCAGTGATCTTCGGTGCCACCGACGCGATGTCGGTGGCACCGGGCAGGATGGACGCATGGGACGCGGGGACGGATCCGGCCGCATCGTCTCGCGGGAGGGCGCGGACGACAGCGGCACGGGCATCTTGCATGTCGACATGGACGCCTTCTACGCGGCGGTCGAGGTGCTCTACGACCCGTCCCTGCGCGGGCTGCCGTTGATCATCGGCGGGCGCGACGGCCGCTCGGTGGTGTCGAGTGCATCGTACGAAGCGCGTCGGTTCGGGGTGCGCAGCGCGATGCCTGTCGCCCACGCGCTGCGGCTGTGCCCGACCGCCCGCGTGGTTCCACCGGACTTCAGTCGCTATCGGGCTGTCTCGGCCCAGGTGATGGAGATCTTCCAGAGCATCACACCGCTCGTCGAGCCGCTCTCGATCGACGAGGCGTTCCTCGACGTGCGTGGGGTGCGTCGCCTCTGGGGCAGCCCGGGCGAGATCGCGGGCCTCATCCGGCGGCGGATACGCGACGAGGTCGGCATCACCTGCAGCGTCGGGGTCGCGGCCACGAAGCACGTCGCGAAGATGGCATCCACCGTGTCCAAGCCGGACGGGATGCTCGTCGTCCCCGCCGCGCGGACGCAGGAGTTCCTCGACCCGCGACCGGTCGGCGCCATGTGGGGCGTGGGGCCGAAGGCCGCCGAAGCGCTGCAGCGCCGGGGCATCCGTCTGATCCGGGATGTGCGTGAGGCGCCGGCCGAAGCGCTGGAGCGCGCCGTCGGCCCTGCGCTCGGACAGCGGATACAGGACCTCGCCCGCGGTCTCGACGCCCGCTCGGTCGAGACCGAGCGGGTTGAGAAGAGCATCGGCCACGAAGAGACCTTCGATCGCGACATCGTCGATAGAGACCTGCTGCGCTCCGAGCTGCTGCGCCTCGCCGACCGCGTGGGGGCGCGCCTGCGCACATCGGGATGGCAGGCGGGAGCGGTGGCGATCAAGATCCGCTTCGCCGATTTCACCACGCTGAGCCGCACCGTGTCACTGTCCGAGCCGACCGATGTGGGCCAGCGCATCGGAGAGACGGCGGTCGCCCTGTTCGCCCAGATCGAGCGCAGGGATCCCGTGCGGCTGGTCGGGGTGCGCGCCGAGAAGCTGCGGGCGGCCGGAGCATCGGCCATGGCGCTGTGGGACGACGACGAGGATCAGCGTCGTCTCGAAGGCACCCTCGACGACGCGCGGGCGCGGTTCGGCGTCGGCATGATCACCCGTGCGCGACACGTCGGTGCGACGGAACGGCGCGGTGGGAACGCGGTGGAGCCGCGGCCGTTCGGCCGTGAGTGACGGGACCGGGGATTCGATAGCGTGAGTACCATGCCCACAGCCGCTGCCTCTGACCCCTTCGGAGAGCGTCTGAGTGCGGCTACGGCGCGCATCTGCGGTGCGGTCACGGCGGTGTCGGCGTCGAATCCGGTCGTGGTGATCGACGGTCGCAGCGGTGCGGGCAAGAGCAGTCTCGCCTCGCGCGTCGCCAGGGCGTGGCCGCTGCACACGCCCGTGCAGCTGCTCGCGCTCGACTCGGTGTACCCGGGCTGGGGCGGGCTCGAGCGCGGCGCGGAGATCGCGCGTGATCAGGTGCTGCGTCCGCATGGACGCGGTCTGATCGGCACCTGGCGGCGGTGGGATTGGGAGCTGAGGGAAGAGGCCGAGGCCCATGCCGTCGACCCGGCCCTCGGACTGATCGTCGAAGGCTGCGGCGCTCTGACGCCCGCCACGGCGCCGCTCGCGGACGTGACCGTCTGGGTCGACGGACCGCCGGACTCGCGGCGGCGTCGCGCTCTCGAACGCGACGGCGACGGCTTCCGCAGCCACTGGGACATGTGGGCGGCCCAGGAGGATGCGCACATCGCCCGGCACGAGCCGCAGCGGCTCGCTCACGTGCGGGTGTCTACGCCGTAGCGGCGTCCGCCTCGTCAGCGCGCTGGATCAGGTCGTCCAGTCGATATCCGAGCCAGTCGTACACGTGGAACCGCGGGTCTTCGGGGTCGTGGTGGTCGTCGTGCTCGACCCCGAGGCGTGACGCGACGACCAGCCGGACCGCGGCGAGAGTGCGCATCCACGCGTCGACGTGCGCGAGGGGGATACCGAGGGCGTGCGTGGCCAGCACGTCGCGATCGTCGTCATCGTCCGTGTCGAAGCCGATGAGATCCCCGCGCATGACGAGGCCGTCCTTGCGGCGGCGGTCGAACAGCTCACCCCTGGTGCCGCGGCGGAACTCGGCGGTTGCGGCGTCGTCATCGGGGTAGGCGGCCGGGGCGAGTCTTTCGAGCGCGGGATCGTCGCTCGAGCGCGGACTGTCGACGAGCTCGAGGAACTCGTCGATCAGATGCAGCAGGTTGCGTCCTTCGATCCACGCGATCGAGATCATCACGCTCACTGCGGGACCCGCCGGATGGTGGCCCACAGCCCGAAGTCGTGCATCGCCTGAGCGTGCACCTCCATCGTCTCCCGCGGCCCGGTGGCGACCACGGCATGCCCTTCGTTGTGCACGGCGAGCATGAGAGCAGTCGCATGCTCCTCGGGGTATCCGAAGTAGCGGCGGAACACGCGCACCACGTAGCTCATGAGGTTGACGGGATCGTCCCAGACGACGAGCTGCCATGGCACGAGCGGCGCGACGGTCAGCTGCTCGTCGAGCAGCGGAGTGGATGCCGGCGTGCTCATGCCCACCCCAGCTCGTGCAGCTGCTCGTCGTCGATGCCGTAGAAGTGCGCGATCTCGTGGACGAGGGTGGTGTGCACCTCGTCGCGCAGCTCGGCCTCGTCCGCGCACGCGTCGAGATGAGCACGGCGGTACACGATGATGCGGTCCGGCAGCTCGCCCATGCCGTACTGGCCCCGCTCGGTCAGCGCGAAACCCTCGTACAGTCCGAACAGGTCGCTGCCGTCCTCCGGCGCGTCCTCCACGACGAAGACGACGTTCTCCAGACCGTCCACCATGTCGTCGGGCAGCCGATCGAGCTCGTCGGTGACCAGGGCCTCGAACTCCTCCACCGTCATCCCGACTAGAGGTCGTGGCGGCGCGTCCTCGACTCCACCAGGTCCGGTGACCTCGGCTTCGCGGGAGTCGGAAAGGGGCATGTCTCGATGCTATCCGCGTCCGGCACGTGTGCGGACTCTCATGAGGCGGACGCCGTTCTCACAGCGTCTGGGCACGGATCGGGGGTTCACTGGAGTCATGACCGTGACCGGAGGGACGGATGCGCGCGATGCCCGCGTCGGATGGAGCGCGGCGCTTCGTCCGACGTGGGTGGTGCCCCTGGCGGTCGGCGTGGCGGTGGCTCTGATCGTTCTCAACGGCGCCGGTGTGCCGTCGTACTGGGGAGACGAAGCGGCGAGCGTGATGTCCGCGCAGCGGACCCTGCCGAGTATGCTTCGGGAACTGAGCGCAGTGGATGCCGTGCATGGCATCTATTACGCCGTGCTGCACGTGTGGATCGGCCTGTTCGGAAGCGGCGAGTGGGCGACGAGGACCCTCAGCGTGATGGCCACGGGCGTGTTCGCGGCGGGTCTCGTCGTGCTGGGAAGGCGCTGGGCCGGTCAGCGGACGGGAGTCGTCGCGGGTCTTCTCGTCGCAGTGATCCCACGCTCGAGTGCTCTTGCGATGGAGGCGCGCGGCTATGCCATCACAGAGGCGCTCTCGGTGTGGCTGGTGATCCTGTTCGTGGTGCTGCGTGCGCGCCGCACGTCGCCCTCGCGGTGGATCGGGTACGGGGTGCTGTCGGGGGCGGCGTCCTGGTTCTTCCTCTACCTGCTTCTCGTGCCGCTCGCGCTGATCGCGACCGTCGTGATCTCCGTGGCCGTGCGACGCCGTCGCGGCGTCGCGGGGGAGCCGGTGGCCGACCTGATCCGGGCCGGGATCACCGCCGCGGTGGTGGCTCTGCCGATCATCACCCTCGCCGCACTGCAGCGGCATCAGGTGGCCTTCCTCGGTCATCGCGGCTATCTCAGCGTGACCGGGGTGCTGGTCACCCCCTGGTTCGCGGCCGTGACGGTCGCCGTGGTGTTCTGGGCGCTGATGGCGTGGGGCGTCGTGCACGGTCTACGCGACCGCGCGGACCGCAGCTGGGTGCCGCTCGCGCTGGCCTGGCTGCTCGTGCCCGCGCTGGTGATGATCACCCTGCATCTGCTCGTCTCACCCACCTACGACTCCCGCTATCTGGCCATCAGTCTCGGAGCGGCGGCTCTTCTCGCAGCCCGGGGGATCACCGGTCTGCTCGGCGTGCTGAGCGCGCACCGTCTGGCGCTGATCGGGGGCGCAGCGGCGCTGTCCGTGCTCGTGCTCGGCGTGACAGTGCCGCGGTACCTGCATCAGCGGACCCCCTACGCGAAAGATGGCGGCGCCGACTTCCGAGCCGTTGCCGACACCATCGCACAGCAGGCGCACCCGGGCGACGCAGTGCTGTTCGGCCAGGGACCGCGACCCTCTCGCACTGCTCGTCTGGCGTACCGCCTGTACCCCGACTCCTTCGGCGGCCTGCGGGACCCCCAACTCGTCACCGCCTTCGACGCCCGCGCAGGTCTGTGGGACGAACTCGCGCCGGTGCAGGACATCGCCGCAGGGCTTCGCGAGCGCACAGTCTGGCTGATCGAATCGAAACACGCGGCCACGGCATCCGCGGATCTCGCCGCGCTGCGCCGGCATGGGTACTCGCTCATCACGCAGCAGCGTCTGCACCGCACCATGGTCTACGAGTTGGTCAAGGAGACCCCACGTGACCGAGCGCACGCGTGGGCAGCGTTGATCGGCAGCCGGATGCCGACCTCGACGCCCTCGCGATCGGGGCGCAGTGATGGCGATCCTCGCTAGGGAATGCAGAAGCCCCCGGCGATTGCCGGGGGCTTCCTTCAGGGTGAGTAACGGGGCTTGAACCCGCGACCCCCGCGACCACAACGCGGTGCTCTACCAGCTGAGCTATACCCACCATGCGCCCGCCGGAGCAGGCAACTCCACAAGTCTATTACATGTTCGGAGTGAACTCGGACACGGTGCGATCGGCGATCTCGCGTGCCTCGTCGGAGCTGGGACCGGGGGTGGCGACGAAGACGGCATCGCGGTAGTAGCGCAGCTCGCGAATGGACTCGAGGATGTCGGCGAGCGCACGGTGTCCGCCGTTCTTCTCCGGGGCGCGGAAGAAGACCCGCGGATACCAGCGGCGAGAGAGCTCCTTGACGCTGGACACATCCACGTTGCGGTAGTGCAGGTACTGATCGACTCGCGGCATGTACTTCGCCAGGAACATCCGGTCGGTGCCGATCGTGTTGCCCGCCAATGGAGCCTTGCGCTCGAGGGGGACGAAACGACGGATGTAGTCCAGCGTCTGCTGCTCGGCCTCGGCCAGACTCACACCTGCAGGGATCTCATCGATGAGCCCGGACGCGCGGTGCATGTCGGTCACGAAGTCGTTCATGTGCGACAGCGCGTCGTCACTCGGCTTGATCACGATCTGGAACCCGTGGTCGACGGGGTTGAGCTCGAAGTCCGTGACGACGACTGCGATCTCGACGAGCTCGTCGACCGAGAGGTCGAGGCCCGTCATCTCACAGTCGATCCAGACGAGCCGATCGTTCTCAGACGCAGAAACCATGACTCGATCCTAGCGACGGGCCCGACACGGTAATCTGGGCGGAGCAGCGCCTCCTTAGCTCAGAGGAAGAGCATCGGCTTTCTAATCCGTTGGTCGCAGGTTCGAATCCTGCAGGGGGCACGTCCTCAACTCCGCAGCGACGCCACCGCGTCGTCCGGATCCCAGAACTCGCCCACCAGCAGGAACGCGCCGGACGCCAGGTGCAGCCGCTCTGCGCGGTAGCGGATGCCGAGCGGGTCCGCGACGACGCGCAGGTGTCCGCGAATCACGCCGCGGGCGTCGACGACCCGCCACAGCCGCTCGCCGGCGCGGTCGAGGTGCTCGGCCCTGCTGCGCAGCGGCGGGGTCTGCCAGCGCAGGGCGGGCAGTGAATCGGTGAGGGTGTTCATGGTGACTCCTTCCTTGATTCGAACGTACGGACGGGCACCGACATTCCGTCCCGTAGACTCACCGCATGCCCGTCGACTCGCCCTATGCCGCCCGATTGCGGGCGATTCCGGTGCGCCGCGAAGAGGTGCAGGTGCTCGCTTCGACGACCGCCTACTGGGCGTACGGGGAGGCCGCAGAGGGCGCCGCGACGATCATCGCCGTGCACGGCTTCCGCGGCGAGCACCACGGCCTGGAACCGGTGGTCGCGCACCTGCCCGGCATCCGGATCATCTCACCCGACCTGCCGGGTTTCGGCGAGACGCCGCCGATCCCCGGACGCACGCACGACCTCGCACTGTACGTCGAATGGCTCACGGCATTCGCCGCAGCCGTGGCCCCCGGCGCGGTCATCCTCGGGCACTCCTTCGGGTCGATCGTCACCAGTGCGGCCGTCGCCGGCGGGCTGCCCACGCCGCGGCTCATCCTGGTGAACCCCATCGGCGCCCCCGCGCTGGAGGGACCGAAAGGTGTGCTCACACGTCTCGCGGTGCTGTACTACGCGCTGGGTGCGCGCCTGCCGGAACGACTCGGCACCGGGCTGCTGCGGCATCCGCTGATCGTGCGGGTGATGAGCATCGCGATGGCGAAGACCCGCGACCGAGCCCTGCGGCGTTTCATCCACGATCAGCACGATCGCTACTTCTCACGGTTCGCTGACCGCGACGTGCTGCACGATGCCTTCGTCACCAGCGTCTCACACGACGTGCGCGCGTTCGCCGGCGCCATCGAGGTGCCGACCCTGCTCGTCGCCGCGCAGCGCGACGACATCACTCCGATCGAGGCCGAACGTCGACTGGCCACGATGTTCCCCCGCGCCGAGCTCGTCGAGATCGCGGACGTGGGTCACCTCATTCACTACGAGACGCCCGGTGAGGCGGCGACGGCGATCCGGCGCTTCCTCAGACTTCCCGCCGAGCGAGGCCGATGAGCCCGGCGACGCGGAACGGGATGACCTCACCCATTGCGAGCGACGTCTCGGTGCGCTCGACCCCGTCGATCGAGAGGATGCGCGCGTCGGTGTCGAACAGATGACGCGCATCACGGCAGGCCACCCGGGCGAGCAGGTCGATCGACCCGCTCAGGCCGTGCACCTGCACGATCTCCGGCACCCGCGAGAGCTCGGCGATGATACGCGGCAGCTCGGTCTGGCGCACGCCGATGCTGATGAAAGCCTGCAGCGGGAAGCCGAGCACCTCGGTCGAGAACGAGCGCTCGTACGACTCGAACACTCCGGTCTGCTCCAGCCGCGCCATCCGCGCCTGGATGGTGTTGCGAGAGAGTCGCAGCCGATCAGCGAGCTTGACGACCGTCATCCGCGGGTCCTCTGCGAGCGCGGTGAGCAGTTCGAGGTCGATCCGATCCAGGGCGGGCATAGTGCCACACGATATCAGGGCCTGCCGCGCCTATATTGTGCAACATGCTCAGCGGGCGCGGACATGCTTGAGCGAGGTGTCAGGCCGACGTAGCATGCGAGTAGGTCCGACGCAGCCGTCGGAAAGCCGTGCAGGCCCCACGAAGGCCGCCACGTCAGGAGGACGCCGATGTCACCGCACACCACTCCGATCGTCGACACGCAGAACGATCTCGAGCTCACCGAACGCATTCTCGCTCCGGACGGCACGCGTGTGCCCAACCCGCGTCTGGACCGGCTGATCAAGGACGTCGACGCGGCACGGATGCGGGATCTGCACCGCGACATGGTGGTGCTGCGTCGTATCGACGCGGAGGGCGTCGCCCTGCAGCGTCAGGGCCAGCTCGGACTGTGGGCCCCGTGCAACGGGCAGGAGGCCGCGCAGATCGGCACCGCGCGTGCTCTTGCCGCGCGCGATTTCGTGTTCCCCAGCTACCGCGAGACCGGTGTGATGTACGCGCGCGGCGCGCAACCCGGCGATTACGTGCGCATGTGGCGCGGCGAGGAGGGTTCGGCGTACGACCCCGCCGAACTGGGAATCGCCCCCCTGCAGATCATCATCGGCGCGCAGACGCTGCACGCCGTCGGCTACGGCATGGGCATCCTGCACGACGGCGCCGACGAGGTCGCGGTGACCTACTTCGGCGACGGTGCCACCAGCCAGGGTGACGTGAACGAGGCCATGGTCTTCGCCTCGTCGTTCCGCGCCCCGGTCGTCTTCGTCTGCCAGAACAACCACTGGGCGATCTCCGAGCCGGTCGGCCTGCAGTCGCAGTACCCGCTGGCAGGACGAGCGCCGGGCTTCGGCATCCCCAGCATGCGCGTGGACGGCAACGACGTCCTCGCCTGCATGGCGGCGATGCGCTGGGCGCTCGATCACGCCCGTTCGGGGGAGGGGCCCGCGTACCTCGAGGCCGTGACCTACCGGATGGGACCGCACACCACCGCCGACGACCCCAAGCGCTACCGCGATGACGCCGAGCTCGCCGCGTGGCGCGAGCGCGACCCCATCACCCGGCTCGAGGCGCACCTGCGCGCCGCGGGCGAGCTCTCGCAGGAGCACCTCGACGCCGTCCAGGCCGAGGCGGACGCTGTGGCCCGAGACATGCGCGCGGCCTGCATCGGAATGCAGAGCCGTCCTGCTCTCGCGGTGTTCGATCGGGTCTACGCCGAGCCGCACTCCGGACTGCAGCGTCAGCGCGACGAGTACTCCGCGTACCTCGCATCGTTCGAGGAGGCCTGAGATGACCCAGATGACGATGGGCAAGGCGCTCAACGCCGCCCTCCGCCAGGCCATGACCGACGACGACCGGGTCGTGCTGCTCGGTGAGGACATCGGCACCCTCGGCGGTGTGTTCCGCATCACCGACGGGCTGAAGGCCGAGTTCGGCGCCCCGCGCGTCATCGACACGCCGCTGGCGGAGTCGGGCATCGTCGGCGCAGCGGTAGGACTCGCCTTCCGCGGGTATCGCCCGGTGATCGAGATCCAGTTCGACGGCTTCATCTACCCGGCGTTCGACCAGATCGTCTCGCAGGTGGCGAAGCTGCACTACCGCACGCAGGGCCGCGTGAAGATGCCGTTGACCATCCGGGTGCCGTGGGCGGGTGGCATCGGCGCGGCCGAGCACCACTCGGAGTCACCCGAGGCGTACTTCGTGCACACTGCCGGACTACGGGTGATCGCCGTGTCCGACCCGCAGGACGCGTACCGCTGCCTCCGTCAGGCCATCGCCAGCGACGATCCGGTGCTGTTCTTCGAGCCGAAGCGGCTGTACCACCACAAGGGCGAGGTCGACCTCGACGCATCACTCGCGGATGCCCCGCCGATGGGCCTCGCGCGCGTCGTGCGCACGGGTACGGATGCCACCGTGATCACCTACGGCGCGATGGTCGGCACCGCTCTGGATGCCGCTGCCGCCGCCGAGGACGAGGGGATCTCGCTCGAGGTGATCGATCTGCGCTCGCTGTCGCCGGTCGACTATGAGACCGTGTCGGCGTCGGTGCGCCGCACCGGCCGCGTCGTCGTGGCCCACGAGGCCTCCCGCGAGGCAGGCGTCGCGGCAGAGGTGATCGCCAGCATCACCGAATTCTGCTTCGAGTACCTCGAGGCGGCGCCGGTGCGGGTCACCGGACACGACATCCCGTACCCGCCGGCGAAGCTCGAGAAGTTCCACCTGCCCGACCTCGACCGCATCCTCGATGCCGTCGACCGGGTGATGGATCGCCCGCACAGCCTCAGCGGTGCCGCCGAAGCGAATGGAGAGACGCATTGATCGCCGAATTCCACCTGCCTGACCTGGGCGAGGGGCTGACCGAGGCCGAAGTGGTGCAGTGGATGGTGCAGCCCGGCGACACCGTCGCGCTGAACCAGACGCTCGCGGAGGTCGAGACCGCCAAGGCCATCGTGGAGCTGCCATCGCCCTACGAGGGAACCATCGCATCGCTGCACGCCGACGCCGGCGAGACGGTGCCGGTCGGAGCGCCGCTGATCGCCTTCGAGGTCGCCGGCGACGAGCCCGCGCCGGCGGGGTCCGATACGGCAGGGAGCGCCGAGGCCGGTGCGGCAGGGGAGGAGAAGGCGCAGCCGAACCTGGTGGGCTACGGTGCCGCGCCGGCATCCGGCGGTCGCCCCGCCCGGCGCGCGCGACGCGGAGCCGCTGCCTCGACGTCGCCGGCGGATGCCGAGGTGCTCGCCGCCGCCCCGCACGACGCGCTGCCCCCCAGCGTCGCGGAACCCGCGACCGGTGAGCGCCCGCGATCGACCCCGCCCGTGCGTGCCTACGCGAAGCGATTGGGCGTGGATCTCGTCCTCGTCGCCGCCGAGGTCGGCGACCGGGTGATCACCCGCGAAGAAATCGACGACTACGCACGGCGGGTCGGCGTGGCGGAGCGCGCGGACCTCCGGCCGTCGGATGCCGCCGCCCCGGCGCCGTCGGTCGGCAGTGCTCGGATGCCCGCCGGCGAACGCGCGCAGACCCGGATACCGATCAAGGGCGTGCGCAAGCACACCGCGCAGGCCATGGTGCACAGCGCCTTCACGGCCCCGCACGTCACCACCTTCCACACCGTCGACGTGACCGCGACCATGGAGCTCATCGCGCAGCTCAAGGCCGACCGCGCCCTGGCCGAGCACCGCATCGGACCGCTCGTCGTCGTCGCGAAGGCGGTCACCCTCGCGCTCGGTCGCAACCCCTCGCTGAACGCGACGTGGGACGAGGCGGCCGGCGAGATCGTGCAGAACCACTTCGTCGATCTGGGGATCGCCGCGGCCACGGAGCGGGGACTGATCGTGCCGATCATCCGCGACGCCGAGCGCCTCTCGCTGACCGGGCTCGCGGATGCCCTGACGCAGCTGACGCAGACCGCACGAGCGGGCCGCACGAGCCCGGCGGACCTCGCGGGCGGCACGTTCTCGATCACGAACATCGGCGTGTTCGGCATCGACGCGGGAACGCCCATCCTGCCCCCGGGACAGTCGGGGATCCTCGCCGTCGGCGCAGTGCGACGCCAGCCGGCGGAGCACCGCGGCGAGATCGCCCTGCGGCAGATGATGACGCTGAGCCTGTCGTTCGATCACCGGCTGGTCGACGGCGCGGAAGGCGCCCGCTTCCTGAAGGATGTGGCAGATATCCTCGAGCAGCCCGGCCGGGCGCTGCTGTTCTGACTCTGGACCCTGGCCGCCCTGGCCGCCCGCTCAGCTGCGAGCGGTCAGGGCGGCCATCGCCATGGCCTGCAGCAGGCGGGCCGTACCGGGGCGCGCGCGCAGCGCTGCGCTGGTGCTGTGCGGCGTGGAGTTGAGCAGACCGAAGCACGCCTGCACACGCAACCGCAGCGCGTCGCGATCGGCGGGGACCAGCCGGCTGAGCGTGTCGATCCACAGCTCGATGTAGGCGCGCTGCAGCCGGCGCACATCCGCAAGTGATTCGGGGGAGAGGTGCGCGAGGTCGCGGTCCTGCACGCGGATCACGTCGGCGTTGCGCAGCGCGAAGTCGACGTGGAAGTCCACGAGCATGGACATGCGCACGTCGGGGACTGCGGCGTCTTCTAGCACCCGCTGGCCGCCGGACACCAGCCCTTCGCTCACACCGATCAGGAGCGCGCCGAGCAGTGCCTGCTTGCCCGCGAAATGCCGGTACACCGCCGGCCCTGACACACCGACCGCCGCACCGATGTCCTCCAAGCTCACGCCCGAGTAGCCGCGCGCGGCGAACAGGCCGGCCGCGGCGACGAGGATCGCGTCGGTGCGCTCGGCCTTGGCGCGATCGCGGGCGGTGACGGGCGTTGTCATTCCGGTTAATCCTCGCTAACCTGAATTGCCGGGTTAGTGAACACTAACCCTTCTGGTGCGAAAATTCAGCAACGGTCGAGGAGGACCCGCGATGCCCGTCACCCAGCAGGCACTCGCCGAGGAGCTGCGCGAGCGACTCGCCACCACCGCGCTCGGTGGACCCCAGCGCTCCCGCGAGCGGCACGTCGCCCGCGGCAAGATGCTTCCACGCGATCGCGTCACCCGCCTGCTCGACGAGAACAGCCCCTTCCTGGAGGTGGCGCCGCTGGCCGCGGACGGCATGTACGGCGGCGAAGCACCCGCAGCAGGTGTCATCGCAGGAATCGGGCTCGTGCACGGTCGGCACGTGATGGTGGTCTGCAACGACCCGACCGTCAAAGGCGGCACCTACTTCCCGCTGACGGTGAAGAAGCACCTGCGCGCGCAGGAGATCGCACTCGAGAACCGGTTGCCGTGCCTTTACCTCGTCGACTCCGGCGGCGCATTCCTGCCCAAGCAGGACGAGGTGTTCCCCGACCGCGATCACTTCGGCCGCATCTTCTACAACCAGGCGCGCATGTCGGCCGAGGGCATTCCGCAGCTCGCGGCGGTGCTCGGATCGTGCACCGCAGGGGGCGCGTACGTGCCGGCCATGAGCGACCAGACCGTGATCGTGCGCAACCAGGGCACCATCTTCCTCGGTGGCCCGCCGCTGGTGAAGGCGGCCATCGGCGAGGTCGTGACCGCCGAGGAGCTCGGCGGGGGTGAGCTGCACGCCCGCCGCTCGGGAGTCGTCGACCACCTCGCCGAGGACGATGAGCATGCCCTCGAGATCCTGCGCGACGTCGTCGCCACACTGCCGCAGCCGGCGTCGCCGGCATGGCACGTCGTGCCGAGCATCGCGCCGCGCGAGAGCGGAAGTCTCTACGACGTGGTGCCGGTCGACGTGAACGCCGCTTATGACGTGCACGACGTGATCGACCGACTCGTCGACGCGGAGACCTTCAGCGAGTTCAAGCCCGAGTACGGCACGACGCTCGTCACCGGCTTCGCGCGCCTGCACGGCCACCCGGTCGGCATCGTCGCCAACCGCGGCGTGCTGTTCAGCGAGTCGGCGCTGAAGGGCGGCCACTTCATCGAGCTCTGCGATCAGCGTGGCATCCCGCTGCTGTTCCTGCAGAACATCACCGGTTTCATGGTCGGTACGGATGCCGAGGCGGGCGGGATCGCGAAGGACGGCGCCAAGATGGTCACCGCCGTGGCCACCACCCGCGTCCCGAAGCTCACCGTGATCATCGGCGGATCGTTCGGTGCCGGCAACTACTCGATGTGCGGCCGTGCCTATTCGCCACGGTTCCTGTGGAGCTGGCCGGCGAGTCGCATCTCGGTGATGGGCGGCGCACAGGCGGCATCCGTGCTGGGCACCGTCAAGGACGACCAGCTGCGCGCGGCGGGCACGCCGTGGACCACCGAGGAGCGCGCCGAGTTCGAGGCCCCGATCCGCGCGCAGTACGAGGCGCAGGGCGAGCCGTACTACGCGACTTCCCGGCTGTGGGACGACGGAATCGTCGACCCTGACCAGACCAGGGACCTGCTCGGTCTCGCACTCGACGTCGTCTCGCGGACGCCGCTTCCCGCCCCCCGCTTCGGCCTCTTCCGGATGTGATCATGCTGACCATCGACACCGTCCTCGTCGCCAATCGCGGCGAGATCGCCCGCCGCGTCATCCGCACGCTGCGCGATCTGGGCATCCGCAGCGTCGCGGTGTACAGCGACGCCGACGCCGACGCGCCACACGTGCGTGAGGCCGACGTCGCGGTGCGCATCGGCGCCGCGGCCGCCGCTGACTCCTACCTGAACGTGGATGCCATCATGGCCGCCGCGGCGGCATCCGGCTCCCAGGCGATCCATCCCGGGTACGGCTTCCTCTCCGAGAGCGTCCAGCTGGCGCGCGCCTGCGCGAAAGCGGGCGTCGTCTTCATCGGCCCCGGCGAGCACGCGCTCGAGGTCATGGGTGACAAGGCGCGCGCGCGTGAGCACGTGGCTCGGCACGGCGTGCCGGTGGTGCCCGGTTTCGACGCGACGGGGCTCGATGACGGGCAGATCCGCGCACGCGCGGACGAGGTCGGCTATCCGCTGCTGGTCAAGCCCAGCGCGGGTGGCGGCGGCAAGGGCATGGAGGTGGTGCGCTCGGCCGATCAGCTCGCCGGTGCGCTTTCCGCCGCGCGTCGGGTGGCGATCTCCGCATTCGGCGACGACTCCATGGTGCTCGAGCGCCTCGTGCAGCGACCCCGGCACATCGAGGTGCAGGTGTTCGGCGATGCGCACGGCACGGTCGTCGCTCTCGGCGAGCGCGAGTGCACGCTGCAGCGTCGTCACCAGAAGGTCATCGAGGAGGCGCCCGCCGCGCATCTGCCCGAGGAGGTGCGCAGCCGTCTGCTCGCTGCGGCGGTGGCCGCCGCGCAGAGCGTCGAATACGTCGGCGCGGGCACTGTCGAGTTCCTCGTCGAGGCGGATGCCGTAGACGAGTTCTTCTTCATCGAGATGAACACCCGCCTGCAGGTCGAGCATCCGGTCACCGAGGAGGTCACCGGGCTCGATCTGGTCGCGCTGCAGCTGCATGTGGCGACCGACGGTGCACTGGAGGCGCCCCCTGCCGTGCACGGCCACGCGGTCGAAGCGCGCGTGTACGCCGAGTCGCCCGAGCGCGGATTCCTCCCCTCTACCGGGCGGGTGCTGCTCTTCGACGCGCCGGAGGGAGTGCGTGTGGATGCGGCCGTCGAGACGGGCTCGGAAGTCACCGGGTTCTACGATCCGATGATCGCCAAGGTCATCGCCTACGCTCCGGATCGTCGCACCGCACTGCGCCGGCTCGATCTCGCCCTGGCACGCACCGTCGTCCTCGGCGTGGAGACGAACATCGCCTTCCTGCGCGCGCTGTGCCGTCACGAGCGGGTGGTCTCAGGCGACCTCGACACCGGGTTGATCGACACCATGCTTCCGGTCTCCGCGCCCACCCCCGACGAGCGGATGCTGCGCTCCGCGGCAGCGGTGCTGGCGTCCGTGGACTCGAAGACGTCACCGGCCGGTTCCGACGGGGCGTCGAGGCTCTGGCGCGAGCTCGCCGGCTGGCGCCTCGGGTCGACGGCGGCGCAGATGCCGGTGACGCTCCGCACCGACGACGACCGGGTGTTCGAGGTGACGCCGGGCGCGGAAGGGCAGCGGCATCTGCCCGCGGCACGCGACGCCGAAGGCGCGGTGTGGGTGTTTCACGAGGGGACGACGATGCGACTTCGCCCGCTCACCCGCCGGGCGCGTCTGCAGCAGCGCCTCGCGGAGCAGCAGCGCGCCGCCGGTCCCCGCGAGCCTGAGGGCCGCGCGCCCATGCCGGGCAGCATCGTGGCCCTGCACGTCGGCGACGGCGACAGCGTGCGCGAGGGCGACCCGCTCGTCTCGATCGAGGCGATGAAGATGGAGCATCCGGTGCTCGCGCCGCACGACGGCACGGTGCACCTGCTGGTCGCGCTCGGCGACCAGGTGCGGCGGGATCAGCCCGTCGCACGAGTCAGCGAAGAGGAGACAGCATGAGCGCCAGCACCGAACTCACCGGTGTCGATCTGAACGAGGAGCAGCGCGAACTCGCCGCGATGGTCCGCGAGTTCGCCGAGCAGGTCGTCGCGCCGCAGGCGTATGAGGCCGATCGCACGCACACCCTGAATCTCGACGTCGTGCGGCAGATGGGCGAGATGGGCCTGTTCGGTCTGCCGTTCTCTGAGGAGTATGGCGGGCAGGGCGGTGACTACCTCGCGCTCGGCCTCGCGATCGAGGGCATCGCCCGGGTCGACCAGTCGCTCGCGATCACCCTCGAGGCGGGCGTGAGCCTGGGCGCGATGCCCGTCTACCGCTTCGGCACCGAGGCGCAGAAGCGCGAGTACCTGCCGGCCCTTCTCGCCGGCGAGGCGCTGGCGGGCTTCGGCCTCACCGAGCCGGAGGCCGGCAGCGACGCCGGCGCCACGCGCACCACCGCGCGCCTCGAGGGCGGCGAGTGGGTGCTCAACGGCAGCAAGCAGTTCATCACCAACTCGGGCACCGACATCACCCGCTTCGTCACCATGACGGCAGTGACGGGAACGGCGCAGCGCGCGGGCGGCGGGGAGCGCAAGGAGATCTCCACGATCATCGTCCCGAACGGCACCCCCGGCTTCACCGTCGAGCCGGCGTACGACAAGGTCGGCTGGAACGCCTCTGACACGCACCCGCTCACCCTGCAGGACGTGCGGGTGCCCGAGGAGAACCTGCTGGGCGAGCGCGGGCAGGGATTCCGCAACTTCCTCAGCATCCTCGACGAGGGGCGCATCGCGATCGCGGCGCTGGCGACCGGTGCGGCCGAGGGCTGCCTGGAAGCAGCGGTCGACTACGCCGGGAAGCGCACGGTCTTCGGCGCGGCGCTGAGCACCCGGCAGAACGCCCAGTTCACCCTGGCGCGGATGCGCGCCCGGGTGCACACCGCCCGCCTGGCCTGGCACCACGCCGCGCGGCTGCGTGACGCGGGGCGCCCGTTCGCCGAGGAGGCGGCGATCGCGAAGCTCGTGTCGGGCGAGGCGGCGATGGACAACGCCCGCGATGCGACGCAGATCTTCGGCGGCAACGGCTTCATGAACGAGTACCCCGTCGCCCGGCACTACCGCGACTCGAAGATCCTCGAGATCGGCGAGGGCACCACCGAGGTGCAGCTGCTCGTCATCGCCCGGTCGCTGGGCCTGGTCGGATAGCGTGCGATCATGACCGACATCGTTCAGCGGGGGCTGTACTTCGAGGAGTTCGAGGTCGGCGCCCGTTACCTGCACCGGCCCGGCCGCACAGCGACCGAAGCCGACAACGTGCTGTTCACGACGCTCACCATGAACACGCAGGCGCTGCACCTGGATGCGGCGTTCTCCGACGCGCAGCAGCCGTTCGGTCAGCGGCTGATGAACTCGATGTGGACGCTGTCGACCATGGTCGGCGCCTCGGTCGCCCAGCTCACCCAGGGCACCCTGGTGGCGCAGCTGGGTCTCGGCGACATCTCGTTCCCGCATCCGCTGTTCCACGGGGACACGCTGTACACCGAGAGCGTGATCGTCGACAAACGGCTCTCCGCCTCCCGCCCAGGGCAGGGCATCTGCACCATCGAGCACACCGGGCGCAACCAGGACGGTGTGATCGTTGCCAAGGCCACCCGTACCGCGCTGATGCGGTGCCGTCCGGAGGGGGAGTAGATGACGTTGTCGATGGGTCCCGCGCTGCTGTTCTGCCCTGCGGATCGGCCCGAGCGGTTCGCCGGAGCGCTGCAGAAGGCGGATGCCGTGATCCTCGACCTCGAGGACGCGGTGCTGCCGGATGCCAAAGCGCAGGCGCGGGAGAACATCGTCGCCGCTGAGCTCGACCCCGCCCGCGTGATCGTGCGGGTGAACGCGCCGTCGACGGCGGGGTTCGCGCTCGATGTGGAGGCCGTGCGGCGCACACCGTTTCACACCGTGATGGTGGCGAAGAGCGAGGACCCGAGGGCGTTCGACGTCTTCGGCGACGAATACGAGCTGATCGCGCTGTGCGAGACCGCCCGCGGCGTGCACCGTGCCGGGGAGATCGCCGCTCACGAGCGCACGGTGGCCCTGATGTGGGGAGCGGAGGATCTCGTGGCGTCGCTGGGCGGCACGGCCAGCCGATTTCCGGACGGGCGCTATCGCGATGTCGCCCGCACCGCCAGGTCGCAGGTGCTGCTCGCCGCCGGCGCGTACGCGTGCACCGCGATCGATGCCGTGCACCTGGACATCGCGGACCTCGGCGGCCTCGCCGCGGAGGCGGCTGACGCGGTCGCCTCGGGCTTCGGTGCGACGGCGTGCATCCATCCCAGTCAGGTGGCGGTGATCCGCGACGCGTACCGTCCGGACGAGACGGCGGTGCGCTGGGCGCGCGCGGTGCTTCAGGCGGCGGACGGTGAACGCGGCGTGTTCCGTTTCGAGGGGCGCATGATCGATGAGCCGGTGCTGCGTCATGCCCGCGCCGTGCTCGACCGCCTCGATCCCTGAGCGCTCGTTCCCTGAGCCCGTCCTGGGTCCCTGAGCCCGTCGAAGGGTCAGGCCGCGATGCTCTCCAGCAGGCGCAGGCTGCCCGGCTCCGCCACGAACCGGTGGATCGAGCCGTTGCGCAGCACGTCATCCGGTCGTGGCAGCGAACCGCCCGAAACGTGCATCAGCAGCGAGCGGATGACGCCACCGTGGCTGACCACGATGATCGACTCCGCCCGCGGTGCGGAGCGACGCCGGGATGCGAGGGCGATGCGCTCGAGCGAGTCCAGCGCACGGTCGCGCACCTCGTCGAGGGTCTCGGCGCCCGGCACGGTGGTCGTCCAGTCCGTCCACTGCATGAGGTAGTCCTCGACGAGCATCCCCTCGCCGTCGCCGAATTCGCGCTCGCGCAGACCACGCGTGAGTGCGGGGGCGTCCAGACCGAGCTCGGCGGCGATGATCTGCGCCGTCTCCTGCGCGCGCACGAGTGGGCTGGCATAGATCGCGTCGTAACGCACCCCGGCGAGCGCGCCCGCCGCTGCGCGGGCATCCGCCCGTCCGGTGTCGTTGAGGGGGATGTCGGTGCTGCCCTGGATGCGCCGGTCGAGGTTCCAGTCGGTCTGTCCATGGCGCACGAGAGTAAGCAGAGTCACCATTCGAGCATAGGCGAGGCGCGCTCAGGCGGCGTCGAGGCGATCGGCCAGCGCGGTGAGCACCTCGGTGGTCCCGCCGGCGATCACCTCGTCGGCCCAGACGTCGGCGCGGGTCGGCTCGTGGTTGACGATCACCAGCGGGATGCCACGCCGGCGCGCGCGCTCGATCACGCGGATGCCGGAGTTCACCACCAGCGAGGTGCCGGCCACGAGCAGGGCGTCGGAGGAGCGCATGAGCGACTCCGCGAGGCGGAAGCGAGGTGCGGGCACGAACTCCCCGAAGTACACGACGTCGGGCTTGAGCATGCCGCCGCAGATCGGGCAGGGCGGGATGCGGAAGCCCTCCGTGGTCTCGGGCGACACATCGCCGTCGGGATTGAGCACGATGTTCTCCGGCACGAGGATCCAGGGATTGAGCGCCTCGATGTGCTCGGCGATCGCGCGCCGGTCGTACACCTGCCCGCAGTTCAGGCACAGCGTGCGGTGCATGGTCCCGTGCAGCTCGACGACGCGACGACTGCCCGCGCGCAGGTGCAGTCCGTCGACGTTCTGCGTTATTACGCCACTGACCGCGCCCGTGCGTTCCATCGCGGCGAGCGCGAGGTGCCCGCCGTTGGCATCCGGCGATGTGAAGGCCCGATAGCCGAGATGCCCGCCCAGCCAGTAGCGCCGCCGCGCGGTCTCGTCGGACAGGTACGTCTGGATCGTCATCGGCTTCGAGCGTGGCGGGGCGTCCACCCCGCGATAGGCGGGAATGCCCGAGTCGGTGGAGATGCCGGCGCCGGTCAACGCCGCCACCGAGCGACCGCACAGCAGCTCCGCGGCGCGGTCCAGTGCATCGGATGCCGGGTACACGAGCGACTGCACGTGTGCAGTCTATGTGCGCCGGACACGCGGAGGGTCGTGGCTGCACCCGTGTGCACCCGCCCTCCGACTCGCCCGCAGTGTCCGGGCCCTGACAACATGGCGGGATGCCCCTGCTCCACATCGGCGATCCCGCCGATCCCGTCCTGGACGACTACCGGTCGCTGACCGACACCGCTCTGCGGCGCGTGCGCGAGCCGGCGGGCGGTCTGTACATCGCCGAATCGGCGAAGGTGATCGAGCGGGCCCTCGCCGCCGGTCACCGCCCCAGGTCGGTGCTCACGCAGCAGAAGTGGACGGATGCCGTCATCCGCCTTCTCGAGGACCTGCCAGGAGGCGGCGACGTGCCGGTCTACGTCGTCGCCGACCACGTCGCCGAGACGCTCACGGGCTTCGCCGTGCACCGCGGCGTGCTGGCTGCCATGCACCGCCCGACGCCGGCTCCCGTCGCGGAAGTGCTCGCGGGGCTTCCCGCGCGCTCGCGTGTGGCGGTGCTGGAGGGCCTGACCGATCACACGAACGTCGGGGCGGTGTTCCGCTCGGCGGCAGCGCTCGGTGTCGACGCGGTGCTCGTCACCCCAACCTGCGCCGACCCGCTGTACCGGCGCGCGGTTCGTGTGTCGATGGGAACGGTCTTCCAGGTTCCGTGGACCCGTCTGCCCAGCTGGCCGGATGGCATCGCGACTCTGCAGCGCGCCGGCTACCTCGTCGCGGGGCTGACCCTGGGCGCCGGGGCGATCCCGCTCGATGCACTGGTCGCCGAGGCGGCGCCTCGGCTCGCGCTGGTGTTCGGCACCGAGGGCGATGGTCTGCGCGCCGACACCGATGAGCGACTCGACCGCCGCGTGACGATACCCATGACGGGGGAAGTGGACTCGCTCAACGTCGCGGCCGCCTCGGCCGTCGCGTTCTACGCCACTCGCTGACGCGTCCGCTCGATCAGGCCGCGTTCGCTCGTCAGACCTCGTCGGTACGCCGGAACGGCATCGCGGCCGGACGCTTGGCCACGATGTGGTCTCCCGAGGACTGGTGCCGCAGCCGCCGCAGCACCCACGGCACGAGGTGCTCGCGCGCCCAGTCGATGTCCTCGGTACGCGCCTGGCGCCAGGTGCGGGCGGGGATCGGATCGGGCTGCATGGCCTGCAGATCGTTCGGCACGTTCAGTGCGCGCAGCACCATGCGAGCCACCTCGTGGTGGCCGAGCGCGTTCAGATGCAGGCGGTCATCGGCGAAGAACCGGGGGTCCTGGATCACCTTCAGCGCCCACTGATCGGCGACGATGCAGTCGTGACGCTCGGCGATCGTCCGCACGTTCTCGTTGTAGATCGCGACCTTGCCGCGAAACGGCCGGAACACCGGGGTGAAGTTCGTGTCGATGCCGGTGAAGAGCACGATCGCCGCCCCGGTCGACGCGAGCTGCGCCACCGCGCCCTCGAGCTGGGCCGCGATGGCATCCGGGTCCGTGCGCGGGCGGATCACGTCGTTGCCGCCGGCGCAGATCGACACCAGGTCCGGCTTGAGCGCGACGGCCGGATCGATCTGCTCGGTCACGATCTGACCGATGAGCTTGCCGCGCACCGCGAGGTTGGCATATGCGAAGTCATCGACGTCCTGAGCGAGCACCTCGGCCACGCGATCCGCCCACCCCCGGTTGCCGCCCGGTGCAGCAGGATCCGGATCGCCGATGCCCTCCGTGAACGAGTCGCCCACGGCGACGAAGCGCCGCCAGGGATGCGGGCCCTCATTGGCGACGTAGGGTGTGCGCGACGACTCCTGATCGAGCATCGTCTCTCCTTCCGCAGCGGTGCCGCAGGCCGTGCCCGGGCACGGCATCCGAGCCTACCTCGGCGGCGTACGCGACTGTCAGCGGCCTCGATTATCGTAGGGGGAATGCTCTCCCCGTCCTTTCCGCAGCGCGCCCCGTGGGGCACCGCGGACAAGCTGAGGGCCTGGCAGCGGGAGGCTCTCGAGCAGTACTTCGAGGCTGATCAGCGCGACTTCCTGGTGGCCGCGACGCCGGGCGCCGGCAAGACGACGTTCGCCCTCACACTCGCGGTCGAGCTGCTGCGTATGGGAGAGGTCAACCGCATCATCGTCGTGGCGCCCACCGAGCACCTGAAGACGCAGTGGGCGGATGCCGCCGCCCGCGTCAGCATCCGCCTCGACCCCCGGTTCAAGAACAGCCATTGGGCGCCGTCTCGGCAATACCACGGTGTGGTCGTCACGTACGCGCAGGTCGCCGCGAAGTCGTCCGTGCACCGCCACCTCACCGAGGACGCGCGCACGCTGGTGATCCTCGACGAGGTGCATCACGGCGGCGATGCCCTCAGCTGGGGCGACGCCATCCGCGATGCCTACGGGCCGGCCCGCCGGCGCCTGCTGCTGTCGGGCACGCCGTTCCGCAGCGACACCGCGCCGATCCCGTTCGTGTCGTACCTGCCCGACGAGTCCGGCGCGCGGATCTCCAGCACGGACTACGCGTACGGTTATGGGCGGGCCCTCGCCGACGGCGTCGTGCGCCCCGTGCTGTTCCACATGTACGCCGGCAAGATGCGCTGGCGCACCAGCGCGGGCGATGAGCTCGAGGCGCACCTCGGCCAGGACAACACGAAGGACGTCACCTCGCAGGCGTGGCGCACGGCGCTGGATCCGGAGGGCGCATGGATGCCGGCGGTGCTCTCGGCCGCCGACCGCCGCCTCAGCGAGATCCGTCATCATGTCCCCGACGCCGGGGGGCTGGTGCTGGCGACCGATCAGACCGTCGCGCGCGCTTACGCGAAGATCCTGCACAGCATCACCGGTGAGCAGCCGACCGTGGTGCTCTCCGACGACGCGGCGGCCTCGGAGCGGATCGAGAAGTTCAGCGAGAGCCAGCGACGCTGGATGGTCGCGGTGCGCATGGTGTCCGAGGGTGTCGACGTACCCCGTCTTGCCGTCGGGGTGTACGCCACCTCCTCGTCGACGCCGCTGTTCTTCGCGCAGGCGATCGGCCGCTTCGTGCGCGCCCGCCGACGCGGGGAGGCGGCCAGCGTCTTCCTGCCGAACGTGCCGGTGCTGATGACGCTGGCGAACGAGATGGAGAAGCAGCGCGATCACGCCCTCGACCGGCAGAGCAAGGACGAGGACGGTCTCGAGGACTCGCTGCTGGAGAGCGCCAACCGTGAGGACGACGCCTCCGACGCCCTCACCCAGGAGTTCAGCTATCAGGCGATCTCCTCGTTGGCGCATTTCGACCGCGTCGTGTTCGACGGGAAGGACTTCGGCCAGCTCGCCGAACCGGGGACGCCGGAGGAGGAGGAGTTCATCGGCATCCCTGGCCTGCTCGAGCCCGAGCACGTGCACGAGCTCCTCATGCAGCGTCAGTCGCGCCAGAGCCGTCTGCGGGAGGCGCGCGAGGCCAGCGCACCTCCGGAGGCGACGACCACGCTGCCGGCGCCGCTGCATCGCACCCTGCGCGAGCAACGGCAGCTGCTGAACAGTCTGGTCGGGCTGTACGCCCGCCAGAGCGGTGAGCCGCACGGCGCGGTGCACGCCGAGTTGCGGCGCGTGTGCGGAGGGCCCGCCGTCGCGCAGGCGACGGTGACCCAGCTGCAGTCCCGCATCGACGTGCTGCGCAAGCGCGTGCGCTCCTGACCAGTGATCGGCCGGCACCCGCGTTCTGTTCGGCTCTCCGAAAACCTGCCAATACCGGCTTCAGAGCCGTCGTCGGCGGTGCGCCTCGGTAGCGTGGAATGTTCCCACCACCCTCTCGGAGGATGCATGATCGCGCCCGCAGAACCCACCGCCGCCGACCGCCGGCAGTGGGCACGTTATCTCGTCGAGGAGCGCGCGGAGGGCGCCGTCTACGCGCGCCTCGCCGCGCGCCGGAAGGGCGAGGAGCGCGAGATCCTGCTCTCGCTCGCCGACGCCGAGCGTCGCCACGAGCAGCATTGGCTCGACCTGCTCGGCGGCGAGCCGGAACGCCTGCCCCGCGCTGGGTTGCGCTCCCGGATGCTCGGCTGGATGGCCGGGCGCTTCGGCTCCATCTTCGTGCTGGCTCTCGCGCAGAGCGCGGAGGCCCGCTCGCCGTACGACGCGGAGCAGTACGCCACGCCCGCCATGCGCGCCGATGAGAAGGTGCACCACGAGGTCGTGCGCGGTCTCGCCGCGCGCGGCCGCCGACGGCTGTCCGGCTCGTTCCGCGCCGCCGTGTTCGGCGCCAACGACGGCCTCGTCTCCAACCTCGCGCTGGTGCTCGGCATCGGCGCAACGGGCGCCGGAGCCGGCTTCGTGCTCTTCAGCGGCATCGCCGGCCTGTTGGCGGGCGCACTTTCCATGGGCGCGGGAGAGTTCGTGTCGGTGCGATCGCAGCGCGAGCTGCTGGACGCGACGGCGGAGAACAACGACGCGGATGCCGCGGCGGCCGACCTCGACATCGACGCGAACGAACTCGCACTTGTATACCGGGCCCGAGGGATGGGGGAGGAGGAGTCGCTGGCGCGCGCGCAGCGGGTCGTCTCCGCCGCCCAGGAGGGCATCCGCCGCGAGGCGACCAGCCCCATCGCGATCCAGCCGGATCACGACATCGTCGGCGGCGACTGGTCGGTGGCCATCTCCAGCTTCCTGCTGTTCGCCTCCGGAGCCATCGTGCCGGTGCTGCCTTGGATCTTCGGCCTGAGCGGCGGCGCGGCGATCGTGCTCGCGCTCGTGCTCGTCGGCATCGCGCTGCTCGCGACCGGCGCGATGGTGGGGATCCTCTCGGGCGGGCCGCCGCTGAAACGCGCGCTGCGTCAGCTCGCGATCGGCTTCGGAGCGGCGGCGATCACCTATCTGCTCGGTCTGCTGTTCGGGGTCGGGGCCGTCTGAGTGCGCCGCCCGCGGGCGGCACAGCCGTACGAGTCTAGGCACCACGGGCCTCGCGTCAACCCCCTCGCACATGCGACGGCGATCGGGCTGACTGGAGACTCCCGAAGCGAGGAGTTGAAGAACATGGCCCAGATCATCGAGACCGTCGATGTGGATGTCCCCGTCACCGCCGCCTACAACCAGTGGACGCAGTTCGAGAGCTTTCCCCACTTCCTCGAGGAGGTGGTCTCGATCACGCAGATCGATGACACGCACAACCACTGGGTCGTGAACGTCGGCGGCGCCGAGCGCGAGTTCGACGCCGAGATCACCGAGCAGCACCCGGACGAGCGGGTGGCATGGCGCAGCATCGGCGGCGAGACCGCGCACGCCGGCGTCGTCACCTTCCACAAGCTCACCGACGCGAGCACCCGTGTCACCGTGCAGATCGACTGGGAGCCCGAGGGTCTGCTCGAGAAGGTCGGATCCCTCGTCGGTGCCGGGTCGCACGCCGTGAAGAAGGACCTCGACAACTTCAAGAAGTACATCGAGAGCCGAGGCACCGAGACCGGCGCCTGGCGCGGCGACGTCGACGCCTGACGCAGGCGTGCGCGTCTCGGTCGTCATCCCGGTACGCGATGACGCGGCGCTGCTCGCTCGCTGTCTGCAGGCGCTGGACTCCCAGCTCACGCCGCCGGACGAGGTGATCGTCGTCGACAATGCGTCCTCGGACGCGTCGGCGGCGATCGCCGCGTCGGCAGGAGCGCGCGTGCTGACCTGCCCGCAGGTGGGCATCGCACCGGCCGCCGCCACCGGCTACGACGCCGCCACCGGCGATCTGATCCTCCGACTCGACGCGGACTGCGTCCCCCCGCCCACCTGGGTGAAGGACGTCGTAGCCGCTTTACGTGTGCCCGACGCACCGGATGCCGTGACCGGAGGCGCCGTCTTCGTGGACGGCCCACGACTCCTGCGAGGCACTGCCGCCCTGTACCTGCGCGCGTACACGCTGGCCTCCGGCGCCGCGCTCGGTCAACGGCCACTGTTCGGCTCCAACATGGCCTTCACCGCGCTTGCCTGGCGTCGCGTGCGGGACGAGGTGCACCGTCACGACCCTGAGATCCACGATGATCTCGACCTCTCGTTCCATATCGGTCGACGTGGCCGCATCGGCCGCCTGTCAGGACGACCGATGGGCATCTCGATGCGCCCCTTCTTCAGTGGGCGTGGTCTGCTGCGACGCATCGCCCGTGGCTTCCGGACGGTGTTCGTGCACTGGCCGGCGGAGTTCCCGCCCGGCCGCTGGCTGCGCGCATGGCGACGCCGGCGGTGACGGAGACGGAGACCGACATCGGAAGAGACGAGAACTGCCGTTAGACGAAGAAGGCCCCGGATCGATGATCCGGGGCCGTTTCGTGCGCGAGGGGGGACTTGAACCCCCACGCCCTATGCGGGCACTAGCACCTCAAGCTAGCGCGTCTACCTATTCCGCCACCCGCGCAGGTGATGAACTGTTCGTTGCCGAACGAAGATCGACTCTAGCACGCCATGCGAGCCGCTTCGAACCAGGGTGACGCCCGGGCGTGGCATGGGGGTTGGGTAGCCTGAGGGCATGCCCGACACTGCGCTGCCCGAGGTCGCCCGCATCGCCCGCGACCTGATCCGCATCGACACCTCGAACTTCGGTGGCGGCAGCGCGCACGGCGAGCGCGAGGCGGCCGAGTACGTCGGCGCCTACCTGCAGGATCTGGGACTCGAGCCGCAGTACTACGAACCCGTCCCGCGTCGCACGAACGTGATGGCCCGCGTGCCCGGTCGTGATCCGCAACGTCCGGCCCTCGTCGTGCACGGCCACCTCGACGTCGTGCCGGCGATGGCGGAGGACTGGAGCGTCGATCCCTTCGAGGGCGTGGTGCGCGACGGGATGCTTTGGGGTCGCGGCGCGGTCGATATGAAGAACATGGACGCGATGATCCTCACCGCCGTCGCCGACATCCTGCGCGCGGGGGAGCAGCCCGAGCGGGACCTCATCCTGGTCTTCTTCGCAGATGAGGAGAACGGTGGCATCGAGGGCTCCGCACTGGTCGTGAAGGACCGCCCGGAGTGGTTCACGGGTGCCACCGAGGCGATCAGCGAAGTCGGCGGATACTCGATCAGCATCGATGACCGCCGCGCCTACCTGCTGCAGGTGGGGGAGAAGGCGCTGCTGTGGCTGCGCCTGGTGGCGAAGGGGCGCGCCGGTCACGGCAGCCGCCACCACGACGACAACGCCGTCACCCGACTCGCCGAGGCGGTCGCCGCGATCGGCCGCACCCGATGGCCCATCCGGCTGACGCCGACCACCGAGGCCCTGCTCGCCGGTCTCGGCGCCCTGACGGGTCGCCCTGGTGACGAACCGGACGCCCTCGCCGCCGCGGCCGGTCCCGCCGCGGCCTTCCTGCGCTCCACGTTCCGCACCACCGCGAATCCCACTGCGCTGACCGCCGGGTACAAGCACAACGTCATCCCGGAGACGGCGCAGGCACTGATCGACGTCCGGGTCATCCCCGGCACCGAGGATGACGTCCTCGCCGAACTGCAGCGGATCGTCGGCGATGACATCGAGATCCAGATCGTAGTGCGAGACATCGGCATGGAGACGCCCTTCGCAGGCGTCCTCGTCGATGACATGGTCGCCGCCATCGGCCGCCACGACCCCGGCGTGCCGGTGATCCCGTACCTGCTCGGTGCCGGCACGGACAACAAGGCGCTGGCCTCTATCGGCATCACCGGATACGGCTTCGCGCCGTTGCGGCTGCCGGCCGATCTCGACTTCACCGGGATGTTCCACGGGGTCGATGAGCGCGTGCCCGTAGAATCGCTTGTCTTCGGTCAGCAGGTGCTGGCCGACTTCCTGCGCCGGTGCTGATCGGCATCCGCCCCGCCTTCCCGAAAGCGCTGCATGAACCTGCTCGAAGCCCTCATCCTCGGCGTCGTCCAGGGACTCACCGAGTTCCTGCCCATCTCCTCCAGCGCGCACCTGCGCATCCTCGGCACGTTCCTGCCCTCGGGCGAGGATCCGGGAGCGGCCTTCACCGCGATCACCCAGATCGGCACAGAGGCGGCCGTGGTGGTCTTCTTCTGGCGCGACATCGTACGCATCATCGGGCAGTGGTTCCGTTCGCTCGTCGGCAAGGTTCCGCGCAACGATCCGGACGCGCGGATGGGCTGGCTGATCATCCTCGGCAGCATCCCGATCGTCGTGCTCGGCCTGCTCTTCCAGGACTCCATCGAGACCGTGCTGCGTTCGCTGTGGGTGGTGGCGATCATGCTCATCGTCTTCGGCGTGCTGCTCGGCATCGCCGACTACGTCGGAGCCAAGCGCCGCCGGCTCGACCAGCTCACCTACCCGCACGGCATCGCGTTCGGCCTCGCCCAGGCGCTCGCGCTCGTGCCCGGGGTGTCGCGCTCGGGCGGCACGATCACCATGGGCCTGTTCCTGGGGTACGAACGAGCGGCGGCAGCCCGCTACGCCTTCCTGCTCGCGATCCCGGCGGTCTTCGGCAGCGGCTTCTACCAGCTGGTCAAGCACTGGGATGACCCGAACCAGCACTTCGGGCTCGGTGAGACGTTCGCCGCGACGGGGCTGGCCTTCGTGGTTGCGCTCGGGGTGATCGCCTTCTTCATGAGCTGGATCTCGAAGCGCAGCTTCCTGCCGTTCGTCGTCTATCGCGTGCTGCTCGGCGCCGTGATCATCGTGCTGCTCGCGACCGGAGTCATCCCCGCGGTCTGAGGCGGGTCAGCGCTTGTCGAATCCGTCGCCGCGGCGGCGCAGGTAGCGCTCGAACGCCTGGGCGATCGCGTCGCCCGACGCGTCCGGGGAGTCCCAGGTGTCGCGCGTGCGCTCGAGCTGGCGGATGTAGTCCGCCATCTCCTCGTCCTCGGCCGCGGCCGCGTCGATCGACGCCTCCCACGCCGCCGCCTCGGTGCGCAGGTGCTCACGCGCCGGGCCCACCCCGATCAGCTCCTCGAGACGGTCGAGCAGCGCCAGAGTCGCCTTGGGCGAGGGAGCGGCGGATGCCACGTAGTGCGGCACGCTCGCCCACAGGCTCGCAGAGGGGATCTCGGCACGGCTGAAGAAGTGATCGAAGACGCTGAGGATGCCGACGGGCCCCTCGTAGGTGGACTTGTCAAGCCCGTGCGTCTCGCGGACCCGGTCATCCTGGCTGGAGGCGAACACCGAGATCGGCCGGGTGTGCGGCACATCCGAGAGCATCGCGCCGATCGTGATGAGCCCCGACACGTCGTCGCGCAGGGCGACGTCGACGAACTCGCTGACGAAGGCCTGCCATGCGCGGGCAGGCTCCGATCCGCTCAGCAGCCACAGCTCGGGCCCGTCGGTCGGCGTGGTCGGGCGCCACAGGGTCGCTTCGGGCCAATGCAGCTCGCGCCGCCCGGTCGCGTCCAGGCGGCTGGAGGGGCGCGTGTACTGGTAATCGAAGTAGAGCTCGGGATCCACCGAGTGCACGGCTTCGTAGCCGCCGGCAGCGCGCAGACTCGCGATGGCCCCGCTGGCCGCTTCGCCGGCGTCGTTCCAGCCGTCGAACGCGGCGATGATGATGCGAGAGCCGAGGACGTCCATCGGTCTCCTTCCGGGTCGCGCCGAAGTGTCCCTCCAGGCTAGACCTCCGCCGCCGACGAGGCGCGGCGACCCGGCTAGCATGGGTGCAATGAGCATCAAGCCCGGAGCGGTCCTGTGGGACATGGACGGCACCCTCGTCGACACCGAACCGTACTGGATGGAGGTCGAGACCGAACTGGTCGAGTCCTTCGGCGGCACCTGGAGCCATGACGACGCGCTGCAGCTCGTCGGGAACAGCCTGCTCGAGAGCGGCAAAGTGCTGCAGCAGGCCGGAGTCGACATGCAGCCGCAGGAGATCGTCGATCTGATGACCGATCGGGTCGCGGCGATGCTGCGTACGCGCGGGGTACCCTTCCGTCCCGGTGCCCGCGAGCTGCTCGCCGACCTGCGCGCCAATGGCGTGCCGACCGCACTGGTGACCATGTCGATGCGGCGCATGGCCCTCGACGTGGTCGAGCTGATCGACTTCACCGCCTTCGACGTCATCATCGGCGGCGACGAGGTCACACGGCCCAAGCCCTACCCCGACCCGTACTTGACCGGGGCGGCGCTGCTCGAGGTGGACATCGCGGACGCGGTGGTCATCGAGGACTCCCCGACAGGGGTGGCCGCGGGAGCGGCATCCGGAGCCGTCATTCTCGGCGTGCCGCACATCGTCGCGCTGGATGGATGCGGGGCCGACGAGCTGTGGCCGACCCTGGCGGGGCGCACGACCGCCGACCTCGCCGACCTGCACGCCCGCCTCGCGAAGCAGGGCACACGATGAGTGCGGCACGACCCAGCGGACCGTTCCGCGAGGGCGACCGGGTGCAGCTGACGGGGCCGAAGGGCAGACTGCACACCGTCACTTTGCGCGCCGACGGTGAACTGCACACGCATCACGGGGTGCTCCGTCACGCCGATCTCATCGGGCAGCCGGACGGCTCTGTCGTCACCAACAGCTCGGGTCACGACTATCTGGCACTTCGTCCGCTGCTGCGCGACTTCGCCATGTCGATGCCGCGCGGGGCGGCCATCGTGTACCCCAAGGACGCTGCGCAGATCGTCATGCAGGCGGACATCTTCCCCGGGGCTGTCGTCGTCGAGGCCGGAGTCGGCTCGGGAGCGCTCTCGCTCGCGCTGCTCCGCGCGATCGGCGCGGAAGGCACCCTGACCTCCTTCGAGCGCCGTGAGGACTTCGCGGAGGTGGCCAGGGCGAACGTCGAGACGTTCTTCGGCGAGACTCCGGACACCTGGCAGGTCGTCGTCGGCGACCTGGCCACCGAGCTCGGCGCGCATCACGCGGCGGGCAGCGTCGATCGGGTCGTGCTCGACATGCTCGCACCCTGGGAGTGCATCGAGGCTGTCGCTGAAGCGCTCACCCCGGGTGGAGTGGTGATCTGCTACATCGCCACGGCGACTCAGCTGTCGCGCGTGGCGGAGTTCCTGCGCGGCACCGGGCTGTTCACCGAGCCGGAGGCCTCCGAGACGATGGTGCGCGGCTGGCACGTCGAGGGGCTGGCCGTGCGGCCCGATCATCGCATGGTCGCGCACACCGGCTTCCTGCTCACCGCGCGCCGGCTCGCACCGGGTGCGGTCCCGCCGGAGGTGCGTCGTCGCGCGTCCAAGTCGAGCTACGGCGACGAGGATGTCGAGCTGTGGACGCCGGGGGCCGTCGGCGATCGCGAGATCACCGACAAGAACCTGCGCAAGCGGGTGCGGGAGGCGCAGAAGGCAGCCGGCGGCGCGCGGGTGGCCGCGGCCTCGCGCGACGCGGAGCAGGCATCGCAATAGACTGGAGCGCGTGCGTAGATCGACCGCTGCCCTCTCGGCCCTCAGCCTCTCCGTCCTCGCCCTGACCGGCTGCTCGGCCGCCGCGCCGACATTCGACGGCGCGCCCTGCCACCGCGACAGCTCGGAGGCGCTCGAGCTCCTGGCCGACGTCTCCGGCGAGTTCGGCTCGCCGCGGGTGAGCCTCGACACTCCGCTGCGCACGGGAGAGGTCACCTACGCCGACGTCATCCGCGGCGACGGCGACCGGATCGCAGAATCCGACCAGAGCGCGATCCTCACTCGGGTGCTCGTGGACGGACGCACCGGCGCCACCGTCGATGCGCAGCTCGGGCTGTGGAGCCCGGACTCGGCGGCAGCCGAACTTCCCGGAGTCGATGAGGCTCTCGCATGCGCGACCGAGGGCAGCCGCATCGTCGTCTCGATCCCCTCGAGCGAGCTTCCGGAGGGAGCGGCCTCGCAGATCGGGTTGGGCGCGAAGGACCACCTGCTCGCGGTCTACGACGTGCGCTATGTCGCCCTGTCCCAGGCCGACGGTGCACCCGTGTTCAACGACGCCTCCGGCCTGCCCTCCGTCGTGCGGGCACCGGACGGGCGCCCCGGCGTGATCGTGCCCGACGTCGCGGCACCGAAGAAGGCCGTCACCCAGGCACTCCTGCGCGGCGAGCACGAGAAGGTCGGCGACAGCGTCGCCCTCATCCACTCGACCTCCGTAGGCTGGAACGACCGCAGTGTCCAGCGCACCTCATGGGACGGCTCGGTCACGGGAGTCAACGGACTGCCCGAGGAGGTCGCCGACGCGGTGTCGAAGGCGCGCATCGGCTCGCAGCTCATGGTCGTCGTGCCCGACGAGGCGGGCGACGACGCGACGGTGTACGTGGTCGACGTGCTCGGTGTCATCCCCGATGAGCTGACGCAGCAGTGACGCCCGCCCAGATCCCCGCCGAGGAGCGCCTGACGAATCTCGTCGTGGCGCTCATGGCCACGGAGATCGGGCTCACCAAGCAGCAGATCCTCGAGAACGTCTCGGGGTACCGTCAACGCGTCGACGCCGGCGTCAAGCCCGACGCGCTCGAGAAGATGTTCGAGCGCGACAAGGACGAGCTGCGCTCGCTCGGCGTTCCCATCGAGACCATCGGCGACCCGACCGACCCGCACGACCTCCGCGAGGCGCGCTACCGCATCCCGCAGGCCGAGTACGACCTGCCCGCCGACATCGACTTCACACCCGGCGAGCTCGCCGTGCTGCGCCTGGCCGGCAGCGTCTGGAGCACCGAGTCCGTTTCGATGGACGCGCTCTCCGGGGTGCGCAAGATCCGAGCCCTCGGCATCGACGGAGATGAGCCGATCATCGGCTTCGCACCGCGTCTCGCCGCCCGCGATGCGGCCTTCCCCGCGCTTCAGGAGGGCATCGAACGATGCCGGGTCGTGGTGTTCGACTACCTCAAGCCAGGAGAGCGCACCCCCACCCGTCGCCGCGTGCGCCCGCTCGCCCAGGTGGAGTACGAGGCTCGGTGGCACCTGTTCGGCATCGACCTCGATGCGGATGCCGAGCGCACCTTCCTGCTCAGCAGGATCGTCGGCGACGTGAAGGTCACCCGGCAGAGCTTCGACGTGGCGCTGCGTCAGGGCGCGGCCGAGCGGGCGCTGACCGGGTTGCACGGGCTGGCCGCCGCCCAGCAGGCGCAGCTCGAGGTCACCCCGGGCACCGAGGCCGCTCTGCGGCTGCGCCGCCGCGCGCAGCCGCAGACGCAGGGTATCGCCGTGCCGTACGTCGACCTGCACATCTTCGCGGACGAACTGGCGAGCTACGGACCGGAGGTGCGCGTCGTCGCCCCGACGGCACTGCGCGACGCAGTCGTCGAGCGGCTGCGTGCGGTGGTCGCCCGTCACGAGGGGAAAGAGGACCGCGGATGACTCCCTCGCCGGCTCCGCTGCTCGCCGCCGACCGCGTGCGGCTGTATCTGACCCTCGTGCCCTACCTCCTCGAGCGCGGCCAGGTCACCGTCGACGAGGCCGCCGCGGACTTCGGCGTCACCCCGGCAGAGCTGCGCGCCATGGTCGAGAAGCTCACCGTCATCGGCCTGCCCGGGGACTCCGGCTACTGGCAGCTGCCGCAGGAGATGTTCGACATCGACTGGGGGCTGCTCGAAGAGCACGACATCATCGAGATCACCAACGACGTCGCGCTGCGCCGCGTGCCGCGGCTGACGGCGAGGGAGGCTGCCGCCCTGCTGACCGGTCTGCAGATGGTCGCCTCGGTGCCCGCGGTGGCCGAGTCCGGACTGGTCGCCGGCCTGATGGCGAAGCTCGCGCGCGGCGCCGCCGACGCGCCGCCGGCCCTGGTCGTCGCGCCGCCCGCGGTGAGTGAGGTGCAGGAGGTCGTCTCCCGCGCGCTGCAGGAGGGTGTGGCGGTCACCTTCCAGTACCAGGCTCCGGATGCCGCACCGACGACACGCACCGTCGACCCGATGCAGATCCGCATCGACGACGGCCAGTGGTACCTGCAGGGGTGGTGCCACCTGCGCACCGCCACCCGGACGTTCCACCTCGACCGGGTCAGCGACCCGGCTCTCACCGACATCGCCATCACGCACGCTGATGCCACGGTGCCGGCGGAGGTCGGCGCTGACGATGCCGCTGCCGGCGAGGTGACCGTGCGCGTGCCCGAGCGGATGGCGTCGCTGATCGGCTCGTTCCCCCAGGAGGAGATCGACCGATACGGCGGGCAGGTGACCCTGCGCATCCGCATGGCCGACCCTCGCGGGATCAAGCGCATCGCGGCACGGTTCGGCGGTGCCCTCGAGGTGCTCCATCCACCTCTCGCGCGCGACACCACCCGGGAGTGGGCAGCGGCGGGACTCGACCTCTACGCAGCGACCGACGCAGTGGATGTGTAGGTAGACTGAACCGCATCCGACCCATCAGAGGAGCACTTCCATGGGCAATCTCTTCGCAGGCCCGCACCTGTGGATCATCCTGATCATCATCCTTCTTCTGTTCGGCGCGGCGAAGCTGCCGGCGCTGGCGAAGAGCCTCGGCCAGTCCGCTCGGGTGTTCAAGGGCGAGATGAAGGCGATGAAGGAGGACGACGCGACTCCGGATGCGCCTGCTCCGGGCGCTCCTGCCTCGTCGTCCGGCACCGCTGCACCCGGGGTCGACCGTCCTGCCGATCAGGACACGCCACCCCGCGCCTCATAGGCCGTGACCGAGCTGAACGTCGACGCGCAATCCGAGAGTCGGCACGATCGACGGATGTCGCTCGGAGACCATCTGCGTGAGGCTCGTCGACGTCTGATCATCGCCGTGATCGGCCTCGCGGTCGGGATGGTCGTCGCGTTCATCGTGACCGACTCCGTGATCGCGTTCATGACCCTGCCGATCGACACGATCAACCAGCAGCGCGGTGCGGAGTTCGCCGAGCTGATGTTCACCAAGATCTCGTCCGGATTCAACCTGCGCATCCGCATGGCGCTCTCCATCGGGCTGCTCCTGTCCGCTCCGGTCTGGCTCTGGCAGATCTGGGCCTTCGTGATGCCCGGTCTGACGCGGAAGGAGATCAAGTACACGATCGCCTTCGTCGCCGCCGCGGTCCCGCTCTTCTTCGCCGGCGGCTACGTCGCAGTGATGGTGGCCCCGCACGTCATCGAGGTCATGTCGAGCTTCGTGCCCGAAGTCGGCAAGAACTTCCTCGATTCCGACTACTACTACGACTTCATCCTGAAGTTCGTGCTCGTGATCGGGGTCTCGTTCGTTCTGCCCGTGTTCATGGTCGCGCTGAACCTCGCCGGCATCGTGACGGGCAAGGCCATGCTCCGAGCATGGCGGATCGCGGTTCTCGTGGCAGCGCTCTTCGCCGCCGTGGCCACGCCCGCGGCCGACATCGGCTCGATGCTGCTGCTCGCCGGCATCCTGATCGTGCTGTACTTCATCGCCGCGTTCCTCTCGATGTTCTTCGACCGGCGCAAGCACCGGCGCCGTATCGCCGAGGGCCTCGATCCGGATCTGCCGGCCGCATGAGCTCGCCCGCAGATCGCTACGCGGCCGCGCGAGCCGCCAGCGAGCATCCGCAGACGCTGGCCTTCGCGGCGCGCCAGCGCTTCGAGCTCGATCCCTTCCAGATCGACGCCTGCTACGCGCTGGAGAGCGGCCGCAGCGTGCTCGTGGCCGCGCCCACCGGCGCGGGCAAGACCATCGTGGGCGAGTTCGCGATCCACCTGGCGATGCAGACCGCCGGCGACAAGGCGTTCTACACGACGCCGATGAAGGCGCTGTCGAATCAGAAGTTCCGCGAGCTGGTCGACGTGTACGGCCCCGACGAGGTGGGGCTGCTCACCGGCGACACGAACATCAACGGCAACGCCCGCATCGTGGTGATGACCACCGAAGTGCTGCGCAACATGCTCTACGCAGGTTCCGACGCGCTGCGCGGGCTGCGGTTCGTCGTGATGGACGAGGTGCACTACCTCGCCGATCGCTTCCGCGGCCCGGTGTGGGAGGAGGTCATCCTGCACCTCTCGCCGGAGGTCCGGCTGGTCTCGCTCAGCGCGACCGTCTCGAACGCCGAGGAGTTCGGGGACTGGCTCGACACCGTGCGCGGCGACACCGACGTCATCGTGTCCGAGACGCGTCCGGTACCGCTCGAGCAGCACGTCCTGGTGCGCGACGATCTGCTGCCGCTGTTCGACGAGCGCGCGGGCATCGCCACCGCCGCGGTCAACCAGGAGCTGCTGCGCATCCGCTCGTTCACCGGCTCCCGCTACGACAGCAACCGTCGCGCGCAGGAGTACAGCAGCGGTCGCCACGCCGGCCGTCAGATGCAGCGACCCTCGCGCGGCGGCAGACGCCCGGTGCGCGCGGCGAACATGCCTCGCGTCGAGCGGATGGACCGGCCCGAGGTGGTGCGCCTGCTCGAGCGCGCCAGCCTGCTGCCGGCCATCTTCTTCATCTTCAGCCGCGTCGGCTGCGACGCCGCTGTGCAGCAGGTCCGGCGGTCGGGGGTGCGGCTCACCACGCCCGAGGAGCGCGCGCTCATCCGCGAGATCGTCGACGATCGCACCCGGGCACTGCAGGATGAGGACCTCGATGTCCTCGGCTTCTGGCAGTGGCGCGACGACCTCGAACGGGGGGTGGCGGCCCACCACGCCGGCATGCTGCCGGCGTTCAAGGAGGTCGTCGAGGAGCTCTTCCAGCGCAAGCTGGTGAAGGCGGTGTTCGCCACAGAGACGCTCGCGCTGGGGATCAACATGCCGGCGCGCACCGTCGTGCTGGAGAAGATGGAGAAGTTCAACGGCGAGGCGCGCGTCGCGATCACCTCGGGAGAGTACACGCAGCTCACCGGCCGCGCCGGGCGCCGCGGGATCGACGTCGAGGGACACGCCGTCGTGCAATGGACCGAGGGCATGGATCCGCAGGCCGTCGCGGCGCTGGCATCCCGTCGCACGTACCCGCTGAACTCCAGCTTCCGGCCGACGTACAACATGGCCGTGAACCTCATCGACCGGTTCGGGCGTCCACGCGCGCGCGAGATCCTGGAGTCCTCGTTCGCGCAGTTCCAGGCCGATCGCGCAGTGGTGGGACTGGCTCGCAAGGTCCGCGCGGCCGAGGAGTCGCTTGAGGGGTACCAGGCGGCGATGCAGTGCGAGCACGGCGACTTCCTGGAGTACGCCGCGATGCGGCGTGAGGTCAGCGACCTCGAGAAGAAGAACCGCCGCGACGCCGGGGGGCCGCGCGTCGCGCGCGAGAAGCGCATGCGCAAGATACAGTCGCTGCGCAATCGGATGCAGCGGCACGGATGCCACGGCTGCCCCGACCGGGAATCCCACGCGCGCTGGGCCGAGCGCTACTACTCGCTGAAGCGGGACACCGACCGCATCCGCCGGCAGATCGAGACGCGCACGGGCACCGTCGCGCGCACCTTCGACCGCGTCATCGACGTGCTGCAGGTCGTCGGCTACCTCGAGGGGGAGGGTGACGCGCTGTCGTTGACGGATGCCGGCCGCACGATGCGCCGCATCTACGGTGAGCGCGACCTGCTCGTCGCCGAATCGCTGCGGCAGGGACTGTGGCGCACCCTGGACGCCCCGTCGCTCGCGGCGATGGCCAGCTGTCTGGTGTACGAGCCGCGACGCGACGAGCAGAACATGGGCGAGCGCGGCCTGCCGCGCGGCGCCTTCCGGCTCGCATACGACGCGACGATGCGCCTGTGGGCCGAGCTCGACGAACTCGAGCACGAGTTCTCACTGCCGCGCACCGAACCGCTGGCGCCAGGGCTGGCGGCGGCGATGCATGCCTGGGCCCGCGGCGGCTCGCTGGACCGCGTGCTCATCGACGCCGACATGGCGGCGGGCGACTTCGTGCGCTGGGCGAAGCAGACGATCGACCTGCTCGATCAGCTCTCGATCGTCGCCGAGGACGGTGATCTCGCGCGCACGGCACGCCGGGCGCTGGACGGCGTGCGCCGGGGGATCGTCGTCTACACGGCGGTATGACGCATGCCCGCTACTGACCGCGGCGCCCTCACGCACGCCCCGCTGCCGGTGTGGGCGGCGCTGCCGACGGCCGCGGTGGCGGGGATGCTGATGGCCGCGGCGTTCCCCGCGGTCGCGGCGTGGCCGCTGTCGTTCGTCGCTCTCGCCCTGCTGCTGCCGGCGCTGAAGGGACGCCGCATGGGCGGCGCCATGGCGGTGGCCGCGGCGTACGGGCTGGTGTTCTTCAGCCTGCAGGTGTCGTTCACCGCCCGCTATCTGGGACCAGTGCCGTGGCTCGCGTTGACGGTGGTCGAGGGGATGCTGACGGCCATCGCCCTGGTGCCGATCGCGCTGGCGTATCGCTGGGTGCCGCGCGCATGGCCGCGCGCCCGGGTGCTCGTGCTGCCGCTGACGGTCGCCGCGCTGTGGACCGTGCACGAGCTGTTCCTCGGCAACTGGCCCTACGGCGGCTTCCCGTGGGCGCGGCTGGGCATGTCGCAGTCGCAGGGGCCGTTCGCCGCTGTCGCCTCGTGGGTCGGTGTCAGCGGCCTCAGCTTCGCGATCGTCGCCGTCGTGGCGCTGCTCGTCGAGGCCGCCTTCCTCGTGCTCGCCGGTATGCGTGCTTCCCGCTGCGTGGCCGTCGGCAGCGTCACACGGGGGCGGGCTCCGCTCATCGCCGCCGCGGCCACGCTGCTGGTGCTGCTGGTCACGCCGCTGTTCCCAACGGCACCCAGCGGGGCCATGCGCATCGCCGCGGTGCAGGGCGACGGGCCCACGGGCTACTTCGATGAGCGGGAGGCGTACTCGGTCATCACCGCGCAGCTCGACGCGACCGAGCCGCTCGTCGGCGAGGATGTGGATCTCCTGGTTTGGCCGGAGGGGGGAGTGGACTACGACCCGTTCCAGGACTGGGCGACCGACCGGCGGCTGACGCGCATCGTGTCCCAGGTGGGTGCCTCGCTGCTGGCGAACACTGCGACCGAGCGCGGGTCGGACATCTATAACACCTCGTTCCTGTGGACCGCCGACGGCACGGCATCGCAGCTGCACGACAAGCGCCATCCGGTGCCGTTCGGCGAGTACGTACCCGATCGCGACTTCTACTACGCACTCGCACCGGATCTCATCGGCCTGCTCGGCAGGGAGTACACCCCGGGAACCAACCCGCCGTGGGTCGACGTCGACGGCGTGCGCGTGGGGCTGGCGATCTGCTTCGACGTGATCTACGACGAGGTGATCCGCGAGAGCGTGCACGCGGGCGCGCAGGTGCTGGTGTTCCAGACGAACAACGCCGATTTCCGTGGCACGGCGGAGAACCTGCAGCAGCTGGCATTCGCGCGCATGCGCGCCATCGAGACGGGACGCAGCGTCGTGAACGTCTCGACCGTCGGCACCAGCCAGATCATCCGCCCCGACGGGACCACCGTATCGTCGCTGGACGCAGATGAGGCCGGAGCGCTTCTCGAGGATGTCGAGCTGCGTTCCGGCCTCACGGCGGGGGTCGTGCTGGGGCCCTGGATCCAACTGGGGATGCTGGGTTCAGTACCTCTTCTGGTCGCCGCCGGACTGCTGTCGCGGCGACGGGGTTGAATCAGGCGATTCGCGCTCGATTCGGGTCTTCGCCGGCGCCTCGGCGGGCGCGGACGTAGGCGAGGCGTTCGGCGAGGAGCTCCTCGAGCTCCTCGCGGGTGCGACGCTCGAGGAGCATGTCCCAGTGCGTGCGTCCCGCCTTCTCGTCGTTCTCCTCGACCTTGACCGACGCACCGTCGACCTGCAGCACCGCTTCGGCGCCGCAGTGGCGGCACTCCCACGTCTGCGGTGCCTCGGCATCGGCCGCGAACATCAGAGTGGTCTCCTGGCCGCACGTGTCACACCGGTACGAGGTGGCGCGCCGCTCCATGAAGACGACGCCCTCCTCGCTCTGAAGGCTCTGGGCACCCAGCCGGATGCCGCGAAGGCTGCGATCTGCCATTGTGTGGTCCTCTCGTCGGTGTCAGGTATAACGCTCGCGCCTGTGCGCTTCATCCACGCGCACGCCCTGGCACGCGAACTCACAGGCGAATCCCAGGGCACCCTGCGTCGCGGATAAGGAGGCCGGCGCCGTCGCAGGGATCAGTTCAGCGCATCGAGTGCGAGTTCGGTGCGGTCTGTCACGATCCCGTCTGCGCCCGCCTCGACCAGCCTGCGCATCTCGGCAGGGTCGTTGACCGTCCACACATGCACTTCGACGTCGAGGCGGTGCGCGGCCCGCACGAGCGCGGGGGTGAACAGACGGATGCCGCGGTGACTGACCGGGATCTGCACGGCATCCACGTCGCGCAGCGCGCCGGCGGGGGAGAGGCCGACGGCAGTGGCCGCGCGCAGCCGGGCGATCACCGACCGCCCACCGGAGGTGGCCGGGGGCATGGTCGCGCCTGCGGCTGCCGTCGCCTGCAGCGCAGCACGGCGGTCGCGGTCGGAGAAGCTCGTCACCAGCACCCGCTCGGTGTGGGCGGCGACGAGTGCACCCAGGGGTGCCGCTGCCTCGGCGGTCTTCACGTCGATGTTGAAGCGCGTCTCGGGGAAGGCGTCGAGCGCTGCGGCGACGCTGAGCAGCCCGCCGTGATCGGCGAATATCCGCTCGAGCTCACGATGGCGCACCTCCGAGATGGGGCGAGGGTCGCCGGTCAGGCGCTGCATCGTCTCATCGTGGAACAGCACCACCTCGCCGTCGGCGGTGAGACGGCAGTCGGTTTCGATGTACTCCGCGCCGGCGGCGTGAGCGGCGGCGAACGACGCGGCGGTGTTCTCCCAGACGCTGGGTTCCTCCGTCGCCGGCAGCCAGCCGCGGTGGGCGAGGACGCGCGGGTGGCGGGCGCCGGCGAAGAACGGGTGGGTCACACGCCCCCGTGCGTCTCGCCCGTGGCATCCGGGCGCGGTGTGAAGGCGGAGCCGATGCCCTTGAGTGCCTCGGTCAGCTCGCTGGGGATGATCCACAGCTTGCTGGACTCGCTCTCGCTGATCTTCGGAAGCATCTGCAGGTACTGGTACGCGAGCAGCTTGTCGTCCGGGCGGCCCTGGTGGATGGCGCTGAAGACGTTCTGGATCGCCTCCGCCTCGCCCTGTGCGCGCAGCACGGCCGCCTGCTTGTCACCCTCCGCCTTGAGGATCGCAGCTTGGCGCTGTCCTTCGGCCTCGAGGATCTGCGACTGCTTCGACCCCTCGGCGGTGAGGATGGTGGCGCGGCGCTCACGCTCGGCGCGCATCTGCTTCTCCATGGAGTCCTGGATGGAGACGGGCGGGTCGATCGCCTTCAGCTCGACGCGGGAGACGCGGATGCCCCACTTGCCGGTGGCCTCGTCGAGCACGACGCGCAGCTGACCGTTGATCTCGTCGCGGCTGGTCAGCGCCTCTTCGAGGTTCAGCCCACCCACGACATTGCGCAGCGTGGTCGTGGTGAGCTGCTCGACAGCGCCCAGGTAATTGGCGATCTCGTAGGTCGCGGCCCGCGCATCGGTCACCTGGAAGTAGACCACGGTGTCGATGGAGACCACCAGGTTGTCCTCGGTGATCACCGGCTGCGGCGGGAAGGAGACGACCTGCTCGCGCATGTCGATCAGCGGACGCAGCCGGTCGATGAATGGCACCAGCAGGTTCAGGCCGGGCTGGAGCGTCTTGTGGTACCGACCGAGCCGCTCGACCACACCGGCCGTGGCCTGCGGGATGATCCGGATCGAGCGGGCGATCGTGACCAGCACGAAGATGATGACCGCGGCGGCCAGGATCCATGCGATGGCGGTCGGAATGAACGAGGAGTCGTTCATCATTCTCCTTATTCGGTGACGGGACGGACGATGGCGGTGGCGCCGCTGATGTCGGCGACGGCGATGCGGGTGCCCGCGAGGATGGGCAGTCCGTCGACGCTGCGAGCCGTCCAGATGTCGCCATTGCTCAGCTTCACCTGCCCGGTGACCTGGGTGATGTCCAGCAGGGCGGTGCCGCGCAGACCCATCAGCGCGTCGACGTTGGACTTCGCGGGATCCTCGCCACGGCGCAGCCGGTGCAGCAGCGGGGGCCGAAGGAAGAAGATGAACAGCGCCGCGGCGACGGCAGCGACGATCAGCTGCGCCCACCACGGCAGGCCGAGCAGGCCGCCGACGAGGCCGACGAGACCGCCGAAGGACAGCATCAGGAAAGTGAAGTCGAGCGTGAGCATCTCGATCACCAGGAAGATCGCGATCAGCACCAACCACGCGATCCACGCCCACTGCCCGACATCCGTCAAGAACGTCGCAAACCCGTCCATGCGCCCTCCTGGCGTCAACCTACCACGCGGTCTCCTCGGCCGGCGCAAGCGCCGTTGTAGGGTGGGATGTCGCCGTTCGCGCGATCTTCCCCCGCATCTAGAGGAGCCGAAATGACTCAGGTCCTGCCCGCCGGATCCCTGGACGGCAAGGTGGCGCTCGTCACCGGATCGTCGCGCGGGATCGGCGCCGACACCGTCCGCTACTTCGCCGAAGCCGGCGCGGATGTGGTCATCAATTTCCGCAACAAGGCGCCGCGGGCGGAGAAGCTCGCCAACGAATTGCGTGCCCTCGGCCGCCGTGCGCTCGTGGTCGGCGCCGACCTCACCGACCCGGCTTCGGTGGCGGCGATGTTGGACCAGGTGCGCTCGGAGTTCGGTCGTCTCGACGTGCTGGTGCTCAATGCCTCCGGCGGCATGGAGTCGGGCATGGCGGAGGACTACGCGCTCACCCTCAACCGCGACGCGCAGGTGAATGTGCTGCAGACCGCAGAGCCGCTTCTCGAGGACGGCGCGCGGGTGGTGTTCGTGACCAGCCACCAGGCGCACTTCATCCGCACGACGCCCACGATGCCCGAGTACGAGCCGGTCGCACGCTCGAAGCGTGCCGGCGAGGATGCGCTGCGCGAGCTCATCCCCGGTCTCGCCGAGAAGGGCATCGGCTTCACCGTCGTGTCGGGCGACATGATCGAGGGCACCATCACCGCGACGCTGCTCGAGCGCGCCAACCCGGGTGCGATCGCCGGCCGTCGTGAGTCAGCGGGCAAGCTGTACAACGTCTCCGAGTTCGCCGCGGAGGTGGCAAAGGCGGCCGTCGAGCCCGTGCCCGCCGACAACACCCGCCTGGTCGGCGACACCTCCGACTTCGCCGCGGAGTGAGGGCGGGGCTCAGATCCCGAGATCGGTGGGATCGGCGAACTGCTCCTCCTGCAGGGTGAACGAACGGACCAGCTGCAGGGCGCCGAGGACCACGAGCGAGACGCCCAGCAGCAGCCACAGCAGCGTCGCCGCGTACAGCGGCGAGAGCAGCACGGCGATGCCGGCCACGATCGCGAGGATCGCGTAGAGCAGCGTCCATCGGCGCGAGCGGGAGTGCCCGCGCAGGCTCAGCGCCACGAAGCCGTCAGCGATCCAGCTTGCGCCGATGAAGATCGCGACAATGATCGCCAGCGTCACCGTGGCCGCAGCGAGGTTGGCGAATGCGACCACGCCCGCGGCGATGAACAGCAGGCCCAGCACGGTGTGTCCGGCGCGGACCCAGCCGCCGCCGCGGCCGGTGAACACCGCGAGGGCCAGGTACACCAGGCCGCTGATGACGAGGTAGCTGGCGAAGATGCCGGTGACGATCACGGCCGACTTGGCGGGCCAGATCAGCAGCACCAGGCCCGCGGCCAGAGTGACGGCGCCGGCGATGCGCAGGAAGACCCGCACGGCGCGCAGGAAGCCGGTCTCGGCGTAGCGGAAGTCGCTCATGAGGGTCCTTTCGGGTGCGGAGGCTACGCGCACACGCTATCGGATGCCAGGATCGGTGTGTGGCCGGAGTGGACGACGAGCAGTATCGGCTCGACGAGCTGGTGAGGCTGCGCCGGGTACGCGATCGGATCGACCGCGAGTACGCGCTTGCACTGGACGTCGAGACTCTCGCGCATGGCGAGCACATGTCGGCCGGGCACCTCAGCCGGCGCTTCCGCCAGGTGTTCGGGGAGTCGCCGTACTCCTACCTCATGACTCGGCGCATCGAGCGGGCGATGGCGCTCCTGCGTCGCGGGGACGTGAGCGTCACCGAAGCGTGCTTCGCCGTCGGGTTCTCGTCACTGGGGACGTTCAGCACGCGCTTTCGTGAGCTGGTGGGAGTCTCGCCCAGCGGCTACCGCCGCGACCCCGGGCTGGGGCCCGGGATCCCCTCGTGGCTCGAGAAGCAGGCCACCAGACCGATCAGGAATCGAGAAGCGCGTCCGAGGCGCGGTGAGTAGCGTCGCAGCCATGGACATCACGATCAGCGTCAGCTTCCTCCCGCACGTCGACCCCGAGGCCTCGCTGGCCTTCTACCGCGACGTGCTCGGCTTCGAGGTGCGCAAGGACGTCGGCTACGACGACATGCGCTGGATCACCGTCGGGCCGCCGAACCAGCCCGACACCGCCATCGTGCTCACCCCGCCCGCGGTGGATCCCGGCATCACCGAGGACGAGCGCCGGACGATCCTCGAACTGATGGCGAAGGGCAGCTGGGGTGGAGTGGTGCTGACCACCGATGATGTGGATGCCGCCTTCGCCGAGATCGAGGCCAGGGGAGCGGACGTGGTGCAGGAGCCCATCGATCAGCCCTACGGCGTGCGCGACTGCGCATTCCGCGATCCGGCCGGTAACTTCGTCCGCATCGATCAGGCCGCCGCGTGACGGCATCCGGGCATCCCGTCGTCATCGACCCACGCAGCTGAAGGAGCACCGTGTCGCAGAGCCATCCCGCCGACAACCACGACGTCATCCGCGTGGAGGGCGCGCGCGAGAACAACCTCAAGGACGTCTCGGTCATCCTGCCCAAGCGCCGTCTGACCGTCTTCACCGGCGTGTCGGGATCGGGTAAGAGCTCACTGGTCTTCGACACCATCGCGGCGGAGTCTCGCCGAATGATCGATGAGACCTACAGCGCGTTCGTGCAGGGGTTCATGCCCTCCGTGCCCCGGCCCGACGTGGATGTGCTGGAGGGGCTGACGACGGCCATCATCGTCGATCAGGAGCGGCTGGGCGCGAACCCGCGATCGACGGTGGGCACGGTAACGGATGCCAACGCGATGCTGCGCATCCTCTTCGCCAAGTTCGGCGACCCGCACATCGGCGGCCCGACCGCCTTCTCGTTCAACATTCCGACCCAGAAGGCCAGCGGGGTCATGACGGGCCCGAAGGGCGAGAAGAAGATCGTCAAGGACGCCGTCTACCTCGGCGGCATGTGCCCGCGGTGCGAGGGCAGGGGAGTGGTGTCGGACATCGACCTGAGCCGGGTCGTCGACGAGTCGAAGTCGCTCGACGAGGGCGCCATCATGGTGCCCGGGTACACGGCGGATGGCTGGATGGTGAAGGGCTTCTCGCAGTCGGGGTTCTATCCCGCCGACAAGCCCATCTCGTCGTTCACCGAGAAGCAGCGGCACATGTTCCTCTACGGAGAGGTCACGAAGGTCAAGATCTCGGGCATCAACATGACCTACGAGGGCCTGATCCCGAAGATCACGAAGTCGATGCTCTCGAAGGACCTCGACGCGCTGCAGCCGCACATCCGCGCGTTCGTGGAGCGCGTCGCGACGTTCCAGACCTGCCCGGAGTGCGACGGGACGCGGCTCACCGAGGGGGCGCGATCTTCGAAGATCGACGGGCGCAGCATCGCCGACGTGTGCCGCATGCAGATCACCGACCTCGCCGAGTGGGTGCGGGCGCTGCAGTTGCCGGGCGCCGGGCCGTTGCTGGACGGTCTGCGGGCGAACCTCGACGCATTCGTCTCGCTGGGGCTGGGGTATCTCAGCCTCGAGCGTCCGTCGGGCACGGTGAGCGGGGGAGAGGCGCAGCGGATCAAGCTGCTGCGGCACCTCGGCTCATCGCTCACCGACGTCACGTACGTCTTCGATGAGCCGACGATCGGACTGCATCCGCACGACATCCAGCGGATGAACGCGCTGCTGCTGCAGCTGCGCGACAAGGGCAACACTGTGCTCGTCGTCGAGCACAAGCCCGAGACGATCGCGATCGCCGATCGCATCGTCGATCTCGGCCCGGGAGCCGGCAGCGGCGGGGGCGAGATCTGCTTCGAGGGGACGCTCGACGAGCTCACCGCCAGCGACACGCTCACCGGTCGCCACCTGCACGACCGCGTCGCGCTGGAGGATGCCGTGCGCGAGCGAACCGGGGTCATCGAGGTGCGCGGAGCCGACACGAACAACCTCCATGATGTCGACGTGGATGTGCCGACCGGGGTGCTCACCGTGGTCACGGGCGTCGCCGGGTCGGGCAAGAGCTCACTCGTGCACGGTTCGATCGCGCCGCGCGAGGGCGTCGTCGCGATCGATCAGACGGCGATCAAAGGGTCGCGGCGCAGCAATCCCGCGACCTACACCGGCCTGCTCGAGCCGATCCGCAAGGCGTTCGCCAAGGCCAATGGGGTGAAGCCGGCGCTGTTCAGTGCCAACAGCGAGGGCGCCTGCCCGACGTGCAAGGGGTCAGGGGTCATCGTCACCGAGCTCGGCTTCATGGACACGATCGAGACGCCCTGCGAGGACTGCGGGGGCAAGCGCTTCCAGCCGGCGGTGCTGGAGTACCGGCTGGGCGGGCTCGACATCACCCAGGTGCTCGATCTGCCCGTCGCCGAGGCGCTGACGTTCTTCGCGGCACCGGAGACGAGGATCCCTGCCGCCGTGTCGATCCTGTCGCGCATGGCGGACGTCGGACTGGGGTACCTGACGCTCGGTCAGCCGCTGACGACGCTGTCGGGCGGTGAGCGCCAGCGGCTGAAGCTCGCCATCCAGATGGGGGAGACGGCCGACGTGTACGTGCTCGACGAGCCGACCACCGGTCTGCACCTCGCCGACGTCGAGAACCTGCTGGGTCTGCTGGACCGACTGGTGGATGCCGGCCGGACGGTGATCGTCATCGAGCACCATCAGGCCGTCATGGCCCGTGCGGACTGGATCATCGACATCGGACCGGGTGCCGGTCACGACGGCGGTCGCGTCGTCTTCGAGGGGACGCCCGCCGAGCTGGTGCGGTCGAAGTCGACGCTGACGGGGGAGCACCTCGCGGAGTACGTCGCATGACGCAGCAGGAAGCCATCGACGCGCGTATCCAGTCGTACTACGCCGAGGTGTTCGACGAGCACGCGCGCTTGACGACGCGTTCCCCACAAGGCCCGGTGGAGTTCCTGCGCACGCAGGAGATCGTGCGCGCGCGTCTCGCGCCCGGTCGCGTGGTCGACATCGGCGGCGGCTCGGGAATCCACGCACGGGCACTGCAGCGCGACGGCTTCGACGTGCAGATGATCGACCCGGTGCCCCGGCACGTCGAGCAGGCCCGGTCGGACGGTCTGCACGCGCAGGTCGCGGATGCTCGCGAGGTGCCGTTCCCGGATGACGTGTTCGACGGTGCTCTGATGCTCGGACCGCTCTACCATCTGTCCTCCCGCGACGACCGGCTGCAGGCGCTGCGGGAAGCGGCTCGGGTCGTCGCACCAGGCGGTTTCGTCTTCGCCGCCGGACTGTCCCGTTACATCGCCTTCGGCATGGCCACTCTCGGGCGGCCCGTGCCCGAGCCGTACCCGGCGGAGTGGACGGCACTGACCGCGCACGGCACACCGCCGGCGGGCCTGCGGTTTCCTGCTGGCCATTTCCACACTGCGGAAGAACTGGGGGAGGAGGTGAGCGCAGCCGGGCTGCGGCTGCTGGAGGTCGTGGGCGTGGAAGGGCCCGCCGGCGGGCTGTTGGAATCCGTGGCCGGCGCCAGCGCTGAGCTCATCGACGCGTCGCTCACGGTGGCGCGCGCCGCGGCATCCGTTCCGGGCATCCGCGACATGAGCGCGCATCTCATCGCCGTGGCGCAGGTGGACGCACGTAGGGTGTGATCATCCGAACGGAAGGATCAGCCATGAATGACGACGAGCACACGGGCGACGAGCCGGCGCCGGCGCACGTTCCCGCGCCGGGCGAGGCGAGCGTTCCGGAGATCGAGCAAGACGAGACGATTGCACCGCGCCCCGAGGAGGAGATCGCCGACGTGCTGCGTGCAGAACCGGACACCGCGGACCACACCCGAAGCAAATAAGCCGAGAATGCACCTTAGGTCAGCTTGTAAAGCTACATCCTTCACTCCGTGCATGTTCTACGCGATTCACCCTCATATGCGAGCGAAATCGCTCATACCCGGACTTCGTCCGCGCGAAGGGTTACTCGATGACAATCATCCCTCGCGAGGAGGGAAGAGCCACAATCCATCCGAGCTGTTCACACGCTTCGGTGCCGCTGAGGTGCATTGTCTCTGCGTATCCTGCCTCAGCGTCGGGAGCGCCGGCGTCCCCGAAGAGCGCGTACGCACTGGCCTCACCGGTTGTGAAGGCACTGGCGTAGAAGACGCCGTCGAAGCCGGACTCATCGAAAGCGGCCGCCCACGCCTGGGGGACCGTGTAGTCATGCATGGTGACCAGTTCTCGAACGATGTCGTGGCGGGCGGCTTCGGTGTGGCTGACGGCGGCGCACCGATGGGGAAGTGGTGCGCTAGCTCTGGAGACGACGAACTCCGACGCGAACACGGGGTCCACCATCCCGGTCTGGCTCACATGCTCGCGAACGCGCTCTCGCACCGCAGTGTCCACTGTCGTCGCCGTGCAGCAGCTTCCCCGGTGCCCGCGCAGATTGAACCTGCCGGCGGTTCCGTTGTCGAACCACCACGCGCTTCGGGTGGACCCATGGGCCCGATACACCTCCTGCCCGGCGCGTACGGTGGAGTCCGGGAACTGCGACAGATCGAGGTGGGGCGCTGGCGGGTGTTGGACTGCGCTCATGCGGCCCAGACCGCCGCGTCATGCTGCGCGTCGCGGACGACGTCGTCGACGTGCCCGCTGATGAGGCGCTCGATGTTGCGGGGGAGAGGGTCACCGTTCTCGTCCATGATGGTGGCGTTGAGCCACTGTGCCCAGGTCCACGTGCTGTTCGTACCGCCGCTGAGCGCGCGGAGGACTCGGCCGAGACCGGGCACGACAGCGCCGGCGTGCACCTGGAAGGCGGGGTAGAGGTTCACGCCGTCAGAAGTCGTCACCCGCAGCAGACGGTTCTCGCCGACCGCGCGGGACACTGCCGCGCGCGTGATTCCGAGCTCACGTTGCAGGGCACCGCTCGTATAGCAGGGGCCGACGATGTCAGACCAGGGGTTCTGGGCGAGGGGAAGGCGGGCGACTATGTCGCGGGCCAATTCTTTGAGGGGCCCGAGCGCCATGAGGTTCGCACCACTGGCAGCCTGCCGAAGTAACTGAGACGTGACCTCCTCGCCGATCTTGCGAGCAGCTTGTTCCTGCTGCTGCTGGCTGGAGTGCCCCGGATAGAGGGTGATCATGTCCCCCTTGTCCACGTTCCCGGTAGTAAAGCCCGCCCTTCTCAGGATCTCCACAGCCGAATCGACGTCTCCGCCCGCTTCCTCAAGTGCCCTCTTCGTCTCGACCATTCCGGTGCCGAGTTGCTCGCGCAGAGATTGAACGTCCGCGCCGCTGAAGTTAGCCATGCGTAGCGCCTCCTCTTCCTGAGGGCGGAGTAGGTGAGTTCACAGCTTCCACGCCTACTGAGACCAGTCTGCGCCGGGATGTCAACCATGTCAACCACTTGTTTGAATCAAGCGGGGGAGTGCTCCCAGGGAAGCAGGGCCAGCTGGGGGACGAATGCCGGCTTGCCGTCCACGTGTGCGATGGTGCGACCAGGCAGAGGTACGTCAGCGCCGATGCTCGCTGGGATTCGGAGGAAGCGTTGCTCACCGCCGGATATCCCGCCGACGTGATCGCGGATCGACTCGAAGTCCACCCACCGCTGTCCGCTGCCCTCATCGTTGCGGGTCTACGCCCTGTGCGCCTGAGCGAAGCCGCCTCGGATGAGCACCACTACCCGCCATGAGCGACCTCTCCGTCGTCGGATTTCTGCCCCCATTTCTTCACCCTGCCGGCGACATCCAGAGTCCACGGGGCAGCAGGTGGGCCCCTGAGGTGCGACACGGCCGTCGAATAGGGCGTGGGGCATGCAGCTCATTCCTGCCAGCGCGTCCAACTGGGCGAGCACTCTGACTTCGACGCTGGAGAGGCGCTAACCGGCTACGCCTTATGTGCGACGGTCAAAGCGCTTCGTCAGGGGTCATGTCGAGGCGGTACAGCTAGTTGACGGAAACGAAGATGCTCTCGCGGTCGCTCTGGCGAGCACGGCTCGAACCCAGCGCCCGAGGTGACTCCTCGTTCCAGTAAGGCTCGCAGCTACAATCCTGCGCCCGCCCTAGGCCCGACGAACTAGACCTCCATCGACTGGCTCTAGCGACGCCGATAAGGTCATGGTTGCATCTAACGCGACTCCAGGCAGACTATACGCCGATAATGTACATTATGTCAGCACACAAGAAGACTATTCGCACGATCTGCAGATAGTCCTCTCCTGCGCGGCGTTGACGATCTCGCGCACAACGGCCGCTGTCGCGACCGTCTCCACTACCAGCGCCTCGACACGTCGCTGCACTGCACCGATCCGCGCCAGGACGAGCCACCGCTCGGCGTCGGTCAGATCGGCCAGCCTGTCGCCGCACAGCAGCAGGTTCAGGTCGGCGGCGAGCCGATCCAGGGCTGCTGCCGTGTCGTCCATACCCTTCATTTGAACACGGGGTATCGGCATTGCGACGGGCCGACATGATACTCCCACTCCCCTATGCGGACAACGATTTCAACTGCATCCTTCTTCGCGCCTACCATTTCCCTTATGCGCTCTCCGTCCTCCTCCGCACGCCCGCCCCTTCCGCAGGCGAGGATGAGCGGCGTGGAGATCGAGACCCGGGTGGCCACCCGTGCGTGAGCGCAGGAAGGGCGACGGGGCGACGACGGGCAACGCCACCTCGCGGTTCTCGAACGTCTCACTGCTGTCCGTCGCCAGCACGCTGCCCAGCCGTGTGACGACGTCCGAAGACATCGAGACGCGCCTGGCATCCGCCCTCTCGCGCCTCAAGCTGCCCGGCGGTCTGCTGCAGCGCGTCGCCGGAGTGCTCGAGCGCCGCAACTGGGCGCCCGGCGAATCCTCCGACGACGCCGCGGAGTCCGCCGGTCGGCGCGCCCTTGCCGAAGCCGGAGTCTCGCCCGGCCAGGTCGGCCTGCTCGTCAACACCTCGGTGACCCGCAAGCACCTCGAGCCCTCCGTCGCGGTGCGGCTGCACCACGGACTGGGACTGCCCAGCTCGGCGATCAACTTCGACATCACCAATGCGTGCCTGGGCTTCGTGAGCGGCATGAACCTCGCCGCGAACATGATCGAGTCCGGGCAGATCGACTACGCGGTGGTCATCAACGGCGAGGATGCCGACGAGATCCAGGTGAACACCATCGAGCGTCTGCTGCGCGAGGACGCCGACCGCGACGGTTTCATGAGCGAGTTCGCCTCCCTCACGCTCGGCTCCGGAGCCGCGGCCGCTGTGCTGGGACGCGCAGACGAGCATCCCGGCGGGCACCGGATCCTCGGCGGGGTCACCCGCGCCGCGACCCAGTTCCACGGCCTGTGCGTGGGCAGCGTGGATGGCATGTTCACCGACGCCAAGGCGCTGCTCAAGGGCGGTCTGGATTTGGTGGTCTCGGCGTGGAAGGAAGCGTCAGCCGAGTGGAACTGGTCCTCGATGGACCGGTACATCACCCACCAGGTCTCGTCCGTGCACACGAACGCGATCATCAAGGCCGCCCGGCTGGACCGCGGCCGTGTCCCGGTCACCTTCCCCCGATTCGGCAACGTCGGCCCGGCATCCATCCCCATCACCCTCGTCGAGGAGCAGGCCACTCTCGCGAAGGGCGACCGGGTCCTGCTGATGGGCGTGGGTTCCGGCTTGAACACCGCCATGATGGAGATCGCGTGGTGACAGTCGCTCGGATGGCGCGGGCAGCCCATCCCCCTGTGGACCTGCCCGGGCTGCCCTCCGAGCTCAGCCGCATCCTCAGCGTTCCCGGCCGCGGGGTCGACACGGGGCTGCAACGCGAATGGCATTACCTCGACACCGGCGCGGCCCTCGAGAGTCTCGGCCTCTCCCCCGTCGGCACCGTCCTGGCGGTGCACGGGAACCCGACGTGGTCGTACCTCTGGCGCGATCTGCTGACGGCATCCATCCGCGCGGCCGAAGCCGGTGCTGCTCCATGGCGCGTGATCGCCGTCGATCAGCTGGAAATGGGCTTCTCCGAGCGCACCGGCGTGCATCGCCCGCTCGCCCAGCGCGTCGAGGATCTCGCCGGGTTCACCGCCGCGCTCGGCCTTCGCGGCCCTGTCGTGAGCCTGGGCCACGACTGGGGCGGAGTGGTCTCACTCGGCTGGGCGGTCGAGCACGCCACCGAGCTCGCGGGGATCATGTTGCTGAACACCGCCATCCATCACCCGGATGGCACGCCGATCCCCGCCCCGCTGCGACTGGCGGGTCTGCGCGGCGTCCTCGCCGGATCGACCCGGCACACGACCGCGTTCCTCGACACCACGCTCGCCCTCGCCCGACCCGCGCTCGACCCGTCGGTCAAGAGCGCCTACCGCGCCCCGTACCGTGCTAGCGCTCGTCGCGCAGGAATCGCGGGCTTCGTCGCCGACATCCCGGCGGACTCCCGCCACCAGAGCCGGACTGCGCTGGATGCCATCGCCGCACGTGTCGCGCAGCTCGAGGTACCGGCGCTGCTGCTGTGGGGACCGCAGGATCCGATCTTCACGGACCGCTACCTCGACGATCTGTGCGACCGCCTCCCCCACGCCGAGGTGCACCGGTTCGAGGGCGCCGGGCATCTTCTCGCCGAAGACCGGCCCTATGCCGACGCGATACTGACATGGCTCGCGGAGCACCGCACCCCGCTGCTCGCATCCGCCGCCGCCGCACCGGGTGACGGCACGGCGGAGCAGTCCGCCGCCGCCGACCGGCCCCTCGCGGCCGCGGCCTTTGACGCCGACTACCGCCCACTCTGGGACCGGCTCGAACAGCTGCGCGACGACGACAGTGCAGCGGTCATCGACATGGGCCGCAGCGGCCGGGCCGCGAGACGGGTGAGCTGGCGCCGGCTGGATGACCGCGTCCGCCGCATCGCGGCGGGGCTGACCCGCATCGGCGTGCGGAAGGGCGACCGGATCTCGCTGCTCGTCCCACCCGGGCCGACCCTGACCGCAGTCCTCTACGCGTGCTTGCGCATCGGCGCGGTGGTGGTCGTCGCCGACGCCGGGCTCGGCATCCGCGGACTCACGCGCGCCGTGCGCGGCAGCTGGCCCGATGTGATCATCGGCGAAGTGCCGGGACTGCTCGCGGCTCGCGCACTCGGCTGGCCAGGCATCCGCATCTCCGCAGCGCGCCTGCCGAGGGCCGCGCGCGCCGCGCTCGGCACCTCGTACAGCCTGGTTGAGATCGCCGAGCTCGGCGCCGATCGCGCCCTCCCGGCGCCCCCGGAACCGGATGACGCGGCCGCCGTGCTCTTCACCTCGGGATCCACCGGCCCGGCGAAGGGCGTCGTCTACCGCCACCGGCAGCTTTCCGCATTGCGCGACATCCTCGCCGCGCACTTCGAGGTGACCGCGGAGTCCGGACTGGTGACGGGGTTCGCGCCGTTCGCGCTGCTGGGGCCGGCACTGGGCACTCTGTCGGTCACGCCCGACATGGACGTCTCCTCTCCACGCACGCTCACCGCACGTGCTGTCGCCGCCGCGGTGCGCGAAGCGTCCGGGCGCATCGTCTTCCTCTCCCCCGCCGCGATCCTCAACGTCGTCGCGACCGCGGACGAGCTGAGCGCGGATGACCGGAAGGCGCTTCGCCGGGTGCGCACGTTCCTGTCCACCGGCGCACCGGTGGGCCCCGAGCTGCTCGCCGCCGCCGCAGAGCTGATGCCGAACGCGACGGCGCACACCCCGTACGGCATGACCGAGTGTTTGCTCGTGACGGACATCACCCTCGCCGGCATCCGCGCGGCCGCCGCCGCACCCGACGCCGGAGTGTGCGTGGGCACGCCGATCGGCCACAACCGCGTCCTCATCAGCGGCCTTGACGCCGACGGTGACGCGACCGGCGCGCTCAGCGCTGAACCCGGAGTGCTCGGCGAGATCGTCGTGTCGGCCCCCCACCTCAAGGACCACTACGACCGCCTGTGGCTCACCGACCGGGCGTCTCTGCGTGAGACGGGCTCGGGGACGGATGCCACTGCCGCCGGCGTCGAGCGCTGGCATCGCACCGGCGACGTGGGCCATCTCGACGACCAGGGCCGGCTGTGGGTGGAGGGCCGCCTGCCGCACGTGCTCGTCACCGACTCCGGTCCTCTCGCGCCGGTGGGCGCTGAGCAGGAGATCGAGCGGCTGGCAGAGGTCCGCCGTGCCGCGCTGGTCGGGGTCGGACCCTCGGGCCTGCAGCAGGCCGTCGCGGTCGTGGAGACCGGATCGGCTCGACCGGGGCTGGCCTCCCCCGAGCTGTCGGCCGCCGTGCGCGCCAGCACCTCGCAGCCTCTCGCCGCGGTGCTGAGCGTGCCCCGGCTTCCGACGGACATCCGCCACAACTCCAAGATCGACCGGACTCGACTCTCTGAGTGGGCCGAGCGGCTGCTTGCGGGTGAGAGGCCCACGACACCATGAGCGTGCTCATCACCGGAGCGTCCGGTTTTCTCGGTCGTGCCGTCGCGGGCGAACTCGTGGCCGCCGGCCACCACGTGCGCAGCCTGCAGCGCCGCGCCTCGCGCGTGGACGGCGTTGAAGACGTCCTCGGCTCGATCACGGATGCCCCACTCCTGGCCCGCGCGCTCGAGGGCGCCGACGCCGTGGTGCACCTCGCCGCGAAGGTCTCACTGGCCGGCGCTCCGGCCGAGTTCCACGCGGTGAACGTCGAGGGCACCCGGGTCCTGCTGGACGCCGCGGAGCAGGCGGGCGTCCGCCGATTCGTGCACGTCTCCTCCCCCTCCGTCGCCCACGCGGGCGCTGCGCTGGTGGGGGTGGGCGCAGAGCCCGCCTCACCCGAACACGCGCGAGGCGAGTACGCGCGCACCAAGGCGGAGGCCGAACTGCTCGCCCTCGCCCGCGATTCCGCTCGGATGCCGGTCGTGGCCGTCCGTCCGCACCTGGTCTGGGGGCCCGGTGACACCCAGCTCGTCGCGCGCATCGTCGAACGCGCGCGGGCCGGCCGTCTGCCGCTGCTGAATCATGGCACCGCGCTCATCGACAGCACGTACATCGACAACGCCGCGTCAGGCATCGTCGCCGCGCTCGACCATGCGGACACCGCTCACGGGGCGGCGTACGTGCTGACGAACGGCGAACCGCGACCGGTGGGCGAGCTGCTGGCCGGGATCTGCCTGGCCGGCGGCGTGCGGCCACCCGGCTGGAGCGTCCCCGCGTGGCTCGGCAGGGCGGCGGGTTCGATCGTGGAGGGCGCCTGGCGGCTGCGGCCGGGACGGGATGAACCGCCGATGACGCGGTTCCTCGCCGAGCAGCTCTCCACCGCACACTGGTTCGATCAGCGTGAGACGCGTCGCGCGCTCTCCTGGTCGCCCTCGGTCTCGCTGGACGAGGGACTGGCGCGCCTCGCGGCGAGCTACGCGCGCTGACCGGTCACGGAGTGCGCGGTGCGCAGGCCGTAGACGTCCAGGCCACCGCGCACGATACGGACCGTGGCCAGAGCCGGGCGCCCGTCGTCGGAGGCTGTCGTCACCTCGCCGTCGTGCGCGATGCTCACGCTCTCGCCGATGCTCGATCGCGCCTCGATGCGCACCTCCTCGGCAGTGAACGCCTCGATCGTGGCAAGGGTGACCTGCCCGGGGAAGCGATCCAGCACTGCGGAGGCCCGCATCCCGAACGCCAGCGCCACCAGACCGCGCACACGGGGCATCCGTCCATGCGCATGCAGGACCCGCACGTCGAGCACGCCGTCGTCCAGGCGGCGACGCTGCAGCGGCACCATGGACGCCGACGAGTTCTCGCCGGCCGCCACGGCGACCGACCAGACGCTCGCCGGACGCCCGTTCACGACGACGTCGATCTTCTTCGCGCGCGCGAGCACGCGGACCGCGGCGATGACGGCCGCGACCGGCTTGCCCAGCGCCGGCTCCATGTCCTCGCGGACAGCGACGAACTCGGGGTAGACGCCGACCGAGGCGACGTTCGTCACGGTGACCGGCCCGGGCGCACCTGGCCCTGTGCCCTGCACGTCGTCAGGGTTCGTGAGGTGCAGCTCTGCGACGTCCACGCGCTTGCCCGAGCCCGTGCGCAGCGCCTCGACAGCATCCTCGAGGGTCGCCGCCCCGACCGTGCGCGCGAAGTGGTTGAACGTGCCACCGGGGAAGATCAGCAGCGGCACCCCTGACCGCCGCGCCGCGTCCGCCGCGGTCGCGACCGAGCCGTCGCCGCCCCACACTCCGATCACCCGGGGAGGGTCGGCGGCGTTGAGGGCGTCGTCGACCAGTACGGCGATCTCCTCCCCTTCCTCGAGTGAGTGCACCCGCGCCCGTGGCAGGGCGTCGCCGAGGAACGCGACCGGCTCCGGCCGCAGCGGGTCGATGCCCGAGGAGGGGTTGACGAAGATCAACGCGCCCGCTCCGTCGGCGAGGGCGGGCAGTGCGACGGCCGGCGCGGCGTGCTCCGGTTCGCGCTCCGGCGCCGCGGGCACCAGCATCCGGCCGACCAGCGCGACCACGGAGCCGAGCGCCACGCCGCCCAGCACATCCGACAGCCAGTGCGCTCCGGTGTGCAGGCGCGAGTACGCGACCGCCGCGCCGAGCGGCGTCAGCGCCGCGCCGGTGCGCCCGGACTCGAGCGCCACGCCGGTCACGAAGGCGGCGGCGGATGCGGAATGCCCGGAGGGGAAGGATGCCGAGGTGGGCGTGCGCTTCAGCCGGCGCGGCGCCGGCACGTCCTTGAGCAGCGGCCGGTCGCCGCCGAAGACTCGCTTGCCGACGAGGTTCGCGAGCACGCTGCCGACGATCAGCGATGCGACACCCCGCACTGCTGCACGCCGCCTCCGCCCGCCCAGCGCGTAGAGCACAGCGGCGATCGTGAACCAGAGGCGGCTGCGGTCGGCGCGATGCGAGAGCCGGGCCAGCGCGCCGTCGAGCTCGGGCAGGTGCCGGTGGCCGTTGACCGCGCGCGCGGCGCGGGCGTCGAGGCGACGCACCCAGCGCGGCAGCAGCCGCACACGTCGCAGCGCGATCGATGGGGGTGCGGGCACTCTCATGTGCTGAGAGTAGCGCTGCCCGCCGGTCTCAGGAACGGAGCAGTGGCGTCACGAATCCAGCAGTGGCGTCTGCGTGTGCAGCCGGTCGTGGTCGATCAGCCAGCGCACCGCCTCGAGGACGGCGGCCTCCGGCTCGTAGCGGGGGGCGTAGCCGATCCGGCTCCGTGCCTTCTCGATCGTGAAGACCTGGCTGCGGTGCAGGTGGCTCCAGCTGACATCCGCGTGCTCGGGCGACGTGATCTCGCGGAAGCGCTCCCAGCCGACACTGTGCATCTTCGCCTCCTGCCCGAACCACCCCGCGGCGATCTCGATGTACCCGCGGACGCTGAGCGCTGTCGGCGCGACGATATTGAAGTCCTCCCCCGCCGCGGTCTCACGGTGGTGCAGGGCGCCCTCGAACGCCTGGGCGACGTCATCCGCGTGCACGTGATGGAGCATCTCCGCACCGCTGCCGGGGATCGGGATGCTGCGGCCGGCCGACAGCGCGCTCCACAGCGACGGGTCGAGGTTGCCGAGCGGGCCGATCGGCTGCCAGCCCGGGCCGACGATGTGGCCGGGATGCAGGGAGGTCGTGACGAGTCCCCCAGCCGCGGTCTCCTCCTTCAGCAGCGCGGCGATGCGCGCCTTCTGGACCCCGTACTCGTCGCACGGGTCGTCGGCGGCATCCGACCCTTCCGCGATCGGCAGCTTGCGGCTCGGCCCGTACCGCCACACCGATCCGCAGTGCAGCAGGTGCCCGACCTCGCCGCGCAGCGCTTCGACGAGCGCGGCGGCGGACCGTGCGGTGAAGCAGATCAGATCGATGACGGCATCCGGCCGCGCAGCGAGGACGGTGCGCCCGAACCGGCCCTCGGCGTCTTCGGCCGCCCGGTCGACGACGACCTCCTGCACCTGCTGCCACTCCGCTCCCGCGGTGTACGGGTCGGCCACTCCCCTGCTGAACGAGACCACCTCGTGGCCGGCGCGGACAAGACGCGGGATGAGGAACGAGCCGATGTGCCCGGTGCCTCCGATGACGGCGATTCTCATGCATCGAACCTACGCGGTCGGCGCAGCCGGCGGGCGGTGCCCGTGCCCAGGGAGTAGCGTTGATCCGTGACCGCCGCCGCCCTCCCCCGCTCCGCTCCGGGCTGGCGCGCGTGGGTCGTGTGGGGCGTCGCGGTGGCTGCGTACATGCTCGCCATCACGAACCGCAGCTCGTTGAGCGCGGTGGGCGTCGACGCCGCCGAGCGGTTCCAGGCGGATGCCGCCACGCTGTCGCTCTTCGCCGTCGTGCAGCTCGCGGTGTACGGCGGACTGCAGATCCCCATCGGTGTGCTGCTGGACAGGTACGGTTCCCGGCCCATCATGGTGATCGGGATGCTGCTGATGGCTGTCGGCCAGTTCGTCATGGCCGTCTCGCCCAGCATCGGGGTGGCGCTCCTCGCCCGTGTGCTGCTGGGCGGCGGCGACGCGGCGATCTTCCCCGCCGTGCTGCGCCTGGTCGCCACCTGGTTTCCCGCGCAGCGAGGGCCGGTCATGGGCCAGATGACGGGTCTGGTCGGTCAGACCGGGCAGCTGGCCGCGCTGCTGCCGCTGGCGGCGCTGCTGCACTCGACGAGCTGGACGATCACGTTCAGCAGCATCGCCGGGCTCGGTCTGCTGTTCGCGATCCTGGTGTGGGCGGTCGTGCGCAACCATCCCCCCGAGCGCAGCGCCGACGTCACGGTGAACACCGAGACCGGCGTGGTGCAGGTGATCACCTCGGCGATCGACACCGGCGTGGGCATCCGCGCCGCGTGGGCGCACCCGGGCACCCGCCTGGCCTTCTGGTCGCATTTCACGACGCCGTTCGCGAGCACCGCCTTCCTGCTGCTGTGGGGCATGCCGTTTCTCACAGCCGGTCAGGGGCTCGCGCCGGCGGCCGCCGCCGGCATCCTCTCGCTCAATGTGGTCGTGAGCATGGCGCTGAGCCCGGTGCTGGGGATGCTGTCCCGGCGCATCCCCACCCGGCGCTCGCTGGCGCTCGTGCTGCCCAGCGTCGGCGTGCAGGTGATCGCGTGGAGCGCGGTGATCCTCTGGCCCGGTCCCGCCCCCATCTGGCTGCTCAGCATCCTCGTCATCTGCCTCGCCGCGGGCGGTCCGGCATCGATGGTCGCCTTCGACCACGCCCGGTCGCACAACCCCGCGCATCGGCTGAGCACGGCGACCGGCGTGACGAACTCGGGCGGCTTCCTCGCGGCTCTGACGGCCATCTTCCTCATCGGGCTCACCCTCGATCTGCAGGGAGCGGGGACACCTCAGACGTACTCCCTCGACGCGTTCCGCTGGGCGTTCGCCACGCAGCTGCCGCTGTGGGCGCTCGGTGCGGGCTTCATCATCCACGAGCGCAAGAGCACCCGCATCCGGATGGGTCTCGACCCGGAGCGCAGACGCCGCCGCTGACGGTGGTGCGGCGCGCCGGTGCTTCAGCCGAGCGACGTCAGAGGCGCAGTGCCTGGAAGGTCTGCACGATCAGCTCGACGCTCACCCGCGCGGGCACCTCGGCGTCGCCGTCCTCGAACTCCGCCAGCTCCACCCCGCGCACCTGCTGCGTGGGCAGGGCGGCGAAGATGGCCGCGATCTGATGCGGCAGCAGCCCGTGCTGCACACGGTAGGCGGCGGGGATGTAACCCGGCTCCAGCACGTCCCAGTCCACGTGGATCCACACGTCACGCCCACCGACGAGCTCGGCGACCCGGGCGGGTGTGCTCTGCGCGGGCGGCAGCACCGTCACCCCGTGCCGGTCCAGGAGCTCCTGCTCGGCCGGATCGATGTCGCGTCCGCCCACGATGATCACCTGCCGCGGATCGAGACCTGCGCCGTGCCCGCTGTCCCACAACCCGCACGCCGCGGCGACGACCATGCCGCCGAGATAGCCCGACTCGGTCGTCTGCGGAGTGTTGAAGTCGCCGTGCGCGTCGATCCACAGCACGACGGCATCGGGAAAGCGCTCGGCGACCGCGGGCAGTGTGCCCAGGCTCGCACCGCAGGTGTTGGTCGCCAGCACCGGCAGGGCTCCCCGCGAAAGGACGTCGTCGAGTCCGGCCCGCAGCCCCGCGAGGGTCTCGCGAGCCGCCGGCAGGCTCTCGGACCAGTCATCGAGGCGGGCAGAGGAGGGGGTGCCGACGATGCGCGGCTGGACGCCCAACAGCTCGCTGAGCGCCCGGGCGACCTTCCGTGCGCCGGGCAGCGCGCCGTCGGTGCGGTCGCCGACGCGTCCCTGCGAGACGATCAACTCGATCGGTCCTGCCATCATGCTCTCCCTGCTGCTGCTGCTGTTGCGCCGCGCGCGAGCCGCATGCCCACGTCGTCGTGGTGCGAACGCGGGTCAGCGCCGCGACGCACCGAGGCGCGCACATCCCACGCGCCATCGGCGAATCCGCCGCCGCGGAACACGCGGTGGTCGTTCCGCTCGGGATCGACGAGGTCCCAGCACCACTCCCAGACGTTGCCGAGCGTGTCGAAGAGCCCGTGCAGATTGGGCAGCTTCATGCCCACGTCCTGCGGGTGCGCGACGCCGTCCAGCGCCGTCCAGGCGACATCCGGCAGCGGGCCGTAGTGCGGTCCGGTCGCGCCGGCGCGGCACGCGTACTCCCATTCCGCCTCGGACGGCAGCCGGTATCCGTCGCTGTCCACGTGCCAGGTGACGTCCTCGCCGTCGACGGAATATGCGGGGTCGAGTCCCTCCCACTCCGAGGCGGCGTTGCAGAAGCGGATGGCGCGGTACCAGCTGAGTTCGCGTGCAGGACGACGCGGATGCTGCGCGGGCACGCCGATCACCTCGGCGAGCTGCTCCTCGGTCACCGCGAAGACGCCGATCTCGAACGACTCGAGGTGCACCGTGCGGTGCGTGTCGCTTCCGCCGTCACGCAGTGTGACAGCGCCTGCGGGCAGTCGGCGCAGCTCCCAGAGATCCATGACTCAGTCCTCCCTCGTCCGCGCGGGACGCAGTTCGATCGGCACGGCGAAGATCCGCAGGAAGAACTGGCACAGCGGGCCGACCAGCAGTGCGAACAGCACCGTGCCGACGCCGACGAGGCCGCCCAGCGCCCAGCCGATCACGACGACGGTGACCTCCAGGCAGGTGCGCACCAGCCAGATCGGTCGCCCGAGCCGCTGGTGCAGACCAGTCATCAGGCCGTCCCTCGGGCCGGGGCCGAAGTGCGCACCGATGTACAGTCCGGTTGCGGCGGAGAGCACCATCAGACCGATCGCGAACAGCAGAATCTGCTGCCAGAGCTGCTCGCCCTCGGGGATGAAGAGGAAGCCGACGTCGGCGGACGGTCCGACCGCGACGGCGTTCACCACGGTGCCGACGCCGAGTCGCTGGCGGATCGGGATCCACAGCAGCAGCACGATGCCGCTGACGATCGTCGTCACCACGCCGAAGCTCAGCGGCACGTGCCGGGTGATGCCCTGGGTGAGCACGTCCCACGGCGCTGCCCCGAGGGCGCTGCGTACGATGAAGGCGATGCCGATCCCGTAGAGGAACAGTCCGATCAGCAGCTGCGCGATTCGCCGTGGCATCCGGCGGCTCGATGTTCTTCGTCCCGCTCGCATCGCTGCGGGAGTGCCGCTCACTGCGGTCTCCGCTCAGCCCACTGCGCGTACTTCGCGCTCCGTCCGTCGCCCGACGAAGTGCGGGTGAGGCGTCGACGCACCCAGGGGCCGACGAACTCGCGGTAGTAGGCGAGGCCGGCCGGCCCAGTCGGCAGCTCCGTGCTCGGCGTCCACCACCGCGCGGGCGGCTCCACGCCGACCGCGCTCAGCACCCGCGCGGCCACTCGGTGATGGCCGTTCGCGTTCATGTGCAGGCGGTCCTGAGACCAGTACCTGGGCTGCGACAGCTCGGTGTCGGGCCAGTTCAGCGCGCGGATGACGTCGGGGCGGTCCTCGATGCGGCGCAGCACCGCCGCCGAGAGCGCGTCGCCGCGACGCTGGAACACCGGTCCCATCGGCAGCTGCGCGCTGGGGTTCGCCCCGGAGAGGACGATGAGGGTCACGCCCTCCTCATCGCAGCGGCGCAGCACGCGGCTGAACGCGTCCGCGATGTGCTCGATGTTCGCGTTCGGGCGGAGGATGTCGTTCCCACCGCCGTTGAACGACAGGTGGGTGGGCCCGAGCGCGAGGGCCGGCTCGAGCTGCTCCTCGACGATCGGCCAGATCAGCCGGCCGCGGATGGCGAGGTTCGCGTAGTGCACGGGTGTGTCGAGGGCGTCCGCCCAGCCCTGCGCAGCGAGATCCGCCCACCCGCGCACCGTGCCGTCGGGCAGCTCGTCGCCCACCCCCTCGGTGAAGGAGTCGCCGATCGCCACGAAACGCACAGCCGCCATCTCCTCAGCCTAAACGGGTGCGGTGCTGGCGCTGCACGGGCTACGGCAGCAGCGCCGTGCGCAGCGTGTCCAGACCGACGCCGCCGAGATCGAGCGCGCGCTTGTGGAAGTCCTTGAACGAGAAGGCGTCGCCCTGCTGGGTGCGCACCGCATCGCGGATCTGCTCCCAGATGCGCTGGCCGACCTTGTACGACGGAGCCTGCCCCGGCCAGCCGAGGTAGCGGTTCACCTCGAACTGGCGGAACTCGTCGGACATGTTCACGTGGCGGCGCATCTGCTCGAGTGCATAGTCGTGATCCCAGATCCCATCGCCCTCGAGCGTGGGCTTGCCGAGGTGCACGCCGATGTCGAGCACCACACGCAGCGCGCGCATGCGCTGTCCATCCAGCATGCCCAGCCGGTCGGCCGGATCGTCGAGGTAGCCGAGCTGCTCCATGAGGCGCTCGGCGTAGAGCGCCCATCCCTCGGCGTGGCCGGAGGTGCCGGCCAGCACGCGCCGCCATGTGTTCAGCTCCGCACGGTTGTACGTCGCCTGCGCGATCTGCAGGTGATGCCCCGGGACACCCTCGTGGTAGACCGTCGTGAGCTCGCGCCAGGTGTCGAACTCGGTGACGCCCTCGGGCACCGACCACCACATCCTGCCGGGACGGGAGAAATCGTCGGTCGGGCCGGTGTAGTAGATCCCGCCCTCCTGAGTGGGCGCGATCATGCACTCCAGCTCGCGGATCTGCTCGGGGATGTCGAAGTGGCTCGCGCCGAGCTCGGCGATCGCGCGATCGCTGGTCTGCTGCATCCACTCCTGCAGTGCGTCGGTGCCGTGCAGCCGACGCGACGGATCGGCCTCGAGGTGCGCGACCGCCTCTTCGACGCTTGCGCCGGGAAGAATCTCGCGGGCGATCGCCTCCTGCTCGGCGACCATCCGCTGCAGCTCCTCGCGTCCCCACTCGTAGGTCTCGTCGAGGTCGATCGTCGCGCCGAGGAAACGTCGCGAGTTCAGCGCGTACAGCTCGCGTCCGACGGCATCCTGCTCGCCGGCGACCGAGGCCAGCTCGTCGAGCAGGAAAGTACGCAGCGCGTCGTAGGCGACGCGGGCTGCCCCGGCGTGGTCGGCGATGTCACGAGCCAGGGATGCCGGCAGCTGACCCTCGGAGGGCGCGGCGTTCGCGGCGAGGGCGGCGAAGAAGCCCTGGTCGGCGCTGTATCGCGCGATCTGTGTGGCGACCTCGGTGACCTGCCGGCGCGCCGGTACGACTCCCTGCCGGATGCCCTCGTGGAGCGTCTCGGTGTACCCGCGCAGCGCCGCCGGCAGCGCGGCCAGCCGCTCGCAGACCTGCGTCCAGTCCTCGACGCTGTCGGTGGGCATGAGATCGAACGCCTGGCGGAAGTCCTGCGGCGCCGAGGCGATGACGTTCAGGTCGCGCAGGTGCCATTGCGCGTCATGCAGCTCGAGCTGCAGGCGCAGCTCTGCCGACAGGTCGGCCTTGGTCACCTGGTCGACCGCGTCCACTGGCTCGGCGGCATCCAGTCTGGCCAGCGCGTCGCGAGCTGCCGCGGCCGCGCGCTCGTGCCCTTCCGGGCTCAGGTCGTCGAGGCGACCGTTGGCCTCGTTGCGCCCGATGTAGGTCGCCAGAACGGGTGAGAGGTCGACCAGCGTGTCGACCCAGTCCTCGGCGATCCGGTCGACGGCGGAGGGGGTGCGCGGCTCAGAGCTCATGATCTCGAGCCTAGTGCGCGCGCCCGCCCCGCCATCGGAAGAGCTCAGTGCGCCGCTTCGTTCCAGTCGCGCCCGCGTCCGACCTGCACCTCAAGCGGAACGGTGAGCTCGGCAGCGCCGGCCATCCGCGTGCGCACGACCCGCTCGACCTCGTCCCACTCCCCCGCGGCGACCTCGACGACGAGCTCGTCGTGGATCTGCAGCAGAGCGCGGGAGGAGAGCTCGCGCTCGCGCAGGTCGGCGTGGATGTGATTGAGCGCGATCTTCATGATGTCGGCGGCGCTGCCCTGGATGGGCGCGTTCAGGGCGGCACGCTCGGCGTTCTCGCGCAGCACCCGGTTCGGGCTGGTCAGGTCGGGGAAGGGCCGCCGCCGCCCGAAGATCGTCTCGGTGTAGCCGTCCTCCTTGGCCTGCATCACCGAGGCGCGCAGATAGTCGCGCACGGCGCCGAAGCGGGCGAAGTACTCCAGCATGAGCTGCTTGGCCTCGGACTGCTCGATGCGCAGCTGCTTCGACAGTCCGAAGGCGCTGAGGCCGTACACGAGCCCGTACGACATCGCCTTGACCTTGGTGCGCATGGCCGCGGTGACCTCCTCGGGCTGCACGCCGAACACTCGCGCGCCGACGAAGCGGTGCAGGTCCTCGCCCGAGTTGAACGCCTCGATGAGACCGGCATCGCCGGACAGGTGCGCCATGATGCGCATCTCGATCTGGGAGTAGTCGGCGGTGAGCAGCGTTTCGTATCCCTCCCCCACCTCGAACGCGCTGCGGATGCGGCGGGACTCCTCAGTGCGCACGGGGATGTTCTGCAGGTTCGGGTCGGTGCTCGAGAGCCGGCCGGTCTGGCTGCCGGTCTGCACGTAGGTGGTGTGGATGCGACGGTCGGCGCCGATCGAGGTGTCGAGGGTCTCGATGATCTGGCGCAGCTTGGTCGCCTCGCGATGCTGCAGCAGCAGGGCGAGGAACGGATGCGGGTGACTCTCCTGCAGATCCGCGAGCACCGCGGCATCCGTCGAGTACCCCGTCTTGGTCTTGCGCGTCTTCGGCAGCTGCAGGTCTTCGAACAGCACCTCCTGCAGCTGCTTCGGCGAGCCGAGGTTGAACTCGCGGCCGACCAGCGCGAACGCTTCCGCCGCCAGGGCGTCGGTGCGCGTGAGCAGCTCGCCCGAGAACGTCGAGAGCACCTCGTGCGAGACGGCGACGCCGGCCGACTCCATGTCGGCCAGGGCGATCACGGCGGGCAGCTCGATGTCGGTGAGCACCCGTGCGACGGATTCCGGCATGGCCTCGCGCAGCGCCACCGCCGTGCGCAGCGTGAACCACGCCTCCTGGGAGGGGGTGACACCCTCGGTCTCGGGGACGAGCTGGGTGGGATCGGCCTCGGGCAGCTTCTCGTCGAGGTACCGGCCGACCAGGTGCGCCAGGGTCTTGTCGGGGAAGCTCGGGCGCATCAGCCAGCCCGCGAGCAGCGCGTCGAAGGCCAGCCCACCGAGCCGGATGCCGGCGCGCAGCAGCGCCTTCACCTGCGGCTTGGCGTCGCTGAGCACCTTGGGGGCCGCGGATTCCAGCCAGGCGCGCAGGGCATCGGCGCTCGCCGGGTTCCAGTCGCATTCGTGCAGGTCGTCCTCGCTCGCCACCCCGATGCGCGTGATCCCACCGCCGGCGATGACGAGGGTCAGCCCCACCTCGCCGTCCTGCTCGGCCAGCCACCCCGCGATCGCGTCCGGTGCGCTCTGGGTCGCCGCGGGCAGCTCCACGGCCGGCTCGTCGTGAGCGGGCTCGTCTGGAGCACCGACCGCCTCGAACACGCGCGGCAGCAGGGTACGGAACTCCAGGCGCGCGAAGATGTCGCGCACCGCCTGCGCGTCGATCGGAGTCACCGCGAGGTCGGTGGGGCCCAGGGCCAACTCGACGTCGTCGAGCAGCCGGTTGAGCTGGCGGTTGCGTCGCACCGCATCGATGTGCTCGCGCAGGTTCCCACCGACGACACCCTTGATCTCCCCCGCTCGCTCGAGCAGCTCGTCAAGACTGCCGAACTGCGTGAGCCACTTCACCGCCGTCTTCTCGCCCACCTTCGGCACGCCGGGGAGGTTGTCGCTGGTCTCGCCGACCAGGGCAGCGATGTCGGGGTACTGCTCCGGGCGCACGCCGTAGCGCTCGTGCACGGCCGGCGGATCGTAGCGCTTGAGCTGCGAGACGCCCTGCACCGAGGGATACAGCAGCGTGACGTCGTCGTTGACGAGCTGGATCGTGTCACGATCGCCAGAGACCACCAGCACGTCGAAGCCCTGCGCGGAACCCTGCTTGGCGAGGGTCGCGAGGATGTCGTCGGCCTCGATGCCCTCCTGGGTCAGCACGGGGATCGACATCGCGGCGAGGCAGTCCTGCAGCAGCGGGATCTGCCCCTTGAACTCGCTCGGCGTCTCGGACCGGGTCGCCTTGTACTCGGGGTACGCCTCGGTGCGGAAGGAGTGACGCGACGTGTCGAACGCGATCGCCATGTGAGTCGGCTTCTCGGCCTTGATGAGGTTCACCAGCATCGAGAGGAACCCGTAGATGGCGTTCGTGTGCTGATTGTCCTTGGTGGTGAAGTTCTCGACCGGGAGGGCGAAGAACGCCCGGTAGGCGAGCGAATGGCCGTCGACGACCATGAGGGTAGGCTTTGCGGAGTCCGTCACCCTGCAAGCCTAACGAGCGTGGCGGACACTCGCCGAGGAGGACGTGTGACCAAGCAGACCGAGCAGACCGAGATGAGCGGCCTGGAGTGGGCCACCCACCGCGGAATGGGCGCGCTGGCCGAGAAGATGGGCATCGAGTTCACCGAGTTCTCGGTCGAGCGTGCCGTCGCGACCATGCCCGTGGAGGGCAACACGCAGCCCGTGGGTCTGCTGCACGGGGGCGCGTACGTGGTGCTCGGCGAGTCCCTCGGCTCGATGGCGGCCAATCTGCACGCCGGTCCCGGACGCCTCGCTGTCGGTATCGACATCAATGCCACGCACACCCGCTCGGCGACCTCCGGTTTCGTCACGGGCGTCTGCACCCCGGTTCACCTGGGTCGCAGCCTCACCGTGCACGAGATCGCGGTCACCGACGAGCAGGGCCGGCGCTGCTCCACCATCCGCATCACGAACATGATCAGGTGCGTCGACGCCTGACGGATGAACGCGAAAGAGGCCCCGCCGATCGGCGGGGCCTCTTCGTTTCGGAGCGAGATTTCGTCTCGCTCCGCTTGCTCAATCTGAGTCGACTCGCGTCAAGTCCGCTTCGCGGCCGTGACCCGCAGCCGACTCACTTCTTGGGGGCGAGCTGCTCGATGATCGCCTTCGCGACATCCTGCATGGTGAGGCGGCGGTCCATCGACGCCTTCTGGATCCAGCGGAACGCCTCCGGCTCAGACAGGCCCATCTTCTCGTTGAGCAGGCCCTTGGCGCGGTCGACGAGCTTGCGCGTCTCGAAGCGCTCGACCATGTCCGCGACCTCGGCCTCGAGCGTGATGATCTGCTCGTGGCGGGCGAGGGCGATCTCGATGGCGGGCAGCAGGTCGTTCGGCGTGAACGGCTTGACGACGTACGCGAGCGCACCCGCCTCGCTCGCGCGCTCGACGAGCTCCTTCTGGCTGAATGCGGTGAGCAGCACCACCGGGGCGATGTTCGCCTTGTGCAGCTTCTCGGCCGCGCTGATGCCGTCGAGCTGCGGCATCTTCACGTCCATCACGACGAGGTCCGGACGCAGCTCGGTGGCCAGCTGCACGGCGGTCTCACCGTCGCCGGCCTCGCCGACCACGTCGAAGCCGTTGTCGCGCAGGATCTCGACGATGTCGAGGCGGATCAGCGACTCATCCTCGGCGACGACGACGCGACGCGGGGCGGATGCCGTGGGCTGCTCGGGCTGCTCTTGCTCAGTCACCCGTCCATCCTAATGGAACCGCCCATCCGGCGGGCACGTCCGATACGCGCGGTGCCGGCCCTGCGATACAGTCGTCTGTGCGGCGCCGACGGGCCGGCGCAGGCCGGCGTGGCGGAATGGCAGACGCGGAGCACTCAAAATGCTCTGTCCGCAAGGGCGTGTGGGTTCGAGTCCCACCGCCGGCACAGTGAATGACAGGTCCGCCCCGGGCGACTCCTCGCCTCCTCGCACCCCCGGCCTCCGGCCTCCGGCATGACCCGCCGACTTCCGGTATCAGTTTCTGTCGCCTACGCACCGAATGAGCGGCAGGAACTCATACCGGAGCGCAGCGGGCGGAGACGGGCGGCGCGACGAGTTCGGAGTGCGGTTGATTGACCCCCGATGATCAGGCAGCCAGAGCTGTGACCTCGGCCATCACACGCGGATGCGCGAGTATGCGGAAGTGGCCGCCGGTGTCCAGCGGCACGTTCTTCGCCCCCGGGAGCTCACTGCCCTCCGGGATGTGCGGGTCGAATCGGGCGTAGACCGAGACGATCCGCGCGTTGACCTCGTGCTGCGCGGAGAGGCGGACGATCGACGGGTCGCGCGGCGAGAGTGCCCTCAGGTTGCGCGGCAGCATGAGCCGGGCGTAGCGCGATCCGCCGAACGGCGTCGCCACCGCCACCATGCCGCGGATCCGTTGGTGCTCGGCGCCGAGCATAACCAGCTTCCCCGCCAGGCCGCCCTTGCTGTGCGCCAGCAGCACGACGTCCTGCAGCGAGTGGGCGACGAGGTAGGCGGCGACACCGTCGGCCATCTCCGCCACCGGCTGCAGGTTGCGGTGCAACGTATCCAGCACGTGCACGGGGTGCCCGAGCTCATGCACGCGCATCGCGAGCGGCTGCATGAACTTCCAGGTCTCGTAGATTCCCGGCAGCATCACGATCGGTGTGCCCGTGCCGGACAGGAAGCTCTCCGGATCCACGCGACTGGCGAAGGCACGTGCCTGCCATACGGCAGCGTAGGCGTAGTCCTCGGCCCACCACGCGGCCCGACGCAGCACGCCGTTCACGAGTTGCGGCTCTCCGAGAGCGGCGCGGAAGAATTCTCCGGTTGTCGGTGGAGCAGGTCGCCGAGCGTGTGCACGATCGCGGCCGCCACCGCTCCCGGCGCCGAATGCTGGGCGTTGTGCGCGCGGCCCGGTATCTCCACGAGCGCGACCGGTGTCCCTCCCCGACGAGCGGCGTCGCGCAGCCGGCGGCACCAGTCCCGTCCCGCGATCGGATCGCGCGACCCGCGCACGATCAGCAGCCGACGACCCGATCCGCGCACGCGGTCCTCGATCGGGTAGCGCAGCATGTGCCGCAGCTGGGTGAGATACCAGACCGGCCCGCAGCGCAGATAGTCGCTGAAGACGAGCGCGTTAGCTCCGGGCGGCTCGCGCAGCGTGTCCAGCGCCAGTAGCGCGGCCTGCGCGAGCACCGTGCGCCGGCGGTCGTCGGTCACCGGCCCGATCAGCACGACGGCGTCGGCGAGCTCCGGATGCCGCACGGCCAGCTCGGTGACCCACTGGGTGCCCATCGACTGTCCCACCAGCACCAGGCCCTCACGCCTCGCGGGCAAGAGCTCGTCGAGGACGTCCGCCAGCGCATCCGCCATGGCCGTCACGTCCACGTCCTGCGCGGGCCGAGGAAGTCCACCGAAGCCGGGCAGATCCACCGAGACGACAGTGGCGTAGGCCGTGAGCCGGCGATGCAGGCGCGCCAGATACCGATGCGACATGCCGATGCCGTGCACGAGCACCACGATGGCGGTGCCCGGTCCGGAAGAGGTGAGCGTGCGGAACACCAGCCCGCCCACGCGGTGTCGGCGGGTGGCAGGCTCCTGGCTCATCACAGCACCGTATCCTCTGGCGCCCCGCTTCACCCCCGGATACCACGGGGGTTGACACGAAGCGCCGGGGACGGGGTTCCTGTGAACCCCGTCCCCGGCGCTTCGATCCGGCTCAGACGCCGGTCTTGTACACCGGTGCCGCACCGCCGACGGCGTCGCCGACCTTGTGCACGCGGATGTCGTTGGTCGAGCCGATGATCCCGGGAGGCGATCCGGAGATGACGACGATGACATCGCCCTCCTGCGCCATGCCGCTCTCGAGCAGGTACTGGTCGGCCTGCAGGTACATCGCGTCGGTGTGCTGCACCATGTCGACGAGCGTCGAGCGGATGCCCCACGTCATGGCCATGCGCCGGCGGATGCCCGGCTCGGGTGTGAACGCGAGCATCGGGATCCGGGAGCGCAGGCGTGAGAGACGCCGTGCGGAGTCACCCGACTGGGTGAACACGCACAGGTACTTCGCGCCCACGAACTCGGCCACCTCGAGCGCGGCGAGGGTGATCGCGCCGCCCTGCGTGCGCGGCTTGGTGCGCAGCGGCGAGATCCGCTCCAGGCCGTGCTCCTCGGTGGACTCGATGATGCGCGCCATGGTCTCGACCACGACGATCGGGTACTCGCCGACGCTCGTCTCGCCCGAGAGCATCACCGCGTCGGCGCCGTCGAGCACGGCGTTGGCGACGTCGGAGGTCTCCGCGCGGGTGGGCACCGGGCTGGAGATCATCGATTCCAGCATCTGCGTCGCGACGATGACCGGCTTCGCGTTGCGGCGCGCCAGCTCGACCGCGCGCTTCTGCACGATCGGCACCGCCTCGAGCGGCAGCTCCACGCCGAGGTCGCCGCGGGCGACCATGATGCCGTCGAACGCGTCGACGATCTCCTCGAGCGCGTCGACAGCCTGCGGCTTCTCGATCTTGGCGATGACGGGAACGCGCACGCCCTCCTCGGCCATGATCTCGTGCACCCGGGTGACGTCGGAGGCGTTGCGCACGAACGACAGGGCGATGACGTCGGCGCCGGTGCGCAGACCCCAGCGCAGGTCGTCCTCATCCTTCTCGCTCAGCGCCGGCACGTTCACGGCCACGCCGGGCAGGTTGATGCCCTTGTTGTTCGAGACGGCTCCGGCGACGACGACCTTCGTGGTGACGACCGTGTCGTCGGTCTCGACGACCTCCACGCGCACCTTGCCGTCATCGATGAGCAGGAAGTCCCCCGGCTTGACGTCCTGGGGCAGGCCCTTGAACGTAGTCCCGCAGATCTCCCGATTGCCGACGATGTCCTCGGTGGTGATCTTGAAGATGTCGCCGACCTCGAGCTCGTACGGTCCGTCCTCGAAGCGCCCGAGACGGATCTTCGGGCCCTGCAGGTCGACGAGTACCGCCACCGCGCGTCCGGAGTCCTCGGCCGCGCGGCGCACGTTGGCGTAGTTCGCGTCGTGCACCGAGTAGTCGCCGTGGCTGAGGTTCAGCCGGGCGACATCCACACCGGCATCGATCAGGGCACGGACCTTCTCATAGGTCGAGGTTGCGGGGCCGAGTGTGGCGACGATCTTCGCGCGTCTCAACATCATCTCCAGAGTTGGAAGGGTGGGGGAATTCATGGCGACGCTGCCGGGCTCAGCCTACGCGGGCTGGACGCCGAACGCGACATCGGCGACACCCACGGGCGCGGGCAGCACCGTCGTCCCCATCAGATGCCGATCGATCGCAGCGGCGGCAGAGCGCCCCTCGGCGATGGCCCACACGATCAGCGACTGACCGCGCCCGGCATCCCCGGCCACGTACAGCCCCGGCAGGGCCGTGGCGTACTGGTCGTCGCGGCGCAGTGTTCCGCGCTCGGTGAGCGCGGGCGTCGTGCCGTTCGCGAACGAGCCGGTCTCGGGGCCGGTGAACCCCATCGCGATCAGCACGAGCTCAGCGGGGATCTCCCGCTCCGTGCCGCTGCGCGGCACCCGGCGTCCGTCCACGAACTCCGTCTCGGCCACCCGTACGGCACGCACGTGTCCATCCGCGTCGCCGAGGAACTCGACGGTCGAGGCGAGGTAGGTGCGCTCTCCGCCCTCCTCGTGCGCGGACTGCACCTCGAACAGCGTGGGCATGGTGGGCCACGGCTGATCGTCCGAGCGCTCCGTGCCCGGGCGTCGCCCGATGGCGAGGTTGGTCACGCTGCGCGCGCCCTGCCGGTGCGCGGTGCCGATGCAGTCCGCTCCGGTGTCGCCGCCGCCGATCACCACGACGTGCTTCCCGCCGGCGGTGATCTGGTCCGCGACGACATCGCCTGCGCCGACGCGGTTGGACGGCACGAGGTAGTCCATGGCGAAGTGCACGCCGCTCAGATCACGCCCGGGGATGACCAGGTCGCGCGGCACGGTGGCGCCGGTGGCGATGAGGACGGCGTCGTACCTGTCGCGCAGTTCATCCCACGAGAGGTCGCGTCCGATCTCCACACCGGCGCGGAAGCGGGTGCCCTCCTCCGTCATCTGCTGCAGCCGCAGCTCGAGGTGGCGCTTCTCCATCTTGAAGTCGGGGATGCCGTAGCGCAGCAGCCCGCCGATGCGGTCGTCGCGTTCGAACACCACCACGGTGTGCCCGGCGCGCGTGAGCTGCTGAGCGGCGGCGAGCCCGGCGGGACCGGATCCGACGACGGCGACCGTGCGCCCGGTGAGGCGCTGGGGCGGCTGCGGCTGCACCCACCCCCTCTCGAAGGCCTCGTCGATGATCGACACCTCGACCTGCTTGATGGTCACGGCGGGTTGGTTGATGCCCAGCACGCAAGCGCTCTCGCACGGGGCCGGGCACAGCCGGCCGGTGAACTCCGGGAAGTTGTTCGTCGCGTGCAGCCGCTCGATGGCGGCGCGATCCTCGCCGCGCCAGGTCAGGTCGTTCCATTCCGGGATGAGGTTGCCGAGCGGGCATCCGGAGTGGCAGAACGGCACGCCGCAGTCCATGCAGCGGCCGGCCTGGCGCTTCAGCACCGCGCGGTCCCCCGGTTCGTAGACCTCTTTCCAGTCCATGATGCGCACGGGCACCGGCCGCCGGGCCGGCAGCTCGCGTTCGGTCGTCTTCAGAAAGCCCTTGGGGTCAGCCACCGGTCACCTCCAGGATCCGGTCCCAGATGACGTCGCCGTCGGGGTCGATGCCCGCCGCCGCCGCCTCCTGGCGCATGGTGCGCACGGCCGCGTAGTCGCGCGGCAGCACCTTGGTGAATTGATCGAGGACGCTCTCGAAGTCGTCCAGGAGAGCGGATGCCAGCGGCGATGCCGTCCGCTCGACGTGCTCGACGAGCAGCTCGCGCAGCACCTCGGCATCATCGCGCCCGAGCGGGGTGAGCAGCAGCTCGCCCGTGTGCAGGGCGAGGGTGTTCACCTGGTCTTCGCTCAGCCGGTGGACGTAGGCGACGCCACCGGACATGCCGGCGCCGAGGTTGCGCCCGGCCTCACCGAGGATCACCGCGACTCCGCCGGTCATGTACTCGAGTGCGTGGTCGCCCACTCCCTCCACGACCGCCGTCGCGCCGGAGTTGCGCACGAGGAACCTCTCCCCCACGACGCCCGAGATGAACATCGTCCCGCTGGTCGCGCCATAGCCGATGACGTTGCCGGCGATGACGTTGCGGTGCGGCGCGAAGCGCGCTCCGCGAGGTGGTCGCAGCACGATGTCGCCACCCGACAGGCCCTTGCCGACGTAGTCGTTCGCGTCGCCCTCCAGCCGCAGCACGATGCCCGGCGGCAGGAAGGCGCCCAGCGACTGACCGGCGGTGCCGTGCAGGGTGACGTCGATGGTCTCGCGCGGCAGTCCGGCCGCGCCGTGGCGTGCGGTCACGAGATGGCCGAGCATGGTGCCCACGGCGCGCTCGGTGTTGCGGATCGGCAGCTCGATCACCACCGGCAGCGCCGACTCGAGCGCCTCCGCCGCGTGCGTGATCAGGGCGGTGTCGAAGTGCTTGTCGAGCTCGTGGTCCTGCGCGCGGGCGTGCCGTCGTGGCTCACCGGCGGGGAACGCGGGCCCGTCGAGGATCGGTGCGAGGTCGAGTCCCTCCGCCTTCCAGTGCCGTACGGCGGGGGCGGTGCGCAGCAGGTCGTGCCGGCCGACGATCTCGTCGATCGAGCGGAATCCGAGGGCGGCGAGCAGCTCGCGCACCTCCTCGGCGATGAACTCCATGAAGTTGATCACGAACTCCGGCTTGCCGGTGAAGCGCTGGCGCAGCAGAGGATTCTGCGTCGCCACGCCGACCGGGCAGGTGTCCAGGTGGCACACGCGCATCAGGATGCAGCCGCTGACCACCAGAGGCGCCGTGGCGAAGCCGAACTCCTCCGCCCCCAGCAGCGCGCCGATCACCACATCGCGTCCGGTCTTGAGCTGTCCGTCGACCTGCACGACCACCCGGTCGCGCATGCCGTTCAGCATGAGCGTCTGCTGCACCTCGGCCAGCCCCAGCTCCCAGGGGGTGCCGGCGTGCTTCAGCGAGTTCAGCGGGCTCGCACCCGTGCCGCCGTCGTGCCCGGACACGAGCACGACGTCGCTGAGCGCTTTGGCCACGCCCGCGGCGACCGCGCCGATGCCGGACTGGCTGACGAGCTTCGTGTGGATGCGGGCCCTCGGGTTGGCGCGCTTCAGGTCGAAGATCAGCTGCTTGAGGTCCTCGATCGAGTAGATGTCGTGGTGCGGGGGCGGCGAGATCAGTCCGACACCCGGTGTCGCGTGGCGGGTCTTCGCCACCCAGGGGTACACCTTCTGCGGCGGCAGCTGCCCGCCTTCGCCGGGCTTGGCGCCCTGGGCGAGCTTGATCTGCAGGTCGTCGGCCTCGGTGAGGTACTGGCTGGTCACGCCGAACCGGCCTGAGGCGACCTGCTTGATGGCGCTGCGGCGCTCAGGATCGGTGAGGCGCTCGGGGTCCTCCCCGCCCTCCCCGGTGTTCGACTTGCCGCCGAGGCGGTTCATCGCGATCGCCAGCGTCTCGTGCGCCTCCTGCGAGATCGAGCCGTAGCTCATGGCTCCGGTCGAGAACCGCTTCACGATCGCGCTGACCGGCTCGACCTCGTCGAGGGGAACCGGCGGGCGCTCGCCGGTGCGCAGCTCGAACAGGCCGCGCAGGGTCTTCAGCTCGCGGGCCTGATCGTCGACCAGCCGGGTGTACTCGCGGAAGATGTCGTAGCGACGCGTGCGCGTGGCGTGCTGCAGACGGAACACCGTCTCGGGATTGAACAGGTGCGGTGACCCGTCGCGCCGCCACTGGTACTCGCCGCCGGTCCACAGGCGCTCATGTGCGCGCGGCGCGGCATCCTGCGGATACGCGTAGTCGTGCCGCTTCTGGTTCTCGGCATAGATGTCGTCGATGCCGATGCCGCCGAGCTTGGTCTCGGTGCCGGTGAAGTAGCGGTCGACGAAGTCGTGGCTGAGTCCGATCGCCTCGAACACCTGCGCGCCGGCGTACGAGGAGACCGTCGAGATGCCCATCTTCGACATGATCTTCAGCACGCCCTTGCCCAGTGCGTGGATGAGGTTGTGCACGGCCTGCTCGGGTGAGACCCCGGTGATGAAGCCGGTGCGCACCAGGTGCTCGACGGTCTCCATGGCCAGGTACGGGTTCACCGCGGCGGCGCCGTATCCGATCAGCGTCGCGACGTGGTGCACCTCGCGCACGTCCCCGGCCTCGACGATCAGGCCGACCCGCATCCGCGTCTCACGGCGGATGAGGTGGTGGTGCACGGCCGAGAGCATCAGCAGCGAAGGGATCGGCACGAGGTCCTTGTCGGAGTCCCGGTCGGAGAGGATCAGGAACTCCGCGCCGCGCTCGATCGCGGCATCCGCTTCCGCGCACATCTCGGCGAGCCGCTCGGGCAGCGACTGCGGCCCGGCGTCGAAGTGGTACAGCCCGCTGAGGGTGGCGCTCATGCGGCCGGGCAGCGCCCGGTCGACGTGCTTGATCTTCGCCAGCTCGTCGTTGTCGATCACCGGGAAGTCCAGGCTCACCGTCCTCGCGTGCGCAGGACCCCACTCGAGCAGGTTGCGCTGCGGGCCGAGCCCGAGACGCAGACTGGTGACGACCTCCTCGCGGATGGCGTCCAGCGGCGGGTTGGTGACCTGTGCGAACTGCTGCACGAAGTAGTCGAACAGCAGCCGCGGACGCTCGCTGAGCACAGCGATGGGCGTGTCGCTGCCCATGGCGCCGAGGGGCTCGGCACCCGTCTGCCCCATCGGGGTGAGCAGCACCTTCACCTCCTCCTCGGTGTAGCCGAAGGTGCGCTGCCGGCGGGTGATGGATGCCGCGGGGTGCACGATGTGCTCGCGCTCGGGCAGGTCGGCGAGACGCACGGCGCCCTCATCGAGCCACTCCTGCCACGGGTGCATCGTGGCCAGCTCGCGCTTGACCTCGTCGTCCTCGATGATCCGGCGCTGTGCGGTGTCGACGAGGAAGAGCCGGCCGGGGCGCAATCGCCCGCGTCGCTTGATGCGCTCGGGCGCGAAGTCGAGCACGCCGGTCTCGCTGCCGATCACGACGAGACCGTCGACGGTCTCGGTCCACCGGCCCGGACGCAGCCCGTTGCGGTCGAGGGTGGCGCCCACCTGCGTGCCGTCGGTGAAGATCAGCGCGGCAGGGCCGTCCCACGGCTCCATCTGGATGTCGTGGTACTCGTAGAACGCGCGCAGGTCCGCGTCGATGTCGGGCTGCTTCTCCCACGCCTCCGGGACCATCATCATCACCGCGTGCGGCAGGCTGCGCCCGGTCAGGGTGAGCAGTTCGAGCACCTCGTCGAACGAGGCGGAGTCGCTGCCACCGTCACGGCAGATCGGCAGCAGTGGGCGGATGTCGCCGAGCATCTCGGAGCGCAGCTGGGATTGCCGGGCCCGCATCCAGTTGCGGTTGCCGCCGACCGTATTGATCTCGCCGTTGTGGGCGAGCATCCGCAGCGGCTGCGCGAGCGGCCACGACGGGAACGTGTTGGTCGAGTACCGGGAGTGCACCACGGCCAGCTCGGAGGCGAACCGCTCGTCCTGCAGATCCGGGTAGAAGGGCTCGAGCTGCAGGGTGGTCAGCATCCCCTTGTAGCCGAGGGTGCGGCAGGAGAGCGAGACGAAGTAGGCGCCGAGCTCGTGCTCGGCGCGCTTGCGCAGCCGGTAGGCGAGCCGGTCGAGTGCCAGGGGTGAGACTCCGCCCGGGCCGGGGATGCTGACGAAGAGCTGCTCGAAGGCCGGGCGGGCCTCGTCGGCCAGCGTGCCGAGGTGCTCGTTCGCGGTGGGGACGCCGCGCCATCCGAGCACGGCGAGGCCCTCTTCAGCGGCGATCCGCTCGATACCGGCCTTCTGCTCGCGGCGGGTGCTCGACTCCCGAGGGAGGAACGCGAGTCCCGCGGCGTACTCGCCGGCGGGAGGGAGGTCGAATGAGACGACCTCGCGGAGGAACGCGTCCGGCATCTGGGTGAGGATGCCTGCGCCGTCGCCGGTGCCGGCGTCAGAGCCGATCGCACCGCGGTGCTCCAGGTTGCGCAGCGCTTCCAGCGCCAGCGCGATGATGTCATGGCCGGGTTCCCCGCGGAGCGTTGCGACCATGGCCAGGCCGCAGGCATCCTTCTCGTGGGCGGGGTTGTACAGACCCTGCTTCGGGGGGTAGGCGCCGGAGGCGCCGTAGGGAGGCTGGAAGTACACCAGTCACCGTCCTCAGATTTCAAGCGAACCCGGGGACATCATCGGCCCGTGCGTTCAGTGCGATCTCTCGCGCGGAAAGGGGTCCGGACGGACCCGCATGACGGGAGCGGTGCTTGTGGCGATGGCTCCTACTCGGCCCCGGCGGCGACGGGAGGCTCGCTCACGTCGACGAAATCCGAGGAATCGTGCTGCGATTCTACATCCTCGGTCTGCGGCAGACGACCGGGCACGTACGGTGACGGCTCGACACCGGGGTGACGGCGGGTCTGCACGACGAGGATGACGATGCCGACGAGCACGCCGATGATCGCCGCCCACACGTTGCTGCGCAGCCCGAGCAGGATCTCGCTCGGGTCGATGCGGATGGACTCCCACACGATGCGGCCGGCGCTGTACCAGATGAGGTAGATCGCGAACAGCCGGCCCCACTGGAAGAACACCTTGCGACCGAGCCACAGCAGCACCAGCACGCCGAGACCGTTCCAGAGCACTTCGTACAGGAACGTGGGGTGGAACAGCGTCCCCTCGGGCAGGCCCGGGGGGAAGGCCGGGTTGGTCGACTCGATCTCCAGACCCCACGGCACATCGGTGGGCAATCCGAACAGCTCGTGGTTGAACCAGTTGCCGAAGCGGCCCATCGCCTGTGCGAGCAGGATGCCGGGCGCGAGCGCGTCGGCGAAGGTCCAGAACCGGATGCCGGTCCAGCGGCATCCGATCCACGCACCCACGGCGCCGCCCAGCAGGGCGCCGAAGATCGCGATCCCGCCCTCCCAGATCGCCCACACCGAGCCGTACTCGAACGGGTTCCAGGTGTTCTTCCCCGCGCCGAAGTAGAAGTTCGGGTGGGTGAGGACGTGGAAGATCCGCGCGCCGATGATGCCGAGCACCACCGCGGGGATGGCGATGTCGAGGACGACCCACTTCTCCGCCCCGCGGCGGGTGAGGCGGTGGTTGGTCAGCAGCGCCGCCGCGATGATGCCGGCGATGATGCACAGCGCGTAGTAGTGGATGGTCAGCGGGCCGATCTGGAAGGCGCTGTCCGGTGGGCTCGGGATGCTCGCGGGCACGGTGGACAGGCTGCTGAAGGGCGCGAAGGGCATGAGAGAGATCCTAGTATCGCGTCGTCGGCGTGCCGCCGGCGAGGGTTCTGGTGGTTTCCGCGAGGGCGTCCAAGCCGCCGTCGCGCAGCGCCTTGACGAGGGCCGTGCCGACGATGGCGCCGTCGGCGTACTCGACGACCCCGGCGATCTGGTCGGCGTTGGAGATGCCGATCCCCACGCACGCGCGGACGTCGCCGCGCGCCCGCATCCGGTCCACGAGGGTGCGCGCCGCGCGGTCGAGCTCGGCTCGCTCACCGGTGATGCCCATGGTGGAGACCGTGTACACGAACCCGGTCGACGAGGCCAGCACCAGGTCGAGGCGTTCGTCGCTCGAGGTGGGAGCCGCGAGGAAGATGCGATCCAGTCCGGTGCGGGTGCTGGCCGCGATCCACTCCCCTGCGGCGTCCGGAGTGATGTCGGGGGTGATCAGGCCCGCGCCGCCGGCGGCGAGCAGGTCGTCGGCGTAGCGGTCGACGCCGTATTGCATGACGGGGTTCCAGTAGGTCATCACGACGACCGGCACGTCGGTCTCGTCGGTGATCGCCTTGACCGCGGTGAACAGGTCGCGCATGCGGAAGCCGTTCGCGAGCGCGTGCTGGGTCGCCTCCTGGATGACCGCGCCGTCCATGACCGGGTCGGAGTACGGCGGGCCGAGCTCGATCACGTCCACGCCGTTGCGAGCGAGGGTCAGCGCCGCCTGGATGCTGGTGTCCAGATCGGGGTATCCGACCGGGAGGTATCCGACGAAGGCGCCACGACCGGCGTCGTGCGCGCGCTGGATGGCGGACTCGACGCGGCTCACGACTCGCTCTCCTGCGCGTCGTAGAGGTCGAAGTAGCGCGCGGCAGTGTCCATGTCCTTGTCGCCCCGGCCCGACAGGCACACCGCGATGATCCCGTCCGGTCCCAGGTCGCGGCCGAGGCGCAGCGCGCCCGCGAGGGCGTGCGCGGATTCGATCGCGGGGATGATGCCCTCAGTGCGACTCAGCAGCCGCAGTGCCTGCATGGCCTCGTCGTCGGTGGCCGGGATGTACTGCGCCCGTCCGATGTCGCTGAGCCAGGCGTGCTCGGGTCCGACGCCGGGGTAGTCGAGCCCGGCGGAGATCGAGTGCGATTCGACGGTCTGGCCGTCCTCGTCCTGCAGCACATACGTCTTCGCGCCGTGCAGCACCCCCGGTCGGCCCCGGCCGATGGATGCCGCGTGCTTGGGCGTGTCCACGCCGTCGCCGGCGGCTTCCACGCCGAACAGCGCCACCGCGTCGTCGTCGAGGAACGCGTCGAACATGCCGATCGCGTTCGAGCCGCCGCCCACGCAGGCGACCACGGCGTCGGGCAGCCGGCCGGCCTCAGCGAGCAGCTGCTCGCGGGCTTCCTCGCCGATGATCTTCTGGAAGTCGCGCACCATGGCGGGGAAGGGATGCGGTCCGGCCGCCGTGCCGAAGATGTAGTTCGTGGTCTCGACGCTCGCGACCCAGTCGCGGTACGCATCGTTGATGGCGTCCTTGAGGGTGCGCGATCCGGTGGTGACCGCCACGACCTCGGCGCCGAGCAGGCGCATCCGGGCGACGTTCAGCGCCTGGCGCTCGGTGTCGACCTCGCCCATGTAGATCGTGCAGTCCAGACCGAACAGGGCGGCGGCCGTGGCTGTGGCGACGCCGTGCTGGCCGGCGCCGGTCTCGGCGATCACGCGCGTCTTGCCCAGCCGGCGGGTGAGCAGGGCCTGACCGAGCACGTTGTTGATCTTGTGCGAGCCGGTGTGGTTGAGATCCTCCCGCTTGAGGAAGACGCGGGCACCGCCCGCGTGCGCGGCGAAGCGCGGCACCTCGGTGATCGGCGACGGGCGCCCGGCATAGGAGTGCAGCAGCGATGCGAGCTCCGCGCGGAAGGCGGGATCCACGATGGCATCCTCGTACGCGGCGGTCAGCTCGTCGATCGCCGCGATGAGCGATTCGGGCATGTACCGGCCGCCGAAATCCCCGAAGAACGGGCCGTGCTGTTCGCGCAGACTCACTTCGACTCCCTCCGGTCGCTCAGTGCGGCGCACTTCGACTCCGTCCTCCCGCGCACCGGCGTGTCTCCGGCGGCGAGGAATGCGTTCAGGGTGGCGATCGGGTCGCCGGTGACTAGCGCCTCGCCGATCAGCACGACATCGGCGCCGGCATCCCGGTACCGGGCGACGTCGTCGGGCTGCAGCACCGCTGACTCCGCGATGCGCACGGCGGAGTCGGGGATGCGGTCGGCGAGCCGGGCGAACAGGTCGCGGTCGAGTTCAAGGGTGTGCAGGTTGCGCGCGTTCACGCCGATCAGGTGGGCGCCCAGGTCGACGGCCACCTCGAGCTCCTCGGCGGAGTGCGTTTCGACGAGCGGCGTCATGCCCAGCTCCAGGATGAGGGCGTGCAGCTGTTCCAGCACGGGACGCGACAGGCCGGCGACGATGAGCAGCACCAGGTCTGCTCCCGCGGCGCGCGCCTCGAGCACCTGGTACGGCGTCGCGATGAAGTCCTTGCGCAGCACGGGAAGCGTCACCTTCGCGGTGACCGCCTCGAGGTCGGCGAGGCTGCCGCCGAACCGTCGGCCCTCGGTGAGCACGCTGATCGCCGAGGCGCCGCCCTGCTCGTAGCGCGAGGCCTGCAGTGCCGGGTCGGGGATGTCTGCCAGCGCCCCGCGCGAGGGGCTGGCGCGCTTGACCTCGGCGATGATCTTCACGCGGTCCGCCGGGGCGAGCGCTGCGCGTGCGTCGCGCGCCGCGGGGCGTGCGGCCGCCGCGCGCTCCACCATCGCCAGCGGACGCGTCTGGGCGCGACGCTCGGCATCCTGCACCGCGCCGGCCGTCAGGTCGGCGAGGACCATCAGTGCGCCTTCGGCGAGTACTTCGGGCCCTTCACACCCCAGCCGGCCTTCGCCATCGCCCAGCCGACGATGAGGCCGACGAGCACGATACCCGCGCACACCCACACCGCCACGGGCATCTGCAGGCAGAAGAAGACCGTGCCGGCGGTGAAGCCGATGAGCATGATCACGACGGCCGTCCAGGCAGCAGGCGAGTGTCCGTGGCCGGGGTCGGCGATCGGGTTGGTCATGTTCTCCTCCGGGTGGCTAGGGCGTTGGGACCAGTCTATCCGGCTCAGTCCGTGGGATCGGTGCCGTGCGACAGGTCGTCCCAGGAATCGACGGCGTCGAGCGGCCCGCCACGGTGCTGGGCGGCATCGGGTGCGGTGCGGTAGCGCCGTCCGACGACGGGCCACCGACGCGCGGTGGCCAGCACGAAGACGGCCGCCGCCGCGAGCAGGGCCCAGCACAGCACCGCGATGACGGGCCAGGCCGTGGCGGGGGCGGCGGCGACGACGTCGCGCAGCGCTTTCTCACCGCCGAGGCCGGTTGCCTCGGTGACTGTCGCGGCGACCGCGGACAGCGGGGCCTCGCCGATCAGCGGCACGGTGCCGATCAGCAGCACGACTGCGGCCCCGAGTCCGAGCGCGGCGATGACCCAGCGCAGCACCGGCCCGGCGATGGAGAGGGCCGCACCGAGCGCGAGCACAGCGAGCGAGAGCGGGGCGAGCAGGGGGAACGCGTCCGCGCCGGCGACGCTGAGCGTCTCACCTGCGTCGGCGCGCTGCACGGCTGCCCACGTCTGCGTGGCGGAGATGATGCCCACGCCGCCCGCGAGCAGGAACGAGAGCACTCCGAGCATCCGCGCGCGTCGCAGCACGTCAGTCGCCTCCGCGCACGGTCAGGGCGCGTCCGTCGAAGCAGGTGCGTGTTCCGGTGTGGCAGGCGGCGCCGTGCTGGTCCACCTGCAGCAGGATCGTGTCGCCGTCGCAGTCGACGGACGCCGCCACCACCTGCTGGGTGTGCCCGGAGGTGTCGCCCTTGCGCCAGTACTCCCCGCGCGAGCGCGACCAGTACACCGCGCGTGCGCCCGTGAGGGTGCGCCGCAGCGCCTCGGCATCCATCCACGCGAGCATGAGCACCTCGCCGGTGTCGTGCTGCTGCACGATCACCGGGGCGAGGCCGGCATCGTTCCAGGCGACCCGCGCGATGTCCTCGTCGAGATGGCCGCTCACCGTCGCACCACCACCCCGCCCGCGTGCAGCGCGTCCTTGACCTCGGCGATCGACAGCTGGCCGCTGTGGAAGACGCTCGCGGCGAGGACCGCGTCGGCGCCGGCGGCGATGGCCGGAGCGAAGTCCTCGACGCGGCCGGCGCCGCCCGAGGCGATCACCGGAACGGCGGAGGCATCCCGCATCAGCCGCACGAGATCGAGGTCGAAGCCGTCCTTCGTCCCGTCCGCGTCGATGGAGTTCACCAGCAGCTCGCCCGCGCCGCGGTCGATCGCCTCACGCGCCCACTCCACGGCGTCCAGACTGGTCGCGGTGCGGCCGCCGTGCGTGGTCACGACGAACCCCGACGGGGTGCCGGGCGCGCGCTTGACGTCGAGCGAGAGCACGAGCACCTGCGCGCCGAAGCGGTCGGCGATCTCGTCGATCAGGGCCGGGCGGGCGATGGCGGCGGAGTTCACGCCGACCTTGTCGGCGCCGACCGACAGCAGGCGCGCGACGTCGTCCACGCTGCGCACTCCCCCGCCGACGGTGAGCGGGACGAACACGTTCTCCGCGGTGCGCTGCACCACGTCGTACGTCGTGGAGCGGTCGTCGACGGTCGCGGTCACGTCGAGGAAGGTGATCTCGTCCGCGCCCTGCGCGGCGTAGTGCGCGGCGAGTTCGACGGGATCGCCCATGTCGCGCAGGTTCTGGAAGTTCACGCCCTTGACGACGCGTCCAGCGGCGACGTCGAGGCACGGGATGACACGGGCGGCGAGGGTCATCAGAGCCTCGCCGCGTGGATCGCGGTGACGAGGATGGCCCGCGCGCCCAGCGCGTACAGGTCGTCCATCACCTGGTTCATGCCCTTGCGCGGGATCATCACCCGCACGGCCACCCATTCCGGGTCGCGCAGCGGCGAGATGGTCGGCGACTCCCGGCCGCCGGCGATCGCGACGGCCTGGTCGACCAGATGCGCGGGCAGGTCGTAGTCCAGCAGCACGTACTGACGTGCGACCATCACCCCGCGCAGCCGTCGCAGCAGCCGGTCGGTGCCGGGCGCATCGCCGGGGCGGCTGATGAGCACCGCCTCCGACTCGATGATCACCGGTCCGAAGATGTCCAGTCCCGCCTGGCGCAGCGTGGTGCCGGTCTCGACCACGTCGGCGATGACGTCTGCGACGCCGAGCTGCACGGCGGACTCCACGGCGCCGTCCAGCGGCACCAGCGTCGCGCGCACCCCGTTCTCGCGGAGGAAGTCGTCCACGAGCCCCGGGTAGGCGGAGGCCACGCGCAAGCCCTCGAGGTCCTGGATGCTGTCGTAGCGCCCGGGAGGGGCGGCGAAGCGGAACGTCGAGCGGGCGAAGCCGAGCTGCTCGATCTCGCGCGCGTCGTCCTGGCGCACGTCGCGCAGCAGATCGCGCCCGGTGATCCCGACGTCGAGGGCGCCCGACGCGACGTAGGTGGCGATGTCGCGCGGACGCAGGTAGAAGAACTCGACGCCGCTGTCGGCGTCGATCACGTGCAGGGTCTTCGGGTCGCGGCGACCGGTGTAGCCGGCCTCGGCGAGCATCTCGGCGGCGGTCTCGGAGAGCGAGCCCTTGTTCGGAACGGCGATGCGCAGCATGGATGTCTTTCGTCTCGTGTGAACGGTCGTCTGAGCGGCGCTCACAGATGTCGGTAGACGTCCTCCAGGGTCAGGCCCTTGGCCAGCATCATCACCTGCAGGTGGTAGAGCAGCTGCGAGATCTCCTCGGCGGCGTTCTCATCCGACTCGTACTCGGCAGCCATCCACACCTCGGCGGCCTCTTCGACGATCTTCTTTCCGATCGCATGCACGCCGCGATCCAGCTGTGCGACGGTGCCCGAGCCCTCGGGGCGGGCCTGCGCGGTGGCGCTGAGCTCGGCGAACAGTTCGTCGAAAGTCTTCACGATTCCAGGCTAGCCGCTCGCGCACGCTCGCGAAGACCGATGACGGCGGCCTCGACGTCCGCAGCGCCGTACACCGCCGAGCCGGCGACGAAGGTGTCCGCACCTGCCGCCGCCGCCTGCGCGATCGTGTCGTCCGAGATGCCGCCGTCGACCTGCAGCCACACGTCGGAGCCGCGCCTGCGCGCCTCGTCGTGCAGCGCCCGCAGCTTCGGCATCGCCTCGGGCATGAAGCCCTGGCCGCCGAAGCCGGGTTCGACCGTCATCACGAGGATCTGATCGAACTCGTCGAGCATGTCGTACAGCGCCTCCCCCGCGGTACCGGGCTTGATCGCGACCCCCGCGCGCGCGCCGATCGCACGCAGCCGACGCGCCAGGCCCACCGGGTCGGCGGCGGCCTCCAGGTGGAAGGTCACGCTGGCGACGCCGAGCTCGGCATAGCCGGGCGCCCAGCGATCGGGGTCGGTGATCATCAGATGCACGTCCAGCGGTATGGGGCTGGTGGCCTGGATGCGCTCGACCATCTGCGGTCCGAACGTGAGGTTCGGCACGAAGTGGTTGTCCATCACGTCCACATGCGCGAAGTCCGCCGACGCGATGCGGGCGAGCTCGGCCTGCATGTTCGCGAAGTCAGCGGCGAGGATGCTCGGGTTGATGCGCGGTGCGGCGGGGAGGGTCACGGGTGCGTCCTTTCCAGATCGGTGCGCTGCAGCAGCGCGAGGTACATCGCGTCGGTGCCGTGGCGGTGCGGCCACAGCTGCACGCTTCTGGCCCCGGGTGCGTCGGTGCCGCGCGGCGCGAGATCGATGGGCGACTGCGCGAGCCCGGTCATCACCGCCCGGCTGTCGAGCTCGGTGAGATCGTCGCGGCGACGCAGGATCTCGGCGACGACCCCGGTGGTCTCGGCCAGGTGCGGCGAGCAGGTGGCGTAAGCGACGATGCCGCCCGGTGCGAGGGCGTCCACAGCCGCGTCCAGCAGTTCGGTCTGCAGCTCGACGAGCGCGGCGACGTCGGCGGGCGACTTGCGCCAGCGCGCCTCGGGGCGCCGGCGCAGCGCGCCGAGGCCCGTGCAGGGCGCGTCGACAAGGATGCGGTCGAAGGATGCCGGATACCGCTGCGCCAGCATCCGCCCGTCGCTCTCGTGCACGGGCACGTCGACCGGCAGCGGCCGCACGGCCTGGCGGACGAGCCGGGCGCGGGCGGGAACGACCTCGTTTGCCTCCAGCGCAGCGCCGCCCCGGTGCGCGAGCGCGGCGAGCATCGCCGTCTTACCGCCCGGACCGGCGCACAGATCGAGCCAGCGCTCCCCCGCACGCACCGGTGCCGCCGCCGCGAGGGCGAGGGCGATGAGCTGGGAGCCCTCGTCCTGCACCCGCACCGCGCCGTCAGCGTGCTCGATCGCCTCGCGCGGATCGCCGCCCGGTGAGCCGTATGCGGTCGCGGCGTAGGGCCGGCGGGGTTCGCCCGGCTCGGCGAGGCCCGGCAGCGCGGCGAGCGTGACCTCGGGCGCCGCATTGTCGGCCTGCAGCAGCGCGTCGAGCTCGTCGACCCGCCCTTCGGCCGCCAGCGCGCGTCGCAGCGCGCGGATCACCCAGACCGGGTGCGCGCTGCGCAGTGCCAGCCGTTCATCGTCGGAGCGTGCAGCGGACTCGATGCGATCCTGCCACCCGGCGGCGTCGTCGCGACCGATCCGGCGCAGCACGGCGTTGGCGAATCCGGCGGCGCCGCGGCCGACCTCGGCCGCCACAAGGTTCACGGACTCGTTGACCGCCGCGTGCGCAGCGACCCGCGTGGCGAGCAGCTGGTGCGCACCGAGTCGCAGCGCGTCGAGCACCGCCGGATCGATGTCCGCGATCGGGCGCCTAGCGGCGTCGGCGATGATGGCGTCATAGGTTCCGCGACGGCGCAGCGTGCCGTAGGCGAGCTCGGTGGCCAGCGCCGCGTCGGCGCCGCTGAGTCCGGCATCGCCGATCAGCTTCGGCAGCAGGAGATTCGCGTAGGCGTCGTCGTCCGAGACGGCCCGAAGGACGTCGTAGGCCACCCAGCGGGCGGCCTGGATCTTCGGTGCACTCATGAGCCGGCCCTCAGCGAGTCGGTGTCGCGCTGCCCGCGCCACCAGTCCGCGGCGTTCATGGCGCCCTTTCCGGCCGGCTGCACGCGCGTCACCTCGAGCGCCTCGGTGGCCGTGCCGATGAGCACACCGTTCTTCGTCCCGCGCATCTCCCCCGGGCCGAGCCGGTCGACGAGCGGTGCGGCAGGGGTCGCGGCGACGATCTTCAGACGCGCGCCGTCGAGGGTGGTGTGCGCCCCGGGTTCGGGGGTCGTCCCGCGATACCGGGCGTGCACGGCGTCGAGGGGCAGGGTCCAGTCCAGCACGCCGTCCTCGAGCGTCAGCTTCGGCGCGAGCGTCGGCTCGCCCTGCTGGGGATGCGCCCGTGCGGAGCCGTCTGCGATGCCGGCGACGACGTCCGCGGTCAGCGCCGCGCCGTCCTTCGCCAGCACGTCGAGGGCGACGTCGGCGGTGGACTGCGCCGGAACCGCCACGGCGCGCATCGCGAACACGTCACCGGCATCGAGCGCGGGCACGAGCTGGAACACGCTCACGCCCAGTTCGCTGTCGCCTTCGATCAGCGCGCGCTGCACAGGCGCCGCGCCGCGCCAACGCGGCAGCAGCGAGAAGTGCAGGTTGATCCAGCCGCGCTCGGGCGCCGACAGCAGCGGATCGCGCACGATGCCGCCGTACGCGACGATCACGCCGAGCTCGGCGTGCAGGGCGGTGATGCGCTCGGTGACCTCGTCATCGAGTCGGGCGGCCTTGATCACGGCCAGGCCGAGCTCTTCGGCGGCGGTGGCGACGGGTGAGGGCGTGAGCACGCGCTTGCGCCCGAGGGGCGCGTCGGGGCGGGTGATGACCGCGACGAGCTCGTGCTGCGCCGCCAGGGCGCGCAGTGTGGGCACAGCCACGGCGGGCGTGCCCGCGAAGACGAGGCGCATGAAGGTTCTCCGGTCGGTGATGCTCTGCTCGGACGGATCGATCAGATGTCCGGTTCGAGGATATCGAGGTGCACCGAGAGCGGCACTCGGGCTCGCGTGCGTCCGCGGCGGCTCTGCGCGGCCTCGGCGACGACGGCGGCGCGCAGGGTGTCGGCCACGGTCTGCCCGGCGGCGTACGGGAAGCGCACCAGCGCCCTGACCCGCCCGTCGTCGTCGACGGGCACGGGACCGAGCACGGCGTCGCGCGTCAGACCGGTGGCGGCGAGGGCGTCGAGGGCGGTGCGCACGGATGCCGGAAGGCCCTCGATCTGCGCGACGCGTGCGGTCGGCGGCATGTGCAGGGGCAGACGCGCCGCGAGCTCGCTGCGCGCGTAGGCGGGGGCCGACCAGGTGGCCAGCGCTCGCGCGACCGGCCCGTCGACCCCGACGAGATGCACGGACGCACCGGGCGCCGCGAGAGCGGCGGCGTTCGACCACCAGCGCAGGCAGGACTCCGCGATGCGCAGCTCGGGGGCCTGCAGCATCCGCGCCCCGTCGAGCAGGATGACGGCGCGGTATCCGCCCTCGGCGATCGGCTCCGCGCCTCGCGTGGCGACGACCAGCGCGGGGCGGGCGTCGACGTGCTGCACGGGGTGCGCGCCGTCCGAGACGAGCACCCGCACGCCCGGGAAGGCGCGGCCGAGCTCGTCGGCGGTGCGCTCGGTGCCCGAGGAGGCCAGACGCACCTGGTCGGAGTCGCATTCCGGGCACCGCCAGGCATGCGCCGCGCGACCGCACCACGCGCACACCGGGACCGCCCCGCGTCGGCGCGCACCGAGCGGCCCGCCGCAGTGCCGGCAGCGCGCCGGGTGCCGGCAGGTGGCGCACACCAGCGTCGGGGCGAAGCCGGGACGCGCCACCTGTACGAGCACCGGCCCGTCAGCGATCGCCGCGCGGGCCGTGGCGAAGGCGGTGGACGGGATGCGCTGCGCGCTCTGCTCGAGCTCCTGCGCCGTGCTCAGCCGCACGTTCGGGATCACGCGTCTCGCGGCCGTGATGTCACGCAGCCAGCCGTGCTGGACGAGACGCTCGACGTCGGTGGAGCGCGTGTGCGCGGCGAGCAGCAGCGCGCCGCCCTCCTGCTCCTGTCGCAGCAGCGCCGCGTCGCGGGCGTGCACGTACGGCGCGAGCGGCTCGGCGAGCAGCGGGTCCCCGTCGTCCCAGATCGCCACCAGGCCGGCGCGCACCGGCGAGTACACCGCCGATCTGTTCCCGACGACCACGCAGGGCGCCGCGTCGAGGGTGCGCAGGAACGCGCGGTACCGGTCGGGATTCGACTGCCGCGCGTCGTGACGCACCACCGCTCCGGCGGGGAGCAGCCCGTCGAGGGCGGCCAGCAGCAGCTCCTGATCACGGTAGTCGGGCACGACGAGGACGCTCGAGCGGCCCTGAGCGAGCTGCGCGGTGGCGGCCGCGGCCAGCAGAGCCGCCCATCCGGGGGTCTCGCCGACCTGCACCGGGATCGCTTCGACGGCGGCCCGTCCGCTCTGCTCGATCACCTCCGCCAGCCCGTCGTACTGCCCGATGACGCCGTGGGCGTGCTGCAGCCGGTCCGGCTCGACGACAGCGGCTTCCTCGTCCGCGGTCCACGCCTTCTCCACCCGCACCTGCCGCTTCGGGATCGCCAGACGCAGCACGTCCGACGCCGATCCGGCTGCGCGATCGGCGGCCCGCCGCGCCAGGCGGTACAGCCGCTCCGGCAGCACCACGGTCGGCGAGACCACGCTCTCGATCTCGGAAAGGGTGCGCGTGGCATCCGGTTCGACGTCGATCTCGACGATGTAGCCGTCGATCACCCGCCCCGCCGTGCGCAGCGGCGCCTTGATCCGCACACCCGGTTCGACGTCGCCGAGCGCGTCGGGCACCGCGTAGTCGAACAGCCGATCCAGCTGCGGCAGCGGCGAGTCGATGAGCACTCGCGCGATGCGCCGGCCCTCGTTCGGCGGCGTCGGCTCGGCACGAGCGGCGGACATGGCCGCGTCAGAGTCCGGCAGCGCGACGCAGGTCGTCGGCGCGGTCGGTGCGCTCCCAGGTGAAGTCGGCCAGCTCACGACCGAAGTGGCCGTACGCGGCGGTCTGCGCGTAGATCGGGCGCAGCAGGTCGAGCTCCTCGATGATCGCCTGCGGGCGCAGATCGAACACGCTGGAGATCGCCTCGGTGATGGTCTCGTCCGAGACGCGGCCGGTGCCGAAGGTCTCGACGTACAGCCCCACCGGGCGCGCGACGCCGATCGCGTACGCGACCTGCACTTCGGCGCGGTCGGCGAGCCCGGCCGCGACGACGTTCTTCGCCACCCAGCGCATGGCGTACGCTCCGGAGCGGTCGACCTTCGAGGGATCCTTCCCGCTGAACGCGCCGCCGCCGTGACGGGCCGCGCCGCCGTAGGTGTCGATGATGATCTTGCGCCCGGTGAGCCCGGCATCGCCCTTCGGTCCGCCTGTCACGAACGGGCCGGCGGGATTGATGTAGTACTTCAGGTCGTCGGCGAGATCGAGGCCGGTCTGCTCGAGCACGGGATCGATCACGGATGCGCGCACGAGCTGCTTCAGCTCGTCCTGGGAGATGTCGGGGTGGTGCTGGGTGGACAGCACGACGGCGTCGACGGTCTTCGGAGTGAAGCCGTCGTAGCCGAGGGTCACCTGCGTCTTGCCGTCTGGACGCAGGAACGCCAGCTCGCCCGAGCGGCGCACCTCGGTGAGGCGCTCGGCGATCCGATGCGCCGTCCACGCCGCCATCGGCATGAGCTGCGGCGTCTCGTTTGTGGCGAAGCCGAACATGATGCCCTGGTCACCCGCACCGAGCTCGTCGCGCGGGTCTGTCGAACCCCCGTCGCGCTGCTCCTGCGCCTGGTCGACCCCGTTGGCGATGTCGGTGGACTGCTCGCCGACCGAGATGCTCACACCGCACGACGAGCCGTCGAACCCGGTGTCGCTGGAGGTGTAGCCGATGCCGTTGACGACGTCGCGCACGATCGTGGGGATGTCGACGTAGCCCTCGGTGCGGATCTCGCCCGCGACGTGCACGAGCCCGGTGGTGACAAGGGTCTCCACCGCCACGCGGGAGTCGCGGTCGACGGACAGCAGGCCGTCCAGGATGCTGTCGGAGATCTGATCGCAGATCTTGTCGGGATGGCCCTCGGTGACGGACTCGGACGTGAACAGGCGCAGCGCGCTCATCGATGCTCCAAACGGGTTGACGGGCGGAACCGGTGCGGCTCGACGCCAGTGTGCAGCAAGCCGCCGACATCCGCATGCGGATGTCGGCGGCTCAGCGTGCGGACGCGCTCACTCCGCGTGGCGGATGCGGAGCTTGTCCTCGTTGATCTCGTGCAGCGCGATCGTGAGGGGCTTGTCCTCGACCGAGGAGTCGACGAGGGGGCCGACGTTGTCGAAGAGGTTGCCCTCGTGCAGGTCGGAGTAGTAGTCGTTGATCTGGCGGGCGCGCTTGGACGCGTAGATCACGAGCTCGTACTTCGAATCGACGCGCTCGAGCAGGTTGTCGATGGGCGGGTCGATGATGCCGTTTTCGTGTGCAGCCATGGGGGACCTCCTGGTCAGGCGACGCTGTCGTCGGGTGACGACGTGTCGCGAAAATCGGTGCAGCGCGGCTTCACAGGGCTCAGAAGCCCGGCCGGCGCGCGGAGTCTGACGACAATTCTACGACCTCTTCGGCGGCGGTGGTGACGTCGGCGTTCACGACGAGGTAGTCGAACTCGTTCTGCGCGGCCAGTTCGATGCGCGCCGTGCGCAGCCGGCGGGCCCGCTCCTCCGCGTCCTCGGTGCCGCGGCCCACCAAGCGGTGCACGAGCTCGTCCCAGCTCGGCGGAAGCAGGAACACCAGGGATGCCATCGGCTCGGCGGCCCGCACCTGCCGCGCGCCCTGCAGATCGATCTCCAGCAGCACCGTCTTGCCCTCGGCGAGAGCCGCGTCGACCGGCCCGCGCGGCGTGCCGTAGCGGTGCTTGTTGTGCACCACCGCGTACTCCAGCAGCTGCCCGTCGGCGATGAGTCGATCGAACTCCGCGTCGTCGACGAAGAAGTAGTGCACGCCGTCGATCTCACCGGGGCGCGGCGCACGCGTGGTGGCCGAGACGGAGAGGTGGATCTCGGGGTGCGTCTCACGGATGCGAGCGGCGACGGTGCCCTTGCCGACCGCGGTGGGCCCCGCGAGCACGAGCAGCCGGCTGCGCGCCGGGCGGGGTCGGTGCGGCGGGAAGCGCTCGTCGAGCCACGCGCCCAGCGCACTGCGCTGTCGCACGCCGAGTCCGCCCAGACGCTTCACGGGTGCGATGTGCAGCTCGGCGAGTACCCGATCGCGCTTGCCCGCGCCGATCGCGGGCAGGGCCATCAGGAAGTCGGTGACGCGCATCGTGGCCGCGTCGGAGTCGGCATCCGCCATCGCGCGGCGCAGCACCTCCTGGGGGGCGACGACGCGCGTGGCGAGGTCGCGCTTCAGGGCCGCGCGGCCGCGCCGCCGCTCCAGCGCGCGACGCGATGCCGCAACGCGGTCCACCTCGGGCACAGCTGGGCGTTCAGTCACGGAGGACCTCCTGGTATCGCGCGTTGCGGGCGCTGATCGTCTCGGCGATTCGGCTGGGCCCGATCCCGAGGATACTGCGGCTCTCGCTCGCCAGCACCTGGCGGGCGACACCGCCGAAGCGGGCGGCGAGGTCTTCGGGGGCGGCCCCCTGTGCACCGAACCCCGGCGCGAGGATCGGCGCGCCCACGAGCAGGTCGTCGCTCAGGCCGAACTCGCTGCGATCGACGGTGGCGCCGATGACCAGACCGATCGGGCCCAGACCGAGCGAGCCGCCTGCGAAGGCCGCGGAGCCGTTGACCCAGGTGACATCGCGCACCACGCGCTGCGCGACGGTCTGCTCGTCACCGGCCGCTACGTCCACCGTGCGCGCGCTCTGCAGTGCCGCGGCCTCGGGGTTGCTCGTCGCGGCGAGCACGAAGACGCCCTTTCCGGCGCGGACCGCGGTGGTCAGCGTGTCGCGCAGCGACTCCGGTCCGAGGTAGGGACTGACGGTCACGGCATCGGCCTCGAGCGGCGCGCCGGGGGCGAGCCAGGCCGCGGCGTAGCCGGCCATGGTCGAGCCGATGTCGCCGCGCTTGGCGTCGGCGATCACGAGCAGGTGCGCGGCGCGCGCGGCTGCCATGACCTCCTCGAGCGCGGCGAAGCCGCGCGAGCCGAAGCGCTCGAAGAAGGCCACCTGCGGCTTCACGGCCGCGGCGCGGCCGGCCGCGGCATCGACCACGGCCAGACCGAACGCGCGCAGCCCCTCAGCATCCTGGCTCAGACCCCACTGCTCGAGCAGCGCGGCGTGCGGATCGATGCCCACGCACAGTGGTCCGAACCGCTGCATCGCCGCGTGCAGGCGCGCCCCGAACGACTCGGTCATCACGCTCCCTGACGATCCTGCGCGTACTCCTGCAGGCTGCGCACCCGGAAGCCCTCCTGAGTGGCATCCATTCCCGTCACCGCAGCGCCGAGCACCGCCATCGTGGTGAACAGCGCCTTGTCGGCGGCCACAGCGGCCGCGCGGATCTCATACCCGTCGGCGCGAGCCGCTCCCCCGCTCGGGGTGTTCACGACGATGTCGATCTCGCCGTCGTTGATCAGATCGACGATGTTGCGCTCACCGCTCTCCTGGGTCTCGCTGAACTTCGCCACGACCTGGGCGTCGATGCCGTTGCGTCCCAGGATCTCCGCAGTGCCCTCGGTGGCGACCAGCGAGAAGCCGAGCTGCTGCAGCCGATGCGCGGGCAGGATGACCTCGCGCTTGTCGGCGTCGGCGACGGAGATGAACACGGTTCCCGATGTCGGCATCCCGCCGTACGCGGCGGACTGGCTCTTCGCGAAGGCGGTCGGGAAGTCGCGGTCGATGCCCATGACCTCACCCGTCGAGCGCATCTCCGGGCCGAGCACCGAGTCGACGACCTTGCCGTCGTGGGTGCGGAACCGCTTGAACGGCAGCACCGCCTCCTTCACGGCCACCGGGGCGCCCAGCGGCACGCGGGATCCGTCCTGAGCCGGGAGCATGCCCTCGTCGATCAGCTCGGCGATCGTCGCACCAGCCATGAGGCGGCTGGCAGCCTTCGCCATCGGGATGCCCAGCGCCTTCGACACGAACGGCACCGTGCGGCTGGCCCGCGGGTTCGCCTCGATGACGTAGAGCACGCCGGCGCTGATCGCGAACTGCACGTTCAGCAGGCCGCGCACACCGACGCCCTGCGCGATCGCGAGCGTCGCCGTGCGCACGCGGTCGATGTCGGTGCGCCCGAGCGAGACGGGCGGCAGGGTGCAGCTCGAGTCGCCGGAGTGGATGCCGGCCTCCTCGAGGTGCTCCATGACGCCGCCGATGTACAGGTCGGTGCCGTCGTACAGCGCGTCCACATCCAGCTCGATCGCATCATCGAGGAAGCGGTCGACCAGCAGCGGCTTGCCCTCTTCGATCACCACCTCGCCGGCGGTGCGCACGAAGTAGTCGCGCAGTGAGGTGGTGTCGTAGACGATCTCCATGCCGCGGCCGCCGAGCACGAAGCTCGGACGCACGAGCACCGGGTAGCCGATGTCCTCGGCGATGCGCACGGCGCCGTCGACGTCGATCGCCGTGCCGTTGCGCGGGGCGACGAGCCCGGCGTCATCGAGCAGGCGCGCGAACAGCTCGCGCTCCTCGGCGAGGTCGATCGCGGCGGGGCTGGTGCCCAGCACGGTGTACCCGGCCGCTTCGATGCCCTTCGCCAGACCCAGCGGAGTCTGGCCGCCGAGCTGGCAGACCACGCCGAGGATCGTGCCGCTGCGCGCCTCCGCGTCGAGCACCTCGAGCACGTCCTCGAGCGTCAGCGGCTCGAAGTACAGGCGGTCCGAGGTGTCGTAGTCGGTCGAGACCGTCTCGGGGTTGCAGTTGACCATGACGGTCTCGTAGCCGGCATCCGATAGCGCGAACGACGCGTGCACGCACGAGTAGTCGAACTCGACGCCCTGCCCGATGCGGTTCGGACCCGAGCCGATGATGACGACCTTGGTGCGCTCACTGGGCGCGACCTCTGTCTCGAAGTCGTAGCTCGAGTAGTGGTACGGGGTGAGGGCCGGGAACTCCCCTGCGCACGTGTCGACGGTCTTGAACACCGGGCGCACGTCGAGACCGTGGCGGATCGAGCGCACCTCGGCCTCGGTGACCCCGCGCAGCTCGGCGATCTGCAGGTCGGAGAAGCCGTGCTCCTTCGCGTGGCGCAGCGTGGTGGCATCCAGGTCGGTGGCGGCGGCGACGGATGCCGCGACCTCGTTGATCAGCACGATCTGGTCCAGGAACCACGGGTCCATGGCGGTCGCGTCGAACGCCTGCTCGATCGTGGCGCCCTTGCGCAGCGCCTGCTGCAGCACCACGATGCGTCCGTCGGTCGGGATCTTCGCGACCTCGAGCAGCTCGTCGACCGAGCGGCTCTCCTCGCCCCAGTGGAAGCTCGAGCCGCGCTTCTCGAGCGAGCGCAGCGCCTTCTGCAGCGCGGTCGTGTAGTTGCGGCCGATCGCCATGGCCTCGCCGACCGACTTCATGGTCGTGGTGAGTGTGGCATCCGCGGCGGGGAACTTCTCGAACGCGAACCGCGGCACCTTCACCACGACGTAGTCGAGGGCGGGCTCGAAGCTGGCGGGGGTCACGCCGGTGATGTCGTTGGGGATCTCGTCGAGGCGGTAGCCCAGCGCGAGCTTCGCGGCGAGCTTGGCGATCGGGAAGCCGGTGGCCTTCGACGCGAGGGCCGACGAGCGGGACACGCGGGGGTTCATCTCGATGACGATGATGCGCCCGTTGGTCGGGTCGACGGCGAACTGGATGTTGCAGCCGCCGGTGTCGACGCCCACCGAGCGGATGATGTCGATCGAGATGTCGCGCATCTTCTGGTACTCGCGGTCGGTGAGCGTGAGCGCCGGAGCGACGGTGATCGAGTCGCCGGTGTGCACGCCGACCGGGTCGACGTTCTCGATCGAGCAGACCACCACCGTGTTGTCGGCGGTGTCGCGCATGAGCTCGAGCTCGTACTCCTTCCACCCGAGGATCGATTCCTCGAGCAGCACCTCGTTGGTCGGGGAGTCGTGCAGGCCCGCGCCGCCGATGCGGCGCAGGTCGGTCTCGTCGTAGGCGAAGCCCGAGCCCAGGCCGCCCATCGTGAAGCTCGGGCGCACGACGAGCGGGTAGCCGAGCTGTTCGGCGCCGGCGAGCAGCTCGTCCATCGTGTGGCAGATGACCGACTTGGCAACGTCCGCGCCGGCCTCGAGCACCAGCTCCTTGAAGACCTGCCGGTCCTCACCGCGGCGGATCGCGTCGACGCGCGCGCCGATCAGCTCGACGTCGTACTTCTCCAGGATGCCGCGCTCGTGCAGCGCCATGGCGGCGTTGAGCGCGGTCTGGCCGCCGAGGGTGGGCAGGATGGCATCCGGCTTCTCCTTCGCGATGATCGTCTCGATGACCTCGGGGGTGATCGGCTCGATGTAGGTCGCGTCGGCGAAGTCCGGGTCGGTCATGATCGTCGCCGGGTTGGAGTTGACGAGGATGACGCGCACGCCCTCCTCGCGCAGCACCCGGCACGCCTGGGTGCCGGAGTAGTCGAACTCGCAGGCCTGGCCGATGACGATGGGGCCGGAGCCGATGACCAGGACGGATGAGATGTCTTCGCGCTTCGGCATCAGTTGGCGCCCTTCTTGCTGGCGAGGACGAGCTCGCGGAATCGGGTGAAGAGATAGTGGGCGTCGTGCGGACCCGCCGCCGCCTCCGGGTGGTACTGCACGGAGAACGCCGGGATGTCGAGTGCGCGCAGCCCCTCGACGACCTGGTCGTTGAGCCCGACGTGGCTCACCTCGACCCGGCCGTAGCCCTGCGGGCTCTCGAACACCTCGTCGATGGGCGCCTCGACGGCGAACCCGTGGTTGTGCGCGGTGATCTCCACCCGTCCGGTGGCCTTGTCCACGACGGGCTGGTTGATGCCGCGGTGCCCGAAGGTGAGCTTGTACGTGCCCAGCCCGAGCGCGCGACCGAAGAGCTGGTTGCCGAAGCAGATGCCGAAGTACGGGATGCGGGCGTCGAGCACCTGACGCAGCACGGCGACCTGCTGATCGGAGGCCGCCGGGTCGCCGGGGCCGTTGGAGTAGAAGACGGCGTCGGGTTCTACGGCCGCGATGTCGGCGAACGCGGCCGACTGCGGCAGGACGTGCACGTCGAAGCCGAGGGCGGCGAGGTTGTCGAGGGTGGACTGCTTGACCCCGAGGTCGAGCACGGCGACGTTGCCGACGCGCTCGGTGCTGGCCGGGATGACCCTCGTCTCGGTCACCGAAACGGTCGAGGACAGGTTCTGACCCGCCATCTCGGGCGCGGCGCTGACCCGGCGCAGCTGCTCGTCGGCTTCCAGGGCGGCGTCGGCGCCCGAGAAGATGCCGCCGCGCATGGCACCGGCGTCGCGGATGCGGCGGGTGAGAGCGCGCGTGTCGATGCCGCTGATGCCCACGATGCCCTCGCGCACCAGAGCGTCGTCGAGGGATTCCTCGGCCCGCCAGCTGGACACGCGTCGGGCGGGGTCTCGCACGATGTAGCCGGCGACCCAGATGCGCGACGACTCCTCGTCCTCGCGGTTCATGCCGGTGTTGCCGATGTGCGGCGCGGTCTGCAGCACGATCTGTCCGGCGTAGGACGGGTCGGTCAGCGTCTCCTGGTAGCCGGACATGCCGGTGGCGAAGACGACCTCGCCGAGCGTGGTGCCGCGTGCGCCGTAGGCACGGCCCTGGTAGCGGGTGCCGTCCTCGAGTACGAGCACGGCGGCGGTCTGCGTTCCTGAGGCGGCGGTCTGGGTTCCTGAGCTTGTCGAAGGGCCCTGGTCGGGGGATGTCACGAGTTCTCTCCGTTCTCCGGGGCGGCGCACAGGCGCTCGAGCTCCGGAAGGATGTCTGCGGGCCCGCCGGAGGCGAGCCGGATGAAGGAATCGACAGGGGTGCCGTCGGCCAGCTGCCAGACCAGGCGGATCAGGCCGTCGCGCTCCACGACGCGGTCGATGACGAGGTTGGTCCGGTCGGCGGCGATCAGCCGGGATGCGGCGAGGAATACCGTGGGCGCACCGTCGAGGCTGAGCGCCACCCCGCGATCGGTGAGCACGAGCTCCCCGCGCGCGCGGTAGGTGAGCGGGCGCACGGCCAGTCGCTCGAGCGGCTGATCGTGCTGCGTCGTCGCCACGTAGAGGATCTCGTGGCGGCCGGTCACCTCGGCGTGCTCGGGGACTCCGAGCGGTGCCGAGAGACCGGCGTCGCGTCGGAGTCGGCGGCGCCAGCCGAGGAACATCGCGACGAGGACGATCGCGGCGACGAATGCGATGACGAGCACCGCGGCCTCGCGGCTCACCGGACCTCGTTCTCCGTGTTGCGGGCGAGCTCCTCGACGAGGGCGCCGTCGTCGACGGTGAGGACACCGCCGTGGATGGTCGCGTGCACGCGCCCGGGCAGCTCCCGCCCGAGGTAGGGCGAGTTGTGGCTGCGCCCGTGCAGATCCGCCTCGGTGAACACGCCGGGGACGCTGGGATCGTACAGGGTCACGTGCGCGGGTCGGCCGACCTCGAGCGCGCCGAAGCCGTCCAGCCGCCCGATGCGCGCCGGCGCGGTGCTCATCACCCGTGCGACGTCCGACCAGTCCAGCTGGTCGGTGGCCACCATGGCCTGGTGCACGACGCGCAGCGCGCTCTCCAGCCCGACCATGCCGTTCGCGGCCGCCTGCCACTCGCACGCCTTGTTCTCGGCGGGGTGCGGCGCGTGGTCGGTCGCGACGATGTCGATGGTGCCGTCGGCCAGTCCGTCGCGCACAGCCTGCACGTCCTCGGCGGTGCGCAGCGGCGGATTCACCTTGTAGCGGGCGTCGTAGTCGCGCACGAGGTCGTCGGTGAGCAGCAGGTGGTGCGGGGTGACCTCGGCGGTGACCTGGATGCCGCGCTTCTTCGCCCACCGGATGATGTCGACCGATCCGGCGGTGGACAGGTGGCACACGTGCAGCCGCGAGCCGACATGCTCGGCGAGGAGCACGTCGCGGGCGATGATCGACTCCTCGGCGACCGCCGGCCAGCCGGCGAGTCCGAGCTCGGCCGACACGACGCCCTCGTTCATCTGCGCGCCCTCGGTGAGCCGCGGATCCTGCGCGTGCTGGGCGATGACGCCGTCGAACGACTTCACGTACTCCAGCGCGCGGCGCATGATCAGCGGATCCCACACGCAGAAGCCGTCGTCGCTGAAGACGCGCACCTTGGCACGGGAGCCCGCCATGGCGCCGAGCTCGGCGAGGCGCTCCCCCTTCTGCCCGACGGTGACGGCGCCGATGGGCTGCACTGTCGCGTATCCGGCTGCCTCCCCGAGCGCGAGCTCCTGCTCGACGACGCCGGCGGTGTCGGCGACGGGCTGGGTGTTCGGCATGGCGAAGACCGCGGTGAACCCGCCCGCCGCGGCGGCGCGCGTGCCGGTGAGCACGGTCTCGGACGCCTCGAACCCGGGCTCGCGCAGATGCGTGTGCAGGTCGACGAGGCCGGGCAGGGCAATCAGGCCGGCTGCGTCGATGACCCGCGCGCCGCTGCGGCTCAGGCCGGTGCCGATCTCGGCGATCGCGCCGTTCTCGATCACGATGTCCGCGCTGTCGCGCCCGAGCAGGTGGGCTCCTGCGATGACGAGGGTCTGACTCATCACACTTCTCCTCGTTCGTCGTTGCGCTCACCTGCGAGCAGCAGGTAGAGCACGGCCATGCGCACCGAGACGCCGTTGGTGACCTGCTCCAGCACCGTGGAGCGGGGGGAATCGGCCGCCTCGGACGAGATCTCGAGACCGCGGTTCATGGGGCCGGGGTGCAGCACAATGCTATCGTCCGGCAGCGACGCCGCCCGCACTGCGTCCAACCCCCACAGGCGGGAATACTCCCGCTCAGTGGGGAAATACGCGGCGTGCATCCGCTCCGCCTGGATGCGCAGCATCATGACGGCATCCGGGCCCTCCGCCAGCGCCTGGTCGAGGTCGTAGAGCACGCGCACCGGCCACTCCGAAACGTTCTGCGGCACGAGGGTGGGCGGCGTGACGAGGGTGACCTCGGCGCCCAGCAGCGAGAGCAGCCAGACGTTCGAGCGCGCCACGCGCGAGTGCAGCACGTCGCCGACGATCGCGACCCGCAGCCCGGAGAGGTCGCGGCCACGGCTGTCGGCCCCGAAGCGGCGCTTGCGGATCGTGTAGGCGTCGAGCAGCGCCTGCGTGGGGTGCTCGTGGGTGCCGTCGCCGGCGTTGACGACGCCGGCGGAGATCCAGCCGCTCGTCGCGAGTGTGCGAGGTGCTCCGGATGCCGAATGGCGCACGACCACGGCATCCGCCCCCATCGCCTGCAGGGTCTGAGCGGTGTCCTTCAGGCTCTCGCCCTTGGACACGCTGGAGCCCTTCGCGGCGAAGTTGATGACGTCGGCCGAGAGGCGCTTGGCCGCCGCTTCGAAAGAGATGCGCGTGCGCGTGGAGTCCTCGAAGAAGAGGTTGACCACGGTCTTGCCGAGCAGGGTGGGCAGCTTCTTGACCTGACGGGACTGCGTGTCGGCCATGTCCTCGGCCACGTCGAGGATGCGCAGCGCCTGCTCGCGGTCGAGGGTGCGGGTGTCGAGCAGGTGTCTCATGATTCGATCGTCACCTCGTCGGCGCCGTCCAGCTCGCGCAGGCGCACGTTCACGCGCTCTGAGCGGGCGGAGGGGATGTTCTTGCCGACGAAGTCGGGGCGGATCGGCAGCTCGCGGTGTCCGCGGTCGACGAGGATCGCCAGGCGGACGGCTGACGGCCTGCCGATGGACTGCAGGGCGTCGAGGGCGGCGCGGATGCTGCGGCCGGAGAACAGCACGTCGTCGACCAGGACGACCGTGCGGCCGTCGATGCCGTCCTCGGGGATCTCGGTGCGCTTCGGGGCGCGGGTGGGGTGCTTCGCCAGGTCGTCGCGGAACAGCGTGATGTCGAGCGAGCCGACCGGGATGTCGGTCTCGGCGATGCTCGAGATGATCGGACCGAGCCGTTCGGCGAGGGTCACGCCGCGGGTCGGGATGCCGAGCAGGACGAGTCCTTCGGCGCCGCGGTTGGATTCGAGGATCTCATGGGCGATGCGCGTCAGGGCACGAGCGATGTCGGCTTCGTGCAGCACTGTGCGTGCAGTCATCGGCCACTTCCCTTCTCCGCCTCTCTGGACGGGGTTAAAGGTTGGTGATGTCGACCAGTCTACCGAATGCGCGCCGGTGGCTGAGACCGAGCGTCCGTCGGTGTTTCACTCGGCGAAGGAGATCCACCGAGGGAAGGACGATTCCACGGGAATCCGACCTTCCTCGGTGCTTTCTCCTTCGCCGGGTGAATCAGGCGGGTGGACGTCTCGCGCTCAGGCGCCCAGGCGAAGCGCCTCCTCCGTCACCGGGCAGTGCTCGGCGCGGATCGGGTGGCCGGTCGTCGTCAGGCACTTGCCCGTCTTCAGGTCCCACTTCCAGTCGTGCATGCTGCAGGTGAGGATGCCGTCCTCGATCTTTCCGGTGCGGGTGAGGTCGGCGCGCAGGTGCGGGCAGCGTCGCTGCACGACCCAGTCGCCGATCTCGGCATCCTCGGTCTGGTCGGTCTGCTCCTGGTACCAGTTCTCGACGTATTCGATGCGATCCACCGAGAGGCACTTGAGGAATGTGGTGAGGAACTCGTTGAACTTGCCGCTGCGGCCCACCGAGAACTGCATCGACAGGAAGATCGAGTTCGACCAGTCGATCTCGTGGTCGCGGATGTTCGTCGAGACGAGATCGGCGGGGATCGTGTACCAGTAGATGCACTCCTCCCCCGCGTACTCGCGCACCTTCGCCTTGGGGAAGTCGACGACCATGTCCAGCTCGCCGATCCGGAAGCGCACATTGCCGCCGACGCCGAGGCGGATGGTGCGCGACTTCTTCAGCAGCGGCTCCCACCACTCCTTGATGGCCGCGAGCATCTCGGCCGGCGGGATGATCTCCGCGCGTGAGGCCTCCTCATCGCGGATCTCCTGCTGGCGCGTCGCGCGCTGCTCTTCGAGGTAGTCCCACTTCTCGTCGAAGATGTGGTCGATCTCGTCCTGGGTGTACAGGCTCTGCGACACGTTCATCTCACCGTGGTTCATCTCGACGACCGTGCCCGGGACGAACAGGTGCCCGTCGTACTGCGGCGCGAGCTCCTTCATGTGCGCCAGGAACTCCTTCTGATCGGTGAAGATCGAATCGTCGTCCTGGCCCTTGCCGTTGAAGCGGAACAGCTCGTCACGCAGGAACATCGGCGGCCCCGCCATCGGGAACACGTGCGGCGCGTCGACCTTCTCGATGTAGTACATGGCGCGCTTGTTCTGCGCTTCGCGCTTGAGCCGCGCGAAGTTCTGCTTCGCGTCCTGCGGCAGGTCGTAGACCATCGGCCACCAGATCGCGCCGGAGACCTGCGTGAAGTACGCCTCGGGCTTGCCGAACGACAGCAGAGCCTCGAGGTCGAGCGGGTGGGAGTCGTTCTGGTTGAGGATCGACGCGGTGCCGTCGTCGATGCTCAACGATGAGTCGCCGATCGGCCCGTCGCTGGGCGCGCGCAGCGGCGTGATCATGATCTTCAGCTCGCCGCGCTCGATCACCTGACCCGCCGGGGCGTAGGTGATGTTCTCGTATCCCAGCGCGCGGATGTCCTGCTCGAGGTCGTTGACCGGATACTCGGGCAGCAGCACCTCGATGTCCTTGCGGATGTACCTCTCCAGCAGACGCGGATCGAAATGGTCGCGGTGCCGGTGCGAGATGTACAGGAAGTCGGCTTCGCGCCCGAAGCGCTCCCAGTCGAGGCCGCGGTTATCGGGAAACGGGAACCACGAGCCGTAGAACGAGGGCCCGAGGACCGGGTCGCAGATGATGTTTCCGCCGACGGTCTCGATGAACATCCCGGCGTGGCCGAGTCCCGTGATCCGCATGTCTCTCCTCTGGGTGTGGACCGAACGATTCTACCGAGGCGTGGCTGAGCGGCGTCGGTGACCGGCCGTGCATATCCGGCTGACGTCACGTGCCCCCGGCGACGTCAGCCCTCGAGGAGTCCGCGGATGTCATCGGCGCTCAGCGCCTGCGCGAACAGCGCCTCGTCGTCCATGACCGCGGTGAAAAGCCGCGCCTTGCGCTGCTGCAGGGCGAGCACCTTCTCCTCGATCGTGCCCGCGGCGATGAGGCGGTACACGAACACGCGATGCGTCTGCCCGATGCGGTGGGTGCGATCGATCGCCTGGGCCTCGGCGGCCGGATTCCACCACGGATCGAGGAGGAAGACGTAGTCCGCCTCGGTGAGCGTGAGGCCGAACCCGCCGGCCTTCAAGCTGATGAGGAACACCGGCGCATCGCCGGCGCGGAACGCGTCGATCACGCCCTCACGCCGTCGCGTGGATCCGTCCAGGTACTCATACCGGATGCCGGCGGCACGCAGCCTCTCGGCGGCCATCTCGAGGTAGGAGGTGAACTGGCTGAACACGAGGGCGCGGTGGCCTTCGGCGCGCAGCTCCTGGACGTGTTCGAGCAGAACGTCGAGTTTGGCGGAGGTCTCGCCCGTGGCATCCGGATCGATCAGCTGGGGCGACAGCGCGAGCATCCGCAGCATCGTGAGCGAGCGGAAGACGATGAAGCGGTTGCGGTCGAGGTCGGCCAGCAGACCCAGCACCTTCTGTCGTTCGCGCTGCAGCACGGTGTCGTACATCGCGCGATGCGCGGGACTGAGGTCGACGAAGACCTCCTGCACCTGCTTCTCGGGCAGTTCTGCGGCGACCAGCTCCTTGGTGCGCCGCAGCATGAGCGGACGGATGCGGTGGCGCAGCCGCTCCAGTCGCCGCTGGCGGTACGGCGCGCCTTCCTCGTTCTCGGGCACCTTGCCCTGCTCGATGGGCTGCACGTAGTCCTCGCGGAACCGGCGCTTCGACGGGAACAGGCCGGGAGCCGTGAGCGAGAACAGCGCCCACACATCGGTGAGACTGTTCTCGAGCGGCGTGCCGGTCACGGCGATCTTCACGTCGGCCGCGAGATCGGCGAGGGCGCGGTGCACCTTCGTCGCGGGATTCTTGGCGAACTGCGCCTCGTCGATGATCGCGCCGGCCCACTCGACGCGTCCGTATTCTTCGGCATCCAGCCGCATGAGAGCGTACGAGGTGACGACGACGTCACTGCCCTGGGTGAGCTCGCTGATGCTCGCGGCGCGGCGCACGGCGGTCCCCTCCACCACGTGCACTCGCAGCCCCGGGGTGAAGCGCGCGGCCTCCCCGCGCCACGTGCCGAGCACCGACGTCGGCGCGACGACGAGGAAGGGACGCCGCTCCCCCGTCTCGCGCGCGTGTGCGATCAGCGCGAGCAGCTGGAGCGTCTTGCCGAGTCCCATGTCGTCGGCGAGGATGCCACCCAGGCGATGCCGCCACAGGAACGCCAGCCAGTCCAGACCCTGCTGCTGGTACGGGCGCAACTGGGCATGCAGTCCTCGCGGCGCAGCGGTCGACGGCACATGATCCACACCGCGCAGCCCTTCGGCCGTGGCTCGCCAGCTCACCGCCGGCTCGGACTCGTCGGCGAGGTCCTCGAAATCCTCCCAGAGCGCGCTCTGGTACCTGCTGATCCGGGGCGCGGTCTCCCATTCCGTGAGCGCGCCCGCCTCGTCGATGAGCTCACGCAGCCGCTGCAGGGCCGGGTGCGCGAGGGAGAAGTAAGTGCCGTCCACGAGCATGAGCTTCGTGCGGCGCAGGGCCAAGGCGGTGAACAGCGGTGCGAACGGGATGGCGTGCCCGTCGATGCGCACGATGATGCCCATGTCGAACCAGTCCGGATCGGTTGACTCCACGGTCGACACGGAGATCTCCGGGATGCCGGTGAGCTCGCGGTACTTCGTGCGCCGGCCGGTGACGACGACCTTGATCGCGCTGTCCTCGAATGCGGAGAGCACGTCGGCCGCCCATTCGGCCGCTGCGATCTGCTCGAGCTCCGCGCGCGGGCGGAACGGGGATGCGGTCCCGCCGCTCCAGATCGCCTCGATCTCGCGGGAACGACGATGCTCGGCGTCCGGGTCGCGGAACGGCTCGGCACCCGGGCCGAACAACACCGTCCCGTGCCCCGCGTACTCCCACTCGAACCGGTAGTCGATGCGGTGACCGGTGCGGAACGCCACACGGAGCACCGGCTCGGGCACCGCAAGAGGGGGAAGGGCCAGATCCTCGGCGGCGCGAACGGGGACCTGCCGAGCCAGGGCGGGATAGACCTCGCTGAGGAAGCCGGCGCGGTCCTCGCGGGGCACGTCGATGGGGTCGGCCGCGTTGATCGCAGCCAGCAGCGCCGGCGCGAGTACGACCGGCGCGAGCGTGACATCGATGCCGCCGCCCCGCAGCTGCCAGTGGTACAGGCCGATGCGGCCGATCGGGCGCAGGCCCGTCACCGGCGCGGGGTCGCCGTCGATCCTCGCCTCCACGCTGACGGTGACGCCGCCGTCGTCCGAGGGGTCGAGGCGCAGCGCGGTCTCCGCCGCCGCGGCGAAGCGCACGGTCGTGTGTTTCTGGGTGGGCACGATCGGGATGCCGGTCGCGCGCAGCGCGTCGAGGTGCTGCCACAGCAGCGACGACTCGACACGATCGAGCGCGATCCAGTCCCCTGCGGTGCCGGACAGCAGGGAATCGCGGGCGATGCTGAGGAAATCGGCGAACCATCGCACGTGATCGGCGCTGAAGCGACCCGAGGTCCGGCGCATCGAATCCCACGAGACATCGCCGTGGATCCACTTCCCCGTCGACCTGCTGCGCATGAGGGGACGCACCACGAGCATGATCTCGCCGTGCTCGCCGGCGAGATCGCGCGGCGTCGCCGAGCGCAGAGCCGCCGGTCCCCAGCGCTCGAGGGCGTTCCCCGACCGCACGCGCAATTCGATGCCGAGCGCGAGGCTCTCGCTCGTGACACCGGTCCCGGGTGCGCTCAGCAGCGCCCGCCAGGCCGGCTGCGGCGCCGGGCGCGCGAAGACGCCGAACTGCTCCCAGATATCGCGCGGCGGTGGGGGCGGTGGAGGCGGAGCCACCCTCACGGCATCCGACTCGCGGACGTCCTCTGCGGCGCCCTCCCCGGCATCCGCCCCGACGAGCACCGCGGCGACGACGTGCTTGCAGCCGGCGATCATCGGACAGGAGCAGCTGCTCGTCATGATGCGCGGACCGTCGAAGCGCACGCGGCACCGGTACGGCGCCCTCTCGCTGCCGAGCACTTCGGCGGTGAGCGCCTGCGCGGCGGCGTCCCAGCTCGCGCGCGCGACCCTGCCCTGGCGCGCGTAGTCGAGTCCTCGCTGGTACCCGCCATCGCCAGCGAGTTCGCGCAGCGCGGCCGTGTCCGGACGGGGAGAGCTCATGTCAGCATCCTCCCCGCCACCACCGACATGCGCTCAGCGGTGCGCGTGCGTCACACCGAACGCGCGATGCGTGCGAGCACACCGTGGACGAATGCGCCCGAGTCCTCGGTCGAGAGCTCCTTGGCCAGCTCCACGGCCTCATCGATCGCGACGGCGGTGGGCACCTCGTCGTTGTAGACGATCTCCCACGTGCCGATGCGCAGCAGGGCGCGGTCGACCGCGGGCATCCGCTCGAGGCGCCAGTCACGGCTGTGCGTGGTGATCTGCTCGTCGATATCGCCGCGGTTGTCGATGATCCCGTCGACGATGTCGCGCGCGTACAGCCAAGAGGCCTCGCGCGCCGGTTCGCTGGCCGCGCGCTTCGCAGCGGCAGCGAGGACGACGGCGATCTCCTCGCCGCGCACGTCGGCCGAGAAGAGGATGTCGAGGGCGCGCTTTCGCGCCTTGGTGCGGGCGCTCAAGTCAGTCGTTGACCCGGCCGAGGTAGTCACCCGTGCGGGTGTCGACCTTCACCTTGGTGCCCTGCTCGAGGAACAGGGGCACCTGCACCTCGTAGCCGGTCTCGAGGGTGGCGGGCTTGGTGCCCGCGGACGAGCGGTCGCCCTGCAGGCCCGGCTCGGTGTAGGTCACCTCGAGCACGACGGAGGCGGGCAGCTCGACGTACAGCGGGTTGCCGTTGTTGAGCGCGATCTGCACCTGCTGGTTCTCGAGCATGAAGTTCGCGGCGTCGCCGACCGTGGCCGCGGGCACGTTGATCTGGTCGTAGTCCTCCTGGTCCATGAAGACGAAGCTGTCGCCATCGGTGTACAGGTAGGTGAAGTCGCGACGATCGACGTTCTCGATCTCGATCTTCGTGCCGGCGTTGTAGGTCTTGTCGACCGTCTTGCCGGTGACGACGTTCTTCAGCTTGGTGCGCACGAACGCGCCGCCCTTGCCGGGCTTGACGTGCTGGAACTCCACGACGCTCCAGAGCTGCCCGTCGATCTTGATGACGACGCCGTTCTTGATGTCTGCGGTGGATGCCATGGTGGTGGGAGTCCGTTCATGTCGAAGGTTCGTCGGCCGGCGCGGATGCGCGCATCGAAGAGGGCCGAGGAACGATTCTATCGGATGCTGTTCCCGCGCTCCTGTGTGCGGTTTCCGGCCACCTCGCGCAGCCCGGATTCAATGTCGGAGGCCAGTCCTAGTGTGAAGACATGGACATCGACGAGGATCACGACCCGCTGGAGGATCACGCGACGCTGTCACTCGCTCCGCTGAATGCGGGTGACGTTCTCCGCATCCTCCTCGACGACCTCACGTGCATCGGCCGGGATGCTGACCGCCGCGCCGCTCAGCAGGCGGAGCACATCGTCGACGTCGTCGAGTTCGCGCGGCGCCACTGCGAGGTCTACACCGTCGGAGCCGATCCGGACATGGCTGAGCGTGCCGTGTTGCTCGAGCTGTCGCTGCGCCTGCGGGTGTCCGAGAATCGGGTGCGCGAGATCCGCGCGATCGCCGAGACCGCCATTCAGCACCTGCCGCTGCTCTGGGCGCGAGCGCGGGACGGGTTCGCATCGATGCACGCCGTCACGACGGTGGTCTCGGCGGCGATGGCCCTGCTGCCCCCGGTGGACGCTGCGCCCGAGATCCGTGCCGAGTCGGATGCCGGTTTCGCCGCGCTCGACGAGGCGGCCGCGGGATGGGTGCTGACGTGCTCGGCTGTTGCGCTGCGACAGCGGGCGAAGCGCCTTGTCGACCGCATCACCGGAGACTCTGCGGCGCGTCGGCACACCCGGGCGATGGCGGACCGGAAGGTCGTCTGCACCCCGGCCGGTGATGGGATGTCGTGGCTGACGGCACTGATGTCCACGCAGGAAGCCGAGGCGGCGATGCGGCGCCTGAGCGCCACTGCGAAGCACATGCAGAAGGACCGCCGCGAGGGTCGCACGCGCGATCAGATCCGCACCGATCTGCTCAGCGCCTGGCTGCGTGGCGAAGGCACCCCTACCGCCGTGCGGACAAAGGTGTTCGTCACGATCCCTGTGCAGCTGCTCGCAGGCGAGCCCGTCCCCGTCGAGCAGGCGCGCATCGTCGGCGGCGACACGATCGATCCCCTCACGGCGAAGCAGATGTTCCTCGACGCCAAGTCGTTCCGCCGCGTGATCACCGACCCCATCAAGGGCGTTCTGCTCGACATGGACCGCCGCGTCTACCGGCCCACGCGCTCCCAGCGCGACTGGCTCATCCTGCGGCACGGCACCTGCTCCCGCGATGGATGCACCCGACTGGCCGTCGACGCGGATCTCGATCACGACAGACCCTGGGCACACGGCGGGACGACCGACGCCCTGCAGCTTCGCCCGCTGTGTTCGCGCGACCACGCCCACCGACATCGCACGAGATTCGTCTATCGCACCCGCCCCGATCGCACCGTGCAGGTCGTCTCCCCGACCGGCTTCGAGAGCACTGCTCCCCCGCCGTTCTGACTCCCGGCACGACTAGCTTCCTCGGTACAGCGACGCGGACCGAGATCGCCTCCGACTGCCGTTCGAACCGGGCAGTCCTTCGAATCCTGCGGTGCGTTCACGTCTGGCTCGCCTGCTCGCCTAGGGCGTGTGATGCCGGCGATCCGGTGGAGGCTTCCGATGGCGCCGAGGCGTCGTTAGCGTCAGAGCGTGACAGCACCGATGGCCCACGGCTACCTCGACCGCCCTCCCGGCGACCGCATCTACTGGGAGCGGTTCGGACATGGTCCCGCACCGGCCCTGTTCCTGCACGGTGGCCCCGGATCGGGGATCTCCGACTTCTATCGCACCCTTTTCGATCCAGCGCTGAACAGTGTCGTGGCCTTCGATCAACGAGGATGCGGACGCAGCACGCCGTCGGCGGCCGACGACCTCGCTTCCCTTGCGCACAACAACACACGGACGCTGATTGAGGACATCGAGGCTTTGCGCGAATCGGTCGGATTCGAACGGTGGATCGTCGTGGGGCTCTCCTGGGGAGCAACGCTCGCTCTCGCCTATGCGGAGGCTCACCCCGAGCGAGTGACCGCCCTCGCGCTCGGAGCCGTCACGACGACCAGCCGGGCGGAGGTGGAATGGATCACGCAGGACCTGCGTCGGGTGTTTCCCGAGGAGTGGGCTCAACTCCAGAGCAGCGCGGATCCTCATCCGTCCGAGCGCGTGGTCGACGCTCTCTATCGCGCCGTCACGAGCTCGGACCCCGAGGCGCGGGATACTGCCGCGATCGCCTGGGGGCGGTGGGAGAACACCCACCCTTCCCTCGATCCCCACTTCTCTCCGGACTCACGGTGGGAAGACCCTCACCGGCGACTCGAACTGGCCACCCTGGTGCTGCACTACTGGGCGAATCATGCCTTCCTGGGCGACGCCGGCATCCTCGAGAACGTCGAAGGCCTCGCAACGGTGCCAGGGTTCATGGTGCACGGCTCGAGGGATCTGAGCTCCAGCATGTCCGTCCCGTTCGATCTGCACCGCGCCTGGCCCGCGAGCGAATTCGTCCAGATCCGCGATGAGGGACACGGGGGCCCACAGATGATGGGACTGCTTCAAGATGCCATCCGACGTATGTCGAGCGCGGCGGGGTGAGCGTGCTGTTTCCCAGCCGCGTCGCGATCGACGAAGCGTTGGCGCAGAAACTCGTGCGAGAGCAGTTTCCGCAGTGGGCGGCTCTGCCGTTGCGTGCAATCGCGGACGCGGGGAACGATCACCGCATGTTCCGCCTCGGGGAAGCTCTCGTTGTTCGCCTGCCAGCAGCCGCTGCCTACGTTCCGCAGGTTCGGAAGGAGCAGCAGTGGTTGCCGAGGCTCGCGCCGCAGCTGCCGTGGCCGATCCCGAGCATCGTCGATTGTGGACGACCGAGCGAGACGTTCCCGGCGCCGTGGTCGATCTACAGATGGGTCGAAGGTCGTCGACCCGACCCCGCCCGCCTGAGCGGCGACGTCACGACGGCTGTCGATCTCGGGTTGTTCCTGACCTCGTTGCGCCGAGCGGATGCTGCAGGTGGCCCGGCGCCCGGCTTGCACAGCGCCTATCGCGGTGCGCCGGTGACCCAGTGGGACGACCAGGTGCAGAGTCGGCTCCCATTACTCGACGTTCGCGAACGAGACCGCGCCGCCGCACTCTGGCGCAGCGTGACGTCAGCTCCGGAATGTGAAGCGGCTGTGTGGCTCCACGGCGACGTCGCGATCAACAATCTGCTCGTTGACCGCCGCGGAGCACTTTCCGCCATCATCGACTTCGGCTGCTCGGCAGTCGGCGACCCCGCATGCGACACGGTGATCTATTGGACCCAGTTTCGCGGACCAGCTCGACGCGCTTTTCGATCCACCCTCGAACTCGACGATGCGACATGGGCGCGCGGAGCAGGGTGGGCCCTCTGGAAGGGCCTCATCATGCTGACGAACACAGCGCACGGGCAAGCAGCCTTCGCGCGTCGCGTGCTGAACGAAGTACTAGAACCGGGTCAGTAACGGCACGACACCGAAACGGCTCAGGGGCGGCCGTCGCGGGCGGTCAGGTCCATGTATGGCGCATCATTGCAGAGACGGCGGCTTACCCAATCGCCCGCTGCCACCCGAGCGAGGAGTAGGAATGACCCAGCGGACTACGCGATGCATGCTCGTCGTCCTTGCACTGCTCAGCCTTTGCGGGTGTGCTGCCGCAGGCGACAGCGAGACCACAGCGGCGTCCACCAGAGCATCCCTTCAACTGGCGCTTTCGACGACATGCGACGACGCGTCTGATCCGCATTGCATTCCTGTGGGCAGTGAACGCGTGCTGCTGCCTTCCACTTTCGAGAACGCAGCTGTCGAAAACGCCGTGGCGCGCAGCGACTCTGTCGATGTCACGTTCACTGACAATGGCGCTGAAGTCCTCAACGATCTCACGGCCCAGGCAAGCGGTGCCGGCGCGGAATTCAGACTTCTCGTGAAGGTCGGACACGAGATCATCGCGGCGGTATCGGTCATGGAACCGCTCAATGGCGACCATGTGACGCTCGGACTCACACAGAAACATGACCCGGAGACCGTCGTCGCGCTGATCCAGGGAAGCTAGATCGTCGACGCCGTTCGGAGCGACGGTCATACCTCGGGGGCCGATCAGGTCTCGCCCGTGCGTGATCGACCTGTCGGCGCCAGCGCGAGCACGATCAGGACCACCCCGATGGTGGCGATGCCCGTCCAGCCGACCGCATCGAGCCGCTCCCCGACGATGAGCACGGCGAGCAGCGTCGCGACCGCGGGCTCCGTGAGCGTGACGGTGGTCGCCGTGCTCGAGGGGATCTTCGTCAGCCCGTAGCCGAACAGCAGATAGCCCAGGAACATCGGAACGAGTGCCATGTACGCACCGACGGCGGCGTTCTGCCATGAGCTGATCAGCGGAGCGCCGGTGATCACGAGAACGGGCATGAGCAGCAGCCCGCCGACGCCGAACACCGCCCCCATCGCCGCACCGCGATCGACGCCGTCGTCCATGAGCCGGCGGGACGCCCATGAGTACGTCGCGTACGTCGCGCCGGCCACGAGCCCGACAGCGACGCCCACCATCGAGTCGACGCCGACCTGCGGGCCGGAATCCAGCCGAGAGACGCACAGCAGCACGCTTCCGAGGACGCCGAGCAGCGCCGCCAGCATCCACGAGCGCGACAGCGGACGCTTGTCGATCACGCGCTCCAGAACGCCCGAGAACAGTGGTGCCGACGCGAGCGAGACGACCGAACCGACCGCCACCCCCGCCAGATGCATCGAACTGTAGAACGCGAGCGGGTAGACCGCGACGGCCAGGGCACCCACCGCGACGATCGCACGGCGCTCCCACAGTCGGGAACGCATGCCGCGCAGCGCGGGGATCGCCACCACCGCCTGCAGCAGCCCGCCGATCCCGAGCGCTGCCGCCCCGATGGCGAACGGACCCACCGTGCTGAACGTGGCGGCCGTCCCCGTCGTGCCCCACAGCAGCGACGTGACGGCGATCGCGAGCAGCCCTCTCGCCCGGCCAGGATGATCGCCCCGGACAATCCCCGCCATCACGCCGACCCTCAGAGCAGCGCCACGAGCTCGTGCACCGCGCGCGCGTAGCCGTCGACGCCCTGCCCGATCACGCGCACCGCGGCGACATCCTCCAGATACGAGAAGTGGCGGAAAGCTTCTCGAGCGTGCACGTCTGAGATGTGCACCTCGGCGAACGGCAGCCCGACCCCGGTCAGCGCGTCGCGCAGCGACACGGAGGTGTGCGTCAGGCCGCCGGGGTTGATCACCACTCCCGCGCAGTCGGTTCGCGCCGCGTGGATCGCATCGATGAGCGCGCCCTCGTGATTGCTCTGCGCCGCCCGCACCTCGTAGCCGAGCGCGGTGGCGGCATCCGTCGTCAGACGCTCGACATCGGCGAGCGTCGCCGATCCGTAGATGCCCGGCTCGCGAGTGCCGAGCAGGTTGAGATTCGGACCGTTGACGAGCAGCAGTCGCCGCGGCACCGACCGGCTCACTTTCCCTCCCCCGCCGCGTCGGCGTCGAGGGCGAACGCCATCTCGAGTTCCGGCCCGATGCTGCCGGTGAACCGCAGACCGGTCTCGGCGAACCCGCAGCGCCGGTACGCCGCCTGAGCACGGACGTTGTCGACGTGCACGTCCAGCATCAGCGAGCCATCGCCAAGGCGGCGCGTCCACTGGGCGGCCGCGTCGAACAGCGCCTCGATCGTGCCCTCGCCGCGGCTGTCCGGGCGCACGTACACCCCGACCACATCGGCGCGCGGCGTTTCGACGATGCGCCCGTGATGGTCAGGCGTGCCCGCCTCGCGGCGCAGCACCGACAGCGTGCCGACCCAGTCCTCGCCCGACTCGGCGACGAACTGCGCGACCTCGGCCCCGACGGCTGCGCCGCGCGCGCGCGACTGCCAGAACGCGTCCTCACGCGCCGCCTCCTCCTCGTAGGAGTGCAGGAAGGCGATCCGCGCCGCGGGATCGCGCACCGCTTCCAGGCGCAAGTCCCGCGCCCGGCGCCACTCGTCTGCGCGCACCCGGCGCACCACGACGCTCATCCGGCCACTTCCTGGTAGGCGGCGAACATCAGCGACTCGTCCGGTGCCTGCACCACCGTGGGCTTGGCGATGTCATCGAGCAGGATGAAGCGCAGCATCCCACCGCGCGCCTTCTTGTCGCGTTGCATGGTCGCCAGCAGCTGCGGCCACGCGCCGGCCCGGTACGTCGTCGGCAGGCCCAGCGACTCCAGCACCGAGCGGTGCCGATCAGCACCGGCATCCGAGAGCCGGCCCGCGAGCCGGGACAGCTCGGCGGCGTACATCATCCCGATCGAGATCGCCGCCCCGTGCCGCCACTGGTACCGCTCCGCGTGCTCGATCGCGTGGCCGAGGGTATGACCGTAGTTGAGGATCTCGCGCAGCCCGGCTTCGCGGAAGTCATCCGAGACGACCTTCGCCTTCATCTCTATCGCCAGCTCCACCGTGCGACGGAACTCCTCAGTCGAGGGATCGACCGCCCGTTCCGGCGCGGCCTCGACGATGTCGAGGATCTCCGGCGCCCAGATGAAGCCCGCCTTCACCACCTCGGCGTACCCGGCCGTTGCCTCGTTCGCGCTGAGGCTCTGCAGCTCGTCGAGATCGCCGATCACCGCCCGCGGCGCCCAGAACGCGCCGACCATGTTCTTGCCCTCGGCGGTGTTCACGCCCGTCTTGCCGCCGACCGCGGCATCCACGAGGCCCAGCACCGTCGTGGGCACCTGCACGACCTGCACGCCCCGCAGCCAGGTCGCGGCCACGAATCCGGCGACGTCGGTGACCGATCCGCCGCCGTAGCCGATCACAGCGTCGGTACGGGTGAAGTCGGCCTGGCCCATCACCTGCCAGCAGAACGCGGCCACCTCGATGCGCTTGCCGGCCTCGGCATCGGGGATCTCCGCGAGCAGCACCTCGAGGCCGCTGTCGGCCATCAGCCGGTCACGCAGCTCGGCCGCGCGCTTCGCCAGGGTCGGCGGATGCACGACGAGCGCCTTGCGCACCGCAGGATCCAGAGCGGCCCGGACGCGGCCCAGGATGTCGCGCCCGACCGTGATGTCGTACGGGCTCGCACCGGTGACGCTGATGGTGGTCGTGCTCATGACTGCTTCCTCCTCCAGGCGGCGATCTCCTCCGCCAGTGCCCGCATGGGGCGACGCGATGTGTCGACGGTCAGATCCGCGACCTCCTCGTACCAGCTGCGTCGCTGATCGAAGATGTCGCGCCAGCGGGAGACGGGGTCGTCCTCGCCGGCGAGCAGCGGGCGTGCGGATCCCCGGATGCGCTGCGCCACGGCATCCGCGCTGACGGTGAGGAAGACAACCGGATGCCGCCGCAGCAGCGCTCTGGTCGCGGAGTCGGTCACCGCTCCCCCGCCGAGGGAGATCACGCCGCCCTCGGCGACAGCGGCACGGACCGCGTCGCGCTCGAGCGCTCGGAAGTGCGCCTCGCCGTGCGTCGTGAAGATCTCTGGGATCGGGCCGTGGTCGGCGGCGATGCGCTTGTCGGTGTCGACGAACGGCACAGCGAGCAGCCGGGCGACCTTGCGCCCCACACTCGTCTTGCCCGCCGCCATCGGGCCGACGAGCACGAGGGTCAGCGGCTGCTCAGCCGAGCTCATCATGGACGAGCAGCGCCGCCTCGGACGCTGGTGCCGTGCGCAGCGCGTCGGGAATCCCCGCGAGGTAGGACTCGAGGTTCCGACGCGTCTCGCGGATGCTGTCGCCGCCGAACTTCTCGAGCAGCGAGTTCGCCAGCTCGATCGCCACCATCGCCTCGGCCACCACGCCGGAGGCGGGCACGGCGCAGACGTCGGAGCGCTGGTGGTGCGCGGTGGCGGACTCGCCGGAGGCCACGTCCACCGTGCGCAGCGCGCGCGGCACGGTCGCGATCGGCTTCATTCCCGCGCGCACACGCAGCACTGTCCCCGTGCTCATGCCGCCCTCGATGCCGCCGGCGCGATCTGAGGAGCGGGTGATGCCGCCGTCGGTGCCGAACAGCTCGTCATGCGCGGCGGAACCGCGCCGGCGGGTGGTCTCGAACCCGTCGCCGACTTCGACCCCCTTGATCGCCTGGATGCTCATCAGCGCCTGGGCCAGACGGCCGTCCAGCCGGCGATCCCAGTGCACGTGTGAGCCGATCCCCGGCGGCAGGCCGTACGCGAGCACTTCGACGATGCCGCCCAGCGTGTCACCGGACCTTCGTGCGTCGTCGACCTCCGCGACCATCCGCGCCGAGGTCTCCGGGTCGAAGCAGCGCAGTGGATCGGCATCCAGCGCGTCCACGTCGTCCGGGGTCGGCAGCGCGGCGCCCTCGGGCACCTGCACCGGACCGATCGAGAGCGTGTGGCTCACCAGGCGGATGCCGAGCTCGGCGAGGAACGCCCTGGCGAGCGCGCCCAGAGCGACACGCGCGGCGGTCTCACGCGCGCTCGCGCGCTCGAGGATCGGACGCGCCTCGTCGAAGTCGTACTTCTGCATGCCCACCAGATCGGCGTGCCCGGGGCGCGGCCGCGTCAGCGCCGCTCCTCGGCCGCGGGAGCGCTCGGTCAGCTCGACCGGTGCCGCGCTCATCACCTCGACCCACTTCGGCCATTCCGTGTTGCCGATGCGCAGGGCGATCGGGCTGCCGAGTGTGAGCCCGTGCCGGACGCCGCTGGAGATCGTCAGCTCGTCCTGCTCGAACTTCATCCGCGAACCGCGTCCGTAACCGAGCTTGCGTCGCTGCAGGTCGGCCTGGATGGCCTCGGCGGAGATCGACACGCCCGAGGGCAGGCCCTCGGCGATGGCGATGAGTTCGGGGCCGTGCGATTCGCCGGCGGTGAGCACGCGGAGCATTGCTCTAGTCTCCCATGCCCGCTGCGCGCATGATGTCGACTGTGACGGCCTCGTCGGGCAGGGGGATCTGCTGGTCGCCGTGGCGGAAGATGCGGATCTGCCGCACCGCCTGGAACAGCAGCATCTCGAACCCGGAGATCACGTTCTGCGGCGGCCACAGCGCGGCCAGTGCGGACGGCCACGGCGCGTAGGCGGCCTCGAACAGCGTGCCGCCGACGGCGACGAGCGGGGCGGCGATCTCGGAATCGAGCACGGTGCCGCTGGGCAGGGTGGCGACCGTCGCGTCGACGTCGGATGCCACCGCGTCGAAGTCCCGCACGCGCAGGTCGACGCCGAGCCGCTCGGCGATGGCGGTGAGCCGCGCAGCGGCCTCAGGCCGGCGCGCACGCACCTCCATCTCCTCCGCGCCGAGCTCTCGCAGGGCGACCAGTGCCGACGCCGCCGTCGCCCCCGCCCCCAGCACGCGTGCACGGCGCACCTCGCTCACACCGGCGTGGCGGAGGGCATCGACGATGCCGCCCACGTCAGTGTTGAATCCGCGCATCGTGCTGCCAAGCCGCAGCGTGTTCACGGCACCCGTGAGTGCCGCGTGGCGGTCCAGCTCGTCGGCCGCGTCGTGCGCGACCTCCTTGAGGGGCATGGTCAGCGACAACCCTCGCCAGGAGTCGTCGAGCGTCGACAGCGCCGGGGCGAAGCCCTCGCGGTCGACGCGTCGGCGTTCGTACGTCCAGTCCAGTCCGAGCTGATGGTAGGCGGCGGTGTGCAGCGCCGGCGAGCGGCTGTGTCCGATCGGGTCACCCCACACGGCGAGTCGGGTGGCCCCCACCTCGACAGCCTCGGGCACCTCGGCCACCTCAGCAGCCCTTGTACTCGGAGTGCGCCCGACACCACGAGCGCATCTTCTCGATGCCCTGCTGGTGCTCGGCGTACGTGGTCGAGAACTGGGTCTCGCCCGTCTCGAAGTCCACCGTCACGAAGTACAGCCACGGTCCGTCAGCCGGGTGCATCGCCGCCTTGATGGCATCGTCGCTGGGGTTCGCGATCGGCGTCTTCGGCAACCCGGTGATCACGTAGGTGTTCCACGCGTTGTCGTCGTACTGCGCCTCGTCCGAGGTGCTCGCCTTGCCCGCGTGCAGCTCGCCGTACCCGTACTGCGCGGTGGAGTCCATCTGCAGCATCATGCCGTCAGCCACACGGTTCTCGATCACGCGCGACACCTTCGCGAAGTCGGCGGTGCGCGCCTCGCGCTCGATGATCGACGCCACCGTCAGCACGCGCTGCGCATCGGCATCCGGAACACCCGCGTCGGCGAGCGAGGCGCGCGTGCGCTGTACCATCGCGGTGATCACGTCGGTCGCCGTGACGCCGGGATCGAACGTGTAAGTCGCGGGGAACAGCCAGCCCTCGAGCCGTTCCGCCTGCACGCCGTACGCTGCCGGGTCCTTGACCGCGGCCTGCAGCTCCTCCAGCGGGATGTCGACGCCCGCGGCGATCTGCGGCAGCGACTTCTCGACGGTGCTGCCCTCCTCGATGCGCACGGTGTTCGCCATGCGGTTCGCGGGATCCTCGAGTGCCTTGAGCGCGGCAGCTGCCGTCATCTTCTGCTGCAGCTTGTACACGCCGGGGAAGAACTGCGCGTCCGGCTCGTGCTCGATGAGGTAGTCGTAGAACACCCGATCGGTCTTGGTGACCTTCGCCTCGAACAGCGCGGTCGAGACCGGCGAGCCCGTGTCGCCCTTGTTGATCGTCACGATCGCCTCGCCGGTCGCGATCCCCGCCTCGTAGTCCTTCGGCTCGCCCCAGCCCATCGCGTCGCTGATGCGATCGCCGTAGATGTTCCACACGTATGCGCCGCCGGCGGCGATCCCGCCCGCCACGACGAGCAGGATGATCAGTGCGATCAGGCAACCGCGTCCACGGCGCGGGCGAGAGACGGCGGGCGTGCTCTCCGGGGTGAACAGCGCCTCGAGCGACCCGTGCTCGGGGTCGGTCGGCTCGTCGTGCGCCGGGGCGTCCACCGCGACGTTCGCGGCCGCGGCGCCCGGCACGACTGTCGCCGGCGCGGCGTCGCGTGGGGAGGGCTCGGGCTGCGCGTCTGTACGCGCCGCGGCTGCCCGCCGAGCACGACGCGACCCCGGCGCGGGCTCGTCGCGGGCTTCCTGCTCGGGCAGCGGAGAAGACGCCGTCGGCACGTTGTCGAAGAAGTCGCCGAGAGGATCGGGCGTGCGGTCGTGCGGATCAGACATCGCGCGGCGGCTCCTGGGGAGAGGGGATCAGCGTTCCGGTCGGGCGTCCGGTGCTCTTCTCGGTGTCGACCGCGTGCTGCAACAGCACCACTGCCGCCACCTGATCGACAATGCTACGAGACTTCTTCTGCGAGCGCCCCGACGAGCGCAGGGCAGCGTGGGCGGTCACGGTGCTCAGCCGCTCGTCGACCAGACGCACGTCGACTGCGCACTGCCGGCGCAGCTCCCCGGCGAACTCGCGCGCATCGGCCGTCGACAGGGTCTCGTCGCCGCGCAGGTTCACGGGCAGTCCGACGACGATCTCGATCGGCTGCCACTCCGCGACGATCTCCAGGATCCGCGCGATAGCCGTGTCCGAGCGCGGCACGGTCTCGACGGGAACCGCCAGCATCCCGTCCGGGTCGCAGCGTGAGACGCCGACCCGGGCCTTGCCGACGTCGATTCCGAGCCGCGTGCCCCGGCGGAAGCCGCTCACGCGCCTCCGAGCTCCGAGACGATCGCCGACAGCGCGCCGTCCAGCGCCGAGGCGTCGGTGCCGCCGCCCTGTGCGACGTCGTCCTTGCCTCCTCCGCCGCCGCCGAGCAGGCCCGCGGCGATGCGCACCAGTGCCCCCGCCTTCGCGCCGGCTGCGCGGGCGGCGTCGTTGGTGGCGACGACGACGATCGGACGAGAAGAGACCACTCCCCCGAACGCCACGACCGCGGCATCCGACCCCAGTCGCTCGCGCACGCTCAGCGCGAGGGTGCGCACGTCGTCGGCGGATCCGACCTCGCCCAGCGACGCGGATGCCACCCGGTACCCGCCCACGCGCACGGCCGACTCGACCAGCGCGGGCACGCGGCCCTCGCGCTCCTTGGCCTCGAACTGCGCGATGCGCTTCTCGGCAGCCTTGAGGCCGGCCTGCAGCTCTTCGATGCGCGCGCCGAGCTGATCGCGCGGCGTCTTCAGCGCGGCGGTCAGCTGCGAGATGACGGTGCGCTCGGCCGCGAGCTCGCGGAAGGCGTCCTGCCCGACGAGAGCCTCGATGCGGCGGTTGGAGGCGCCGACCGACGACTCGCCCACCAGGCTCACCAGACCGATCTCCGAGCTCGTCGACACGTGAGTGCCGGCGCACAGCTCGCGCGACCAGGGTCCGCCGATGTCGACCATGCGCACCACGTCGCCGTACTTCTCGCCGAACAGCGCCATGGCGCCGGCCTCCTTGGCCTCGTCGAGCGAGACGATGCGAGTGGTCACCTCGAGCGCGTCGTTGACGGCGCGGTTGGTGATGTCCTCGATCTCCGAGCGCGTGTCGGCCGAGAGCGGCTGCGACCACGCGAAGTCGAAGCGCATGTACCCGGCGCGATTGAGCGATCCGGACTGCGTGGCGCTCTTGCCCAGGGTGTCGCGCAGGGCGGCGTGCACGAGGTGCGTCGCGGAGTGCGCCTGACGCGCGGCGCGCCGATTCGCGGCGTCGACGACGCTCGTGGCGCGGTCGTCGAGCGCGACGGAACCGGATGCCACGTGCACGGTGTGGCTGATCAGCCCGGGCACCGGGCGCTGCACGTCGAGCACGTCGAGTTCGAAGCCCGTGCCGACGATGGTGCCCTTGTCGGCGACCTGACCACCGGATTCCGCATACAGGGTGGTCTCGGCGAGGATGACCTCGGCGACCTGCCCATCGGAGGCGGTCTGCACGGAAGCGCCGTCGACGATCAGTCCGAGTACCCGGGACTCGGTCTGCAGGTCGGTGTAGCCGGCGAAGCCGGTCTCGCCGAGTGCGCGGAACTCGCGGTAGACCGAGACGTCGGCGAGCTGGCGCTTGCGGTTGCGCGCGTCGGCCTTGGCGCGGTCGCGCTGCTCCTTCATCAGGGTGTCGAAGGCACCGCGATCGACGTCGAGTCCGGCCTCCTCGGCGACTTCGAGCGTGAGATCGATCGGGAAGCCGTAGGTGTCGTGCAGCAGGAACGCCTCGGAGCCGCTGAGGGTCGACGCTCCCTTCTTCTTCGTCTCGTCCAGCGCCAGGTCGAGGATGGTCGAGCCCTGGGCGAGGGTCCGGCGGAAGGTCTCCTCCTCCGCGAAGGCCGCCGATGACAGGGTCGACCATTCGGTCTCCAGCACCGGGTATGCCGACTTCATGGCGTCCCGCGACGCGGCGAACAGCTCGGGGAAGCTCGGGGTGTCCACGCCCAGCAGGCGCATGGCCCGCACGGTGCGACGCATCAGCCGGCGCAGGATGTAGCCGCGGCCCTCGTTGGACGGGCGCACCCCGTCGGAGAGCAGCATGAGCGACGAGCGCACATGGTCGGCGATGACGCGGAAGCGCACGTCGTCCTCGTGCACGGCACCGTAGCGACGCCCGGACAGTTCGACGGCGCGGTCGAGCACCGGGCGCACCTGGTCGGTCTCGTACATGTTCTCGACGCCCTGCTTGAGGAAGGCGACGCGCTCGAGGCCCATACCCGTGTCGATGTTCTTCTGCGGCAGCTCGCCGACGATGTCGAACTCGGTCTTGCCGCGGATGTTCTCGATGAAGTCCTGCATGAACACGAGGTTCCAGATCTCCAGGAAGCGCGTGTCGTCGACGGCGGGGCCGCCGTCCTTGCCGTAGGACGGTCCGCGGTCGAAGAAGATCTCGGAGTCGGGACCGCCGGGGCCCGGCTGGCCGGTGTTCCAGTAGTTGTCCGCGCGGCCCAGGCGCTGGATGCGCTCGGGCCGCAGCCCGATCACGTCGCGCCAGATCGCCTCGGCCTCATCGTCGGTCTCGTAGACGGTGACCCACAGGTCCTTCTCGTCGAAGCCGAGGCCGCCGTCGCTCTCGGAGGAGGTCAGCAGCTCCCACGCGTAGCGGATCGCCCCCTCCTTGAAGTAGTCGCCGAACGACCAGTTGCCGAGCATCTGGAAGAAGGTGCCGTGCCGGGCGGTGCGGCCGACCTCTTCGATGTCGTTGGTGCGGATGCACTTCTGCATATCGGCGATGCGCGGATGCGGGGCCGGGACCACGCCGGTGAGGTACGGGATCATCGGCACCATGCCGGCGACGGTGAACAGCAGCGAGGGGTCGTCGCTGACCAGCGAGGCGGAGGGGACGATGAGGTGGTCGTTCTTCTCGAAGAAGTCGAGATACCGCTGCGCGATCTCCGCAGTTTTCATAGAGCTCGTGGTGTTCCTTGCGTGCGAGCGCCGCGCCCGAGAGCGCGGCGAGGGGCGATCAGATCAGGCGTCTGCGGGATCGGACAGGCGGGCGTCCTGCTGGCGGTACGCGTCGCCCATGATGGCGGTGACCTGTGACAGCCGGGCGTCGAGGTCGGCGAAGATCTCCTGCCCGCGGGGGTCCTTGTTCATGAAGTGGGCGGCGACGAAACCGCCGATCACGCCGATCAGGAACCACGACAGTCTCTTCATCACCCCATCCTACGACGAGAGGCGCCGGGGAATCCCCGACGCCTCTCGTGCTGGCCTTCGGCCGGCTCAGGCACCCAGTGTCTTATCGAGCTGCGTAGTACTCGACGACGAGCTGCACTTCACAGGTCACGGGGACCTCAGCGCGCTTCGGACGACGCACCAGGCGGGCCTGGAGCTTGTCGAGCTCCACCTCGAGGTAGCCCGGAACCGGGGGCAGGACCTCGGCGTGACCGCCGGCGGCTGCAACCTGGAACGGCTCGAGAGCCTCGCTCTTCGGCTTGACGTGGATGAGCTGGCCCGGCTTCACGCGGAACGACGGGCGGTCGACGAGCTGGCCGTCGACGAGGATGTGGCGGTGCACCACCAGCTGGCGGGCCTGCGCGGTGGTGCGGGCGAAGCCGGCGCGCACGACGAGCGCGTCCAGACGCATCTCGAGCAGCTCGACCAGGTTCTCACCGGTCAGGCCGTCCTTGCGGCGGGCCTCGTTGAACGCGATGCGCAGCTGCTTCTCGCGGATGCCGTACTGCTCGCGCAGACGCTGCTTCTCACGCAGCCGGACGGCGTAGTCGCTGTCGGCCTTGCGCTTGGTGCGGCCGTGCTCACCGGGAGCGTAGGGACGCTTCTCGAGGTAGCGGGCGGCCTTCGGGGTGAGCGGGATGCCCAGCGCGCGGCTGAGACGGACCTTGCGGCGGTCCTGGGACTTCGTGACCACGAAGTGTTCCTTCCATGACGTGGACGCGACTCTCGCGTCTCACGGACGTATCGCCTCGCTTCCGCCTTCTCGCTGCGCACGCCGGGGCGCATCGGGAAGTGGTACAGGAGTGGAGGGATGCCCGAAAACTCGGTTTCGAGCCGCTCAATGCTAACAGATCGGGCTGGGCGCGCTCAGCGCCCGTCGAGGATGCGCCGGATGCGTTCCAGACGCGGCGTGATGTCGCGCTCGGCGCCGAGGTTCTTCGGGGTGTAGTAGCGTCGGCCGACCAGCTCGTCGGGCAGGTACTGCTGGGCGAGGATGCCGGCCTCGGCGTCGTGCGGGTAGCGGTATCCCTTGCCGTGGCCGAGACGTTTCGCGCCCGCGTAATGCGCGTCGCGCAGGTGGATGGGCACACGCCCGAAACCGCCGGCGCGCACATCGGCGATCGCCTGGTTGATGGCCGCGTACGCGGCGTTCGATTTCGCGGTGGTCGCCAGGTAGATGGTGGCTTCGGCCAGGGGGATGCGGCCTTCGGGCATGCCGATGAAGGCGACCGCGTCGGCGGCGGCGGTCGCGATGGTCAGCGCCTGCGGGTCGGCGAGACCGATGTCCTCCGCGGCGGAGATGACCAGTCGCCGCGCGATGAAGCGCGGGTCCTCCCCCGCCTCGATCATGCGCGCCAGGTAGTGCACGGCGGCATCCGGATCGGAGCCGCGGATGGACTTGATGAACGCGCTGATCACGTCGTAGTGCTCATCGCCCTGGCGGTCGTAACGCAGCAGCGCCCGATCCACCGCCTGTGCGACGTGCTCGTCGGAGACGAGCGCCGATGCCTCGTCAGCCTCGCCGTCGTCGCCGTCGTCCGCCTCGGCGGTCGAGAGGGCCACCGCTGCGGCGGCCTCGAGCCCCGTCAGCGCGCGCCGGCCATCGCCGGAGGCGAGCCGGATGAGCGCGGCACGGGCGTCGCCCGAGACGCGGACCGCACCCGCGAGCCCACGCGCGTCCGAGACGGCACGGTCGAGGAGCACGCCGATGTCCTCGTCCGTCAGCGGCTTGAGCGTCAGCAGCAGGGACCGCGACAGCAGCGGCGAGATCACCGAGAAGGACGGGTTCTCGGTGGTCGCGGCGATGAGGATCACCCATCCGTTCTCCACGCCCGGCAGCAGCGCGTCCTGCTGTGCCTTCGTGAAGCGGTGGATCTCGTCGAGGAAGAGGATCGTCGACTGGCCGTACAGGTCGCGCTGCGTGACCGCCTCCTGCATCACCTCCCGCACATCCTTCACTCCGGCGGTGATCGCCGACAGCTCCACGAAGCGCCGCCCGGAGGAGCGCGCGATCGCCTGGGCGAGCGTGGTCTTGCCGGTGCCAGGCGGACCCCACAGGATGATCGACACGGCGCCCGGCGCCGCGGCATCCGGGTCGGCCAGCGCCACGATCGGCGACCCCGCGCGCAGCAGATGCTGCTGTCCGGCGACCTCGTCCAGCGAGACGGGCCGCATGCGCACCGCGAGCGGCGTCTGGCCCGGGAACAGAGCGGCGGAGGTCATGCTCCCAGGCTAGCCGGGACGGGGGACGGCGGAGCGTGGCCGGTAGGCTCTCTGCCGGTGCACCCGCTCTCGCACGGATCAGGAGGACCCCCATGGCAGCACGCGGTTCCCGCGACACCCAGCGCGCCCGCGCGGCAGCCGAGCGGGCACGGATCTACGCGGCGCGCGCCGCGTGGCACGAGCGCTCGGTCAGCCGTCGCCGCCGTGACACCTTCATCTCCGTCCTCGTCGGCGCCGTCATCGTGATCGGCGCCGTGGTCAGCCAGACCCTGCACGCTCAGGTCACCGTCCCCGCGTCGACGCCATCTCCCGTTCCCACGCAGACGTCCGGTGAGTGAACTAGGCTGAGCAGCGTCCTTTCCCACTCCCGCGGACGACCGCGCAAGGAGCACATCGTGTCTGACAACGACGCCCCCACGCCCACCCCTCCCGTGCCTCGCCCTCCCATGCCGGCACCGCCGCGCCGGCCCATGCCCGCAGCCGCTCCGGCTGTCGCTGCGGCACCCGCCGCTCCGGTCGCCTCGGACGCCGCGGAATGGGGCCGCGTGACCGAGGACGGCACCGTCGAAGTGCGCGAGGGCGAGTCGTGGCGTGCGGTCGGGCAGTACCCCGATGGCACCGCGGAGGAGGCCCTGGCCTACTACGCACGCAAGTACGACGATCTGGCCGTCAAGCTCGGCACGCTCGAGACGCGCGCGCAGAAGGGCGGGACCTCGGCATCCGATCTGACCAAGCAGGCGACCCACCTGCGCGGTGAGGCGACCGATGCTGCCGCTGTCGGCGACCTGGCCGGGCTGCGCGAGCGCATCGACACTCTGCTCGCCTCGCTCGCCGAGGCCGCGGCCCAGGAGTCGGCAGCCGCCAAGGCGGCGCTCGACGCCGCGATCGCCGAGCGCACGCAGATCGTGGAGAAGGCCGAAGCGGTCGCCGCCCGCGACCTCTCGAAGGTGCAGTGGAAGCAGGTCACCGCGGAGATGACCGAGCTCTTCGATGCGTGGCAGGCGCACCAGCAGAACGCGCCGCGTCTGCCGAAGGGTGTCGCCCAGCAGCTCTGGAAGCGCTTCCGCGACGCCCGCACGACGGTCGACAAGGCCCGCCGCGCATTCTTCTCCGAACTCGACGACACGCACCGCGCCGCCCGCGACGCGAAGGCGCGACTCGTCGAGCGCGCCGAGGCGCTCGCGCCCCGCGGCGTCGACGGCATCCCCGCGTACCGCGACCTGCTCGACGCGTGGAAGGCGTCCGGGCGCGCAGGCCGCAAGGCCGACGACGCGCTGTGGGCGAGGTTCAAGGCCGCGGGCGACGCGCTCTACGCCGCTCGCGCGGAGCAGGCCGCCGCCGAGGAGGCCGACTCCGCGCCGAAGATCGAAGCACGCGAGGCGCTGCTGGAAGAGGCCAAGGCCGTCGCCGACGAGCCGAACCTCAAGCGCGCTCGTGCGCTGCTCACAGGCATCCAGCGTCAGTGGGACGAGGTGGGCCGCATCTTCCCGCGCGAGAAGGAGCGCGCCCTCGACGATCGGATGCGCTCGATCGAGCAGGCGCTGAAGTCGCGTGAGGACGTCGACTGGAAGAAGAACAACCCCGAGACCAAGGCGCGGGCCAATGACATGAGCTCGCAGCTGATCGAGGCGATCGAGAAGCTCGAGGCCGAGCTCGCGGCGGCCGAGAAGTCCGGCGACAACCGCGCGGTGAAGCAGGCGACCGAGGCCCTCTCGGCACGGCGCGCCTGGCTGAGCGCTCTCGGAGGCTGAGCGGACCGGTTGTCCACAGCGTGAGCCGTGCCGACCCGCTGCGGGGCGGGCAGGCTCATACTGTTCAGCGTGCACCCCGCCCTGTTCTACCGACCCGGTGAGCGGCTCTCCTTGCCGGAGCTGAGTGCGGCGCGCCTGGACGGCGACGTGGTGGAGGTCGGCGACGGCTACATGCCGGCCGACACAGTGGAGGAACCCGCCGCGCGCGCCTTCAGCCTCGCGCGGCTCGCGCCAGCGGGCACTGCCCTGAGCGGCGCCAGCGCCGCCTGGGTGCACGGCGCGGGGGATCAGCCCCCGGCGGTGCATCACATCACACGGATCAGCGCCAGCCGGCAGCGGGTCGAGTTCAGCACGCGCGTGGTGCATCACGAGCGGTGTCTTGCCGTCGAAGACGTGCAGATGGTGGGCGGCGTCCGGGTGGCGACAGCCGTCAGCACCGCGGCCTCGCTGCTGTTCAGCTCTGCTCGCGCGTCCGAAGACGAGCGCTGGCTGCGTGCGCTGATCGCGGTGACACCGGGCCTAGCCGGCGACCTGCGTCGGCGGGTGACCGACCCGGTCCGGCGCCCGGGGGCACAGCACGCACGGCGGCTGCTGGGTGAGCTGTGCGCTCCGCCCGACGCACTCGATGGTGCGCCCGATGGGGCGCGCGACGGTCGGCCGCCGCGCGCCCGATGCGTCGTCAGGAGGTCGTGACTCGGTACACGTCGTAGACCGCGTCGATGCGCCGCACGGCGTTGAGCACCCGGTCCAGATGCACCGAGTCGCCCATCTCGAACACGAACCGGCTCAGCGCCAGGCGCTCGTCGGTGGTCGAGACAGTCGCCGAGAGGATGTTCACGTGGTGCTCGCTGAGCACCCGCGTCACATCGGAGAGCAGTCCGGAGCGGTCGAGCGCCTCCACCTGGATCTGCACGCGGAACACGCTCTTCGTGGTGGGTGCCCACTCCACCTCGATGAACCGCTCCGGGTCCGATCCCAGCGCTTTGACGTTGACGCAGTCCTGCCGGTGCACCGACACGCCGCTGCCTCGGGTGACGAAGCCCACGATCGGGTCGCCGGGCACCGGGGTGCAGCAGCGGGCGAGCTTGACGAGGATGTCGGATGCACCGCGCACGAGCACGCCCGAGTCGCTGGTGCGCGGCTCGCGTGCCGGTGCCTGTCCGGGCAGCTGGATCGCGCCGGTGCTGGTGTCGTCGTCGGCCGCGACGAGCGCGGTGACCTTCTCGAGCACCGACTGCGTGGAGACGTGACCCTCCCCCACCGCGGCGTACAGGCCGGAGACGTCCTCGTAGCGCAGCTGCCGCGCGACTTCGGCGAAGGACTCCTGGTTCATCAGGCGCTGCAGCGGCAGGTTCTGCTTGCGCATCGCGCGGGCGATGGACTCCTTGCCCTGCTCGATCGCCTCCTCGCGACGCTCCTTCGTGAACCAGCCGCGGATCTTGTTGCGTGCGCGCGTGCTCTTGACGAAGCTCAGCCAGTCCTGGCTGGGGCCCGCGTCCGGGTTCTTCGAGGTGAAGACCTCCACCACGTCGCCGCTCTTGAGCTGGGTCTCCAGCGGCACCAGACGCCCGTTGACCTTGGCGCCCATGGTGCGGTGCCCGATCTCGGTGTGCACGGCGTAGGCGAAGTCGACCGTCGTCGCGCCGGCCGGCAGTCCGATGACGCGTCCCTTCGGCGTGAAGACGTAGACCTCCTTCGCCCCGATCTCGAAGCGCAGCGAGTCGAGGAACTCGCTGGGGTCTGCGGTCTCGGCCTGCCAGTCGGAGATGTGCGCGAGCCAGGCCATGTCGGCATCCGTCGCGCGCGCGTCGACCTTCCCGCCGTTCATCCGCTCCTTGTACATCCAGTGCGCGGCGACGCCGAACTCCGCCTGCTGGTGCATCTCGTGCGTGCGGATCTGGATCTCGACGGTGCGGCCGGACGGGCCGATGACGGTGGTGTGCAGCGACTGGTAGAGGTTGAACTTCGGCGTCGCGATGTAGTCCTTGAACCGGCCGGGCAGCGGGGTCCATCTGGCGTGGATCGCGCCGAGCACCGCATAGCAGTCGCGCACCGAGCCCACCAGCACGCGAATGCCGATCAGGTCGTAGATGTCGTCGAACTCGCGACCGCGCACGACCATCTTCTGATACACGGAGTACAGCTGCTTCGGACGTCCGACGACCTTGCCCCGGATGCGCAGCTCGCGCAGGTCCTCGTTGATCGAGTCGATGACGCTCTGCAGGTACTTCTCGCGCTGCGGGGTGCGCTGCGCGATCAGGCTGTTGATCTCGGCGTAGATCTTCGGATGCAGCACCGCGAACGAGAGGTCCTCGAGCTCGGATTTGATGGTCTGGATTCCGAGTCGATGCGCGAGCGGCGCATAGATCTCCAGCGTCTCCTTCGCCTTGCGCGCCGACTTCTCGGGCGGCACGAAGCCCCAGGTGCGGGCGTTGTGCAGACGGTCGGCGAGCTTGATGAGCAGCACCCGGATGTCCTTCGACATCGCGACGATCATCTTGCGGACGGTCTCGGCCTGGGCGCTCTCGCCGTACTTGACCTTGTCGAGCTTGGTGACCCCGTCGACGAGCATGGCGACCTCGTCGCCGAACTCCGCGGTCAGCTCGGTCAGCGCGTAGCCGGTGTCCTCGACGGTGTCGTGCAGCAGCGCGGCGGCGATCGCGCGCGGGCCGAGGCCGAGCTCGGCCAGGATCTGCGCGACGGCCAGAGGATGCGTGATGTACGGCTCACCGCTCTGGCGCAGCTGCCCTTCGTGCTTCTCCTTCGCGACGCGGTAGGCGCGTTCGATGATCGGCAGGTCACCGCGCGGGTGGTTCGCCCGCACCGTGCGGATCAGGTTGTCGAGGTCGTTGACGCGGGGTGCGCGGGAGAAGATGCGCGGCACCAGCCGGCGCAGGCTCGAACCCTGCGATGTGGCCTGCGAATCCGCCATTCCGTGCTCCCGTTCCCGATCAGATCATCCTACGCGTGACCGGGTGCACCACCGCCCGGTGCGGCCTCACACCGTGGCTGCGGCAGCGCGCTCGCGCGCCTCGCGCACCTTGGCGTCGTGCGCGACGATCTCGGGCTCCTTCTCGCGGAACAGCGAGTACAGCGGCGCGGCGACGAACAGCGTGGAGTAGGTCGCGACGAGGATGCCGACGAAGATCGACAGCGAGATGTCGGTGAGCGTCTCTGCCCCGAACCAGAACGACCCGATGAACAGGATCGCACCGACCGGCAGCGCCGCGACGACCGAGGTGTTGATCGAGCGCACCAGCGTCTGGTTCACCGCGAGGTTGACCGACTCGCCGAAGGTGCGCGTGGTCTGGTTGGCATCCTCGGTGGTGTTCTCCCGCACCTTGTCGAAGACGACCGTGGTGTCGTAGAGCGAGTAGGCGAGGATGGTGAGGAAGCCGATCACCGCGGCCGGCGAGATCTCGAACCCTGCGAGGGCGTAGATGCCGACGGTGATCAGCAGCACGTCCAGCAGACCGATGATGGCCGCCGCCGACATCTTCCAGGTGCGGAAGTAGATCGCCAGGATCAGGAACGTCAGCGCGAGGAAGATCGCCAGACCCCACAGCGACTGCCGCGTCACGTTCTCTCCCCAGGCGGGGCCGATGAACGAGTCGGTGATCTCCGCGTCGTCCACGTCGTACGTCTTCGCCAGAGCCGCCTTGACCTGCTGGCTCTGCTCGGGCGTCATCTGATCGGTCTGGACGCGCACGTCCTCGCCGTTCACGGTGACCACCTTCGTAGCCGCCTCGGGGACGATCTCGCGTACGGCATCCGTCGCCAGCGACTGGTCGGTCGACGACGGCGACAGCACGACGAACTGCGAACCGCCGGTGAACTCGATGGAGAACTGGATCGGACGGATCAGCGGCACGAGCGCCGAGCCCGCCACCAGCAGGATGGCGATGATGAACCACAGTCGGCGCCGGCCGACGAAGGGGAAGGAGGTCTTGCCCGAGTAGAGGTTGTTGCCGAACTCATTCATGGAGAACATCAGGCGTCGGAGTCCTTTCCGGCATCCGGAGATGCTGCGAGGGCCTCAGCGCGCTTGCGCTCGGCGATCGTCTGGCGCTTCTCGGCCTCGCCGCGGGCGCCCTTGTTGCGCGCAGCACGTCCGGTCGAGCCGGTGCGCACGTCGCGGAACTGCGCGCGACCGCGGTAGACCGCGCCGAGCGCGTCAGGATCGAGACCGGAGAGCTTGTGTCCGCCGCCGAAGAAGCGGGTGCGGGCCAGCAGCTGCATGACCGGGTGCGTGAAGATCACGAAGATGAACACGTCGATCAGGGTGGTGAGCCCGAGCGTGAACGCGAAGCCCTTCACCGTCGCGTCGGCGAGGATGTACAGCACCACGGCGGCGAGGATGTTGATCGACTTGGAGATGTAGATCGTGCGCTTCGCGCGTCCCCAGCCGTCCTCGACCGAGGCGACGATCGACTTGCCGTCGCGCAGCTCGTCACGGATGCGCTCGAAGTACACGATGAACGAGTCGGCGGTGAATCCGATCGAGACGATCAGACCTGCGACGCCGGCGAGCGAGAGGCGGAAGCCCATGCGCCAGGCCAGGATCGCGATGATGATGTAGGTGAGCACGCCCATCACGCCGATGGAGGCCATGATCACCCAGCCCAGCGCGCGGTAGCTGATCAGCGAGTAGATCGCGACGAGACCGAGTCCGATGAGACCGGTGATGAGGCCGATCTCCAGCTGCTGCGAGCCGAGGGTCGCGGAGATGGTGTCGGAGCTCTGCACGGTGAAGCTCAGTGGCAGCGCGCCGTAGCGCAGCTGGTCGGCGAGGGCCTTCGCGCTCTCCTGCGTGAAGTCACCCGAGATGCTCGGCTTGCCGTTGAGGATGACGGCCTGCATGACCGGGGCGGAGAGCACCTTGCCGTCGAGCACGAACGCGAACTGGTCGCGCGGCGACAGCTGTGCGAGGCGGTTGGCGTTCAGACGCTGGCTGACCTTACCGAAGATCTCGGTGCCCTTGGCGTCGAAGTCGAGATTGACCGTCCAGCGTCCGCTCTGCTGCTCGCGGCCGGCGGTGGCATCGTCGATGACGGTGCCGTCGAGCTCGACCGGACCCAGCAGGTACTTCGCCATGCCGTTCTCGTCGCAGGCGATGATCGGCTCATCCTCGGGGGAATTCGGCTCATCGTGCTTGGCGGAGCAGTCGTAGGCGCGCAGCTCGGCCTGACGCTGCTCGGTCGCCCAGTTCGGGTCGGACGCGTCGGTGGGGGATGCGGTGGGCGTGGCGGCGAGGGTGTCGGCGGGTGTCGGGTACGGCGTCTTCTTGCCGTCCTCCCCCACGAACGACGACGCGGGGTCGGTGGCGAGGATGACCGGTCGCAGCTCGAGCTTCGCGCTGGCCTGGATGCGGGCGCGGGTCTCCGCATCGGCGGCGCCGGGGATCTGCACGACGATGTTGCGCCCGCCCTCGGTGGTCACATCCGACTCGGCGACGCCGGACGCGTCGACGCGCTGACGGATGATCGAGGCGGCCTGGTTCAGCTGATCCTCGGTGGGCGCGGCACCGTTCGGCGACTCGGCGCTGAGGATGATCTGCGTCCCGCCCTGCAGGTCGAGGGCCAGCTCAGGCGCCCAGGAGCTCTTCTTGAAGCCGTACACGCCCAGCGCGTTGATGCCGAACAGCGCCACGATGACGATGAGCAGGCCGAGCAGGACCCGCCACGCATGACGGGTCGGAGATGAGGATGCCACAGAGTTCCGCTTTCCGCGCGAGGGGCCGTGCCGTGATCAGTTCTCGTCGTTGCGCTCGAGGCGCGCCCGGGTCTCTTCCGGGGTCTCGACCTGGATCGACTCGATGCCGTCGGGGCTCTGCGCGGCCGGCGTCGGCTCGACGAGGCCGTCACCGGGCTCGGCGGCGACGGTTTCGGGCGCGGTGTCCTCGACGAGGCGGAGGATGGCCTGGCTGTGCACGTCGATGACCACGCCGGGGGCGATCTCGATGCGCGCCGGCTTGTCGAGGTCGACCGGGTCGTACGAGACGACCGTGCCGTACAGGCCGCCCTGCAGCAGCACCCGCGCACCGGGGACGGTCTTGGTGGCCTTCTCCTCCTGCTGCTCCTTCATCTGCTTCTGGCGCTTGCGCGTGTTCAGGAACATGAACACGAGCATCACGGCGAGAAGACCGAACAGGATGATTTCCATAAGAGCGAGAGCCTTTCAAGGTGCACGCCGAACGCGGCGGTGCGTGGAGGTGAAGCCGGGAAGCCGGGAAGCCTTCAGCGATTATAGGTCATCGAACAATGCCGCACCCTCGGGGTGCGCGACGCCCAGATGACGGTATGCCTCCGGCATCGCGACGCGTCCGCGGGGCGTGCGACCGAGGAAGCCGATGCGCACGAGGTACGGCTCCACGACACTCTCCACGGTCTCCGCCTCCTCGCCTACGGCGACAGCGAGCGTGCTCAGCCCCACCGGACCGCCGCGGAAGCGGCGCACCAGGGCGTCCAGTACCGCCCGGTCGAGACGGTCGAGTCCGATGGCGTCCACGTCGTACAGCTCGAGTGCCGCACGCACGTCGTCGATCGTCGCGGCCGCTCCCCCGCCGTGCACCAGCGCGTAGTCGCGCACCCGCCGCAGCAGGCGGTTCGCGATACGCGGCGTGCCGCGCGAGCGCCGGGCGATCTCGGCCAGCGAGTCGTGTGGCAGGGTGACCCCGAGCACGTTCGCCGAGCGCGCGATCACCTGTTCGAGGTCGCCCTCGTCGTAGAACTCCAGGTGCCCGGTGAAGCCGAAGCGGTCGCGCAGCGGGTTCGGCAGCAGTCCGGAGCGCGTCGTCGCCCCGACGAGAGTGAACGGTGCGAGATCGAGGGGGATGCTGGTCGCACCGGCGCCCTTGCCGACCATGATGTCGATGCGGAAGTCCTCCATGGCGAGGTACAGCATCTCCTCGGCGGATCGCGCCATCCGGTGGATCTCATCGATGAAGAGCACCTCGCCGGGTGTGAGGCTCGACAGCAGGGCGGCGAGGTCACCGGCGTGCTGGATCGCCGGGCCGCTCGACAGGCGCAGCGGCCGGCCGCTCTCGTGGGCGACGATCATGGCCAGGGTGGTCTTGCCCAGGCCGGGCGGGCCGGCCAGCAGGATGTGATCGGCCGGGCGCTCCTGGATGTGCGCCGCCTGCAGCAGCAGCTGCAGCTGACCGCGCACCTTGGGCTGACCGACGAACTCGTCGAGGCTGGTGGGGCGCAGCGCACCCTCGATGGCGAGCTCGGTCTCGTCGAGAGGCTCGCCGGCCGCCCGAGCGTCCTCAGCCACGTGTTGCCCCCGGTCCCATCGCGGCGAGAGTGCGTCGCAGCAGCGCCGGCACCGATTCGCGCTCGGCGTCCGTGGCATCCGCGGCACTCTGCGTCGCGGACTCGGCCGCCACCTTCTCGCTCCAGCCCAGGCCGACCAGCGCCGCTGCGACCTGCTCGACGGTGCCGCTCGGGGCCGTGCCGGCCGCCGAGGAGGCGACGCGGGGCTGCACCTTGCCCGCCAGCTGCACCACGATGAGCTTCGCGGTCTTCGGCCCGATGCCCGACACCCGGCGGAACGGCGCGTCGTCCTCGGCGGTCACCGCTTCGGCGATCTGGTCGACGGTGAGGTGCGAGAGCACGCCGAGCGCGGATTTCGGACCGACCCCGGTGACGCTGAGCAGCTGACCGAAGATCTCGAGTTCGTCGCGGTCGCTGAAGCCGTAGAGCGTGAGCGCGTCGTCGCGGACGATCAGGCTGGTGTGCAGCTGCAGCGGCTCGCCGAGCACGGCTGTGTGCGCGACGTCGGCGGGCACGAAGACGGCGAAGCCCACTCCCCCCGTCTCGATGATGACGTGGGCGGAGTCGGTGTGCAGCACAGTGCCGCGCAGGGACGAGATCATGACGCCAGCCTATCGGAGATATGTTCTAGAGACACGGGCCCCGCGCTCGGCATTCGCCCACGCCTGCTGCGCGGGGGTGAGTCCGGCGCCGGACGGTGCCGCGACGGCACCGCCGCGCCACGCGTGGCACAGCGCGATCGCCAGCGCGTCCGCGGCATCCGCGGGCTGCGGCGGCGCATCCAGACGCAGGATCCGCGCGATCATCGACTGCACCTGGCGCTTGTCGGCCGAACCGTAGCCGGTGACGGCCGCCTTCACCTCGCTGGGCGTGTGCGTCGCCGCCGGCAGTCCTGCCTCTGCCGCGACGAGCAGGGCGACACCGGATGCCTGCGCTGTCGCCATCACCGTCTGCACGTTGTGCTGCGCGAAGACCCGCTCGACGGCGACCGCGGTGGGGCCGTGCTCGTCGATTGCAAGACGGATGCCGGCGGCCACCGCCGCCAGCCGGGTGGAGAGGTCCGCATCGACCGGGGTGCGCACCACACCGACGTGGACGAGGGTCGCCCGTCGCGAACGGTCGACGTCGACTATCCCGATGCCGCAGCGGGTGAGGCCGGGGTCGATGCCGAGGACGCGGAGGGGACGCACTCCTTCAGGCTAGGAGGTGCTGATCGGCCCCGGGCGCAGGCGCGCCCGGGGCCGATCAGCTGCTGTCCGCTGACTATTCCTCGTCGTCGCTCTCGAGCTCGGCCTGCACGTCCGGGGTGAGGTCGAAGTTCGCGAACACGTTCTGCACGTCGTCGCTGTCCTCGAGGGCGTCGATGAGACGGAAGACCTTGCGCGCGGTGTCGGCGTCGATCTCGACCTTGAGGTTCGGCACGAACTCGACATCCGCGGAGTCGTAGTCGATGCCGGCCTCCTGCAGGCCGGTGCGCACCGCCACCAGGTCGGTGGCCTCGGCGATGACCTGGAAGCCCTCGGCGTGCGGCTCGACCTCCTCAGCACCCGCCTCGAGGGCGGCCATCATCACGTCGTCCTCGGTGGTTCCCTCTGCGCCGACGACGATGACGCCCTTGCGGGTGAAGTTGTAGGCGACCGAACCGGGGTCGGCCAGCGTGCCGCCGTTGCGAGTGAGCGCGGTGCGCACCTCGGCAGCGGCGCGGTTCTTGTTGTCGGTCAGACACTCGATCATGAGGGCGACGCCGTTGGGTCCGTAGCCTTCGTACATGATCGAGGTGTACTCGACGGCTTCGCCGCCTATGCCTGCCCCGCGCTTCACCGCGCGGTCGATGTTGTCCTTCGGGACCGACATCTTCTTGGCCTTGAGCACCGCGTCGAAGAGCGTCGGGTTTCCGGCCTGATCGGGTCCGCCGAGCTTTGCCGCGACCTCGATGTTCTTGATGAGCTTCGCCCACGACTTGGCACGGCGCGCGTCGATGACGGCCTTCTTGTGCTTGGTCGTGGCCCACTTGGAATGCCCGGACATGTGTCTCCGCTCGTCGTCTGCGCCCGGAGTCGCCTCCAGGGCGTCGTCCATTCTATCGAATCGTGAGCAAAGCGCCTCAGCTACGCGAGGCGACGCGCTGCAGGAACCGATCGTGGAACCGCGTCTCGCCCGAGATCTCGGGGTGGAAGCTGATGCCGAGCAGGTTCCCCTGCTCCACGGCGACGACGCTGCCGTCCTGCAGAGTTGCCAGCGCAGTGGCCTCCGGTCCCACCGTCTCCACCACCGGACCGCGGATGAACGCGGCGTGCACTGGCTGGTCGCCGAGAGCCGGCACGGCGACCGGGCCCTCGAAGGAATCGACCTGACGGCCGAACGCGTTGCGCCGCACGGTGACGTCGAGCCCGCCGAACGTCTGCTGCCCCTCGATCGCGTCGACGAGTCGGTCGGCGAGCATGATCAGTCCCGCGCAGGTGCCGAACACCGGCATCCCGTCGCGAATGGCGGCGCGGATCGGGTCGGCGAGGCCGAACATGCGCGCGAGCTTGTCGATCACGCTCGACTCGCCGCCGGGGATCAAGAGGCCGTCGACGGCGGTGAACTCCTCGGGTCGGCGCACCCGCAGCACGTCCGCTCCGAGGCGCTCGAGCAGGGCGGCATGCTCTCGCACGTCGCCCTGCAATGCGAGCACCCCGACGCGCGGCATCGTCACCAGCCGCGCTCGGCGAGGCGGTGCGGAGCCGGCAGGTCGGAGACGTTGATGCCCACCATCGCCTCGCCGAGGCCACGCGACGCCTCGGCGATCACCTTCGGGTCGTCGTAGAACGCGGTGGCCTTGACGATCGCCTTGGCTCGCGCGACCGGGTCGCCGGACTTGAAGATGCCGGACCCGACGAACACGCCGTCGGCGCCGAGCTGCATCATCATCGCGGCGTCAGCGGGCGTGGCCACGCCGCCGGCGACGAAGAGGACGACGGGCAGCGCACCCGTTCCGGCGATCTCCGCGACGAGCTCGTACGGGGCCTGCAGCTCCTTGGCCGCGACGTACAGCTCATCCTTCGACAGGGCACCCAGGGCGGCGATCTCGCCGCGGATCTTGCGGATGTGCTTCATCGCCTCCGAGACGTCGCCGGTGCCGGCCTCGCCCTTCGATCGGATCATCGCGGCGCCCTCGGTGATGCGGCGCAGCGCCTCGCCGAGATGGGTGGCGCCGCACACGAACGGCACGGTGAAGGGCCACTTGTCGATGTGGTTCACGTAGTCGGCGGGCGAGAGCACCTCGGACTCATCGATGTAGTCGACGCCGAGCTCCTGCAGAACCTGCGCCTCGACGAAGTGGCCGATGCGGGCCTTGGCCATCACGGGGATCGACACAGCGTCGATGATGCTGTCGATCATGTCCGGATCGCTCATGCGCGACACGCCGCCCTGAGCGCGGATGTCGGCCGGCACGCGCTCCAGCGCCATGACCGCGACAGCACCGGCGTCTTCGGCGATCTTGGCCTGCTCGGCGGTCACGACGTCCATGATCACCCCGCCCTTGAGCATCTCGGCGAGACCGCGCTTGACGCGCTGGGATCCGGTGGACGGGTTCTGTTCGGTGGCTGCCATGATCACTCCTCGTTGTGACAATCCGCACTTTGGCCTATGTCAAAAGATAGCACCGTAGGATCGGAGCGATGGACGACATGATCAGCGGGACCACAGCCGCGGAGATCGCCGACAGCGTCCGCGCGCTGCGCGAGCGCGGAATGCTGCGATCCGGCGATCCGCTGCCGCCGGTGCGCGAACTCGCATCGACCCTGGGCGTGAACCGCAACACCGCGGTCGCCGCGTACCGACAGCTCGCGCAGGCCGGCCTCGTCGTCTCCCGGGGTCGGGCAGGCACGGTGATCGCGGGCGGTGCGCCCGTCGCGCAGGAGGGCGTGGCCGACACGGTGCTGCGCGATGTGGCATCCGGCAACCCCGATCCCGCCCTCATCCCCGACCCGACGCGGGCGCTCGGATCGATCGTCGGCCGGCCGGTGCTGTACGGCGAACCGGTCATCGACGCGGGTCTCGAGCGATTCACCCGCGAGTGGATGCGCGCCGACCTGCCGCGCGACGACCTGCAGATCGTGGTCACCAGCGGCGCGGTCGACGCGGTCGAGCGGCTGCTCGCCCAGGCGCTGACGCGCGACGACGCGGTCGCCCTGGAGGACCCGTGCTTCCTCGCCAGCATCCACACCGTCCGTCTGGGCGGCTACCGCGCGGTTCCCGTCCCGGTGGACGAGGAGGGCATGACCGTCGAAGGCCTGCGCGCGGCGCTGCACGCGGGCGTGCGGGCGATCATCAGCACGCCCCGCGCGCAGAATCCCACGGGCGCGAGTCTCTCCCCCGCCCGGGCCGAGGCGCTGCGCGAGGTGCTCGCCGACCACCCGTACGTCCTGATCATCGAGGACGACCACTTCTCGCTGCTCTCCCCGCACCCGTACGCCACGCTGATCGGTGCCGATCACGAGCGCTACGCCCTGATCCGCTCGGTGTCGAAGTTCCTCGGCCCCGACATGTGCGTGGCCCTCGCCGGCACCGACCCCGTGACCGCCGAGCGCCTCGCGATGCGGCTCAGCCCCGGCACGACGTGGGTGAGCCATCTGCTGCAGCGGCTCGCGCACGCACAGCTCACCGACCCCGACGCGCGCGCCGGGATCGACCGCGCGGCCGCGCACTACGCGTCGCGCAACGCCGCCTTCCGTGCCGCCCTGGCCACCCGCGGGATCCGCACCCTCTCGACCGACGGGCTGAGCCTGTGGGTGCGTCTGGACGTACCCGCCCGTCGTGCGGCGGAGCAGCTGATGCGTCGCGGGTGGCTCGCGCGTCCCGGCGACGAGTTCCTGCTCGACGACAACGCGCCGCCGTCACAGCATCTGCGCCTGACCGTGCACGACCTGACGGATGCCGAAACGGCGCGGCTCGTCGATGACCTCGCGGCCGCCGCGGTGAGAGGATGAACGGATGAAGATCCTCTCGATCCAGTCCGCCGTCGCGCACGGCCACGTCGGAAACTCCGCGGCCGTCTTCCCGCTGCAGCGCATCGGCGTCGACGTGCTGCCGGTGTACACCGTGAACTTCTCCAATCACACCGGCTACGGCGCCTGGCGCGGTCCGATGATCGACCCGGTCGACGTGCGCGAGGTCATCACCGGGATCGAGGAGCGCGGAGTCTTCGGTCAGATCGATGCCGTGCTCAGCGGATATCAGGGCGGCGAGGGCATCGGCGACGTCATCATCGACGCCGTCGCGCGCGTGAAGGCGGTCAATCCGGATGCCGTGTACGCGTGCGACCCGGTGATGGGCAACGCCAAGTCGGGCTGCTTCGTCGCCCCGGCGATCCCCGACCTGCTGCGAGACCGCGTCGTGCCGGTGGCCGACATCATCACGCCCAACCAGTTCGAGCTGGGATACCTCACCGGCACCGAGCCCGGCGACCTCGACTCGACCCTCGCCTCGGTCGACGCGGCGATGGCCATGGGCCCATCGACGGTGCTGGTCACCTCGGTGGAGCGCCCGGATCGCGAGGAGGGCACGATCGAGATGCTCGCGGCGGACGGCAGCGGGGCATGGCTGGTGAGCACCCCCCACCTGCCGATGAAGGCCAACGGCTCGGGGGATGTCACCGCGGCTCTGTTCACCGCGCACTACGTCGCCACCGGCGACGCCAGCCTCGCGCTCGAGCGCACGGTGTCCAGCGTGTTCGCCCTGCTGAAGAACACCCTGGACTCGGGCGACCGCGAGCTGCGCCTGGTCGAGTCTCAGGAGGCGTTCGCACACCCCGCGATGGAGTTCACGGCGCGCCAGGTGCGCTGACGCGCCGGCCGGCTCACACGCCGGCGGCGGGCCACGCGTTCGCCACGGCCTCGCGCACCTCGCCGAGCAGCTGCGGAAGCGCCTTGGTCTTCGCGATGATCGGGAAGAAATTCGCGTCCGTCGCCCAGCGCGGCACGATGTGCTGGTGCAGATGGGCGGCGACGCCGGCGCCGGCGACCTCCCCCTGGTTCATCCCGAGGTTGAAGCCGGTGCAGCGCGATACCTCGCGCAGCACGCGCATGGCGGTCTGCGTGAGCGCGCCGATCTCGGCGACCTCCTCGGGCGTCGCCTGATCGTATGTGGCGATGTGGCGGTACGGGCACACCAGCAGGTGACCGGAGTTGTAGGGGAACAGGTTCAGCAGCACGTAGGCCGTCTTGCCGCGCGCCACGATCAGACGCTCCGCGTCGTCGTGCTGCGGCGCCTCGCAGAACGGGCAGTCCTCGCGCAGCGGCTCGGGACCGGCCTGGATGTACGCCATCCGGTGCGGTGTCCACAGCCGCTGGAACTCGTCCGGCACGCCGGCCAGGTGAGCGCCGTCCTCCACCTCGCGCTCGCCGTCGCTCATGCGAGGTCCTCGGCGCTCATGACCCGCGTGTGGCTCGCGATCGCGGAGCGGATCCGCGACACGGCATCCGCGATCGGCACGCCGTTCTGCTGTGAACCGTCCCGGAAGCGGAACGAGACCGTTCCGGCGGCGCGGTCCTGCTCACCGGCGATGAGGATGACCGGCACCTTGGCGGTGGTGTGGTTGCGGATCTTCTTCTGCATCCGGTCGTCGGAGTGGTCGACGTCGGCGCGCACGCCGGCATCCCGGAGCTGACCGATCACCCCGTCCAGGTACTCGGCGTACTGGTCGGCGACGGGCACGCCCATCACCTGCACCGGCGCGAGCCACAGCGGGAAATCACCGGCATAGTGCTCGAGCAGGATCGCGAAGAAGCGCTCGACCGAGCCGAGCAGCGCGCGGTGGATCATCACCGGTCGGTGCTTCTGCCCGTCGGGCCCGGTGTACTCGAGCTCGAAGCGCTCGGGCTGGTTGAAGTCGAGCTGGATGGTCGACATCTGCCAGGTGCGTCCGATCGCATCCCGCGCCTGTACCGAGATCTTCGGGCCGTAGAACGCCGCGCCGCCCGGGTCGGCGACGAGCTCCAGCCCGGATTCCAGGGCGACCTCGCGCAGGGTGTCGATCGCGGTCTTCCACTGCTGGGGGTCCCCGAGGAACTTGTCGTTGCCCTCCTCGTTGGTGGACAGCTCGAGGTAGAAGTCGTTCAGGCCGTAGTCGCGCAGCAGCGTCAGGACGAGGTTCAGGTTGGTCGCGAGCTCGTCGCGCACCTGGTCCTGGGTGACGTAGATGTGCGCGTCGTCCTGGGTCAGGCCGCGCACGCGCGTCAGGCCCGAGAGCGTGCCGCTCTTCTCGTAGCGGTACACCGTGCCGAACTCCGCCATGCGCAGCGGCAGCTCACGGTAGCTGCGCCCGCGCGAGCGGAAGATCAGGTTGTGGAAGGGGCAGTTCATCGGCTTCAGGTAGTAGTCCTGACCCTGCCGGGTGACGTTGCCCTCTTCGTCGACGACCTCGTCCAGGTGCATCGGGGGGAACATGCCGTCCGCGTAGGTCTGCAGGTGCCCCGAGGTCTGGAACAGGTCCTTCTTGGTGATGTGCGGGCTGTTCACCACGTCGTAGCCGTTGCGCAGCAGGTGCCGACGCAGGTTCTCCTCGATCTCGTAGCGGATGATGCCGCCCTTGGGATGGAAGACCGCAAGCCCCGAGCCGATCTCATCGGGGAACGAGAACAGGTCCATCTCGACGCCGAGCTTGCGGTGATCACGTCGCTCGGCCTCGGCGAGGCGCTCCTGGTAGGCGCGCAGCTCGTCCTTGGTCGGCCAGGCCGTGCCGTAGATGCGCTGCAGCTGCGGATTCTTCTCGCTGCCGCGCCAGTAAGCGGCGGCGACGCGGGTGAGGTCCCAGCCGTTGCCGATCATCCGGGTGCTGGGCACATGCGGACCGCGGCAGAGGTCCTTCCAGGCGACCTCGCCGTCCTTCGTGACGTTGTCGTAGATGGTGAGCTCGCCGGCGCCGATCTCGGCGGATGCGCCCTCCGCTGCGTCCGCGCCGGAACCGGGCCCGCCGGCGAGGTCGATGAGCTCGAGCTTGAACGGCTCGTCCGCCATCTCTGCACGGGCCTCGTCCTCGCTGACGACGCGGCGCGTGAAGCGCTGACCCTCGCGGATGATGCGCTGCATCTCCTTCGAGATGGCCTTGAGGTCTTCCGGGGTGAACGCCTCGTCGACGCCGAAGTCGTAGTAGAAGCCGTCGGTGATCGGCGGACCGATGCCGAGGTTCGACTGCGGACGGATGCGCTGCACCGCCTGCGCCAGGACGTGGGCGGTCGAATGCCGCAGGATCTCGAGGCCGGCCGGACTGTCGACGGTCACCGGCTCGACGACGTCGGAATCGGTGATCGTTGCAGCAAGATCCTTCAGCTCGCCGTTCACGCGCATGGCGATGACGGCTCGATCGGTGAACAGGGCGAAGCCGTCGCGCTGCTCGGCGCGGGACTGGGCGATGTCTGACACGGGTTTCTCCAGATGGGCGATGGGATGAGGCGACTCAGCTGCGGACGCGACCGCGTCCTGCCCGCTCAGGCCCCCGTAGTTCGCGCGAGGGCATCGGCGACGACCATCAGATCGGATGTCGTCCCGGATGCCATGAGCCGAGTCTACGCCGGTCGCCGCGGCCGCTCGCATCCGGGTGCGGACACGAGAAAGCCCCGGTGCACGAGCGTCCGCTCTGCGCACCGGGGCTGGGTGGCGATCGTTACCCGTTCACGATCGACACCAGGTCGGAGGTCACACGCTCGTGTTACGACCCGAGACCGCCCTGATGAGCCACGCGATCACCGCGAGCGCGAGAAGGACCAGTCCGACCCACAGCAGGAAGTTCAGAGACTGCACAAGCCCACCCGTGATCGCGAGGATGATCGCGATGACCGCGATGATGATCAGAAGAGGATTCATGACCGTACCTTTCCCATCGTCGAGCCCGTTCGGACTCGCTGTGCTACGAATCTACGGGCGGTCCGCGAAAGGCGGTCAGGGGGTTGACGGCGGCCCTCGAACCGTGCGAGAGCGATTTCTGTGACGCGGCCGTGCGTTGTCTGAGAAGCTGGGCCGATGGCATCCCCCTCCCTGGTCTGGCTGCGCGACGACCTCCGGCTCGCCGACAATCCCGCGCTGCGTGCGGCGGTCGACCGTGACGAGCCGATCATCATCGTCTTCGTGCTCGACGAGGAGTCCCCGGGGATGCGCGCCCACGGCGGGGCGGCGCGCTGGTGGCTGCACCACTCGCTGGCGTCGCTGCGCGAACGTGTGCAGGAGCGCGGCGCAGCGATGGTGCTGCGCCGCGGCGCCGCAGAACGGGTGATCCCGCGGCTCGTCGCCGAGACCGGCGCCGGAGCGGTGTTCTGGAACCGCCGGTATGGCGGCGCGGAACGGGAGATCGACACGGCGCTGAAGGCCCGGCTGCGCGAGGACAGCGTCCAGGTGCGCTCGTTCGCCGGTTCGCTGCTCTTCGAGCCGTGGACCGTGCGCACCGGTTCCGGCACGCACTTCTCGGTCTTCACCCCGTTCTGGCAGGCCTGCCTGGCCCTGCCCGCGCCACGCGCTCCCTTACCGGAGCCGCGTGAACTGCACGGCCCCGGCCGCACGCCGGCATCCGACTCCCTGGACTCGTGGGGGCTGCTGCCGACGCGCCCGCACTGGGCCGGCGGCCTGCGCGAGACATGGGAGCCCGGAGAGCCAGCCGCCCGCCGGCGCCTGCGGGCGTTCCTCACCGAGGATCTCGCGCACTACGACCGGACCCGCGACGAACCCGCCGCGGGCGCCACCTCGCAGCTCTCCCCGCGGCTGCGGTGGGGCGAGGTCAGCCCGTTCACGGTGTGGCACGAGGCGACCGATGTCGACGGGGCGGGCCGGTTCCTCTCCGAGATCGGCTGGCGCGAGTTCGCCTGGCACACCCTCTACCACTTCCCCGACCTGGCGACGAAGAATCTGCGCCCCGAGTTCGACCGCTTCCCGTGGCCGCGGCTCAAGCCGACCCACCTGCGCGCCTGGCAGCAGGGGCGCACCGGCATCCCGCTCGTCGACGCGGGGATGCGAGAGCTCTGGCACACGGGGTACATGCACAACCGGGTGCGCATGGTCACGGCATCGTTTCTGATCAAGAATCTGCTGATCGACTGGCGACACGGCGAGCAATGGTTCTGGGACACACTCGTCGACGCCGACGAGGCCGCCAACGCGTTCAACTGGCAGTGGGTCGCCGGCTCCGGCGCGGATGCCGCACCCTACTTCCGCATCTTCAACCCCGAGCTGCAGGCGAAGAAGTTCGACGCCGACGGCCACTACGTGCGCGAGTGGGCGGCGGATGCCCCCGCCGAGCCGATCGTCGACCTGGGTGAGAGCCGCAAGGCGGCACTGGCCGCCTACGACGTGGTCAAGCGCGGCCGCTGAGCGCACGCCGGGCGCGGGGAACGCAGAAGACCCCCGGCGAGAGCCGGGGGTCTTCGTCTGTGCGCGATACTGGGATCGAACCAGTGACCTCTTCCGTGTCAGGGAAGCGCGCTACCGCTGCGCCAATCGCGCCTAGAAGGCTGTTCAGTTGTGCGAGAGGTGGCGACGGGATTCGAACCCGTGTAAACGGCTTTGCAGGCCGGTGCCTAGCCTCTCGGCCACGCCACCGCGAGGTGGATTCGAACCCACATGCGGAAACCCCCCGAAGGGGGCTTCTGCACTCGAGCGGATGACGAGACTCGAACTCGCGACCCTCACCTTGGCAAGGTGATGCGCTACCAACTGCGCTACATCCGCATATTCTGTTTCGTTCCCGGCGTCCCGGGCACTTGAAATACATTAGCCCAGGATCGGCCCATCGCCAAACCGCCCCCGGCTGCCGGGCGTGTCACCGCCACCGGCCTCTGCGCCACGCCCGGCAGGCTGTCCGGTGTCAGGGCGAAGCCGCTCATCGGGTATGCTTTCTGACTGTGCCACCGTGCACAGCACAACTCCACATGGGCGATTGGCGCAGTTGGTAGCGCGCTTCCTTCACACGGAAGAGGTCGTCGGTTCGAGTCCGGCATCGCCCACCAGCAAGACCCCGTCAGCATCCTGACGGGGTCTTCTTCGTCTCAATGCGCGCCTCTGCCGTTAGCACAGTCACGCGCGATGCGCGCCCCCGTTCCGCGTCGCACCGGCAGAGCGCAGGCTTGTCGGCATGCTCCCCCGCCTCACAGACGACGCTCCCCTGCTCTTCGTGCACGGATACGACCTCGGCTCGCGGATCTGGGCGCGGGTACGTGACGGCGCCCGCGGCGCCCCGATGCGGCTGCTCGGTCACCGCGCCGTGTTCGTGCGCGGCGCGGAGGGCGTGCGGCTGTTCTACGACGAGAGCCGGATCGCGCGGCACGGGGCCCTGCCGCGCTTCGTGCAGGAGACGCTGTTCGGGCACGGCTCGGTGCACAGCCTCGACGGCGCCGCGCACCTGCACCGCAAGGCGACCTTCGTCGACGTGGCCTACGAGGACGCCCAGGTGCGCCGACTGCTGCCCGAGCTCGAACGCGAATGGCAGCGTGCGCTGCACGACTGGGTCGCCGGAGTGCGACGCAGCGCCTACGACGCGGCGGTCGGCGTGTTTGGCCGGGCCGGGATGACGTGGGCAGGGCTGCCCGGCACCACCGACGCGCGCACCCGCTGGGCCCAGCGCCTCGCGCAGATCGTCGACGGGTTCGGTCGTCCGCTCACGCCGGCCTTCACGCTCGCGCTGTTCAACCGCATCTGGTCCGACCGGCAGGCCGCCCGCCTGATCCGCGCCGTGCGCGACGGCGTCCTCACCCCGCCGGAGCACACCGCGCTGCACCAGTGGGCCTGGCACCGCGACCACGACGGCCGCCTGCTGACCGATCGGCTGGCCGGCGTCGAGCTGCAGAACAGCATCCGGCCCCTCATCGCCGTCGCCCGCTTCGTGGCCTTCGCCGCGCGCCGCCTGCACGAGCACCCGCAGTGGCGCAGCCGCATCCACGCCGAGACCGCCGAACGCGAGCAGCTCGTCGGCGGCCCGCTCGCCACCGCCTTCGCCCAGGAGATCCGCCGCACGGCGCCCTTCGTGCCGATGCTGCCCGGACGCGCCCTCACCGACATCGCCTTCGACGGCCAGCACGTCCCCGCAGGCGGTCGCGTGGTGATCGACATCCTCGGCACCGACCTCGACGAGTCCTCGTGGGACGACCCCGCCCGGTTCCGCCCCGAGCGCTTCCTCACTCAGCCGGACTACGAGGCCATCGAGACGTTCATCCCGCACGGCGGCGCACAGGTGCAGAGCGGGCACCGCTGCCCCGGCGAGAAGCTGGCGGTGGTCGGGCTCGCCGCCGCCATCGCCGCGCTGAGCGACCCCCGCGTGCAGATCTCCGGCGAGGGGCTCACGGTCGACCGGCGGCGCCTGCCCACCATGCCGGCGTCCGGCGGCTGCGTCCACGCGGCCGCCGCGCGCGATCGCGCCCCCGCACAGACCACGCAGATGCCGCTCGCGAACGCGGGCGCCGAGACAAGGAGCGACTCATGAAGGCACTGACCTGGCACGGCAAGCGCGACGTCCGCATCGACGACGTCCCCGATCCGGTGCTCATCGAACCCACCGATGCGATCATCCGCGTCACCTCCACGGCGATCTGCGGCTCGGACCTGCATCTGTACGAGCTGCTCGGCCCCTTCCTCGATCGCGGCGACATCCTCGGTCACGAGACGATGGGCGAGGTCGTGGAGGTCGGCGCCGACATCCGCACCCTGCAGCCCGGTGACCGGGTGGTCATCCCGTTCAACATCTCCTGCGGTACCTGCTGGTTCTGCCGCCGCGGACTGCAGTCGCAGTGTGAGACGACCCAGGTGCGCGAGTACGGCAGCGGCGCGGCGCTGTTCGGCTACACCAAGCTGTACGGCCAGGTTCCCGGCGGCCAGGCCGAGTACCTGCGCGTTCCGCTCGCCGACTACAACCACGTCAAGGTCGGCCACGATCTTCCCGACGAGCGCTACCTCTTCCTCAGCGACATCCTGCCCACCGCGTGGCAGGGCGTCGAATACGCGCAGATTCCCACCGACGGAACCGTCGCGGTGCTCGGTCTCGGTCCGGTCGGACAGTTCGCCGCGCGGATCGCCCGCTCACGCGGGCACCGCGTGCTCGCTGTCGAGCCCGTGCCGGAGCGGCGCGCGATGGCGGCTCGGCACGGCATCGAGGTGTTCGATCTCGACGGAGACACTCCGGAGCAGCTGCGCGATCTCACGCAGGGGCGGGGTCCGGACGCCGTCATCGACGCCGTCGGGCTCGAGGCGCACGGCAGCCCCGGCATCTCTGTGCTGCAGCAGGCGGTCGGTCTGCTGCCCGACCCGCTCTCGCGGACGGTCCTCGAGCACGCCGGCGTGGACCGGCTGGCCGCACTGCACAGCGCCATCGACATCGTGCGCCGTGGCGGCACGGTCTCGCTCAGCGGCGTGTACGCCGGCGATGCCGACATCCTGCCGATGAAGACCATGTTCGACAAGCAGATCACCTTGCGCATGGGACAGTGCAACGTCAAGCGGTGGACGGACGAGGTCCTCCCCCTCGTGGAAGACCCGGCGGATCCGCTCGGTGTGATGGATCTCACCACCCATCACGCTGCGCTCACCGAGGCACCGGATCTGTATCGCAAGTTCCAGCGCAAGGAGGACGGCTGCATCAAGGTCGTGCTGCGCCCCGGAGCCGCCGATTCCGGGCGTGCCCTATGATCGGCGGCACCGGCGCGCCATCGGCGGCGGTCAGAGGAGGGCGGATCGGATGAGCGCATCGCGCGTGGTGATCTCAGGGGCGAGCGGGCTCATCGGAGGCGCGCTGACCCAGTCGCTGCGCGCCGATGGCATCCGGGTCGTGCACCTCGTGCGACGTCCGCCGCGCGGGGCGGACGAGATCGAGTGGCTGACCGGTGCGCCACTCGATCCCGAGGTGCTCGCCGGGGCGACGGCAGTGATCAACCTGAACGGTGCAAGCATCGGGCGCCTGCCATGGGGCCGGCAGTACCAGCAGACGCTGCTGCGCTCGCGCATCGAGCCCACCGCGGTGCTCGCGGATGCGCTCATCGCGCTGGGCACGTCCGCGCCGGCGCTGCTCTCCGCCTCCGCCGTGGGGTATTACGGCGATCGCCCCGGGGAGAGTCTCGACGAGTCCTCGTCGCCCGGGCGCACCTTCCTCGCCGAGGTGTGCGTGCGGTGGGAGGCGGAGGCACGCCGTGCGGCCGACGCGACTCGCGTGGTCCTGCTGCGCACGGCGCCGCTGCTGCATCCGGATGCCGTGCTGAAGCCGATGATCGCCCTGACCCGCCTGGGCCTGGGCGGACCGCTGGGCTCGGGGCGGCAGGTATGGCCGTGGATCTCGCTGGACGACGAGGTGCGCGCCATCCGGCGCCTGATCGACAGCGACATCGCCGGACCGGTCAACCTCGCCGGCCCCACGCGCGCCACCGCGAATGAGATCGGACGCACGCTCGCCGCCCGGCTGCACCGGCCGTACCTGCTGCCCGCCCCAGCGTGGGCGCTGCGGCTGGTGCTCGGCCACCCGGCGGCGGACTCGCTGCTGCTCTCCGACGCCGACGTCACACCCCGGACGCTGACCAGCAGCGGCTTCTCCTTCGCGCAGCCGACCGCCGAGGCCGCCATCGCCGCCGCAGTCGGCTGAGGCCGGCGACGGCGGTCCGTCCGTCTCCTGACGAGCGGTGCGGGCGGAAGCGGTCAGTGTGCGCCGAGTCGCAGCGCGGCATCGATCGCCGCACTCGCACCGCCGGTCCACGGGTCGCCGTGCCCTGGCAGCAGGATGCGCTCCCCCGCCTGCCGCAGCGCCTCCAGCGAGGCGAGCGCCTGCGGACTGTCGGCAGTGGCCGCACCGGCGACGATCTGCGGTCCGCGGTGACCGGTGTACGGGTCGAGGGTGACCAGTGCGTCGCCGCACATCATCACCCCGAGGTGCTCGAAGAACAGGGCGCAGTGTCCATCTGTGTGCCCGGGCGTCGCGATCACGCGCGGATGGCCGGGGACGTCGAGCATCTCTCCGTCGGCGAGCGATGCGGCGACGTCGGCGCCGCGCACCGTGAGGGCGCCGTTCCAGGCCATCGCGGCCATCGTCGGCAGGATCTGCGGATGCCGCAGCGGATAGCTCCAGATCGGGGCCTCGTGCGCATAGCGGTAGGGATGGCGCACCAGACGCCGATCGGCCGGATGCACGACCGCGGGCACACCCTCGCCGACAAGCGCTCGCACCATGCCGACATGGTCGAAGTGGCCGTGGGTGAGCACCACCGCGTCGATGTCGCCACGCCGGGCGCCCAGGCGTTTCAGCAGCGTATCGAGCAGGCGCGCGCTGCGCGGCAGGCCTGCGTCGACCAGGGTGAGCCCGTCGTCGGTGCGCACCAGATAGCAGTTCACATGCGCGACATCCAGGCGGTGCACGCCCGGAGCCGGCTCCGTCAGTCCCGTCGCTCTGTTGCCCATGCCGACACTGTGTCCCCGGGTCGGACCGTCCGCACCCGCCTTGCCGCCGGCCGGGGGAAGATGCTAACCGCGTCCGGTCAGATGCGGGCCCAGCCGTACCGGGCGATCAGCGCCTGTGCCACTCGCTCGTAGCGACGTCGATCCAGCACGGCGGCTTCGCGGCGCATCCCCTCCGGATGCACGCTGTAGAGCTGCTCGATGTCGACCCACGACTCGCGTCCCTGACCATCCCAGGCGCCGGATCCGATACCGATGAAGTCGCGCTCGCCGTCATGAGCGCGGCTGGTCATGCGCACGGCGTAGACGCGCCCGCCTCGGTGCCTGCCGATCACGAGCACCGGACGGTCCTTGCCGCGGCCGTCGTTCTCGGCGTAGGGCACCCACGTCCAGATGACCTCCCCGGAATCCGGCAGGCGGTTGCGAGACGGCGAATAGCCGACGCGGACGTCGGACACCCGCCCCGGGTCGATTTGCACGGTTTGCGTGCGCGGCTGCAGCAGCCGACCGAGGGCGCCGGCGAGAGCGGCGGCGATCCTGCTTCTAGAGCTCACCCGCCCACCCTACCCGCGCCCCCGGATCGGGGTCAGCGAGCTTCTGCCGCCGTCGGGCCGGCGCCGACCGGGGCCAGCGCGTACCCCTCCTCACCGTGCACGGCCAGGTCGACTCCCGCGATCTCGTCCTCGCCGGTGACCCGGAAGCCGATCGTGCGCTGGATGGCCGAGCCGATCGCGAACGCCACCACGAAGGAGTAGACCATCACCCCACCGGCCGCGAGCACCTGCACCGCGAGCAGCCGTGCGTCGCCACCGGTGAACAGCCCCTGGCCAGTCGCGAAGAATCCGAGATAGACCGTGCCGAGCAGTCCACCCACCAGGTGCAGACCCACCACATCCAGCGAGTCGTCGAAGCCGAGGCGGAACTTCACCTCGACCGCCAGCGCGCACGCCGCCCCCGCCAGCGCTCCCAGCAGCAGCGCCCACCCCGGAGCGAGGTTCGCGCACGCCGGTGTGATCGCCACCAGGCCGGCGACCAGCCCCGACACCGCGCCGACCGAGGTCGGCTTACCCGCGCGCAGCCGCTCGACCAGCACCCAGCCGAGGATTCCCGCCGCCGCCGCGCCGAGTGTGTTCACCGCGATGAGCCCGACCTTGCTCATGTCGTCGGAGAGCCACTCCGCACCCGCGTTGAAGCCGAACCACCCGAACCAGAGCAGGGCCGACCCCAGCAGCGTCAGGGGGACGTTGTGCGGCTTGTGCAGCTCGCGGCCGAACCCGATCCGCCTGCCGAGCACGAGGGCGAGCGCGAGCGCCGCCGCGCCGGCGTTGATGTGCACGGCCGTGCCCCCGGCATAGTCGATGACGGCGATCCCGCTGTCGGCGCCGAACAGCGTCGTGCCGAGGTGCATGATCCATCCGCCGCCCCACACCCACGCCGCCACCGGGAAGTAGCCGACGGTGCCGAAGACACCCACGAAGATCAGCCACGCGCCGAAGCGCGCGCGATCGGCGATGGCTCCCGAGATCAGGGCCACGGTGATGATCGCGAACGTCGCGCCGTAGGCCACGCTGAGCAGGGCGACGTTCGCGTCCGGGGAGGCGGCTGCGGCCGCCAGCCCGAAGTCCGCGAACGGGTCACCGGCGAACTGCTCGGGAGACGAGACCGTGCTCATCGAGTAGCCGTACAGCATCCACAGCACCGCGATGAGCCCGATCGCCCCGAAGCTCATCATCATCATGCTGATGACGCTCTTCGCGCGCACCAGACCGCCGTAGAAGAACGCCACCCCCGGCGTCATCAGCAGCACGAGCGCGGTCGCGGTGATCACCCACGACACGTTGCCGGTCGCATCCATGTCGAACCTCCTTCGTCTGAACGAACGAGGCAAGTCTGCGGCGGTGATGTTTCCCCCGCCGTCGCGTCGTGTTGCGTGCGCGTTACGCGTCGCCGCGCGGTGTGACGATCGTGTTACGCGGCGGCGGTCACGGCGCGACCGAGTGCGTCAGCGCGTTCAGGCGCGAGACAGCGCGCAGGTACTTCTTCCGGTACCCGCCGCCGAGCATCTCATCGGCGAAGACCTCGTCGAGCGAGACGCCGGTCGCGACGATCGGCAGCTGCGCGTCGTAGACCCGGTCGACGAACGCGACGAAGCGCAGCGCTTCGGACTGGTCGGTCAGCACCCTCACGTCGCGCAGCCCCACCAGGTCGAGGCCGTCGATGAGGCGGATGTAGCGCGAGGGATGCACCTGCGCGAGGTGCTGGATCAGTGCCGGGAACGCGTCGTCCGATGCCCTGCCCTTCGCCGCGGCCGCCTCTATCGCCGCCGCGTACTGCGCGTCGTCGGCCACGCGCGCCGTGCCGTCGATCGCGCGCTGGCGGTAGTCGACGCCGTCGATGCGCAGCGTCTCGAAGCTCTGGGACATCGCGTGGATCTCGCGCAGGAAGTCCTGCGCGGCGAAGCGGCCCTCGCCGAGCGCATTCGGCGGCGTGTTCGAGGTGGCGGCCAGGCGGGTGCCGGATGCCACCAGCTCGCCGAGCAGCCGGGTCATGACCATCGTGTCGCCGGGGTCGTCGAGCTCGAACTCATCGATGCAGAGCAGGTCGGAGCCGCGCAGCAGATCGACCGTGTTCTTGTAGCCGACCGCGCCGACCAGCGCGGTGTACTCGATGAACGACCCGAAGTACTTCCTGCGGGCGGGGAAGGCATGGTACACCGCCGCGAGCAGGTGGGTCTTTCCCACGCCGAACCCGCCGTCGAGGTACACCCCCGGCTTCATCGGGGTCTCCTTCGGCGCGCGACGGAACAGGCTGCCGCGGCGCACCGGCGCCACGCCGCCGGCGAAGCGCTGCAGCAGCTGCTTCGCCGCCTCCTGCGAGGGATAGCGCTCGTCGGCGCGATAGCTGTCGAACGTCGCGGCGTCGAACTGCGGCGGCGGGACGAGACTCGCCAGCATCTCGGTTCCGGTCACGACGGGCGTGCGCTCGGTGAGGTGCACGGCCTCCGTGCTGGTCTGCGGGGTCATCACGTTCCTGAGGTCATAGTCTTACGATCCGGATGCAGGTGCGCGTCAGGGGATCTATCGTCGGTAGGGACGGCTCAACTTTACGCCGTCGCCTGCCCGCCCGACCCAGAGGAGCCACCGTGGCCGTCGATCACGACACGTCATCCGCCAAGTTCGCCGAGTACGCCGTTCCCGAACGGCTGGTGAGCACCGAATGGCTCGCCGAGCGCCTCGACACCCCGGGCCTGGTCGTCGTGGAATCCGACGAGGACGTGCTGCTGTACGAGACCGGCCACATCCCCGGCGCGGTCAAGATCGACTGGCACACCGAGTTGAACGACCCTGTGGTCCGCGACTACGTCGACGGGAAGGGCTTCGCCGAGCTCCTCAGCCGCAAGGGCATCGCTCGCGATGACACGGTCGTCATCTACGGCGACAAGAACAACTGGTGGGCCGCGTACGCCCTGTGGGTGTTCTCGCTGTTCGGCCACGAGGATGTCCGTCTGCTGGACGGAGGACGTGACCTGTGGATTGCCGAGGGTCGCGAGCTGACCACCGAGAAGCCGCAGCGGCCCGCGACCGAGTACCCCGTCGTCGAGCGGGATGACTCGCAGCTGCGCGCGTACAAGGAGGACGTGCTGGCGTTCATCGGCCAGGGGCCCCTGATCGATGTGCGCTCCCTCGAGGAGTACACCGGTGAGCGCACCACCGCTCCGGCCTACCCCGAGGAGGGGTCGCTGCGCGCGGGTCACATCCCCACCGCGCAGAGCGTGCCGTGGGGCCGGGCGGTCGCCGAGGACGGCGGTTTCAAGCCTCGCGCTGAGCTCGAGGCGATCTACCGCGACGAGGCGGGGATCGGCGAGAGCGACGACGTGATCGCGTACTGCCGCATCGGTGAGCGCTCCAGTCACACCTGGTTCGTGCTCAAGCACCTGCTGGGCATCGACAAGGTGCGCAACTACGACGGCTCGTGGACCGAGTGGGGCAGCGCGGTGCGCGTGCCGATCGTCAGCGGCAGCGAGCCGGGCACGCTCTGAGATGCGAAGATGGCAGGGATGACTGACACCACCGTCCCTGCTGTTCTCGCCGAGTTCCGCGACGAGTTCCTCGAGCTCCCCGAAGCCGACCGCCTCGAGCTGCTGCTGGAGTTCGCGAACGAGCTGCCTCCGGTGTCGGAGGAGATCGCCGGGCATCCGGAGATGTGCGAGCGCGTCGCCGAGTGCCAGTCCCCCGTCTACATCTACGTCGAGGTCACCGACGGCGTCGTCGCGATGCACGCGATGGCGCCGCCGGAGGCCCCGACGACGCGCGGCTTCGCCAGCATCCTCGCGCAGGGCATCACCGGTCTCACGGTCGACGAGGTGCTCGCGATCCCCAACGACTATCCGCAGAGCATCGGATTGACCCGGCTGGTCTCCCCGCTGCGGATCGGCGGGATGACCGGGATGCTGATGCGCGCCAAGCGGCAGGTGGAGGCGAAGCGCTGAGCCGCGCCGCACTTCATCGAGGTGCCGCGTGCAGCCCCTGCGCGGTGATCCAGTCGGTGATCGCGGCGCTCCAGCCGTCCTGGTCGTAGTTCCAGATCTTCGTGTGCCGCGCCACCGCGAACGGCGGCATGGTCACGAGATCCGGACGGGCCTGCGCCAGCGCGTGCGACGCGTCGGAGGGCACGAAGCCGTCGTCGTCGCTGTGCAGGATGAGGATCGGCGCCTCGAGCTCGGAGGCGCGCGCGACCATGTCAAGTCGATCGAACGGGATCGCCTTGTCGGCCCCGCTGAGACGGGCGAGGACGGAGTTCTGCAGCGCACCCATCGCGAGTGCCGGCAGCGGCTCGCGCAGTCCGGCCTCGCGCGCCTGGAAGCGCAGCACCGTGCGCCAGTCGACGACCGGGGAATCCAGGATGAGTCCGGCCACGGCGTCACGGTGCCGTGACGAGACCGCCGTCTGCAGCGCGATCGCCCCGCCCATCGACCAGCCCATCAGCACCACCCGGGTCGCGCCGTGATGCAGCGCGTACGCGATCGCGGCATCCACGTCCTCCCACTCCGCGGCCCCGAGCGCGTAGCCGCCGCCGCGCGAGCGCGGTGCCTCGTCGTCGTTGCGGTAGGAGATCACGAGATTGGGCAGCCCGAGCGCGTGCAGCACCGGCACCGCGCGCAGGCACTCGGATCGAGTCGTGCCGCGCCCGTGCACCTGGATGACCCAGGTGGACGACGCTGCGGGGAACAGCCACGCCGGGCAGGGGCCGGCCGGTGAGCCGATCAGGACGCTCTCCCAGGGCAGATGCAGCTCGGCGGGGGTGACGTGGTACCAGCCGCTGAACGCCGCATCGCGGTCAACCTGCGCGCCCGTCTCGATCTGCGTGAGCAGCTTGCGCCGCACCGAACGGGCGTCCAGGTCGAGCACCGCGCCCAGCTTCACGTACCCGTACGTGCCCGTCGTGAACAGCCCGTAGCGCCCCGGCAGCTCGGTGTCCGCCGTGCGGCTGAGCTGGATGGTCTGCGCGCCGGTGTCGACGGCGAGGATCTGCGTGTCGCTGCGCCGCGGCGCGGGCGTGACCACACGCCGCGCGGTGGAGAGCACCCCGTATGTCAGCGCCGCGCCCGCGGCGGCCGCGGCAGGGAGGGCGATGGCTACGGCGTGCCTGAGACTCTTCATCGCCTCCTGACTCTAGCCTGTCGACGTGACCGCACACCCGGATGCCGCAGCGCTGTTCTCCGCTGCGGCGGCAGAGCTGCGCGAGACCCCGTTCCGCGCCGACATCGTGGTGCGGGAGATCCCCTCCCCCACCGGACTCGCCCCGTTCACCCTCGCCCTCGCCGCCGACGTCCGGCCCGACGACCACGGGGACTCGCTGTACGGCACCGGACGCTTCGTCCTGCTGCACGACCCCGAGGAGCCGGACGCGTGGGGCGGTGCGTGGCGGATCGTGGCGTTCGCACAGGCGCCCCTCGAACCCGAGATCGGCACCGACCCGCTGCTCGCGGACGTGGCGTGGTCGTGGCTCGTCGACGCCCTCGACTCGCGCGGGGCCGGATACCATTCCGAGTCGGGCACATCGACCAAGATGCTCTCCAAGGGCTTCGGCGGCCTGGCCGCGGAGGGCGACGGCGCGCAGATCGAGCTGCGCGCGTCCTGGACCCCGCACGCCCCCCTGCGCCCGCATGTGGAAGCATGGGCGGAGTTGGTCGGGATGCTGGCAGGTCTGCCGCCCGGTTCAGAGGACGTCGCCGTGTTCGGCGCGAGAAGGGGCGCACGTGGCTGAGTACTCCGTGATCGATGAGCGTACGGAGTTCGAGCGGGCCGCGGCCGCACTCGCGGACGGGTCGGGTCCGGTCGCGGTCGACGTGGAGCGGGCATCCGGCTTCCGCTACTCCCAGCGCGCCTACCTCGTGCAGGTGTACCGGCGGGATGCCGGCGTGTTCCTGTTCGACCCGCCCGCGATCGGGGACTTCACCGCGCTGCAGGAGGCGATCGGCGACGCGGAATGGGTGTTCCACGCCGCGAGCCAGGATCTGCCGTCGCTGCGCGAGCTCGCTCTGACGCCGTCGCGCATCTTCGACACGGAGCTCGCCTCTCGCCTGCTGGGCAGCGAGGGCTTCGGACTGGCCGCTGTCGTCGAGCACACGCTGGGCATCTCGCTCGCCAAGGCGCACTCCGCCGCCGACTGGTCGACGCGCCCGCTGCCGGCACCCTGGCTGGAGTACGCCGCACTCGACGTGCTGCACCTGGTCGACGTGCGGGACGCCCTCGTGGCCGAGCTGGCGGAAGCGAACAAGCTCGACATCGCCGAGCAGGAGTTCACCGCCACTCTCGCGCGACCACCGAAGCCTGCGCGCGAGGAGCCCTGGCGGCGGCTGAGCGGGCTGCACCGCGTGCGCGGGGCGCGTCAGCTGGCCGTCGCCCGCGAGCTCTGGAACGCGCGGGAGCAGTACGCCGAGCACGTCGATGTCTCCCCCGGCCGCCTGGTGCCCGATCGCTCGCTGCTGGCCGCCGTGCTCGCCGCACCCCGCTCGAAGCAGGAGCTCGTCGGGCTGAAGGAGTTCAACGGCCGCGCCAGCCGCACTCAGCTGGATCGCTGGTGGGCGGCGATCGAACGCGGCCGCAGCACCGACGACCTGCCCCGCGAGCGTGTACCCAGCGATGCCCTGCCGCCGCCGCGCGCATGGTCGGATCGCAACCCGGAAGCGGACCTGCGCCTCAAGGCGGCCCGCCGCGTGGTCGAGGCGATCGCCGACGAGCTGCACATGCCCACCGAGAACCTGCTCACACCCGATCATCTGCGCCGTCTGGCCTGGCAGCCGCCGGCCGAGCTCGACGCGGCGAGCATCGGTGCCGCGCTCATCGCGCTCGGCGCGCGACCCTGGCAGGTTGCGCATACTGCACAGAAGATCGCCGATGCGTTTGTAGAGGGGACGCAAGCCGCCGCGGACGGGTTCCCCACCGCTTCGTAGGTTCGACCCAACCGATTCCGGGCGCCATTTGCCGCTCCCTAGGGTGGAGGAGAACCCCAACCTATGGAGGCAGAGTGGCCGAGATCTCGGACGTCTTCTTCGTCGATGGAGTGCGCACCCCATTCGGGCGCGCCGGCGAAAAGGGCATGTACTGGAACACCCGCGCAGATGACCTCGCCGTCAAGGCGACCATCGGCCTGATGCAGCGCAATGCGGCCGTCCCCGGCGACCGCATCGATGACGTCGCGATCGCCGCGACCTCGCAGACCGGGGATCAGGGGCTCACTCTCGGCCGCTCGGTGGCCATCCTCGCCGGCCTGCCGCAGACCGTGCCCGGTCTCGCCGTGGAGCGCATGTGCGCGGGCGCGATGACGAGCGTCACCACCATGGCCGCCTCCATCGGCGTCGGCATGTACGACTTCGCCCTCGCCGGCGGTGTCGAGCACATGGGCCACCATCCCATCGGCGGCAACGCCGACCCCAACCCGCGCTTCGTCGCGGAGAAGATGGTCGATCCGGGCGCGCTCAACATGGGCGTCACCGCCGAGCGCATCTTCGACCGCTTCCCGCACCTGACCAAGGAGCGCTCGGACCGCTTCGGCATGCTGAGCCAGCACAAGGTGCAGGCCGCCTACGACGCCGGCAAGATCCAGCCCGACCTCGTGCCGGTCGCCGTGAAGGACGCCGACGGCGCCTGGGGTCTGGCGACCGAGGATGAGGGACGCCGGCCGAACACCACCATGGCCGACCTCGCCGCTTTGAAGACGCCGTTCCGCCCGCACGGGCGCGTGACCGCCGGCACCTCGTCGCCGCTCACCGACGGCGCCACCATGTCGCTGCTGGCCGGTGGCCGCGCCGTGAAGGAGTTCGGACTCGCCCCGAAGATGAAGATGGTCTCGTTCGCCTTCGCCGGCGTGCAGCCCGAGATCATGGGCATCGGGCCCATCCCGTCCACCGAGAAGGCGTTGCAGAAGGCGGGCCTGTCGATCTCCGACATCGGGTTGTTCGAGCTGAACGAGGCGTTCGCCATCCAGGTCATCTCCCTGCTCGATCACTTCGGGATCGCCGACGACGACCCCCGGGTCAACCAGTGGGGCGGTGCGATCGCGGTGGGTCACCCCCTCGCGGCATCCGGGGTCCGCCTGATGATCCAGCTCGCGGCGCAGTTCGCCGAGCGTCCGGACGTGCGCTACGGGCTGACCGCGATGTGCGTCGGTCTCGGCCAGGGCGGTTCCGTGATCTGGGAGAACCCGCACTACGACGGCAAGAAGAGGAAGTGACCCCGATGGCCGACACGATCAACGAGCAGTATTCCGACGTCGATTTCACGCCGCTCTCCGCCCTCGCCGACGGTGAGGTGATCACGCACTCCCCCGTGCGCGACATCCGCCTCGCCTCAGGCAAGGTCCTCGCGCTGATCACGCTCGACAACGGTCGCGATCACACCCGTCCCAACACGCTGGGCCCCGCCACGCTGACCGAGCTCGGCGAGACGCTGCAGGGTCTGAAGCGCCGCGCGACGGCGGGCGAGATCCAGGCGGTGGGCATCACCGGCAAGCAGTACATCCTCGCCGCCGGCGCCGACCTGTCCGACATCAGCCGGCTGGGCTCGAAGGACAACGCCCGTCTCATCGCGCAGCTCGGGCACAAGGTGCTCGGCTCGCTCAGCGAGCTCGGGGTGCCCTCCTTCGCGTTCGTCAACGGCCTCGCGCTGGGCGGCGGCATGGAGATCGCGCTGAACTCCAGCTACCGCACCGTCGACGCCTCGGCCGCGGCCCTCGCGCTGCCCGAGGTCTTCCTCGGCATCATCCCGGGCTGGGGCGGAGCATATCTCGTGCCGAACCTCATCGGCATCGAGAAGGCGCTCGAGGTGGTCATCTCGAACCCGCTCAAGCAGAACCGCATGCTCAAGCCGCAGCAGGCGTTCGAGCTCGGGCTGATGGATGCCATCTTCCCGGCGGCCAACTTCCTGGAGGACTCCCTCGCCTGGGCGGACGCCGTGCTCGGCGGACGCAAGGTCGAGCGCAGGAACGAGCCGGGCAAGATCGAGCGCACCGTGAAGTGGCCCGTCGCGATCAAGATGGCCCGCAACATGCTGGAGTCGAAGATCGGCACCGTGCCCCGCTCGCCCTACGTCGCGCTCGACCTGCTCGAGAAGGCGAAGAGCGGCACCAAGGCCGAGGGCTTCGCCCGGGAGGACGAAGCGCTGGCAGAACTCGTCACCGGCGATCAGTTCGCCGCGTCGATGTACGCGTTCGACCTCGTGCAGAAGCGCGCCAAGCGGCCGGTCGGCGCCCCCGACAAGACGCTCGCCAAGAAGGTCACGAAGGTCGGCATCATCGGGGCGGGCCTGATGGCGAGCCAGTTTGCGCTGCTGTTCGTGCGCCGACTGCAGGTGCCCGTGCTGATCACGGACCTCGACCAGGCGCGCGTGGACAAGGGCGTCGCCCACATCCACGAGGAGATCGGCAAGCTCGAGCAGAAGGGCCGGATCGACGCGGACACCGCGAACAAGCTGCGCTCGCTGGTCACCGGCACGACCGACAAGACGCTGTACGCCGACTGCGACTTCGTCATCGAGGCCGTGTTCGAGGAGGTCGGGGTCAAGCAGCAGGTGTTCGGCGAGATCGAGCGGATCGTGGCGGAGGATGCCATCCTCGCCACGAACACCTCCTCGCTGTCGGTGGCCGAGATCGGCGCGAAGCTGGCGCATCCCGAGCGTCTGGTGGGCTTCCACTTCTTCAACCCGGTCGCGGTGATGCCGCTGATCGAGATCGTGAAGACCTCGCACACCACCGACGCCGCCCTGTCGACCGCGTTCGTCGTGGCCAGGGGCTTGGGCAAGAACGCCGTGCTCACCGCCGACACCCCCGGCTTCGTCGTCAACCGCCTGCTGGCGAAGGTGATGGGAGAGGCCGCTCGCGCCGTCTACGAGGGCACGCCGATCGCCGACGTCGAGAAGGCGTTCGGGCCGCTCGGTCTGCCGATGGGGCCGTTCCAGCTCATCGACCTCGTCGGCTGGAAGGTCGCCGCGCACGTGCAGGACACCATGGTGCGCGCCTTCCCCGACAGGTTCTACGCCAACGAGAACTTCCACGCCCTGGCCGAACTGGACCAGGTCGTCGAGAAGGACAAGGGCGGTCGAGTGACCGGCTGGACGAAGGCCGCGCAGAAGACGCTCAAGGGCGCGGTGGGCTCGTCGCCGGCATCCGCCGCGGAGATCCTCACCCGCGTGCAGGACGGTCTGGCCCAGGAGATCCGGCTCATGCTCGACGAGGGCGTGGTGCCCGAGGTGCAGGACATCGATCTGTGCCTGATCCTCGGCGCGGGCTGGCCCTTCATCGACGGCGGCGCGTCGCCGTACCTCGACCGGGAGGGCGCGTCGGAGCGGGTCTTCGGCGCCACCTTCCACACGCCCCCGATCCGCGGTGTCGCGGCTCGCTGAGCGCACCGTACGAGGGGCGGTGGGCTGACGCCCTCCGCCCCTCAGCCGTCCGTCAGGACGTCTGCGCAGGTCGCAGGTCGCGGGCGCCCCGGCAGGGCCAATGCGACATGGCCCGCTCGGCCAGCGCGGTGATCGTCAACGAAGGATTCACCCCCGGGTTCGCCGGCACCGCCGCGCCGTCGACAACATGCAGACCCGGGTGACCCCACACCCGGTGGTACGCGTCGACCACTCCGCCGTCGGGGCTGTCGGAGAGCACCGCCCCGCCGAGGAAGTGCGCGGTCAGCGGGATGCCGAACACCTCCGGCCAGGATCCGCGGGCTTCGCTGTGCACGCCGGTCTCCTCCTGCATCCGTCGCGCGATGGCGCTGGCCGCGACGTGGGCCTGCGGCAGGAACGACGGATTGGGTTCGCCGTGGCCCTGCACGCTGGTCAGCGCAGGGCGACCCCAGCGCCGCCGCAGCGAGAGCGTGAGCGAGTTGTCGGCGCTCTGCATCACCAGTGCGATGATGCTGCGCTCGCTCCAGCGGCGCAGCGAGCCCAGGCTCAGCTGACGCAGGGGATGGCGCGCGAGGGCGCCGAACACAGCGGCCAGCCGCAGCGGCAGCGCACGCTCCCCCCGCACCAGCAGCGTCGCGAGCGCGCCCATGAGGTTGGACCCCGGCCCGTACCGCACGTTCTCGACGTGCGTGCGCTCGTCGATGTGGAATGAGGTCGTGATGGCGACGCCCTCCGCGAGCCGCGCGCGTGCCGGCACCCGGGTGGCGACGGCGCCGTCCAGCGCCTCGGAATTGGTGCGGGTGAGCCGCCCCAGCGCCGCGGAGAGCCGCGGCAGGGCTCCGCTCGCACGCATCCGGTGCAGCAGCTGCTGCGTTCCCCAGGTGCCGGCGGCGAGCACGACCTGCTCGGCGCGGATCGTGCGCGTCCGCCGGTGGGTCCATGCACCACTGGGACGAGTGGTCACCCGGAAGCCGCCGCGGGGATCCTCGCTGATCTCGGTCACGGTGCGCAGCGCCTCGATGACGGCGCCACGTCGCTCGGCGAGTGCCAGGTAGTTCTTCATCAGCGTGTTCTTCGCGCCCACCCGGCATCCGACCATGCAGTTGCCGCACAGCGTGCACCCCGTTCGCGCAGGACCCGCACCGTCGAAGAACGGATCCGGCACCCGCACCCCCGGCGTGCCGAGGAACACGCCCACCGGTGCCGCGCGGAACGTGTGCTCCACACCCAGGTCGGCCGCGGCAGCGCGCATGATGCGCTCCACCGGTCCCTCGTGCGGGTAGTGCTCCACGACTCCCAGCATCCGGCGCGCCGTCGAGTAATGCTCCTCGAGCGCGCCCTGCCAGTCCACGCCGGCCGGCCACTGCGGGTCGGCGAAGAAAGCTGCACCCGGCTGATAGAGCGTGTTCGCGTAGTTCAGCGAGCCGCCGCCCACCCCGGCGCCGGCGAGGATCATCACGTGCGGCAGCCGATGAATGCGCTGCACTCCGAAGCAGCCCAGCGCAGGTGCCCACAGGTACCGCCGGACGTCCCAGGACGTGCGGGCGAAGTCGGCGTCCTCGAAGCGGCGTCCGGCCTCGATCACACGCACTCGGTAGCCCTTCTCGCTCAGCCGTAGGGCGGCGACGGCACCGCCGAAACCCGAGCCGACCACCACCACGTCCTCATCGAACTCGGACATCGCGCTCACCCCCGCCCGCGGTCATGATCCGCAGCGCGGACGGACGCACGGTGATGGTGCACTCCTCCTCGCCCAGCCGCTCGCCGTCGGCATACACCACGAGGCCCGCAGCGCTGACGTGCACGGATCGTGCCCGCCGGTGCCGCACCTCCCGGCGGTGCAGGTGCGCGCCGCGCAGCAGCAGCGGGAACAGGCGCACCAGTCTGCCGCGGCTCAGCGGCGCGACCTCGACGATGTCGAGCAGGCCGTCGCCCACGTCGGCGCCGGTGCAGATGGGCATGCCGCCACCGTAGCTGGCGGTGTTGCCCACTGCGATGAGCGTGCCAGGTGCGTGCTCGGGCGGCGCGCCGTCCATGGTGATGACGAATTCCAGCGCGCGCAGCCGCAGCACCTCGATCGCGACCGCCAGATGGTAGCGCCCGCGCCCACGGGGCCAGCGCAGCCGGTTCGTGCGGTCGCTGACGCAGGCGTCGAAGCCCAAGGCTGCGACCGTGAGGAACGGATGCACGGACGCGCCGCTGCGCACCTCGCCGACATCCACTGTGCGCTCGCGTCCGTGCAGCGCCAGCAGCGCTGCCGCCGCCGGATCGCGCCTGGGCAGGTCGAGCGCGCGGGCCAGATCGTCGCCGGTGCCGGCGGGTACGATCACCAGGGGCACGGGGCCGTCCTGCAGCAGGTGCACGATGCCCGACAGCGTGCCGTCGCCACCGACGACCACGAGCGCCGACGGATGCTCCGCCAGGGCACCGGCGGCCAGGGCAGCCGTCTCCGCCGCCGATCGGCCCACGTGCACCCGCACATCGGCGCCGGCGTCGCGCAGAGCGGCCACCGCACCGTCGGTCGCGCGCCGACCGCGTCCCATGCCCGCGCGCGGGTTGCCGAGCACCGCGATGTGCCCCGCCACCTCAGGACCCCTTCTGCGACACGGCCGCCACGAGCGCTCCGGGGTTCAGGATGCCGTTCGGATCGAGTTCGCGTTTGACGGCGGCGAGGATGCGCACGCCCGTCTCGCCGATCTCGTCGGCGAGCCACGGCGCGTGGTCGCGGCCGATCGCGTGATGATGCGTGATGGTGCCGTTCGCCGCGATGATCGCGTCGTTCACCGCGGCTTTGATCCGCAGCCAGGCCGTCAGCGCGTCCGCCGGCATCCCCCCGGCCAGCACGGTGAAGTACAGCGAGGCGCCGGTCGGGTAGATGTGGGAGATATGGCACATGATGTACGGCCTCGCGCCGGCATCCGCGAACCCGCGTCGCAGTGTCTGGTCGACTGCGCCCCTGAGCGCGTGCAGGCGGCTCCAGTTCGCCGCGGTCTCGAGTGTCTCGCAGAAGACTCCGGCATCCAGCAGGGCGTCGCGCAGGTACGGGCCGTCGAAGCGCGAGCGCAGCCAGTCATCGGCATCGTGCTCCCCGGCGGAGGTTCCGCCGGCCACCCGCAGGACCGCCGCGGTGCGTTCCCGGCGCCCGGCGGCATCCGCACCCTCGAACACGGTCACCGCCGAGGCCCCGCGGCTCAGTGCGCGTCCGATCCGACCCATCTGCGCGAGGCTCACCGCCGTCTCGGACTCATCGGAGAGACGGATGACCGTCGCTCCGGTGCCCTGCTGGGCGACCCGGCGCAGGGCGTCCACCCCCGCGGTGAAGTTGGGGAAGCGCCACGCCTCCACGATGCGCTCGCTCGGACGGGAGTGCACGCGCACTCGCACCTCGGTGATGACCCCGAGAGCGCCTTCCGATCCGAGGAACAGGCGCAGCAGATCCGGTCCGGCAGCCGAGCCCGGCGCGCGGCCGAGGTCCAGATCGCCGCCGGGTGCTGCAACACGCAGTCCCGTGACCATGGTCTCGAAGCGTCCGTATCCGGCGGAGTTCTGCCCCGACGACCGCGTGGCGGCGAAGCCACCGAGCGTGGCGTAGCGGAAGCTCTGCGGATAATGGCCGAGCTCCAGACCGTGCGCGGCGAGGAGCGCCTCGGCCTCGGGGCCTGCGGTTCCCGCACCGAAGACCGCCTCACCGCTCACCTCGTCCAGCGCGATGAGGCCGCTCAGCCGACGCAGATCCAGACTGACCACGGCACGGTGCGCACGGCGCTCGGGGTCCAGACCGCCCACCACACTCGTTCCGCCTCCGTAGGGGACGACTGCGACACCGCGCTGCGCGGCCGATCGCAGGCAGGCGGCGACCTGATCGTGGTCGGCGGGGCGCAGCACGGCATCCGGTGCGGCCTGCTCCGGATGGCGGCGTCGCAGCAGATCCATCGTCGAGCGGCCCCCGGCGTGGCGGATCCGCGCCTCGTCCGTCGTGTCGACCGCCTCAGCGCCGACGACGGATCGCAGCGCGTCCAGGTCCGCCGGGGTGAGCCGGGAGGGCGCCAGACGCACCTCGGCGAGGGTCGCCGCGGGAGCGGGACGGCGGATGCGGCCCAGCAGCACCGGCAGCAGCACTCGGACCGCGCCGGGCAGCGTCACCGCGCGGTCGGGGTCACCCCATCCGTTCCAGCGCGGCGGGCCGACCGGGTCCGCGCTGACCATGTCCCTCGTCATGCGTTACAGTGTGACACATCATGGAAGAACGTCAATCGATGCCGACGTGGGATGCGACGCAGCAGCGGGTGCTCGACGCTGCGGACGGACTTCTGTCACAACGGGGCGTGCGGGGCCTCACCGTGGCGGAGCTCGCCCGCCGATCGGGGTTGAGCCGGCCGACCATCTACCGCAGCTGGAACGACGCCGACGACGTGGTGCGATCGGCGCTGCTGCGACGAATCGTCTCGATCCTCGCCGACTTGACGCCCCCTCCACCCGGGCGAGCCGGGGTGGTCGATGACATTCTGCGCTTCATCGGCCGCTTCCGGTCCGACGCCGTCTTCGCCCGTCTGCTCGAGGACGAACCCGAAGTGTTCACGCGGTACACACTGCAGCGGGTCGGCGCGAGCCAGCGGATGATCCTCGCCTGGCTGACCGACGCGGTGTCCGCGGCGCAACATGACGGCTCGGCGCGTCGCGGAGACGCACGGCAGATCTCGGTCATGCTCCTGATGATCGCGCAGTCGGCTGTCCTCTCCCACGGCACCGTCGCCGACCTCATCGACGAGGACGCCTGGCACAGCGAGCTGCGCGCAGCCCTGGATGGGCATCTGCGACCATGACCTCCTGCGACGCGGATCTCACCCCGGCGCGTCGCCGGTTCGATCTGCGTCGCGCCTCCGACGAGACCGCCGATGTGCTGGTGATCGGTGGCGGGATCACCGGGGCCGGCGTCGCCCTGGATGCCGCGAGCCGCGGCCTGCGGGTCACCATGATCGAAGCGGAGGACCTCGCGTTCGGCACGAGCAGGTTCAGCTCGAAGCTCGTGCATGGCGGGCTGCGCTATCTGGCCACCGGTGACGTGGCCACGGCGGTGGAGAGCGCGCGGGAGCGGCACCTGCTGATGACGGTGATCGCACCGCATCTGATCCGGCCGATGCCGCAGCTGCTGCCCTTCCTGCCCGGCGTGACCGCCGGACAGCGGGTGACGGGCGGGCTCGGGCTGTGCCTCGGCGACCTGCTGCGACGGTACGCCCGCACACCCGGGACGGTCCTGCCCGCGCCGCGGCCGGTGTCACCGCGCACGGCGCTGCGTCTGGTCCCCGCCCTGCGCGCGGAGCGGCTGCGCGGCGGTGTGCTCTCATTCGACGGTCAGCTCGTCGACGACGCGCGCCTGGTCGTCGACGTGGCGCGCACCGCGGCCGCCTGCGGAGCCCGCATCCTCACCCGGGTCCGCGCGACGGTCCTCCGCGGCGACGGCGCCGACGCGGTGGACGAGATCACCGGAGAAACTCTCACGCTGCGGGCGCGCAGCGTGATCAACGCCACCGGGGTGTGGGCGGGCGGGCTCGACCCGTCGATCGCGGTGCGCCCCAGTCGCGGCACGCACGTCGTCCTGGACGCCGCCCACCTCGGGTACCCCGCCGCCGCGCTCATGGTGCCGAGGGTCGGCTCGACCAGCAGGTACGTGTTCGCGCTGCCGCAGCACTCCGGCCGCGTGATCGTCGGCCTCACCGACGAGGATGCTCCCGGCCCGATTCCCCGCACGGCGGCTCCGACCGCCGCGGAGGTCGATTTCCTCCTCGCGAGCGTGAATCGGGTGCTGACCGAGCCGATCGGCCACGGCAGCATCCGCGGCTCGTTCGCCGGTCTGCGCCCCCTGGTCGACACCGGCGCGGAGTCCACCGCCGACATCTCGCGCCGGCATCTGGTCGCCGTGTCCGACGAGGGGTTCATCACCGTGCTCGGCGGCAAGCTGACCACCTACCGACGGATGGCCGAGGACGCGGTCGACCTGGCGCTGCGCATCCGCGGCATCAGCGCCCCCGCCAGTGCGACATCCGCGCTGCCGCTCGTCGCTACCGCGAGCAGCGCGTGGGACGACGCGCCGACGAGGCCGACCGAGGAGTCGGTGCGCGCGGCGGCCGAGCGGGCTGTACGCGGCGAAGGCGCACGCACCGCTGAGGACGTGCTGGACCGGCGCACACGCATCGGCCTGGACGACGAGGAGCGCCGTCGCTGGCTGCCGCTGGTCGAGCAGGTGGTCGCCGCCGAGCTCGCGGAAGAAGGCTGAGCCGCAGGTCAGCGGTTGCCGTGCAGCGGCACGTCCTCGTCGGTGCGCACGGCTCCCTTGGCCACCGGCAGCCGCGTGCCGCTGACCTGCGCCAGCACGTCGGAGGTGATCTTCTCGGCGGTGAGTCCCGCGTCGGCGAGGATCTCGTCGCGCGTGGCGTGCTCGAGGAACTCCCCGGGCAGACCCAGCTCGTCCACGGCCGTGTCCACACCCGCCTCCCGCAGCACCTGGCGGACCCGGGTGCCGACGCCGCCGACGCGGATGCCGTCCTCGAGGGTGATGACCAGGCGGTGCCGTCCAGCGAGCTCGACCACCGCGGGCTGCACGGGCACCGCCCACCGCGGGTCGATCACCGTCGCGCCGACACCGGCGTCCGCGAGCCGCGATGCCACGTCGAGCGCGAGCGGTGCGAACGCGCCGATCGCAACGATGAGCACATCGTCCGTCCCGCCACGCGCGAGCACGTCGGTGCCGTCCGCCAGGCGTTCCAGCGCCCGGATCGCGTCGGGCACGTCGCCCTTCGGATACCGCAGCACCGTCGGCGCGTCGTCGACGGTCACTGCCTCGTCGAGAAGCTCGCGCAGCCGCTGCCCGTCGCGCGGTGCGGCGATGCGGATGCCGGGCACCAGCTGCAGCATCGCGAGATCCCAGACACCGTGGTGACTCGGACCGTCCGGACCGGTGACGCCGGCGCGATCGAGCACGAAGGTGACGCCGGCGCGGTGCAGGGCGACGTCCATCAGCACCTGGTCGAAGGCGCGGTTCATGAACGTGGCGTAGATGGCGACGACCGGGTGCAGCCCGCCGAAGGCGAGCCCGGCCGCGGAGGCGACGGCGTGCTGCTCGGCGATGCCGACGTCGTAGACGCGCTCGGGGTAGCGCTCCGCGAACGGCGCGAGCCCGGTGGGGCGCAGCATCGCCGCCGTCATCGCGATGACGCGCTCGTCGCGCTGGCCGGCCTGCACGAGTGCGTCCGCGAACACCGACGTCCAGGCGGTGCCCGAGGAGGACGACAGCGCACCGCCGGTCTTCGGGTCGATGCGTCCCACCGCGTGGAACTGGTCGGCCTCGTCATCGCGCGCGGGCTGATACCCGCGGCCCTTCTCGGTGATCGCGTGCACGATGACCGGGGCGCCGTAGTCCTTCGCCAGGCGCAGCGTCTCGAGCAGGGCCGGGATGTCGTGCCCGTCCACGGGGCCGAGGTACTTGATGTCGAGGTTGGAGTACAGCGCGACGTTGTTCGTGAAGCGGGCCAGGAAGCCGTGCGTGCCGCCGCGCACGCCGCGGAACACCGCGCGGCCCAGGGGGCCGAACGCGCGGAACAGCCGGTCGGAGCGGCGGTGCAGGTCACGGTAGGCGCCGGTGGTGCGCACCCGGTTGAGGTACCGCGACATGCCGCCGATCGTGGGCGCGTACGAGCGGCCGTTGTCGTTGACGACGATCACGAGATTGCGGTCGTTGTCGTCGCTGATGTTGTTCAGCGCCTCCCAGGTCATGCCGCCGGTGAGGGCGCCGTCGCCGACCACCGCGACGACATGGCGGTCGGCGCGTCCGGTCGCCGTCAGCGCCCGCGACACCCCGTCGGCCCAGCTGAGCGAGCTGGAGGCGTGCGAGGACTCCACGACATCGTGCGCGCTCTCGGCCCGCTGCGGGTAGCCCGCCAGGCCGCCGCGCGAGCGCAGCTGCGAGAAGTCCTGACGACCGGTGAGCAGCTTGTGCACATAGGACTGATGGCCGGTGTCGAAGATGAACGGGTCCTCGGGGGATGAGAACACCCGATGCAGCGCGATGGTCAGCTCGACCACGCCGAGATTCGGACCCAGGTGACCGCCGGTGCGAGCGACGTTCTCGACCAGGAAAGCGCGGATCTCGGCGGCGAGCTCGGTCAGCTCCGCCGGCGAGAGCGCGTCGAGGTCACGTGGACCGGTGATGCTCGGCAGGATCGGCATGAGCGCTCCTCCGCGACTCTACGTCCGCGCGACAGGATGGTCGCGCGCATCCCGCCATTCTAACGCGGGATGACGAAGGGGCTCGGATGCCACGGCATCCGAGCCCCTCCCTTCGCGGGTCAGACCAGCGAGCGCAGCACGTACTGCAGGATGCCGCCGTTGCGGTAGTAGTCCGCCTCACCGGGGGTGTCGATGCGCACCACCGCGTCGAACTCGATCGGCTCACGGCCCTCGGCCGAGAACTCGCTCGGCGTCGCGGTGACCTTGACCGTCTTCGGCGTGGTGCCCTCGTTGAGGGCGGTCAGACCCTCGATCGAGACGATCTCGGTGCCGTCCAGGCCCAGGCTCTCCCAGGTCTCGCCCGCCGGGAACTGCAGCGGGACCACGCCCATCCCGATGAGGTTCGAGCGGTGGATGCGCTCGAAGCTCTCGCAGATGACCGCCTTCACACCGAGCAGGTTCGTGCCCTTGGCCGCCCAGTCGCGCGACGAGCCGGAGCCGTACTCCTTGCCGCCGAAGATCACCAGCGGAATGTTCTGGTCCTGGTAGTTCTGCGAGGCGTCGTAGATGTACGCCTGCGGACCGCCGTCCTGGGTGAAGTCGCGCGTGAAGCCGCCCTCGATCTGCCTGCCGTCGTTGACGGCCTTGACGAGCGCGTTCTTCAGGCGGATGTTCGCGAACGTGCCGCGGATCATCACCTCGTGGTTGCCGCGACGCGAGCCGTACGAGTTGAAATCGCGCTGCTCGACGCCGTGCTCGGTGAGGTACTGCGCCGCGGGCGTGCCCGCCTTGATGTTGCCGGCCGGGGAGATGTGGTCGGTGGTGACCGAGTCGCCCAGGGTGGCCAGCACGCGCGCGCCGGTGATGTCGGTGACCGGGGCGGGCGTCAGCTCCATGCCGTCGAAGTACGGCGCCTTGCGCACGTACGTCGAGTTCTCGTCCCACTCGAAGATCGGCCCGGTGGGGGTCGGCAGGTTGCGCCAGCGCTCATCGCCGTCGAAGACCGTCTCGTACTGCTTGATGAACTGGTCGCGCGAGATCGAGCTGTCGATGATCTCCTGCACTTCCTCGGTCGCCGGCCAGATGTCCTTGAGGAACACGTCGTTGCCGTCGGCATCCTGTCCCAGCGCGTCGTTCTCGAAGTCGAAGTGCATCGAGCCGGCGAGGGCGTAGGCGACCACCAGCGGCGGGCTGGCGAGGTAGTTCATCTTCACGTCGGGGCTGATCCGGCCCTCGAAGTTGCGGTTGCCCGAGAGCACGGCGGTGACGGCCAGGTCGTTCTCGTTGATCGCGGTCGAGACCTCCTCGATCAGCGGACCGGAGTTGCCGATGCAGATCGTGCAGCCGTAGCCCACGGTGTAGAACCCGAGGCCCTCGAGGTCCTTGTCCAGGCCCGACTTCTCGTAGTAGTCCGTGACGACCTTCGAGCCGGGGCCGAGCGTGGTCTTCACCCACGGCTTCTGCTTGAGGCCTCGCTCGCGCGCCTTGCGGGCGAGCAGGCCGGCGGCGATCATCACCGACGGGTTCGAGGTGTTCGTGCACGAGGTGATCGCCGCGAGCGTGACGGCGCCGTTGTCGAGGATGTACTGCTGGCCGTCCGGGGTCGTCACCGGCACCGGGTTGGAGGCACCGTGGTCGCTGCCCGAGATCAGCATCGACTCGTTGTGCGCGCTCTCGTGCTGGTACGACACGCCCTCCTCCGAGACGTGCTCGCGCTCCACGCCGGGGGCGGTGCCCGGGTCGGACGCCGGGAAGGTGCCCTCCACCTCGACTGCGCCCTCGGAGGGCGAGGCGTAGTTGAGGATGTCTTTTTCGAACTGCTCCTTGGCCTCGGAGAGCAGGATGCGGTCCTGCGGGCGCTTCGGGCCGGCGATCGAGGGGACGACCGTCGACAGGTCGAGCTCCATGTACTCGGAGTACGAGGGCTCCTTGTCTGCGTCGTGCCACAGGCCCTGCGTCTTGGCGTACTGCTCGACGAGGTCGACCGCGTGCTCGTCGCGGCCCGTGAGGCGCAGATAGTCGAGGGTGACGTCGTCGATGGGGAACATCGCCGCGGTCGAGCCGAACTCCGGCGACATGTTGCCGATCGTGGCGCGGTTGGCGAGCGGGACGGATGCGACGCCGGCGCCGTAGAACTCGACGAACTTGCCCACCACGCCGTGCTGGCGCAGCAAGTCGGTGATCGTCAGCACCACGTCGGTGGCGGTCACGCCGGCGGGGATCTCGCCGGTCAGCTTGAAGCCGACCACGCGGGGGATGAGCATCGACACCGGCTGACCGAGCATGGCGGCCTCGGCCTCGATGCCGCCGACGCCCCAGCCGAGCACGCCCAGGCCGTTGACCATCGTGGTGTGCGAGTCCGTGCCGACGCAGGTGTCGGGGTACGCGCGCAGCACGCCGTCGACGTCCCGGTCGTAGATCACCTTGGCGAGGTGCTCGATGTTCACCTGGTGCACGATGCCGGTGCCCGGGGGGACGACCTTGAAGTCGTCGAACGCGGTCTGGCCCCAGCGCAGGAACTGGTACCGCTCACCGTTGCGCTGGTACTCGATCTCGACGTTGCGCTCGATCGCGTCGGGTCGGCCGAACAGGTCGGCGATGACGGAGTGGTCGATGACCATCTCGGCCGGTGAGAGCGGGTTGATCCGGTTCGGGTCGCCGCCCAGCGCGGTGACCGCCTCGCGCATGGTCGCGAGGTCGACGATGCAGGGCACGCCGGTGAAGTCCTGCATGACCACGCGCGCCGGTGTGAACTGGATCTCGGTGTCGGGGTCCGCCGACGGGTCCCACGAGCCGAGGGCCTCGATCTGCGCCTTGGTGACGTTCGCGCCGTCCTCGGTGCGCAGCTGGTTCTCGAGCAGCACCTTCAGCGAGAAGGGCAGCTTCTCGTGACCGGGCACCGCGTCGATGCGGAAGATCTCGTAGTCGGTGCTGCCGACCGTCAGGGTGCTCTTGGCACCGAAGCTGTTCACCGTGGACACGAATCCGTCTCCTTCTGATCGGATGGGAGCGACAGGCGCCTTCCATCTTGCTCGCCGAACGAGCGTCAGGGCTAGCAAGGCTGGCCTTACCGTCCGCGCCCTGTCAGCGGTGCTCGGCGAGAACCGCCATTTATCTTGATGTCAAGATAAATCTAGCAGATGGGCAGCGACCGCCGGGGCTCATCTCGCGCGTGGGTACAGTGCCCGCACGACCAGCCAGGTCACCGCCACCATCGGTGCGAACAGGGGCAGTCCCATGATCAGCTTGAGCGTGCCCAGCATGGTCACCTGATCGGTGAGGTAGAGCGGCAGCTGCACGGCGAGACGCAGCAGGAACAGCACGCCCCAGGCCAGACCGAGCCAGAAGAACGCCCGGCGCTTGCGCCGGTCGGCGCGCCACGCGGTACCCTCTCCCATCAGGTAGCCCACGGCCAGTCCGATGATCGACCAGCCCCCGAGCGCGGCGACCACCATCGCCGTGCCGTACACGGCGTTGGTGATCAGTCCGGGCACGAAGTTGTCGGCGCCGCGGCCGGTCCACAGTGCCAGCGCGGCCGCCGCCCCGGCGGCGACCAGACCGCCGACCGCGGCGGCCGGTGGCGACTTCTGCACGAGTCGCACGAGCGTGAACACCGCGGCGATGCCGACCGAGACGCCCAGCGAGAGCAGCAGCGGCTGCGGACGCACGGTGAACAGGACGACGAAGGCAAGACTCGGCAGCACGGATTCGAGCACACCGCGCCAGCCGCCCATCGCGCTCCACACGACGTGCTGGGTGCGCTCCCCCGGCTCGGCGCCGAGACCGGCGCGCCGGGCCGCTCCGCCCAGAGCCGCGCCGAGCACGTCGGCGGCCGAGGGCTCCTCCGCAGGACGCTCGCGCTGGTCGTCCTCGCGGGTCACGCCGAGCCCGGCGTGGAGGGCATCTTCAGCGGGATGAGGTCGCGCGGGGGCATCGGCGATCCGCCACGCACGACCACGATCGAGCGGAACAGGTCCTCGACCTGCTCAGCGGCAGACGGGTCGGATGCCGCATCGCCGCCGATCACTCCGCGCAGGAACCAGCGCGGTCCGTCGACGCCGACGAAGCGCGCCAGACGCATTCCGGAGCCCTCCACGGCCGAGGCGGGCACCTCCGCGAGCAGCTCCTTGCCGAGCGGACCCTCGCGCTCCTCGACGCGCCCGCCCTGCGTGCGGATCTGATCGCGCAGCTGCACGCGGGTCTCATCCCACAGCCCGCGCGACCGGGGCGCGGCGAACGGCTGCACCTGCAGCGACGAACCCGCGTAGTCGAGGCCGACCGCGACGATGCGCTTGGTCTGCTCCTCGACCTCCAGCCGCAGGTTGAGCCCTTCCCGGGGCAGCACCTTGATCCCGCCCAGGTCGATGTAGGGACGCACGGGGTTCGCCTCGCTGTCGTCGAAGGGCCCGGCCGTGGCACGGTCCTCGGGCGCGGACTTCAGCGTCGGCTCGATCTCTTCGGTCATTCGCTCTTTCCCTGGGTATAGCCGGTCGACCCGAATCCACCCTCGCCGCGCACGCTGTCGGGCAGCACGTCCACGGCTTCGAAGCGGGCCTGCACGACCGGCATCACGATCAGCTGCGCGATCCGGTCGCCGACCGCCACATCGTACGCCTCCCGGCTGTCGGTGTTCAGCAGGGTCACCTTGATCTCGCCCCGGTAGCCGGCGTCCACCGTGCCGGGAGCATTGACGACGGTGATGCCGTGCCGGGCGGCGAGGCCGCTGCGGGGCACGACGAACGCGGCGTACCCGTCCGGCAGCGCGATCCGCACGCCCGTCGCGATCAGCGCGCGCTGCCCCGGCTCCAGACGCACGGCCTCGGCGGCGACCAGGTCGGCGCCGGCGTCCCCGGGGTGGGCGTAGACCGGCGCGGTCGCGGCGATAATGGGAACGGCAACGGAATGAGTCACCCCATGAGGCTAATGCAGAACATTCGACCCGACGTGCGGGAGAGCTACCGCGAGCGGCTGAGCCCGGGGCTGTGGCTGCTGGTCACGATCGCCCTGGCCGGACCCATGGTCGCGCTCGTGCTCACACCGCTCGACGCGAACCTCGCGCTGGCGGTGGGGGCGGTCGTGTCGCTGCTGCTGGTCGCGCTCAGCATCGCGCTCTCGCCCACCGTGCGCGTCGCCGATGGCGTGCTGTACGCCGGCCGGGCGCGCATCGACGTGCGCTGGCTCGGCGAACCCGAGCACTTCACCGGCGAGCAGGCGCGCGTGCGGCGCACGCACGGCATCGCCCGCGACGGATGGAACCTGCTGCGCGGCGGTGTGGACGGCGTGGTCGTGGTGCCGCTCACCGACCCGGCCGACCCGGTGCACAGCTGGACGATCTCGTCACGCACGCCCGATCGACTGGCGGCCGCGATCCGCGCGGCGCGCATCGAGCTCGCCTGATCCGGGCCCACCGGCTGTGCCGGCAGGTGAACGCAGAACGCGCCCCGGGCCGAGAGGGCCGGGGCGCGTGCGTGGATCGTGCGGATGCGGTCAGGCGGCGCATTCCTTGCAGATGGGGCCGTCCGCGCCCTCGTGGTCGAGCTGAGAGCGGTGCTTCACGAGGAAGCAGCTCATGCAGGTGAACTCGTCCTGCTGCGCGGGCAGCACGACGACATCGAGCTCCATGTCGGAGAGGTCAGCGCCGGGGAGCTCGAAACCCGTGGGGTTGTCGGAGTCCTCGACGTCGCCGGCGCCGGTCTGGCTGCTCGGCACGCGCTCCTTGAGCGCCTCGATCGACTCGGAGTCGTCTTCGCTCTTGCGAGGGGCGTCGTAATCGGTGGCCATGCGGTGAATCTCCACTTCCGTGGTACGGGTGTCGGGGCGGGGGGATCCGATTTCGGGTGATCGGCGGGCCATAGTTTGCACCACTGCGACCCATTTCGCAAATGCCTGTCGGTCCGTCCGGGGAAACTCGCGGCACGCCCGGCGTATTCCCGCCCGGGCGCCCTCGCGCATGACAGCATGAACGCACATCCCATCAGAGGGGCATCGGTATGGAAAACGTCACCATCGTCGGAACGGAAGCGGGAGTCCTGGTCCTCGCGACCGAGTCCGGGCAGCGCTTCGCGCTGCCCATCGACGACGTCCTGCACCGGGAGGTGCGTCGCGCGACCCGCGAGACCGAGCCGGCGCCGACGCGTCTGGCCGCCAGCCCGCGTGACATCCAGGCGCAGATCCGCGCAGGACTCTCCGCGGCCGAGGTGGCCGCGCTGCTCGGCGTGAGCGAATCCGACGTGGCGCGCTTCGAGGGGCCGGTGCTCGCTGAGCGCGAGCACATCGTCAATCAGGCCCTCGCCGTGCCGGTGCTCATCGGCAGCGAGGTCGAGCCCGACGCCCAGCCCACCTTCGGCACCGCCGTGCGCGCGAAGCTCGCCGACCTCGCCGCCACCGACGAACGCTGGGCGAGCTGGAAGGACGAGCACGGCTGGACCGTGAAGCTCGAGTTCACCGCGAGCGAGGTCTCGCACGACGCCCGCTGGATCTTCGACCCGCGCCGCAGCACCCTCTCCCCCGTCAACGCCGACGCCACCCAGCTGTCGCGTCAGGGCTCGCTACCGGACGGTCTGATCCCGCGGCTGCGTGCCGTCGACGCGGAGCGCGTGTCGCCGTACAAGGACGACAGCCGCTTCGACTCCGGCGCCTTCGGCCCGCGCCTGCTGCCTCCGCAGGAGCACGCCGACGAGGCCCCGACCACCGAGCACTCCAGCGTCGCCGCACAGGACGCCGCCGCGCGCCGCGCACCGGAGGAGCACCGCACGAGCTCCGAGACCGCCGATCTGCTCGAGGCGCTGCGCCGCCGCCGTGGTCAGCGCGAATCGGCGCCGCTGATCGAGGAGGACGGCGAGGATCCCTCGCCGATCGCTCTGTTCGACGCGCTCGACGAGCGGGAGGAGCAGCCCGCACCGGCTCCGGCGCCCGACCCCGAGCCCGCCGAGCAGCCCAGCGGGCGCCGCAAGCGCCGCAACGCCATGCCGTCGTGGGACGAGATCGTGTTCGGGGCGCGCACCGACGAGTGAGCTGCCGAGCGCCGCTCGTCAGTGCGCGAACACGCCCAACCGGATGAAGGGCACCCGCCACTCCTCCGCGGTCAGCGCACCGTGCTGGCCGATCATGCCCCGTCCGCGCTGGTCCTCGGCCTCGGCGTCGTAGAGCGCGGTCGTTCCTCGCGCGATGACCAGCAGGTCGCCGATGCGCGCGCGCACCGCGTCCGCCACCGGCCCGAACAGGCCCGCATCGATCGCCTCGGCGCGGCTGACCACATCCGCATGCCCGTCGAGGTCGCGACGCCATCGGGCCAGCAGCGCGGCGTGGTCGGCATCCGGCTCGGCGTACACGTGCAGCATCCGCGGCTCGCCGCCGATGTGCCGGACGCCGTCGTGCCAGCCGTCCGCGGCCTCGAGCACGAGCTGGCGGTGGTGCGGCACATCCACCATCCCGTGATCGGCCGTCACCACGACACCCACCCCGTCCGGCACCCGCCGCGACAGCGCGGCGTCGACGTTCTCCAGCGCGCTGACCCACTGCGCGGAATCGATGCCGTGGCGGTGACCGGCCTTGTCGACCTCCGGCAGATAGCAGTACACCAGAGCGCCGTCGTGCGCGTCGGCGAGCTCCCAGGCCAGCTCCACGCGCTCGGCAGCGGTGGCCGCGGAGCGGAAATCGGCCCCGCGCAGCGTCGCCCGCGAGAAGCCGCTGCCCGCGTGCTCGGCGATGCCGACCGCGAAGGCGGCATCCCCGAGAGCGGCCGCCTGCTCGAACACCGTCGGCGCGGTCTGCCAGTCCAGCGGGTCGATCCCGTCCGACTCCCAGCCGCTGAGCACGTTCGCCAGCACGTCGCGGCGCGGATCGCGCACGCGGTAGCCCACGAGCCCGTGCGCACCGGGGGCCACGCCGGTCAGCATGCTGGTCAGCGCCGCAGCCGTGGTGGTGGGGAACACCGAGCCGGCGACGTCCTTCTTCGCCATCGCCGCGGCGAGGGTGCGTGCGTGCCCGGCGTGGCCGCGCAGCGCAAGCGCCCCCAGACCGTCGACGACGACGAGCACGGCCGAGCGGGCGGTCGGCAGTTCGACAGCGCCGCCACGCAGGGCGCCCAGCAGCTGCGCCGCCACCCCGGTGATGTTCCGAGTGGAGTCGAGGCCGGTCGGTAGGATGAGAGGCATCCGGGTCAGTCTCGCACAGGTGGCCCGACGCACCGCGCCCGAGCGCTGTCGCGAGTCCCGCCCGAGCGACCAGCAGGAAGTCCATGCCAAAGCCCTCGTCATCCGAGCCCGTCCAGGAGCGCATCCAGGACATCGATCTGTCTCAGGAGATGCAGGGCTCGTTCCTCGAGTACGCGTATTCGGTCATCTACTCGCGCGCCCTCCCCGACGCGCGCGACGGGCTCAAGCCCGTGCAGCGCCGCATCCTCTACCAGATGGCGGAGATGGGCCTGCGACCGGATCGCGGTCACGTCAAGAGCGCCCGCGTGGTCGGCGAGGTGATGGGCAAGCTGCATCCGCACGGCGATTCCGCGATCTACGACGCCCTGGTGCGCCTCGCGCAGGACTTCGCGCTGCGGGTGCCGCTGGTCGACGGGCACGGCAACTTCGGCTCGCTCGATGACGGCCCCGCCGCGTCGCGCTACACCGAGGCGCGTCTGGCGGCATCCGCCCTGGCCATGACCGAGAGCCTCGACGAGGACGTCGTGGACTTCGTTCCCAACTACGACGGGCAGTTCCAGCAGCCGGCGGTGCTCTCGGCGGCGTTCCCCAACCTGCTCGTCAACGGCGCCAGCGGCATCGCGGTCGGCATGGCGACGAACATGGCGCCGCACAACCTCATCGAGGTGGTCGCGGCGGCGACGCATCTGCTCGAGAATCCGGATGCCACCACCGCCGAGCTGATGGAGTTCGTGCCCGGTCCGGACTTCCCCTCCGGCGGCATCCTGATGGGCCTGGACGGCGTCACGGAGGCGTACGAGAGCGGGCGCGGGGCGTTCAAGCTTCGCGCGAAGACGTGCATCGAGCCGCTCGGGCCGCGCAAGACCGGCATCGTCGTCACCGAGCTGCCGTATCAGGTCGGCCCCGAGCGCGTCATCGAGAAGGTCAAGGACGCCGTCGGCGCGAAGAAGCTGCAGGGCATCAGCGATGTGCAGGACCTGACCGATCGCAAGAACGGCCTGCGGCTGGTCTTCACGGTCAAGACCGGCTTCGACCCCGCTGCCGTGCTCGAGCAGCTGTTCCGTTTCACGCCGCTGGAGGACTCGTTCTCGATCAACAACGTGGCGCTCGTCGACGGCCAGCCGCGCACCCTCGGCCTCAAGGAGCTGCTGCGGGTGTACCTGCAGCACCGCATCGACGTCGTCACCCGGCGCAGCCGCTACCGCCTGGCGCGACGCAACGAGCGTCTGCACCTGGTGCGCGGACTTCTCGTCGCGATCCTCGACATCGACGAGGTCATCCAGGTCATCCGCTCCTCCGACGACTCGGAGACCGCACGCGCGCGGCTGCAGCAGGTGTTCGACCTCGACGAGGTGCAGGCCGAGTACATCCTCGAGCTGCGCCTGCGCCGGCTGACGAAGTTCTCGCGCCTCGAGCTCGAGACCGAGCGCGACAAGCTGCTGGCCGAGATCGCCGAACTCGAGACGCTGCTGGCCGAGCCGGGCCTGGTGCGCGCGCAGGTCGCGCGCGAGCTCGACGCCGTCGCCGAGCAGTTCGGCACGCACCGGCGCACCCTGCTGCTCAACGCCGCTCCCCCGAAGACGCGCAGCACGAAATCCGCCGCCGAGCTGCAGATCGCGGATGCGCCCACGACGCTGCTGCTGTCCACGACCGGGCGCGCCGTGCGCGTAGACCTGGAACCGGGCGCGGTGATCGTCACACCCGCGCGTCGCAGCAAGCACGACGCCATCCAGGCGCGGATCGAGACCACGACGCGCAGCGAGATCGGCGCTGTCACCAGCGCCGGCCGCGTGCTGCGCTTCACCCCCGTGGACATCCCCGCCGTCCCGGCCTCCTCGGTCGGACTGGGCGCGGGCGTGCGCATCTCCGACTACCTCGGGCTCACCGACCGCACAGAACGCGTCCTGGCGCTCATCCGCTTCGACGATGACACCCCGCTCGCGCTCGGCACGAAGGACGGCATCGTCAAGCGCGTGGTGCCCTCGACGCTGGCGGCGCGAGCGGAGCTGGACATCATCGGCCTGAAGCCGAAGGACCGCGTCGTGGGGGCAGCCCCCGCGCCGGACGGCGCCGCGCTGGTGTTCGTCACCTCCGACGCGCAGCTGCTGCACTTCCCCGCCGCGAGCGTGCGCCCTCAGGGGGCACCGGCCGGCGGCATGGCCGGCATGAAGGTGAGCGCCGCTGCAGAGGTGATCTCGTTCACGGTCGTCTCCTCCCCCGATGAGGCGGTCGCGGTCACGGTCTCCGGCTCGGATGCCGTGCTGCCCGGAGCGGATGCCGGACGCGCGAAGGTCTCGGCGTTCGCCGAGTTCCCCGCCAAGGGCCGGGCCACCGGAGGCGTGCGCGCGCACGCCTTCCTCAAGGGCGAGAACCGCCTGACGCTGGCCTGGGTGGGCGCCGATCCGCGCCCGGTCGCCGCCGACGGCGCCGTGCGCGCCCTGCCCGCGACAGGAGCCAAGCGCGACGGGTCGGGCCAGCCGCTGGACGCCGCGATCGACTCGATCGGCACGGCGATCGGCTGACCCTTCGACATGCTCAGGGAGCCAATTCGACGAGCTCAGGGAGCCACTTCCAAGGGCTCAGGCCTCCGACAAGCTCAGGAGCCGGGTCAGGCGTCGATCGCCTCGCGGCTGAGCCGGTCGCTGGAGGTCATGATGAACTCGCGGCGCGGAGCGACCTCGCTGCCCATCAGCAGCTCGAAGGTGCGCACCGCGGCATCCGCCGACTCGGCGTCCTCGATCGTCACCCGCCGCAGCAGCCGGCCGGACTTCTCCATGGTCGTGTTAGCCAGCTGATCGGCATCCATCTCACCCAGGCCCTTGTACCGCTGGATGGGGTCCTGCCAGCGCTTGCCGGCCTTCTGCAGCTTCGCGAGCAGCGCGTGCAGCTCGCCCTCGGAGTATGTGTAGATCGTCTCGTTGGGCTTCGAGCCGGGGTTCATCACGATCACCCGGTGCAGCGGCGGCACGGCCGAGAACACCCGTCCGGCCTCGACCAGGGGGCGCATGTAGCGGAAGAAGAGGGTGAGCAGCAGGGTGCGGATGTGCGCACCGTCGACGTCGGCGTCGCTCATCAGGATCACCTTGCCGTAGCGCGCGCCGCTGAGATCGAAGGAGCGGCCGGAGCCGGCGCCGATGGTGGTGATGATCGCCGCGCACTCCGCGTTGCCGAGCATGTCGCTGACCGACGCCTTCTGCACGTTGAGGATCTTGCCGCGGATGGGCAGCAGCGCCTGGAACTCGCTGTTGCGCGCATGACGTGCGGTACCCAGCGCGGAGTCGCCCTCCACGATGAACAGCTCGCTCTGCTCGAAGTCCTTCGATCGGCAGTCGACGAGCTTCGCGGGCAGCGACGACGACTCGAGCGCGGTCTTGCGCCGCTGCGTCTCCTTGTGCGCGCGCGCCGAGACGCGGGCCTTCATCTCCGAGACGATCTTGTCGAGCAGCATCGACGCCTGGTTCTTGTCGTCGCGCTTCGTCGAGGCGAACCGCTCGGCGAGCTGCTTGCGCACCACCTGCGCGACGATCGTGCGCACCGCAGGAGTGCCGAGCACCTCCTTGGTCTGCCCCTCGAACTGCGGCTCGGGCACGGTGACCGTCAGCACGCCGGTGAGTCCGGCCAGCACGTCGTCCTTCTCGAGCTTGTCGTTGCCGACCTTCAGCCGGCGCGCGTTCTGCTCGACCTGGCCGCGCAGCGTCTTCAGCAGCTCCTGCTCGAAACCCTGCTGGTGCGTGCCGCCCTTGGGGGTGGCGATGATGTTCACGAACGAGCGGACGGTGGTGTCGTAGCCGGTGCCCCAGCGCAGCGCGATGTCGACCTCGCACTCGCGCTGCACCTCGGTGGCCTTCATGTGCCCGTCCGGCTGCAGCACGGGCACGGTCTCGGTGAACGAGCCGCTGCCTTGGATGCGCCAGGTGTCGGTGACGGGCGGGTCAGCGGCGAGGAAGTCCACGAACTCCGAGATGCCGCCCTCGTAGCGATACGAGGTCTCGACCGGACCGGCGTCCTCCTCGGCGGTAGGGCGCTGATCGCGCACCACGATCTCGAGCCCCGGCACGAGGAAGGCCGTCTGCCGCGCGCGCGTCTCCAGCTCGCCGAGCTGGAACGCGGCGTCCTTGGTGAAGATCTGCCGGTCGGCCCAGTAGCGCACGCGGGTGCCGGTGACGCCCTTGGCGACCTTGCCGATCACGCGCAGCTCGCTGCGCTGCTCGAACGGGGTGAACGGGGCATCCGGTCGGGGCGCGCCGTCGTCGTCGAAGTTCCCCGGCTCGCCGCGGTGGAACGACATCGCGTACGTCTTCCCGCCGCGGTCGACCTCCACGTCCAGTCGCTCCGAGAGCGCGTTGACGACCGAGGCGCCGACGCCGTGCAGACCGCCGGATGCCGCATACGAGCCCCCGCCGAACTTCCCGCCCGCGTGCAGCTTCGTGTAGACGACCTCGACACCGGTCAGGCCGGTGCGCGGCTCCACATCGACGGGCACACCGCGGCCGCGGTCGGCGACCTCGACGCTGCCGTCGTCGTGCAGGGTGATGTCGATCTTCGTGCCGTTGCCGGCGACCGCCTCGTCCACGGCATTGTCGATGATCTCCCAGAGGCAGTGCATGAGGCCAGGGGAGCCGTTCGAGCCGATGTACATGCCGGGTCGCTTGCGCACGGCCTCGAGCCCCTCGAGGACCTGCAGATGATGGGCGGAGTACTCGGCAGTCACAGTCATCCATCCTATTTCCGCGAGTGCCGGACCCGACGCCGACACTCCCCGCTCGTGGGGCCCGCCCGGCCCCGCGTACGCGCACAGCGAAACACGCCGCGATCCGGGCATGCATCCCAGCGTGCCGTGGTTGTATTGAGCACGATCTCAAAGGGATCCGACCGCTGAGGAGGCACCGAGATGAACGCCACGACAGAGCGCGAGACCGACGAGTACCGCCTCACCGCAATGGACCGCTGCGACTCCTGCGGAGCGCAGGCCTACATCGCCGCCGAGGTCAACGGCACCGAGATGCTGTTCTGCGCGCACCACGGACGCAAGTACGAGGAGAAGCTGCGCGCCGTCGCCACCTCGTGGCACGACGAGACCGCGCGTCTCATCGAGGCCTGACGCCCCTCAATCGCACACGACCCGCCGTACGGCGGGCGTGAGCCGGGTGATGATCTCCTCGCCGACGGTGTCTATCCGCTCGGCGAGGGAGGTCGCATCCGACTCCCCGTCCCCGCCCGGACCGAACACGGTGACCCGCTGGCCCTCAGCCGCACCGTCCCACGCCGCCACGAGCATGTCGGCGCCGGCGATGGACAGGATGCGCCGGCGACCGCCCGGCGTGCCGACCCCCGCGCCGGCGAGGATCGAGGGCAGGCCATGGAAGGCGCCGATCCCCACGCGCACGCCCCCCTCGTCCACCGAAAGCACTTCCGCGCTCAGCCGCCCGATCAGGGTGAGCCCGTCGAGCGCGGGGCCGTCGGCCGAGCGGATGCCGTAGCAGAACGCGCCGATGCGGCTGAGCGAGCCGCGCAGCTCGGGTCGCCACCAGGCCGCCGCCGACGCGGTGAGGTGCAGCACCTCGGGCGACCCGCCGGCTGCCCGCAGCTGGGCCACCGCGTCGAGGAACACCCGCTGCGCCGCGTCGTCCTCGGTGTCGCTGGCCTCCGCGAGGTGGCTCCACACCCCGACCACCTGAAGGGCGCCCTGTCGCTCCGCCTCGAGCGCCTCCTGCACGGCATCCGGCCACTGCTCGGGGCGGAATCCGTTGCGGTGCAGACCGGTGTCGATCTTCAGGTGCACGCGTGCGGTCCTGCCCATGCGGGCGGCCGTCGTGATCACGTCGCGCAGATAGGCGCGTGAGCCGATGCCCAGGTCGATGCCCGCCGACAGCGCGGCCTCGATCTCGGCAGTGCCCGACGTCGCCCAGGCGTACACGCGTCGGTCGGTGAGCGCGCGGATGCGCAGGGCCGTCGCGATGTCGTAACCGCCGAACCACGCCACGCCGGCCTGCGCGGCCTGGGGCACCGCCCACTCGACGCCGAAGCCGTACGCGTCGTCCTTCATCACCAGGAGCAGTTCGGACGGCGCGATGCGCTCACGCACCGCTGCGATGTTCCGGCCGAACGCGGAGCGCGAGATCTCCAGCACAGGATCGGTCATGAGACCCACTCCTGGCGACCGTGCCGGCCGATGACGACAGCCATCTCGAGCGCGGTGAGGCCGGTGACCCCCGCCCAGCCCGCGAGGGCGGTGCGCGCGGCGCCCTCGCCGCCGAAGTAGGTGACGGGCGCACCGGCATCCACGTCGGTCCCCTCGAGGTCGATGACGCAGACGTCCATCGCGATCCTTCCCACGATCGGCAGCATCCGCTGCCCGAGCTGCACCCGCACCCGGTTGCCCAGCGCGCGCAGGATCCCCTGCGCATAGCCGCCGGTGACCAGCGCGACCCGCGTGTCCGCACTCGCGCGGTGCGTGTACCCGTACGAGACGGCCTCCCCCGCGCGAAGGACCTTCGTCGAGAGCACCCGGCCCTGCAGGCTCATCACGGGGTCCGTCGCGGGCGCCGGGTCCGCATCCGAGGGGATGCCGAACAGCATCGCCGGGTCGACGTCACCCGCGCCATTGCTGCGCGCGCCGATCCCCTCGGCGGTCAGCGCAGCCGCCTGGCGGTGATCGTCGACGACGACCTCGCGGACCCCCGCCTCGGCGAGGATCCGCGCGCACGCCAGCGCGCCGTGGCCGTACCCGTCATGACGCAGATCGACGCGTGCGCCGCGAACCGGCAGCGCTTCGGTCGCACGCAGGAGCGCACCGCGCGAGAGGAGCACGCGCGGCGCCGCACCACTGGACAGCAGGTCGTCGTTCTGCATGGGCCTCCTCCGCGCCGCCAGTCCCGATCAGAGCTGGATCGTCTTGAAGCCCTTGTCGTGGATGACGCGCTCGATCGCCTCGCGGGCACCGCGCGCGTACTCGTCGAATTCCTCGGCACGCGCCGCGGGCACGGCCTGGCCGCGCCGGTCCGCGACGGCGGACACCAGCACATCGGCCAGCGCAGGGTTCAGCGGCAGGACGGGGCCCTGCACGTTGCCGGCGATGGCGTTGCGGTGCCGCACGAGCTCTCCACGGCCCGCCCCGCGGGCATAGCTGCCGCGCCCGGCGATGACCGTTCCGTAAGCGTCTGCAGGATCGTCGAGCGTCCACTCCGACGCGTGATCCTCGAAGCCCACGACCCTGGCATCCGGGGTGTCCACGGTGATGTAGCCGACGCGGCGGTCACGGGTGCGCGCGACACGGTACGGCAGGATCCCGACCCCGGCGACCCTGTCGCCGTCGGTCAGCTCGATGCGCGCACCGAGCAGCTCCGCCGACCCGCCCACGGCGAACAGCGCTGCGCCGTCGTCCACGAGGGCGCGCAGCGCGTCAGCGCGGGAGAGGAAATCGGCGTGCACGCCGCGCAGTGCGGAGAGCGGTCCGTTGCCGACGATGACGATGTCGGCGTCGTCGGGGGTCGCCTCGCCCGGCGCCACGCGCGTCGTGCGGTGCTCGACCCCGCGGGCGGTGAGACGCTGCTCGACGGCGCGCACGTTGCCGCGATCGCCGGTGATGCCGAGCTCGGCCGGGTACAGCTGGACGATGTGGACCGTGTTCATCGGCGCGCCACCTCCTGGTCGCCGTAGCCGAGGATGCGGCGGCCGATCATCATGAGCTCGTAGTTCACGAACCAGGTCTGACGCCCCGCCGTGGTCTGGGGGAACGAGCGCATGATCTGCACCGCCTTCTCCATGTCCGGTTCGACCGTGCCGATCTCGACCCCGGCATAGGCCAGCGCGAGGGCCAGCTGGTGCGCCTTCTCACCGGTGACGACGTCGACGCGGGGCAGCGCAGCGAAGTCCACGTCGTAGAGCCATGAGACGTCGGGGGTGCCCTCGTCGATGGCGATGAGGGCGCGCTCGGGCGTGTCGTCCAGCGCGTCGAGATTCATCTGGATGCTCGGGCCGTTCTTGAACATCACGAACTCGACCTGCTCGCCGTTCGGATCGCGGCGCAGCGGGATCACCTCGCCGCGGCCGTAGGCCGGGGCCATGCTGGCGAACCCGGTGGCCGCGCGGGCGGTGTCGAAGCGGTCGCCGAGCACGCCGGATGCCACAGCAAGGGCGGCGGCCGCATCGGCGGCGTAGTGCAGGCCGCGGGCGGGCAGCGTGATGCGGGCGTCCGCCGCGCCGACCGCGATGACGACGTCACGTCCGGACACCGCGCGCACCTCGGCGAACGCGTCGCGCTCGAGGATGCCGGCGGTGCCGCTGCGCGTGTCGACCGCGTTGGCCAGGCCGTGCGCGGATGCCGCGACGATCTCGGGAGCCACGCCGAAGAAGGTGACCGGAGCGCGCATCTCGTCCACGTCGATCTTCGACAGATACGGGTCGTCGCGGTTGATCACGACGTGCGCGGACGCGCGTCGGGAGGCATCCAGCATCATGTCCGCGACACGCTCGGTCTCGTAGAAGCGGTACAGCTGGTCGACCTGCACGTTCAGCGACAGGATCACCGACGGCGAGAGCCGGTCGGCGAGGTCGGCGGCGAAGCCCTCGTCGATCTCGAGCACCGCGACGTCAGCGCGGATGCGTCCGGTGAGTGTGGCATCCGCCAGCAGCGCGCTGGTCACGCCCTGCGGCAGGTTCGCGCCGGTCGGGTTGGTGAAAACCTTCAGCCCGTGCGCACGCAGCACCTCGCTGATCATGTGCGTCGTGGTCGTCTTGCCGTTCGAGCCCAGCACGAAGACGACGCCGTACGGGAACTGGTCGGCCAGGGTGGGCAGCAGCGTGGGCGCCAGCCGGTTCGTCAGATAGCCCGGGAACGCGGACCCTCCCCCGCGCAGACGGGTCGCGAAGCGCGCGAGCTTGCCCGCCAGCACGGGGAAGACGTACCGCAGGCCTGCTGAGCGCGCCTGGGGTGCGTTGGACATCATTCGAGGTAGTCCCGCAGCGACTGCGACCGGCTCGGGTGGCGCAGCTTGGCCATGGTCTTCGACTCGATCTGCCGGATGCGCTCGCGCGTCACCCCGAACGTGTCGCCGATCTGGTCGAGCGTCTTGGGCTGGCCGTCGCCGAGTCCGAAGCGCATGCGGATCACGCCGGCCTCGCGCTCGGACAGCGAGTCCAGCAGCTGCTCGAGCTGGCGCTGCAGCATGGTGAAGCCGACCGCATCGGCAGGCACGACCGCCTCGGTGTCCTCGATCAGGTCACCGAACTCGCTGTCGCCGTCCTCGCCCAGCGGGGTGTGCAGCGAGATCGGCTCACGGCCGTACTTCTGCACCTCGACGACCTTCTCGGGCGTCATGTCGAGCTCGCGCGAGAGCTCCTCGGGCGTGGGCTCGCGGCCCAGATCCTGCAGCATCTGACGCTGCACGCGGGCCAGCTTGTTGATGACCTCGACCATGTGCACCGGGATGCGGATGGTGCGCGCCTGGTCGGCCATCGCGCGGGTGATGGCCTGGCGGATCCACCAGGTGGCGTAGGTCGAGAACTTGAAGCCCTTGGTGTAATCGAACTTCTCGACCGCGCGGATGAGACCGAGGTTGCCCTCCTGGATGAGGTCCAGGAACTGCATGCCGCGACCGGTGTACCGCTTCGCGAGCGAGACGACCAGGCGCAGGTTGGCGCCGAGCAGGTGGCTCTTCGCGCGCTGACCGTCGCGGGCGACCCACTGCAGGTCGAGCCCCAGCTGACTGGACTTCTCGGCGGCCGACATGGCCGACAGCTTCTCCTCGGCGAACAGACCGGCCTCGATCCGCATCGCCAGCTCGACCTCTTCGGCCGCGTTCAGCAGCGCGACCTTTCCGATCTGCTTCAGGTAGTCCTTGACCGGATCCGCGGTCGCGCCGGTGATCTGCGTGGAGTAGACGGGGACGTCGTCCTCGTCCTTGGAGGTCAGCACGATCGCGCCGGTCGGCAGCGGCTCGGTGAAGACGGGCTTCTTGTCGCCCTCCTCCTCCTCGGCGTCCTCGACATCGACGGGCTCGTCGTGAGCCTCGGGTTCGTCGTCCTTCTTCTTCGCCCGGCGGGCGGGCGCGGCCTTGGTGCCGGCGGCGGCCTTCTTCGCCGGCGCCTTCTTGGCCGGAGCCTTCTTGGCGGCGGCCTTCTTCGCCGGCGCGTCGGCGATCTCGGCCGCATCGACCTCGGGCGCCTCGGCCGCGGCGGCGGTGCTCGTCTTCGTCGTCGTCCGGGGGTTCTTGCTCGTGGCAGGAGTCACGTTTCGCCTTTCACGGAGCGGTGCGCACGCTCCGAGCCATTTCGGACACTAGTAAGACCCTTGTCAAGGGCATCCGCGTGGAATGACTGTTGACAACGGGTCGAACCTCCATTATCACACACACCAGCGCAAGGATCGCCCTTTCCGACACGCGGACGCCGTCAGCGCTGCTTGTCGTCGTCGCCGGGGCGGCGTGTCGCGAGGTACCGCTCCAGCTCCGCGGCGAGTTCGTCGGCGCTGGGCAGATCGCGCTCGTTGATGCCGCCGTCGTCGCCGTCCTCGTCGCGCCCGGCCATGTAGGCGTCGTAGCGCTGCTCGAGACTGTGCAGCATCTGCAGCAGCTCCTCGCTGCCCTGCACCTGCTCGGCGACCCGCGCATGGAAGTCCTCACCGCGCGCGTGCACCTCGTCCATCCGCAGCACCAGGCCCGTGCCGGCCATGAGCTTGTCCGCGGCGGCGATGACCGTGTCGGGGTAATCGGTGTCGGCGAGGTAGTGCGGCACGAGCAGCACGAAGCCGGCGACCCGCGCGTCATGCTCGATGAGGCGGTACTCGAGCAGATGCGCGGCCGTCGCCGGCACCTGCGTGCGCGGGCGCCAGACCGAGTGCACGGCGGTGAGATCGCGGCGGTTGCCGCTGACGGTGACGCCGAGCGGGCGGGTGTGCGGCACCGGCATGGCGATCGAGTGCACCCAGGTGACTGTCGACACCTGGAACGCGTCGACGAGGTCCACGATCGCGCGTGAGAACGCATTCCACGCGAAGTCGGGCTCGTAACCGGAGAGCAGCAGGAACTGCTGTCCGAGCGCGTCGTGCGCGACCGCGAGCTCGAGGTGCGGTGGCCGGTACTCGGTGAGGTGGTCCTGATCGAAGAGCATGATCGGCCGACGCGCGCGGTAGTCCAGCAGGAGGTCGTCGTCGAAGGTCATGAGCGCCCGCGGTTCGGTCGTCGCCTGAAGGTGCTCGATCAGTCCGGCCACCGCGCTGCCCGCGTCGGTGAAGCCGGTCAGCAGGATGACCAGCGGCAGGCCGGTCGGCACGTCCGGCGCACCGGGAACCGACTCGTAGAGGTCTGCGGGAGAGGGCATGTCTCCATGCTACGAGGCCCACCTGCGCCAGGGGTGCCCGGCTCGGCGCTCACAGCGAACACCGCCTCCATAGGATGGAAGGTATGACGCTTCCCGTGATCTCCCACACGACCGATCCGTTCCCCGGAGGCACCGCAGACGCCGCAGTGCTCGTCATCCCCGATCCCTCCACCGACGCACTCGCCGGTTTCGAGGGTCTTGCCGACACCCTGGCAGGCATCGGGTACAAGGGAACACCCTCCGCCTTCACCCGCGTGCACGTGCCGACAGTGACGTCGCTGCCGCTCGCCGTGGTCAGCGCCGGACCTCGTCCGGACGCCGCCGCTGTCCGTGACGCCGTCGCCACCGGTGTGCGCAGCCTGACCGGCTTCAGCACGCTCGCCATCGGCTTCGCCGGCGACCTCGACCGGTTCGCGGATGCCGCGGCCGAGGGGGCGCTTCTGGGCGGCTACCGCTTCGACGACTACCGCTCCGAGAAGAAGCCCGCTCGTGCGGACGCCCTCGTGCTGCACGCCGAGCTGTCGGAGGATGCGCTGCGCGGCGCGCGCGCCGTGGCGGAGGCCATGGCGCTGGTGAAGGACCTCGTGACGACACCCGCCGAGTGGCAGAGCCCGGCGCAGCTGGCGGACGAGGCGGTCAAGGCCGTGTCGGAGCTGCCCATCGACGTGCAGGTGCTCGACGAGAAGCAGCTCGAGGAGCAGGGCTACGGCGGCATCATCGGAGTGGGGCGCGGCTCAGACCGCCCGCCGCGCCTGGTGCGCCTGGACTACGCACCGGCGGACGCCGTCCGCCACATCGCGCTGGTCGGCAAGGGGATCACCTTCGACACCGGCGGGCTCTCCCTGAAGCCCGCGAGCGGCATGGTCGGGATGAAGTTCGACATGGCGGGAGCGGCGACCGTGCTCGCCACCATCCGCGCGATCGCCGCCCTGCAGCTGCCGGTGCGGGTCAGTGCGTGGATGTGCATCGCCGACAACATGCCGTCTGGCCGCGCCACCCGTCCCGGGGACGTGCTGCGCATGCTCGACGGTCAGACGGTCGAGGTGCTGAACACCGACGCCGAGGGACGACTGGTCATGGCCGACGGTCTCGTCGCGGCGAGCCGTGAGAACCCGGACGTCATCATCGATGTCGCGACCCTCACGGGGGCGATCATCGTCGCGCTGGGCATGCGGCACACCGGCGTGATGGGCCAGGACGAGGCCGTCGCGGAGTATCTCGCGGCCGCCGGCGAAGTCGGCGAGGACGCGTGGCCGCTGCCCCTGCCGGAGTTCATGGAGGAGAGCCTGGAGTCCCCCATCGCCGACATGGTCAACGCGAACATGTCGGATCGCTCCGGCGGGTCGCTGTTCGCGGGTCTGTTCCTGCAGCGCTTCGTCGGCCGGGTGTCGGATGCCGAAGACGCTCCGCGCATCCCGTGGGTGCACCTCGACATCGCCGGCTCTGGCGAGCACAAGGGCGCGCCGTACGGTTTCACCGAGAAGGGCCCGACCGGCGCCACCGTGCGCTCGCTGATCGCGTTCGCCCGCGCCTGCACCGCCGCGTCGGGTGAGGAGTCCTGATGGCTACCCACGAGTTCGACGTGGTGGTGCTCGGCGGCGGCAGCGGCGGCTACGCCGCCGCGCTGCGCGCCGCGGAGCTGGGCCGGAAGGTCGCGCTGATCGAGAAGGACAAGGTCGGCGGCACCTGCCTGCACCGCGGCTGCATCCCCACCAAGGCGCTGCTGCACTCGGCAGAGGTCGCCGATCACGTGCGCTCGGCCGCCTCGGTGGGCGTCTCCGCCCAGCTGGAGCGCATCGACCCGGCGGGCGTACGCGCCTACCGCGAGGGCATCGTGGCGAAGAAGTTCAAAGGCCTCGAGGGCCTGATCAAGGCGCGTGGCATCACCACGATCGCCGGCGAGGGGCACCTCGAGGCGGACCGCTCGGTGCGCGTCGGCGACGACCGCTACGTCGGCGCCGACGTCGTGCTGGCCACCGGCTCGTACAGCCGCTCGCTGCCGGGTCTGGAGATCGGCGGTCGCATCCTCACCAGCGAGCAGGCTCTCGCCCTGGACGAGGTCCCCTCTCGAGTGGTGATCCTCGGCGGCGGCGTGATCGGCGTGGAGTTCGCGAGCGTCTGGCGCTCATTCGGCGTCGACGTCACGATCATCGAGGCACTGCCCCACCTGGTGCCCAACGAGGACATCACGCTGAGCAAGGGCCTCGAACGCGCCTTCCGCCGTCGCGGCATCGCCTATTCCCTCGGCACGCGTTTCGAGAAGGCGGAGCAGGATGACAGCGAGGTGACGGTCACGCTGGAGGACGGCAAGACCTTCACCGCCGACTACCTGCTCGTCGCGGTCGGACGCGGTCCGGCCACCCAGGGGCTGGGGCTGGAGGAGGCCGGTGTGCGCCTCGAGCGCGGATTCGTGCAGGTCGACGAGCAGCTGCGCACCGGAGTGCCCGGAGTGTGGGCTGTCGGCGACATCGTCTTCGGCCTGCAGCTCGCGCACCGCGGATTCCTGCAGGGCATCGCCGTCGCCGAGCGGATCGCGGGAATGGATGTGCCCGCCGTCCCGGAGGCGCAGATCCCGCGGGTGACCTACTGCAGCCCCGAGGTGGCGTCGGTCGGCATCACCGAGGAGGCCGCCGTCACGCAGCACGGTGCGGACGCGGTGGTGTCGTACGAGTACAACCTCGCCGGCAACGGCAAGAGCGAGATCATCGGCACCGGCGGGATGGTCAAGGTCGTCCGCCGCAAGGACGGTCCCGTCCTCGGCGTGCACCTGCTCGGCGATCGGGTCGGAGAGCTGATCACCGAGGGACAGCTCGCTGTGGCGTGGGAGGCGCACCCCGAGGACATCGCGCCGCTCGTGCACGCCCACCCCACGCAGAGCGAAGCGCTCGGGGAGGCTTTCCTCGCACTCGCCGGAAAACCACTGCACGCACTGTAGGAACGCACCAACATTCGAGCACCCCCGGTTCACTAAGCTTGGGGCATCACAAATTCTGAAGGAGACTCGTCATGAGCACAGCCGTGGTCCTTCCCGCACTCGGGGAGAGCGTCACCGAGGGTACGGTCACTCGCTGGCTGAAGCAGGTCGGCGACACCGTGCAGGCCGATGAGGGCCTGCTGGAGATCTCGACCGACAAGGTGGACACCGAGATCCCCTCCCCCGTGAGCGGCGTCATCGAGGAGATCCTCGTCGCCGAGGATGAGACCGTCGAGGTGGGCGCGCTCCTCGCGCGCATCGGCGACGGAAGCAACGCCGGCGGCGGCGATTCGCAGCCCTCCGACCAGGCTCCCGCCGAGCAGCCTCAGTCGTCCGACGCGCAGAGCAGCGACGCGGCCACCGCGCAGTCGCCGGCGTCCCCGCCCGAGAACGAGGTCGAGGCAGAGCAGGCGGCCGACCAGTCCGGCGCTGCGGCCCCGGCCGCAGCGAGCGACGCGACCGACGTGGTGCTGCCCGAGCTGGGTGAGAGCGTCACCGAGGGCACCGTCACCCGCTGGCTGAAGCAGGTCGGCGATGACGTCGCGGTCGACGAGGCCCTGCTGGAGATCTCCACCGACAAGGTGGACACCGAGATCCCGTCGCCGGTCGCCGGCACGCTGCAGGAGATCCTCGCGGGAGAGGACGAGACGGTCGAGGTGGGCGCTGTGCTCGCCCGCATCGGCTCGGGCGCACCCGCAGCGCAGGAGGCTCCGGCACAGCAGCAGGCACCCGCCCAGCAGCAGGCTCCGGCTCAGCAGCAGCAGGCTCCGGCTCAGCAGCAGCAGGCTCCGGCACCGCAGCAGCAGCAGACTCCCGCCCCGCAGCAGCAGGCACCGGCCCAGCAGCAGGCGCCGGCCCAGCAGCAGGCACCGGCCCAGCAGCAGGCACCGGCACAGCAGCAGGCACCGGCACAGGACGAGAGCGAGTCGGACTCGCTCTACGTGACGCCGCTCGTGCGTCGTCTGGCCGGCCAGCAGGGCATCGACCTGTCGACGGTCAAGGGCACCGGCGTCGGTGGACGCATCCGCAAGGAGGACGTGCTCAAGGCCGCCGAGTCGAAGTCGCAGGCTCCGGCCGCGGCCGCCCCGGCCCCGACAGCCGCGCCCCTGGAGGTGTCGCCGCTGCGTGGCACCACCCAGAAGATGTCGCGTCTGCGCAAGGTCGTCGCGGAGCGCGCGGTGGCGTCGATGCAGCAGACCGCGCAGCTGACGACGTTCGTCGAGGTGGATGTCACCAAGCTGGCGGCCTTCCGCTCGGCGAAGAAGGACGAGTTCAACCAGAAGACCGGCGCGAAGCTCTCGTTCCTGCCGTTCTTCACGCTCGCCGCTGCAGAGGCGCTGCAGGCCTTCCCGATCATCAACTCGACCGTGGATGGCGACTCGATCGTCTACCCGGCGTCGGAGAACATCTCCATCGCCGTGGACACCGAGCGCGGCCTGCTCACGCCGGTCGTGCGCGACGCGGGGACGAAGAACATCGCCCAGCTCGCGCAGGAGATCGCCGATCTCGCCGCACGCACCCGCGACAACAAGCTCAAGCCCGACGAGCTGGCCGGCGGCACGTTCACGGTGACCAACACCGGTTCACGCGGCGCGCTGTTCGACACCCCCCTGGTGTTCCTGCCGCAGTCGGCGATCCTGGGCACCGGCGTGGTGTTCAAGCGGCCCGGGGTCGTGACGGTCGACGGTGTGGATGCCATCGCCGTGCGCTCGTACGTGTACCTCGCGATCTCGTACGACCACCGCACGATCGACGGTGCGGATGCCGCCCGCTTCCTCGGCGCGATCAAGGCCCGCCTGGAGGCTGCCGAGTTCGGCGCGAACCTGGGGATCTGAGCACTCAGCCCTGACCGGATGGCTGGTCTGCGACGTCGTATACGTCGCGGACCAGCCATCCGTCTTCCTGCCCCACGAGCACGAGCATCTGCTCCCCGCGATCGCCGGAGGCACCCAAACGCAGCACGGCGACATCGCCGTAGTCGTCGACCAGCGTGACGGCGCGCGACCCCGCCGCGCCCCGCAGCCGCTCCTGCACGAGCGATGCCGACCCTGCCGCGATCGCCGCCGCACAGTTCTGATCGCCGTCGGCCGTGCACGACGCGATGCGCTCCAGCAGCGCCGCGCCCTGCTGCTCCAGGCGATCGGCCGGCGCGCCGCCCGCGGACGATCCCGCGTCGACCGGCGCCGCCGTCCCGGCGCCAGCATCCGCCGTCCCCGCCTCGGCCCCGCGTTCGTCGTCATCAGCGGCAGGCCGCTGCGCGTCCGCTGCGCGGGCGCCATTCGCCGCCGAGCCGGCATCCGACTCCGGCCACAGCATCCCCCCGGCGAGCACGAGGCCCGCGACGGCGGCGCCGACCAGCAGCATCCGTCGCCGCGGCGACCGCTGCTGCGTCGACGCGGCTCTTCCGCGCCTCCGCCGCCCTCCCGCCGGAGCCCCGGTGCGTTCATGCAGCCCTGGGTGGATGTCCACACCGCGGGCGATGCGCGCACGCGCGGCAGGCAGCACGCCCTGCAGCGATCCGCGCAGCACCGCCAGCGATCCGCGAGCCGCATCCCCTGCCGACCGGATCACGAGCCGCACACCCTCGAGCATCCGGCCCTGCACCGCGCCTCGCCGCTCTGTCACCGGCAGCCCGGTGTCGCTGACAGGTCCCGCTGCCGCCGGAACGGCCATGGAGAGCTCGCGGGCACGCCGCGGACGCATGGCAGCGGGGCCGTCGAGCTGCGCTTCCCGCCGCAGTGCCCTGGGCGACGCGAGCTCGGTGAGCTCGCGCTCCCAGCCGTCCGCCCGGCCGGCGACCACTCGGCGGTCCGCCAGCCCCGCATCGATCTCGGCCAGGGTGCGCTGCAGCGCCCGGTCCGCGCAGGAGTCACGCAGTCGCCCCACCACAGCCCGCGCTGCCACCTCGCACGCGGCGCCCTCCCCCGGGACGAACACCGGTCGCATCTCGTCGGTCAGCCACCACTGCCCCGTCGCCTGATCCTCGCCCACCTCCACCACTCCGCGCAGCAGGCTGCCCACGAGCGTCACCGTCTCCCCCGGGGCCAGCGCAGCGTCGGCAGCCATGCGCTTCCCGAGGAAGACCTCGACCCGCTCCGTGCACCAGGGCAGCAGCGCGTCGTGCCCGTCGCGTCGACGCACCACGTCGCAGACGCCCGCGACGTGCTCCGCGCCCGCAAAGCGCCAGAGCGCGTCCGGCACCGCTGCGGCGTCCACCCGCACTCGCAGCGCGTCCCCGTCGGTGATGAGCTCGCCGGGGACGGCGGATTCACGGGCGTCGACCAGCCGGATGCCGCGGTGCGCGCCGGGCACCAGCACTGCCGTGTCGTCCATCCGTTCATCTCACCGCGAGAGACGAGCACGCGAACCCGTCCGGCGCCGGATTGTGGACAACCCGCGCCGCGTTCGCAGCCGTGCAGGAAGAGCCGTGACCGCGGCATCCGGCGGATGCGCGCCGTCTGGAATCGGTAGGCTGTACGCATGGCAAAGAGTGCTCCCGACACCGAGAAGCGACCCGGCTTCTTCTCGCAGATGCGTTCCCTGTTCCGGTTCACCCGGGACGTGTACGGCTGGCTGCCGTGGGCGCAGATCGCGATCCTCGTCGGCGGAGTGCTCATCGGCCTCATCATCGGCTTCCTCATCGGCGGCGGCAGCGTGCTCGGCCTCGTGCTGTGGGGCATCACCGGTCTCATGTTCGGTCTGCTCGGCGCCATGTTCCTGATGACGCGGCTGTCGACGAAGGCCATGTACGCGAAGATCGACGGCATGCCGGGGGCGAGCGGTCACGTGCTCAGCACCAGCCTCGGCCGGCGCTGGTCGGCCTCCGACACTCCCGTCGGAATCAACCCCAAGACGCAGGAGGCGGTGTACCGCGTCGTCGGTCGCGGCGGCATCGTGATCGTCGGCGAGGGCACTCGCGGTCGCCTGACCCGCCTCATCAACGAGGAGCGCCAGAAGGCACAGCGCGTGGCGCACGGGGTGCCGGTGCACGTGCTCTACGTCGGGCACGGCGAGGACGACGTCGCCATCGCCGACCTGGCCAAGACCATCAAGAAGTACCCGAAGGCGATCGACAAGGCCACCATGGCCGCGGTCATCCGGCGCATCGAGTCGGTCTCGCAGTCGCTGTCGTCGCTGCCGATCCCCAAGGGCATCGACCCCACCCGGGTGCGCTCGCAGCGCCCGCGCTGACGTGCGGCGTCCGTGCGCTGATCTGAAGAGCTCAGCGCACGAGCACGCATGCGAAACGGCCCCTCTCGATCGAGAGGGGCCGTTCTCGTACGTCACTCGCCGAGCGGCTCCTTCGGCAGTCGGCGCACGCGCGGACGGCGGCGGCGCTTCTCGGGGATCATCGAGCGCATCTCCTCGAGCTTGCCGAAGCACAGCAGCCGGTCCTCCGCCTCGAGCACGACGTGCTTGCGGGGGTTGGGGATCACGCTGACCCCGCGGTGCAGCGTGAGCACGGTGATGTCGCGGTCCCACAGCCCCAGATCCCCGAGCTGACGGCCGACCTGCTCGGCGTTCGCGTGGATCATCAGCTCCGCCACCCCGTAGCCGGTCGACACGCTCAGGCGCTGACGGACGTCGATGTCGGGGAACGCCACCTGGTTCGCGATGTAGTCGATGATCGCACCGGCGACGTCGAGCTTCGTCGCGGTCTCGATGCCCTGCAGGCCCGGTGAAGAGTTGACCTCCATGACCAGCGGCCCCTCGTCGCTCTCGAGCATGTCGACACCGGCGACCCGCAGTCCCATGATCTGCGCCGAGCGCACGGCCGTCTGCTCGTACACCGGGTCGAGCGTGACCGGCTCCACCCGACCGCCGCGGTGCACGTTCGAGCGGAACTCGTCGCCGTCGGCGACTCGGCGCATGGCTGCCACGACACGGTCGCCGACGACGAGCGCGCGGATGTCGCGTCCGCGGCTCTCGGCGATGAACCTCTGGATCAGCACGTTCTGCTTGGTGGAGTGCAGAGTCTCGATGATCGCCTCAGCCACCTTCACCTGCGGGGCGAGGATCACGCCGATGCCCTGCGTGCCCTCCAGCAGCTTGATGACGACGGGGGCGCCGCCGACGCGCTCGATCGCCGGACGGACGTCGGCGCGGTTGCGCACGAACGCCGTCGGCGGCATGGCGATGTTGTGCCGGGAGAGGATCTGGTTGGCGCGCAGCTTGTCGCGCGCGCTGGAGATGCCGTTGGCGGTGTTCGGCGTGTACACGTCCATCTGCTCGAACTGGCGCACGACGGCCGTGCCGAAGTAGGTGATCGAGTTGCCGATGCGCGGCAGGACCGCATCGTACTCACTGAGCTGCTTGCCGCGGAAGAACAGGTCCGGCTCGTCACCGGTGAGATCGATCGCGAACCGCAGGGTGTTCAGTACCTTGACGTTGTGACCGCGCTGCTGCGCCGCGGCGCGAAGACGCTGTGTGGAGTACGACTGCGGGGCGCGGGAGAGGACGGCGATCTTCACAGATGATTCCTGCCAGGATGTAGGGGTGAACCGGTCCTCTCATTCAAACACGCCCACGGGGTGGCGCGAGTGGGTCGGCCTGCCGGGGCTGGGCATCGAGTGGATCAAGGCGAAGGTCGATACCGGCGCGCGCACGTCGTCGCTGCACGCCTTCGACGTGGTCGAGTTCGAGCGCGACGGCGAGGACTGGGTGCGCTTCAGCGTGCACCCCTGGCAGGACAGCACGGCGGATGCCGTGGTGCACGAAGCGCGCGTGCACGATCGCCGTGCGGTGCGCAGCTCGTCCGGCCACAGCGAGCACCGCGTGGTGATCGTCACGTCGGTGCGGCTCGTCGGCCACGACGTGGACGCCGAGGTGACGCTCACCAACCGCGACGAGATGGGCTTTCGGATGCTGATCGGGCGGGAGGCGCTGCGCCAGGGATTCGTGGTCGACCCGGCGCGCTCCTATGTCGGCGGGCGTGCGCCCGTGCAGGCGCGGCGCCGCAACCGCGGGCGCTGACGCTTCGACGGGCTGAGCGACCCAGTGCAGGACGCGGACCCGCGACTCAGCCGCGGATGAGCACCGTGCCGGCCGCCTTGTCGTGCAGCCCGCGCTGATCCGCATCCCAGATCACCGCCGGGATCACGAACACCAGCAGCAGCGTCCGCACGATCGGACGCCACAGCCCCACCCAGGCGCCGTCCAGGCGCTGCACGCGCATCCCCAGCATCCGGTGTCCGGGGCTGCCGTTCGCGGTCGGCAGGAACACGATCTGCAGCACGGCGAACACCATCATCGGAGCGAACTGCCGCCACCCCGCCTCGGACGGCAGCGCCAGCGGGTCGTAGCCGAGGAAGCCGATCGCGATGATCGTCGCGGCGGTGTAGTCGATCAGCAGAGCGCCGATCCGCCGTCCCGGACGGGCGATGCTCCCGGGTCCGGATGCGGGCATGCCGAGGCGTTCGCCGGGGTAATCACTCACCGCTCCAGCCTACCCAGCGGCTGTAACACGCTGGAAACACGACCGACACGGCCGGGAAATCCCCTCGGCATAACCTGCGTAAGGTTGATGCAACCGATAGCCGATCAGGAGTCGTCCATGTTCACAGAGCCCGCAGAGGTCATCCGCTACATCGAGGAGAACGACGTCAAGTTCCTCGACATCCGATTCACCGACCTTCCCGGGGTCCAGCAGCACTTCAACATCCCCGCCTCCACCGTCGACGAGGACTTCTTCCGCGACGGACAGCTCTTCGACGGCTCCTCGATCCGCGGCTTCGCCAGCATCCACGAGTCGGACATGCAGCTCATCCCCGACGTGACGACCGCCTACGTCGACCCGTTCCGCATCGAGAAGACGCTGATCATGGTCTTCGACATCTACAACCCGCGCACGGGTGAGATCTATGCGAAGGACCCGCGTCAGGTGGCCAAGAAGGCCGAGAAGTACCTCGCGTCCACGGGCATCGCGGACACCGCGTTCTTCGCCCCTGAAGCGGAGTTCTACATCTTCGACGAGGTCCGCTACGAGGTCACCCCGGGCCGCAGCTTCTACAGCATCGACTCGGACGAGGCGGCCTGGAACTCCGGACGCAAGGAGGAGGGCGGCAACCTCGGCAACAAGACGCCGATGAAGGGCGGCTACTTCCCCGTCGCGCCGGTCGACAAGCAGGCTGACATCCGCGACGACATGTGCCTGCGTCTCGGCGCCGCCGGCCTGATCCTGGAGCGCTCGCACCACGAGGTGGGCACCGCCGGTCAGGCGGAGATCAACTATCGCTTTGACACCATGGTGCGCGCGGCGGACGACGTGCTGAAGTTCAAGTACATCGTCAAGAACACCGCCGAGGAGTGGGGCAAGACGGTCACCTTCATGCCGAAACCGCTGTACGGCGACAACGGGTCGGGCATGCACACTCACCAGTCGCTGTGGCTCGACGGCAAGCCGCTGTTCTTCGATGAGGCCGGCTACGGCCAGCTCAGCGACATCGCCCGCTGGTACATCGGCGGCCTGCTCAAGCACGCGGATGCCGTGCTGGCCTTCACCAACCCCACGCTGAACAGCTACCACCGCCTGGTGAAGCACTTCGAAGCGCCGGTGAACCTCGCCTACTCCGCCGGCAACCGCTCGGCCGCCATCCGCATCCCGCTGACGGGATCGAACCCGAAGGCCAAGCGCATCGAGTTCCGTGTGCCGGATGCCTCCAGCAACCCGTACCTCGCGTTCGCCGCGCAGATGATGGCCGGACTGGACGGCATCAAGAATCGCATCGAGCCGATGGAGCCGATCGACAAGGACCTGTACGAGCTTCCTCCGGAGGAGGCCGCGAACATCCCGCAGGTGCCCAACTCGCTGCTGGATTCGCTGGAGGCGCTGCGCCGCGACCACGACTTCCTGCTCGAGGGCGGCGTGTTCAGCCAGGAGCTCATCGACACCTGGATCTCATACAAGTACGAGAACGAGATCCTGCCGATGGCCCAGCGCCCGCACCCGTACGAGTACGAGCTGTACTACGGCTGCTGAGCATCACCCCTACCGAGAAACCACTTCCTGCCGGAGACACCACGCGCGAACGCGTGTCTCACGCGGGAAGTGGTTTCTCGCATTGAGAGAGGGGACGCGGAGCGTCAGCGCAGTGCGTCGGCGACGGCGTCCCACCAGCCCGCGGCGGTGGCGCGGTGGTCGTCGATGCGCTCGGCGGCGGCATCCGTCGTGGCTGCCGTGGACGCGGCGATCGCCGAGAGGCGCGGGAGAGCATCCGTCAGAGCATCCAGGTCGACGACGTCATCCTGCCCCCAGTGACCGAGCGCGCCGCTGAGCTTGATGCGCGTGTACTCGTCGGCCGCGAGAGCCAGGATCGGTACGCCCGCCGGCGCGGCGAACACGGCGGGGTGATAGCGGCTGGTCACGAGCAGGCGCGACGTGCGGGCCAGTCGCGCCGCGGTCAGCGAGTCGCCGCTGGGCACGACCTCGCTCGGGCGCCGCATCCGCGCACGCACCCGCTCGTGCAGCGCAGCATCGCCGGCAGGCTCGGCACCCGCCGACTCGGGACCGAAGTGCGCATGGAAGACGACGGATCCCACCGTGTCGGCGGCATGATCGAGCAGCGCCGCGATGGCGTGCTCGACCTCGGCCGCGGGACGGCCGGCGAACCAGCCGGACAGGCTCACCAGCACGCGATCGGATGCGGTCGGTCCGTCGTGATCAGTCGGTCCACCGCCGAGGAACGACGCGTCGTCGACGCCGGTGTGCACCTGTGCGGCCCACCGGCGGGCGAGTTCCGCCGATGCGTGCTCGCGCACGCCGGTCAGGGCGGCGGAACGCGTCATGGCGGCGACCCGCTCCGCGTCGGCGTCGTCGAGATCGGGTCCGAATGTCTGCCCCGACACCACGACGGGCAGATCGCGCACTCGCGCCATCGCGGCCAGCGTCGTGCGCTCGTAGACGTGCACCGGCCAACGCGATGCGAGGTTGCCACCTCCGGCGATGAGCACCCCGGATGCCTCGGCGAGGGCGTTCAGAACCTCAGCGGCCGGGTCCTCCGCCTCGAGGGCGGTGTGTCCCCGGGCGGCATCGACGAGAAGCCTGGAGCGTCGTGCGGCGGCATCGCGGTCGAGCCCGACGAAGCCGAGACGCGGCACGCTGAGCACGCCGTAGCGCGCAGCGGACTCCCTCGGCGCCGATGAGATGCCGACGACGCCCAGACCGCGCACGGCGAGCTCGTCGCGCGCTGCTTCGAACATGGCCTCGTCACCGATATGGATCATGCCCGACAGCACGCCGATGTCGCCGATGGTGAGAACGCTCATGCCTGTCCTTCGCTCGGAATTCGGAGCCGAAGATCGACGCCCTGTCAACCGTAGGCTGTGATCACCCTGCCCCAGTACCATTCTTCTCGGTGCCTGTGTCGGCGCCCGTTCGGGAGGCAGCATGGGTATTCAGACGGCGATGGACCGCATCACCGAATCCGCCTCGATCGTCGACGCCCTGCGCGCCGCCGACGATCTGGCCTTCGAAGCCGGCCGCGACCCCGGCGTGCGCACCCTGCGCGTGCTCTCGGCCGCGCTCTCCACCGACGACGACCTCGCTGCCATCGCCGCCGTGCACGCCCTCGCCGAGATGAACGACGAGGCGGCAGCGCGGGTGCTGTCGAGCCTGCTGTCCTCACCACGGGCTTTCATCGTCGAGCACGCTGCCGACGCGCTCGGGCGTCGGCCAGCGCGTCCAGAGGCCATCGGGCGCCTCGTGCGCCTCGTCGCCGACGGCGGCTTCGCCGGCATGCTCGCCCAGCACACGCTCGAGAAGTGGTCGACGGGTGCGGGCGAGCTGCTCGCGGTGGCCCTCGAGACGGCCTGCACGGGCACGCTCCCCGCTGACGCGCGTGCCCGCCTCGTCGAGACCCTGGGGCTCGTGCGCCATCCGCTCGCGGTGCGCCCGCTGCGGGGGTGGGCGAGCGACGCCTCCGCCCCTGCGGCAGTCCGGGAGGCGGCGGTCGCCGCGCTCGGTCAGCGGCGCGACCCCGCCGCGATCTCGACGCTGGAGGATCTCGTCGTCGAGGACGGCGTGCTGGGCGATCTCGCGCGACTCGCCCTCATCGATGCCGAGCCCGCGCCGATCGTTCGCGAGAGCAGCGAAGGACTCACCATGGCCCAGCTGTTCCTGCACGCCGACGTGGATCCGTCGCTGTCATCGGCAGGCGCCGGTGACAACGGCGGCATCGCCACTCTGCTCGTGCGGCTGGGTGACGCGCTCGTCGCCCAGCCCACCGCCGTGCAGCGCGTTCTCACCCTCTCGCGCGGGACGGCCGCCCAGGCCGGCCCCGACCTGCTGCAGGTCGCCGGCGGCGAGGCGGGCCATCTGTACGGCCACATCCCGTTGAGCGCGCCGCCGCTGAGCTCGGCCGCCGCCTGGCCGCTGCGCGTGAGCGTGCGCCGTGGCATCCGGCGCCTGCTGCGTGCGGCGGGACGGGTCGACGTGCTCCACCTGCGGATGGCGGATGTCGGCAGCCTTGCCGCCGCCGACGTCGCCCGCGAGCTCGGCATCCCGACCGTGTTCACGGTCGCGCCCGACCCGCATAGCGTCATCGCCTCGCTCGAGCGCTCCGGCACGCTCACCCGGGAGGACTTCGGCGCGGCAGACCTTGCCGAGCACTTCTGGTTCCGTACGCATCTGGTGCAGAGCCTCGCCGCATCCGCCGCGCACTCCGTGTTCTTCCCCCGACCGCAGCTCGAGCGCGACATGCGCGCGCTCGTGGGCATCGACATGTCCTCGCGCCCCGAACGTCACACGGTGGTGGCCGAGGGCGTCGACCTCGACGTCGTCGACCGCGCCATCGCACAGGCCCGCGCGGTCGCGGACGGCGCCGAGCCCTCCGGCGCGCTCGCCGAGCTCGCGGCCATGCTCGACGCGCTGCCGGCCGAGCGCCGGCGTCTGCCGCTGCTCGTCACGGTCGGACGGATGCATCGCATCAAGGGCATGGCCACGCTCGTGCGCGCATGGGCCGAGGGTCCGCTCGCCGACGCAGCGAATCTTCTCGTGATCGGCGGCGACCTCGCGCATCCCTCGGCCGACGAGCGCGATCAGCTGGACCGCATCCGCGCCGCCGTCCCGCCCGCACAGCACGCGACGCGCGGACTGCTGCTGACCGGCCACCGCTCCAACGACGTCGCCGCCGAGTGGCTGGCGGCCGCGCGCTTCGGGCTTCCCCACCGGGCAGCACCCGACGGGGTGTACGTGTGCGCGAGTCTGAAAGAGGAGTTCGGCCTGGCGATCCTCGAGGCGATGGCCACCGGGTTGCTCGTGGTCGCGCCGGACAGCGGCGGACCGGCCACCTACGTCGAGGACGGCGACACGGGCTTCCTGACCGAGACCGCCGACCCGCACAAGCTGGTGGCCGCGACCGAACGTGCTCTGCGTCACGCCGCCGCACGTGCAGCTGCGGCAGACGAGGGCGCAGCCGCACGTGCGCGCGACCTGGTGGCTGAGCGCTTCACGATCCAGGGCATGGCCGCGAAGCTCGCCCCGGTGTACGAATCGGTCGCGCACACCGAGGCCGAGCTGCAGCGCGCTGCGGAGCTGCTGGTATGACCCTGCTGATCATCAGCCCGGACTACGCCTCGCACCTGCTGCCGCTGGCCGCTCTCGGCACGGCGTGGCGGGATGTCGGCGAGGAGGTCGTGGTGGCCACGGGCCCGGCCACCGCGGCGATCGTCGCGCACTTCGGATATCGTCGGGTCGACCTGCCCCTCGGTCGCGGTGCCAACGCAGGAGTCATCCGCAGCTCCGAGCAGCAGGCCGAGGAGGCCGCCTCCCTCGAGGGCTTCTTCGCCGCGACGCGCACTGGCATGGTGCCCACGCTCTCCTATCAGGCGCGCGAACGCCTCACCGACCTCATGTGGCAGCCGGTTGACCGGGCGCGCGCGACGCTGAGGGTGATCGATGAGGTCGCCCCGGACGCGATCCTCGTCGATCACCTCGCCTACAGTGCGCGCCTGGCCCTGCACACCCGGGGGATCGCCTACGGTGACGTCGTGCTCGGGCACCCGAGCGCGTTGCCGGTCGCGGGCGAGGTGTACGGCTACCCGCCCGCGTGGCCGGCGGCCTTCAGCCCGCAGCCGGCGGAGCTGACCGAGTTGCGCGCGCTGTGCGAGGTGGTGTCGCGGCGCTTCACTTCGCAGTGGAACGACGCGGCCGCGGCGCTCGACCCGCGCTCCCGGCCGGTGACCGACGCGTTCGCACTGCATGGTGACACCGTGCTCTACAACTACCCCGCCGAACTCGTCGCAGGCGACGGGCGAACGCTCCCGCCGCATCGCTTTCTCGGATCGACTCCCCGCGACGAGGCCGTCGCAACGGACGTCGAGGGCTGGATCGCCGCAGGCAGCCCGTACGTGTACGTGAGCTTCGGCAGCTTCCTGTCCGTGCGTGGCGATGTACTCGCGCGAGTCGCGGCGGCGCTGCGCGCGACCGGTCTGCGTGCGGCCATCGCCACGGGGACGACGGATGCCGCAGCGCTCGGCCCGATCCCCGCCGACTGGCTGGTCGCCGAGTACCTGCCGCAGATACGACTGCTCGCGTCGGCGGCTGCGGCGGTGACGCACGGCGGGAACAACTCGGTCACCGAGGCGATCGGCCACGCGGTCCCTGTGCTCGTGCTGCCGTTCTCGACCGACCAGTTCGCGGGCGCCGCCGCGATCGAGCGCACCGGCACGGGCCGCGCTCTCGACCCGAACGCGGCGTCAGTGGACGAGCTGGCTGCAGCCCTGCGCGAGCTCGCCGATCCCGCCTTCTCCGGGCGAACGACGCTCAACACGGCGGCCGCAGCGCAGGCGGCGCAGCCGGGCCCGTTGATCGCCTACGCGACCGTCTGCCGCTCTGCTGCGGGCGACGGCCCCGCGTAGCGCACCGCGCCCACCATCCGCGCCATCGCCGTCGGGTCGCCGGCCGCGGCCCGGTAGCGCTCCATGCGCGCGGCGTTCGCGTCGTACCCTGCACCCTCGCGCACCTCACCGACGTGATGCAGGGCGTACACACGACCGGGATGGCGCACCGGCGGCTGCCCGAGGATCGTCGAGTGCGCGAGGAACCAGGCCGCATCCTCGAAGCCCCAGCCGCGGAATCCCTCGTCCTGCCCGCCGTGACTCGCCCATGTGCGCGGCGTCGCCACGTACACACCCGAACAGGCGCCGTCCACGTACTGCTCGACGGCGCAGTCCTCGAGCCGCACACCGACGGCGTGGTCCGCCGAGCCGGTGCGCCCGAGCCAGCGGTACTCGTCGTAGGGCAGGTGCACGAAGGGACTCTCGGCGGCGGCGCGGATCGCCGCGATCAACGGCGCACGCTCCGGGATGGTGTCAGCGTCGCCGATCACCACGACCTCGTGCATCGCCGCGTTGCGCATCGCGGTGTTGCGGCAGGCGGCGAGGACGAAGGGCACGTCGCCGGTGTCGACGGTCTCCAGCGGAACCTGCGGGAGGTTCTCGCCGTACCACGCGATCACGCGTTCGAACGCGTCGATGCGTGAAGGGGCGGAACGCCACGGGATCACGATGCGAGCGGGAGGCAGCGGGGCGTCGGGGGCGGTCATGCACCTTCCTTTCCCACTGAGCCTATGCGAGGTGCGGCATCCTTCCGCGCCACGGCTCAGCAGAGCACGCGCAGCGCACCCGGCTGCACGCGCACGGCGAGCTTGGAGATGCTGCCGGCCTCTTCGCCGTCGATCTCGAAGGGCACAGGTCCCGACAGCGCGACGGCGATCGCCTCGCCGGTCAGGTTCTGCGTGAAATCGTTGCTGACGGTCTCATCGTCGCCGCCCAGCAGGCGCCGGATGCCGTTGTCCCAGATCACCGTGCGCAGCGTCTGCAGCCACTGAGTGACGTTCTCGGCGCTGATGAGAAGGAGGTCGAGTCGTCCGTCGTCGACCACCGCGTCGGGCAGCAGGGTGAAGCCGCCCTGGATGTCGCCGCAGTTGCCGATCAGCAGCGTGTGCCCGCTGAATGCCTGCTGCTCACCGTCGTCGAGGGTGATGCGGAAGTCGACGGTCTCGGATGCCGTCACGGCGCGTCCCATCGCGGCGACGTACGCGAGCCAGCCCGCCTTGCCCTTCAGGTCGTCGTCGGTCTCGGCGAGCATGTGCGCGTCGAGACCGAAGCCCACCATCACGAGGAATCCGGTCTCGACCTCGGCGTCGTCGGTCCTGGTCCAGCCCATGTCGATGCGACGCTCGTTGCCGGCCGCGATGACGTCCAGCGCTTTGGGGATGCTCCCCACCGGGATGCCGAGGTTGCGCGCCAGCAGGTTGCCCGTGCCCTGCGGCACGATGCCGAGCGCCGGCGCCTTCTCCCCCACCGAGGCGAGGATCTCGGCGACGGTGCGCACGGTGCCGTCACCGCCCACGGCGACCACCACGTCGCAGCCCGCATGCACGGCTTCGGCTGTCATCGCCCGGCCGGGATCGTCGGCCGCGGTCTCCCACCACATCAGCTCCGTGTCGGCGGGCACGGCCGCGGTGACCGCATCCCGCAGCGCGTCACCGTCGATCTTGGTCGGATTCCAGACGATTCCGAAACGCTGTGCCATCTGCTTCCCCTTCATCACGGCTGGGCGTCAGCCGTAGAACTGCTTCTCGAAGACGCGGCGGGCCCGCCGCGTGACGCGGAGGTAGTCCTCCTCGAGCACGGTGGCGGAGCGGTCAGGATATCCCAGAAGCCGCCCCACGCCGTCCAGTTCCCGGATCTCGCCGGGCAGGACGTCCCTGGTCTGTCCGGTCAGCAGCGTCATCGCCGAGCGCAGCCGGCTGGCCAGCACCCACGCCTCACGCAGGCGCTCGGCGTCCGCTGCGGGGAACAGGTCGGCGAGCACCGCGGCATCCAGCGCCTGCAGCGTCGAGGTGGTGCGCAGATCCGGCACGCGGTGGGCGTGCTGCAGCTGCAGCACCTGCACCATCCACTCCACATCGCTGAGGGTGCCGGGACCGAGCTTGAGATGCCGGCGGGGGTCGGCGCCCTGCGGCAGCCGCTCCCCCTCCATGCGCGCCTTGATCCGCTTGATCTCCCGCACGTCCTGCATCGAGACGCGCTCCGGATAGCGGATGCTGTCGGCGAGCTCGGTGAAGCGCGCGATGAGCTTGGCGCTGCCGGCGACGCCGCGCGCGCGCAGCAGCGCCTGCGCCTCCCACGACAGCGACCAGCGCCGGTAGTACTGGGTGTACGCCTCCAGGGTGCGCACGATCGGTCCGTTGCGTCCCTCCGGACGCAGATCGGCGTCGAGCTCGAGGGGCACCCGATGGTCGGCGAGGTGCTCGCGCAGGCCCGCGACGATCGCGCCGGCGTGCCGCTGCGCGCGCTGCGGGTCGACGCCGTTCGGATCGTAGATGAACAGCACGTCCGCGTCCGAGCCGAAACCGAGCTCCGCGCCGCCGAAGCGACCCATCGCGATGATCGAGAAGTCCATCACGTCGTCCTCGGGCGGCACGACCTCGCGTCGGACGGCTCGCAGGGCCGCCTGGATGGTCGCCTCGGTGATCTCGGTCAGCGCGCGCGCCATCTCGTCGACGCCGACCTGATCCAGCACCGCTCCCATCGCGGTGCGCAGCAGCTCTCGGCGCCGCAACGCGCGCACGGCGCGCAGCGCCGCCGTGGTGGTGGAATGCCGGGTCTGGATCGCCCGGGCCTCCTCGTCGAGAGCCGCTCCGCCGCGCGGTCGCAGCGCGGCGGGAGTGTCCAGCCACGCCACCGACTCCGGGATCCACTCCATGAGCTCGCCGACGTAGCGGGAGCTGGAGAGCAGCCGGGTCAGCCGTTCCGCGGCGCCGGAGGAGTCGCGCAGCATGCGCAGGAACCAGTGCGTGTCGCCGAGCCGCTCGCTGATCCGCCGGAAGGCCACTAGCCCGTAATCGGGGTCCGTGCCGTCGGCGAACCAGCGCAGCATCACCGGCATGAGGTGCTTCTGGATCGTGGCCTTGCGGCTCAGGCCCGAGGTCAGCGCGGCGATGTGACGCAGCGCGCCGGCCGGGTCCCGGAAGCCGATGGCGGCCAGGCGCGAGCCGGCCTGCGCGGTGGACAGCGCCCGCTCCTCGGCGGGAAGGGCGGCGACCGCCGCCAGCAGGGGGCGGTAGAACAGGCGCACGTGCTGGTCGCGCACGTCGCGGCGCACCTCGTCCCAGACCGCCTGCAGACCGGACGCGCTGTCGGCCAGGCCCGTCGCGCGTGCCAGACGCCGCATGCCCTCGTCGTCGCGGGGCATGAGATGCGTGCGGGTGAGATCGTGCATCTGCAGACGGTGCTCGAGCAGGCGCAGGATGCGGTACTGCTCGCCGAACGCAGCCGCCTCGGCGCGGCCGATGTAACCGCCCTCCACCAGTGCGTCCAGCGATTCCAGCGTGCCCCGGGTGCGCAGCCGCTCGTCGCTGAGTCCGTGCACGAGCTGCAGCAGCTGCACGGTGAACTCGATGTCGCGCAGTCCGCCCGGGCCGAGCTTGATCTGGAAGGACACGTCCTCGGCGGGGATGTGATCGGTGACACGCTCGCGCATCCGCTGCACGCTATCGACGAAGTCGGATCGCTCCGCACTCGCCCACACCTTCGGCTGCACGGCGTCGATGTACGCCGCGCCGAGCTGCGCATCGCCGGCGAGCGGCCGCGCCTTCAGCAGCGCCTGGAACTCCCAGCTCTTCGCCCAGCGCTCGTAGTACGCGCGATGCGATGCCAGCGAGCGCACCAGCGCCCCCTGCTTGCCCTCCGGGCGCAGGGCGGCATCCACCTCCCACAGCGGCGGCTCCACATCGACGCCGGAGAGCACGGTCATGGTCTCCCGAGCCAGCCGGGTGCCGATGTCGATCGCGCGCGGCTCGGGGAGCACGTCCTCGTCGGCCGTGCCCGCCACGAAGATCACATCGACGTCGCTGAGGTAGTTCAGCTCACGCGCCCCGGCCTTGCCCATCCCGATGACGGCGAGCCTGGTCGCCGCGATCTCCGCGCGAGTGCCGACGCGGCCGGAGGAGGCGAGCTGGGTGCGCGCCACCGCGAGCGCCGCTTCGAGCGCTGCGCCGGCGGCGTCGGCGAGGGCCGCGGACACCTCCGGGATCACCATGGTCGGCTCCGCGGCGGCGAGATCCACGGCCGCGATCTCGCTCAGGCAGCGGCGATAGGCGATCCGCAGCGCCGGCACCGGATGCGCGACGTCGGCGAAGCCGTCCTCGTCGCCGACGGCCGCTCGCATCCGTGCGCGCAGCTCGTCCGCGTCCGGCAGCTGCGTGCGGGTGAGCGCCGCCGCTTCGAAGAGCTGCGGATGCCGTTCGAAGAACGCCGCCAGTCCCCGTGACGCGCCGAACAGACGCCATGCGCCGGCCCTGGCATCCGGATCGGCGAGCACCGCCGCCACGCGGTCGCGGTCGCGGCGCGCCACGTGCAGGAGGCCGCGCACCGCGGCATCCGGATCCGCAGCGCTCATCCCCTCCGCGAGCTCGACGCGGTCCAGACCGGTCAGCTCGCTCAGCTCGCTCAGATCTGCCGACGCCGACGTCAGCTCGACGAAGCCGAGCCGGGCGAGCGCCGACAGCGACACGGACGCATCAGGACGCGCCATCGCCGCGCCTCAGAGCAGCCCGAGGTTGTTCTTGAGCTCGAACGGGGTCACCTGACCGCGGTACGCCTCCCACTCCTTCTGCTTGTTCAGCAGCACGTAGTTGAAGACCTGCTCGCCGAGCGTCTCGGCCACCAGCTCCGAGTCGCGCATGTACTCGAGGGCGTGATCCAGGCTCGCCGGCATCGGCGCGTACCCGAGGGCGCGGCGCTCGGAGTCGCTCAGCGACCACACGTTGTCCTCCGCCTCCGGCGGCAGCTCGTACCCCTCCTCGATGCCCTTCAGCCCGGCGGCGAGCATGAGAGCGTAGGCGAGGTACGGATTGGCGGCGGAGTCCAGCGCACGGTACTCCACGCGAGTGGACTGGCCCTTGTTGGGCTTGTACATCGGCACCCGGATGAGCGCGGACCGGTTGGCGTGGCCCCAGGTGAGGAAGCTCGGCGCCTCGTCACCGCCCCACAGTCGCTTGTAGGAGTTTACGAACTGATTCGTCACGGCGGCGATCTCGTTCGCATGCCGCAGCAGGCCCGCGATGAAGCGGCGCCCGGTGATGGACAGCTGGTACTCCGCGCCGGCCTCGTAGAAGGCGTTCACGTCGCCCTCGAACAGCGACAGGTGCGTGTGCATGCCGCTGCCGGGATGGTCGTTGAGCGGCTTGGGCATGAACGTCGCATACACGCCCTGCTCGATCGCCACTTCCTTGACCACGGTGCGGAAGGTCATGATGTTGTCGGCCGTCGTCAGCGCGTCGGCGTAGCGCAGATCGATCTCGTTCTGGCCGGGTCCGCCCTCGTGGTGGCTGTACTCCACCGAGATGCCGAGGTCCTCGAGCATCCGCACCGCACTGCGCCGGAAGTCGTGCGCCGTGCCGCCGGGGACGTTGTCGAAGTACCCCGCGTTGTCGGCGGGCACCGGCCCCTCGGGACCGATCTCCGACGACTTCAGCAGGTAGAACTCGATCTCGGGGTGCGTGTAGAAGGTGAAACCGGCGTCGGCGGCCTTCGCGAGGGCGCGACGCAGCACGTTGCGGGGATCCGAGACCGCGGGGCGGCCGTCGGGGGTGGTCAGGTCGCAGAACATGCGCGCGGTCGGGTCGACCTCACCGCGCCAGGGCAGGATCTGGAAGGTGGTCGGATCGGGCTGTGCGAGCAGGTCCGACTCGTAGGTGCGCGTGAGCCCCTCGATGGCGGAGCCGTCGAAGCCGATCCCCTCCGCGAAGGCACCCTCCACCTCGGCAGGCGCGATGGCGACGGACTTCAGCGTGCCGATCACATCCGTGAACCAGAGCCGGACGAACTTCACGCCCCGCTCCTCGATGGTGCGCAGCACGAAGTCGCGCTGCTTGTCCATCGTCACTCTCCCGACTCGAGAGAGCTCGCACCCCACGCGTCGTCGGCGGCATCCTCCTCGGCCCACGCCCGCGAGCGCTGCCGCAGCGTCTCCGGCGCCTGCGCCGCTGCCTCCGCCGTGTCGAACGGACCCACCCGGTCAACCGCAGCGGACTGCATGCCGAACTCGACCTCGCCCGTGCTGAGGTTGTACCAGTACTTCTCGTCGCCGTCGGACATGTCAGCTCCTTCGTCGGGGGTGTCGTCACGATCCTAATCGCAGGTCGCGTCCTCGCTAGGCTATTCGCCATGGCACAGGCAATCGGCGTCGACATCGGCGGAACGGGCATCAAGGCGGGCATCGTCAACCTCGCCACCGGCACTCTCGACTCGGATCGGGTGCGCGTGCCCACTCCCGAGGGGGCGCACCCCGCAGACGTGCTGGACACCGTGCGCGACGTACTCGACACGCTCGGCGTCGGCGACTCCACGCTGCCCCTCGGCGTCGCGTTCCCGGCGATCGTCAAGTACGGCAGGACGCTGTCGGCGGCCAACATCTCCAAGGAGTGGGTCGACTTCGAGGCCGAGAAGTTCTTCGAGGACGGCCTGGGCCGCAGCATCACCTTCGTCAACGACGCGGATGCCGCCGGCGTCGCCGAGGCGCGTCACGGCGCGGCGCGCGACGCGCGCGGACTCACCATCATGACCACGCTCGGCACGGGCATCGGCTCGGCCTTCCTGTATAACGGCGAGCTGATCCCGAACACCGAGCTGGGCCATCTGCAGCGCGACGGGGAGTCGATCGAGCGCTGGACCGCGTACTCCGCGATGGAGCGCGAGAGCCTGTCGTGGGAGGACTGGTCGGCGCGGCTGCAGCAGTTCTACTCGCACGTCGAGTTCCTGTTCAGCCCCGATCTGTTCGTCGTCGGCGGCGGGGTGTCCAAGCACCCCGAGAAGTTCCTGCCGCTGCTGGAGCTGAAGACCCCGATCGTCTCGGCCGTGCACCGCAACGCCTCCGGCATCATCGGCGCGGCCGCGCTGTCTGTGGGCTGACCCGCCCCACACGCGCAGAAGGACCCGATCACTCCGGTGGTCGGGTCCTTCTGGGTGTTCGGGGGCGAGTGGGCCGGCCTGTACGCCGGGTTCTGTTCAGGAGTTCTTCGCTCCCTTGACGGCCATCTCTCTCGACGACACGTTGCCGTGTCGTTCCAGCGACCTACCCGAGGACTCGGCGGGCCGCGTCGACGTCCTCTGTCTGGTCTTGCTCCGGGCGAGGTTTACCTGGCGGAGCGCGTCACCGCGCTCCCCGGTGGTCTCTTACACCACCCTTTCACCCTTACCCCCGAGGGGGCGGTCTTCTCTCTGTGGCACTGTCTCGCGGATCGCTCCGGGTGGGTGTTACCCACCGCCCTGCCCTGTGGAGCCCGGACGTTCCTCGGTGCGCTCACGCGCCACGCGGCCGTCCGGCCGACCCACTCGCACCTCGAGTCTACGCGCCCCGCTATCCGTCCTTCGCCGCGTCCTCCGCGACGTGCACGTCGAGCGGCACATCGACGGCGAACCCCGGGAACAGCCGTGCGGTCGCCGCATCGGCAGCATCACGGAGGATGCCCGCGACCGCCTCGCCCTGCTCGGCAGGGGCGTGCACGATCACCTCGTCGTGCAGGAAGAAGGCGAGGTGAGCGCGCTCGCGGAAGACGGGGCCGGATGCCGTCGCCGGCACGGATGCCGGTGGCAGCGCCATCAGGCGATGACGGATCTCGGCCAGCCACAGCAGCGCCCACTCCGCGGCCGTGCCCTGCACGATGAAGTTGCGGGTGAAGCGCCCGCGATCGCGGGCGCTGCGGCGCGCGCGGCTCTCCTCGGCGCCTGCGGCATCCGGCCCGCCGGCCTGCGACTGGGCGAGACGCCAGGCATTGTCGGGTCGCGGCGAGCTGCGCCCGAGCAGCGTGCTCACCACCCCGCCCTGCTCGCCGGTGCGCGCCGCGGCGTCCACGAGCCCCATCGCCCGCGGGTACACCGTGCGCAGCCGCGGCACGAGCTGGCCGCTCTTGCCGGTGGTCGCGCCGTACATCGCCCCGAGCACGGCGTACTTCGCCTCATCGCGCGTCGCCACCGCTCCCGAGCGCACAACGCCCTCGTACAGGTCCCGGCCGCGCGCGGCATCCACCATCGCGCTGTCACGCGACATCGCGGCGAGCACCCGCGGTTCGAGCTGGGCGACGTCCGCGTCGACGAGGACCCAGCCGGGGTCGGCCCGCACGGCACTGCGCAGCTGCCGCGGTATCTGCAGCGCTCCGCCGCCGGAAGAGGCCCAGCGCCCGGTCACCACGCCGCCGGTGAGGTAGATCGGGCGGAACCGCTCGTCGCGCACCCATTCATCCAGCCATCCCCATCCGTTGGCCGCGAACAGCCGGGCGAGCTTCTTGTACTCCAGCAGCGGTGCGACGACCGGATGCTCCACGCGCGACAGCTCCCAGCGCGAGGTGGATTCGACGAACACGCCCGCCCGGTGCAGCGCGCGCAGCAGGCGGGGTGGGCTGTCGGGGTTCAGGCTCGCGTCATCCAGGCGGTGCCCGATCTCCGTGGCGAGCTCCGCCATCCGCGCCGGACGTGCTCCGCGCAGCGGTCGCGGCCCGAGCTGCTGCGCGAGGATGCCGCGATGGGTCGCGGTGCTCCACGGCAGGCCCGCCGCAGTCATCTCCTCCGCGATGAGCGCACCGGTCGATTCCGCCGCGCACAGCAGCGCCAGGCGGGTGTCGGGCGCCGAGGCCAGTGCCGCAAGCTGCGCGCGCCACTGGGCACGCACCTCGTCGATGTCGTCGTCGCGTTCTGCGCCCACGACGTCCGCATCGAACAGGCTCGGCGGAGCCGTGGCATCCGCCGTCTCGTCCCCGCGCACCCAGCGACCAGACGCCGCCAGCGGGTGCGAGAGCGACGCGGTGTCGCGCAGGATCGCGTGGCAGAGCAGCAGATCGTGCGCGCGGCGCAGGCGCACGCCGGCGGCCAGCAGCGGTGGGTAGAACGTGCGCAGACTGCGCACCGTCCAGCGCGGCGAGAGCCGCTGCTCGATCTCCCGCACCCGCGCGACGAGCTCGCCGGCGCGAACCTCGATGATCGTCGCATCGGTCCCGGCCTCGGCGTGCAGCTCGATCAGCCACTCCCCGCTCGGCCGGCGCCCCACCAGGGCATGCGGCGGCTCGGCGGGTCGCGTCACCGCATCCGGTCTCTCACCGACGTGCGGCATCAGCGCTGCCGCCCGGACGGCAGCGGACGGTCACAGCCCGGATTCCTCGGTGCGCACGAGGATGCCGCCGCACTCGGGGCACGAGACCACGTCATCCACGGCGGCGTTGCGCACCGCGTTCAGCTCGATGCCGGCGAGCACCATCTGGCATCCCTCGCAGATGCCGCGCCGCAGCAGACCCACGCCGATGCCGCCACGCGCGGCGCGCCGCTCGTACTCCGCCAGCAGTTCGGCCGAGATGGACGCGGCGATGGCAGCGCGGTCCCGGGTGAGGTGCTCCCCCTCCGTGCCGGCCGCGGCCATCTCCGCCTTCGCCGCGGCGGTCAGCTGCGCCCCTTCGGACTGCGTCTGATCCACCAGGGCCTGCTGGGCGTCGACGGCGGCCTGCGCCTCCTCGACGCGTCCCATCGCCTCCAGCTGCGCGTCCTCGAGCATGCTGATGCGCCGGCCGAGGCTGTCGATCTCGTTCTCGAGCGCCTGCGCCTGCTTCGCATCGGTGGCCGACTCCAGGCGCTGGGCGTCGCGATCGCGGCGCTGGGTGGCGAGGGCGACGTCCGATTCCAGCCGCCCGAGCTCGGCGCGCGCATCGTCGAGCGCGCCGGTGAGCGTGGTCAGCTCGCCCATCTGGCGCTGGCGCTGCGCAGCGAGCTCGTTGATGCGCGGTCCCTGCGCCGGCTGCGTGCGCGCCCGCTCGGTCTGGGCGATCCGCCGATCCAGGTCGGCGATGTCGAGGAGTCGGCGCTGGTTCTCGGGGCTGGCTTTCACCCCTCAAATCTATCCGCTGCGGGTCACTCCGTCGACGTACAGCCACTGGCGCCGCTCCCGCACGAATCGGCTGCGCTCGTGCAGCGACCCGGCGCCGTGCGGCCCGCGGTGGAACGCCTCGAACTCGACCACGCCCTCCTCGTCGAACGGCCCGCCCTGCTGCCGGTCGAGGATGTCCAGACGGGTCCAGCGCACACTGTCGTCGAGGTCGAGCGTCGCGGGCCGCGTCGACGGATGCCAGGTGCGCAGCAGGTGGGCGCTGTCGCCGATCGCGAACGCCGTGAACCGCGAGCGCATGAGCCGCTCCGCGGTCGGCGCCGAACCGGAGGCGAGCACCGGCCCGCAGCAGCTGCCGCAGGCATCGCCGCTCGTGCAGGGACAGCGCTGCGCGGGGTCGGGTACCACGATCTCGGACATGAGTCCATGGTGCCAGCCGTGACCGTCTCGGCCGCTGCCCGCGCCGTAGGCTGGCGGGACCGCGATCACGAAGGAGAGAGCATGTCCGAGCAGATGCCGCAGTTCACCGCCCACAACGGCTTCCGTCTGCCGGCGGTGGGTCTGGGCACGTACCGTCTCAACGGCGATGCGGGGGCGGATGCCGTCGCCGCCGGCATCCGCAGCGGATACCGCCTCATCGACACGGCGTTCAACTACGAGAACGAGGGAGCCGTGGGCGCCGGCGTCGCCGCCTCGGGCGTGAAACGGGACGAGATCGTCGTGACCACCAAGCTTCCCGGGCGGCATCACGCCGCCGCGCCCGCGCGCCTGAGCATCGAGGAGAGCCGTCTGCGGCTCGGGCTCGACATCACCGACCTGCACCTCATCCACTGGCCGAACCCCGACCGTGACCTGTACGTCGAGGCCTGGCAGGCGCTCGTCGACGCCCGCGAGCGCGGCACGGTGCGCCAGATCGGCGTGTCGAACTTCCTGCCAGAGCATCTCGAGCGCATCGAGGACGCTACCGGGGTGCGGCCGGTCGTCAATCAGATCGAGGTGCACCCCTACTTCCCGCAGGCCGAGGCCCTGGCCCTGCACGCCGAGCGCGGCATCCTCACCGAGGCGTGGAGCCCGCTCGGGCGGGCGAAGGAGGTCGTGCAGGAACCCGTGATCGTCGAGATCGCCCGCGCCCACGAGATCACCCCGGTGCAGACCGTGATCGCCTGGCACGTCGCCCGCGGCACGGTCTCGATCCCGAAGGCATCCTCGGCCGAGCACCAGCGCGCGAACCTCGCCGCCGCCGCTGTCGTGCTCGATGACGCCGAAGTCGAGGCGATCACGGCGCTCGGGCGGGAGGACGGCCGGCTGTTCGACGCAGACCCCGCCACGCACGAGGAGATGTGACGGTCGGCGCGGTCACTCCTTCTGCACAACCGTCATCGCCGATGACTTATCCACAGTTCGAGAACATCGCCTGATCAGCGCTTCCGATGTCGGTGGCCCCCTGTTCAATGGCGGTATGACATCGACGGCGGCCACGGTCCTGGATCAGCTCGAGCAGCTGCTTCAGTCCTCCGCGATGTCCGACGAGCCCGACGATCAGTTCGATGCGGCCTCCGCCGCGGAGCTGATCGAGGTGCTCGTGCGCGCCGGCGCCGTGCAGCGCCGGCTGGATGCCGTGATCACCACCGCGACCGGGCGGGTCCTCGACCGCGATCTGCAGCCGCGAGAGGCGCGGGTCAGTGAGAGGGCCGGATGCCGCGACGCGACCGAGCTGCTGCGGCGTGCGCTGCGCACCGACACGGCGGCCGCGCGCCGTTACGTCGCCGGTGCGCAGGCGACGCACCGCGAGATGGAGCTGTCTTCCGGCACTGCGCTGCCCGCGCGATACGAGCAGCTCGGCCGCGCTCTGCGTGAGGGAGATCTGTCCATCGCCGGGCTACTGGCCTGCACCGCGCCTCTCGACCGGGTGGCCACGCGCCTGAGCGTGGCTGACAGAGACGACGCGGACGCCGTCCTCGCGCAGGCGGCCCGCGGCCTGGACCTCGCGGCGGAAGACGGCCGTGCCGGTCCGCCGCCGACCACCGACGAACTCGGCGCCCTCGCGCAGCGGATCGTGCTGCTGCTCGATCCCGACGGGCAAGAGCCGGAAGACGCGCGAGCGCACCGCCGGCGCGGCCTGACGCTGGGCCGGCTGCGAGATGGAACCGTGCCGGTGTCCGGCGCGCTTCTGCCCGAAGTCGCCGGGCAGCTGCAGCGTCTGCTCGACAGCCTGCTCTCCCCCAAGGCGGACCCGGTCGCTCGGCCGGACGCAGGAGCCGATGCGGAGTCCGATGCGGTCGCGGATGCGATGGCCCCGGGGCTCGACCGAGCAGATGACGGGTCGGGGGGCGACGGCGAGCTGCCGGATCCGGTGGACCCGCGCAGCCCGGCACAGATGCGGCACGACGCGCTCGCATCGATACTGACCGCGGCGGCCGCCACCGGCGGCTTCCCGCTGCTCGGCGGAGCCGCACCGACGCTCGTCGTCTCGATCAGTGCTGAGGGCTTCGCATCGGGGGCGGAGCGCGCGAGCATCGAGGGCACGGGGTGGGACGTCCCCGCGTCCGTTGCCCGGCACACCGCTTGCGCCGGTGGCGTGCAGCGGGTCCTCTTCGACGAGCGCGGTGCGATCGTCGGCCTCGGCACCACCGCGCGCATCTTCACCGCGCTGCAGCGCCGCGCGATCATCCTCCGCGACCGCGAGTGCGTCATCCCGGGATGCCACGTGACGGCGAACTGGTGCGAGCTGCATCACGTCCGCGAGTACGCCGACGGCGGCCCCACGCACACCGACAACGGTGTCGCGCTGTGCTGGCATCATCACCGCACGCTCGATACCAGCGGGTGGGAGATCCGGATGCAGCGCGGAGTGCCGGAGATCCGCGGCCCGGCGTGGTGGGATGCGCACCGGCAGTGGCGACGTCCGCGGATCCGAGCGGGAACCGAGCAGGCGTTGTCGGCGGCCCTGTCTCGAGGAGCCGGCGTGCGGTTCCGCTGAGACGGCCGGGTTCTATGAAGGGTTCTATGAAGAAGGAACGGTGGGCCCTGCCGGGATCGAACCGACGACATCCACGGTGTAAACGTGGCGCTCTACCAGCTGAGCTAAAGGCCCTGACACCCACATTCTACGGTGCGGAATTGCCGATACCCGTCCTCGGGAACGGATATAGGCTGAGCACAGTCCGCGTTGTGCGCAGCCGACAAGGCTCCGGATGCGGCATCCCGTTTCATTGGCACGACCTGCCAGCTTGACGAAAGGCTCCACGTGACCGTCCACGACCAGGATCCGTACTCCCAGGCACCTCTCGACAGCGATCCGGAGGAGACCGGCGAGTGGCAGCAGTCGCTCGATGAGCTGGTGGATGCCAAGGGCCCCGGCCGCGGCCGGGAGATCATGCTCAGCCTGCTCAAGCGATCCAAGGAGCGCCACCTGGGTGTGCCGATGGTCCCCACCACCGACTACATCAACACGATCGCCGCGCAGAACGAGCCCGACTTCCCCGGCGACGAGGAGATCGAGCGCCGCTACCGGCACTGGATCCGCTGGAACGCAGCCATCACGGTGCACCGTGCGCAGCGCCCCGGCATCGGCGTGGGCGGACACATCTCCACCTATGCCGGCGCGGCGTCGCTGTACGAGGTCGGCTTCAACCACTTCTTCCGCGGTCAGGACCACCCCAACGGCGGCGACCAGATCTTCATCCAGGGCCACGCCTCCCCCGGCATCTACGCCCGCTCCTTCCTCGAGGGGCGCCTGAGCGAGGCCGACATGGACGGCTTCCGTCAGGAGAAGTCGCACGCGGGCCACGCGCTGCCGTCGTACCCGCACCCGCGGTCGATGCCGCACTACTGGCAGTTCCCGACCGTGTCGATGGGTCTGGGTCCGATCAACGCCATCTACCAGGCACAGGCCAACAAGTACCTCACCAACCGCGGCATCAAGGACACCGCCGACCAGCACGTCTGGGCCTTCCTCGGCGACGGCGAGATGGACGAGGTCGAGAGCCGCGGTCAGCTCCAGGTCGCGGCCAACGAGGGTCTGGACAACCTCACCTTCGTCATCAACTGCAACCTGCAGCGCCTGGACGGCCCGGTGCGCGGCAACGGCAAGATCATCCAGGAGCTGGAGTCGTTCTTCCGCGGCGCGGGCTGGAACGTCATCAAGGTGATCTGGGGGCGCGAGTGGGACGACCTGCTCGCCCGCGACTCCGAGGGCGCGCTGCTGAACATCATGAACGCGACCCCGGACGGCGACTACCAGACCTACAAGGCCGAATCAGGTGCGTTCATCCGCGAGAACTTCTTCGGCCGCGACGAGCGCGCCGCCGACCTCGTGAAGGACCTCTCCGACGACGACATCTGGCACCTGCGCCGCGGCGGTCACGACTACCGCAAGGTGTACGCGGCGTACAAGGCCGCGATGGAGCACAAGGGTCAGCCCACCGTCATCCTCGCCAAGACCGTCAAGGGCTACGGCCTGGGCCCGCACTTCGAGGGCCGCAACGCGACCCACCAGATGAAGAAGATGACGCTGGACAACCTCAAGACGTTCCGCGACACCATGCAGATCCCGATCAGCGACGCGCAGCTCGAGGAGAACCCGTACCTGCCGCCGTACTACCACCCCGGCAAGGACGACGAGACGATCCAGTACATGCTGGAGCGGCGCCGCAGCCTGGGCGGCATGATCCCCGAGCGCCGGACGCAGCACACCGCGTTCACGCTGCCCGACGACGCGACCTACGCGCTGCCGAAGAAAGGCTCCGGCACGCAGGAGATCGCCACCACGATGGCGTTCGTGCGCCTGCTCAAGGACCTGCTGCGCGCCAAGGACTTCGGCAACCGCATCGTGCCGATCATCCCGGACGAGGCCCGCACGTTCGGCATCGACGCGTACTTCCCCACCGCGAAGATCTACAACCCGAACGGTCAGCACTACACCTCCGTGGACCGCGAGCTGCTGCTGGCGTACAAGGAGAGCCCGCAGGGCCAGATCGTGCACGTCGGCATCAACGAGGCCGGCGCCGTCGCGGCGTTCACCGCCGCTGGCACGTCGTACTCCACGCAGGGCGAGCCGCTGATCCCGATCTACATCTTCTACTCGATGTTCGGCTACCAGCGCACGGGCGACGCCCTGTGGGCGGCCGGCGACCAGATGGCACGCGGCTTCATCATCGGAGCCACTGCGGGACGCACCACCCTGACCGGTGAGGGACTCCAGCACGCCGACGGTCACTCCCCCCTGCTCGCCTCGACCAACCCGGCGACGGTCTCCTACGACCCCGCATACGGGTACGAGATCGCGCACATCGTGCGCTCGGGCCTCGAGCGGATGTACGGCGGCAGCCACCCCGACCCCGACGTGATGTACTACATCACCGTCTACAACGAGCCCCTCGTGCAGCCGAAGGAGCCCGAGGATGTCGACGTGGACGGCATCATCCGCGGCATCCACCGCATCAAGCCCGGCAGCGGCGAGGGCCACCGTGCCCAGCTGTTCGCCTCGGGCGTCGGCGTGCCGTGGGCTCTGGAGGCGCAGCAGCTGCTGCAGAGCGACTGGGGCGTGAGCGCCGACGTGTGGTCGGTGACCTCGTGGAGCGAGCTGCGTCACGACGGCCTCGCGGTCGACGAGCACAACTTCCTGCACCCCGAGGAGGAGCCGCAGACGGCGTACCTGACGCGCAAGCTGCAGGATGCCGAGGGCCCCGTCATCGCGGTCAGCGACTACATGCACGCGGTGCAGGACCAGATCCGCAACTGGGTGCCGAACCCCTACTACACGCTGGGCGCCGACGGCTTCGGCTTCTCGGACACCCGCGCCGCGGCCCGTCGCTTCTTCAAGATCGACGGCCCCTCGATGGTGGTGCGCACCCTGCAGGCGCTCGCCGACGAGGGCAAGGTCGACCGCTCCGTGGTGGGCCAGGCGATCGAGAAGTACCGGCTGTTCGACGTGAACGCGGGCACCAGCGGAAACGCGGGCGGCGAGAGCTGACCCTGTGAGCAGTACCACCCAGCAGGCCATGGACAAGGCCGCGACGCTCGCCTGGCTGCGCCGGATCTCCGGCGACATCGCCACGGTGACGATCAAGCGGCTCGAGGACACCCTGCCCTGGTACGCCGACATGCCACCGGCCCGGCGCTCCGCCGTCGGGCTGGTGGCCCAGGCAGGCATCACCTCCTTCATCCAGTGGTACGAGGACCCCACCTCCACGCCCTGGATCGCCGCCGACATCTTCGCCGCCGCTCCGCGCGAGCTGCTGCGCAGCGTCAGCCTGCAGCAGACGCTGCAGCTCATCCGCGTCACGGTCGAGGTCACCGAGGAGCGCGTGGCCGGCCGCGGCGAGGATCTGCGCGAGGCGATCCTGCTGTACTCGCGGGACGTGGCCTTCGCGTCGGCCGACGTGTACGCGCGCGCTGCGGAGGCACGGGGGCTGTGGGATGCCCGTCTCGAGGCGCTGGTGGTGGACTCCATCCTCACCGGTGAGGCCGATGAGGAGCTGCCGAGCCGCATCGCGGCCCTCGGCTGGCACGGTCACGGCGAGGTGTGCGTGATAGTGGGCACCACCCCGCCGCAGTTCGACGTCGACCTCGTGCGCCGCACCGCTCGTCGCCTCTCGGTGGACGTCCTCATCGGCGTGCAGGGGTCACGGCTGGTGCTGGTGATCGGACGAGCCCGCGTGCCGGGCAAGGAGGTCGAGGGCGAGGAGCTGCCGTTCAGCGAGATCGCGCAGCGACTGGAGCCCTCGTTCGGCTCGGGGTACGTCGTGCTGGGTCCTCCGGTCTCCGCCCTCGTCGACGCGGGCCAGAGCGCGCGCGCCGCGCTCGCGGGCTTCGCCGTGGCGAAGGCGTGGCGAGGAGCTCCGCGACCGGTGGAGGCCGACGACCTGCTCCCCGAGCGCGCCCTCGCGGGCGACACGCTGGCGAAGCAGACGCTGATCGAGCGGATCTTCCGCCCGCTGCAGGCCCATTCCACCGATCTGGTCACCACGCTGTGGAGTTACCTCGACAACGGCCGCTCGCTGGAGGCCACCGCCCGCGAGCTGTTCGTGCATCCCAACACGGTGCGCTACCGGCTCAAGCGCGTGACCGAGGTGATCGGGTGGGACGCCACGGGGCCGCGCGAGGCGCTCATCCTGCAGACCGCGCTGATCCTCGGATCGATCGGCGCCGCCGAGCCGTCGCGTCGTCGTCCCCTGCCGCGCCGCCGCTGACCGCAGCCCGACTGTGCGCCACGCACAATCGATTCCGACATTGTTGTGATGTTTCATCCACCATGCGGAGCGGATCGTTGGCAGACTGGACTGGTGATCGTCGTCGCCTCGCCCGGACAGGGCTCGCAGACTCCCGGGTTCCTCGCACCCTGGCTCGAGCTGGACGGCGTCGCCGACCAGCTGGCCGCATACTCCGACGCGGCTGAGGTCGACCTCATCGCTCACGGCACCGAGTCGGATGCCGACACGATCCGCGACACCCGCATCGCGCAGCCGCTCATCGTCGCTGCCTCGCTCATCGCCGCCGACGAACTCGCCCGCCGCGCCGGTCGCACCGCGGACGGGGTGGCCGGCCACTCGGTCGGCGAGCTCGCAGCCCTCGTCGGCGCGCAGGTGCTCGCCGGGCAGGACGCCATGCGGCTGGTCGGCATCCGGGGCCGAGCGATGGCGGATGCCGCCGCGCACACGCCCACCGGCATGAGCGCAGTGCTCGGCGGCGACGCCGACGAGGTCATCGCCCTGCTCGAGGAGCTGGAGCTCACCCCGGCTAACTACAACGTCGCCGGCCAGATCGTCGCCGCGGGGGCGCTGCCCGCGCTCGCGCAGCTGGCCGAGCGCGCCCCGCGCGGCGCGCGGGTCATGCCGCTGCAGGTCGCCGGCGCGTTCCACACCTCCTACATGGCTCCCGCGGTCGAGACCCTGCGCGCAGCCGTCTCCGGTGTCAGCGCGGCGGACCCCGCGCTGACTCTGTGGTCGAACCGCGACGGCGCGGTCGTGACCGACGGACACGACGCGCTGAAGCGCATCGTCACCCAGGTCTCGTCGCCCGTGCGCTGGGATCTGTGCATGCAGTCCTTCGCCGAGGCGGGAATCACCGGGTTCATCGAGGTCGCCCCGGCCGGCGCACTGGTCGGTCTCGCCAAGCGCGGGCTGCGCGGCGTCCCGAACGTCGCCGTGAAGACCCCGGACGACCTCGACGCAGCCGTGGAGCTGCTGAGCTCGGCAGCCCCCGGCGACCAGGCAGAACCCAGCGAACGGGCAGAACCCAGCGAACGGAGTGAATCCCAGTGATCCTCAAGCAGGCCACCGGCCCGGCCCACACCCGCATCTACTCGGTGGGTGCGGCACGCGGCGAGAACGCCGTGCCCAATGACGACCTGGTCGGCCCCATCGACTCCAGTGACGAGTGGATCCGCCAGCGCACCGGCATCATCACCCGCACCCGTGCAGTGCCAGAGACGACGGTCATCGAGCTGTCCGCCGATGCCGCCGCCGAGGCCGTCAGCCGATCGGGCGTCGACCCCGCCGAGATCGACCTCGTCATCGTGGCGACGATCAGCAACCCCAAGCAGACGCCGTCGGTCGCGGCCATCGTCGCCGACCGGATCGGGGCGAACCCGGCCGCGGCCTACGACATGAACGCCGCGTGCGCGGGCTACGCCTACGCGATCGCACAGGCCGACGCGCTCATCCGCGCCGGTGCCGCCCGCCACGCCGTGGTGATCGGCGCCGAGAAGCTCTCGGACGTCGTCGACCCCACCGATCGCAGCATCTCCTTCCTGCTCGGCGACGGCGCCGGTGCGGTCGTCATCGGCCCGAGCGACACCCCGGGCATCTCCCCGACCGTGTGGGGCTCGGACGGGTCGAAGGCCGACCTGGTCGGCATGAACCACACGCTCACCGACTTCCGCGACGGCAAGGCCCCCTGGCCGACGCTGCGCCAGGAGGGACCCCGAGTGTTCCGCTGGGCGGTGTGGGAGATGGCCAAGGTCGCGCGCGAAGCGCTGGAGAGCGCCGGTGTGCAGGCATCCGATCTCGCCGCGTTCATCCCGCACCAGGCGAACCTGCGCATCGTCGAGGAGTTCGCCAAGCAGCTGAAGCTGCCGGAGACCACCGTGATCGCCCGCGACATCGAAACGACGGGGAACACCTCCGCGGCCTCCATCCCGCTCGCCACGCACCGTCTGCTCGAGGAGCACCCGGAGCTCAGCGGCGGTCTGGCCCTGCAGATCGGCTTCGGCGCCGGACTCGTGTTCGGCGCGCAGGTCGTCGTGCTCCCCTGAGCCGCGCGGCGGAGTCCCTAGACTGTTCACCGGTTCCCAACCATTTCCGAAAAGGAGAAACACCATGGCCCTTTCCCAGGATGAGGTCCTCGCCGGCCTCGCCGAGCTGGTCACCGACGAGACCGGCATCGACGCCTCCGAGGTCCAGATGGAGAAGTCGTTCACCGACGACCTCGACATCGACTCGATCTCGATGATGACGATCGTCGTCAACGCCGAGGAGAAGTTCGGCGTCACGATCCCCGACGACGAGGTCAAGAACCTCAAGACCGTCGCCGACGCCGTCAACTTCATCGTCGCCGGCCAGGAGTGAGACCCGCGGATGCCACCCCCGCCCCGTGCGGGGCGTGGCATCCTCCTTCCTGCCCTGATTCCGCTTCCGACCCCGCCCCCGAAGGACCCTCATGACCAAGCGCATCGTCGTCACCGGCATCGGCGCCACGTCCGCCCTGGGCGGCACGGCTCCCGAGAACTGGGCGAACCTGCTCGCCGGCGTGTCCGGCGCCCGCACGCTGACCCACGACTGGGTCGAGAAGTACCAGATCCCCGTGCACTTCGCCGCGGAGGCCGTCGTGCGCCCGGAGGAGGTGCTGCCTCGTCATGAGGCGAAGCGGCTGGACCCGTCGACGCAGTTCGCGCTGATCGCCGCGCGCGAGGCGTGGGAGGATGCCGGTGCGCCGGAGGTCGCCCCAGAGCGTCTGGGCGTCGACTGGGCAACCGGCATCGGCGGAGTGTGGACGCTGCTCGACGCGTGGGACACGCTGCGTGAGAAGGGCCCGCGTCGCGTCATGCCGCTGACCGTGCCGATGCTCATGCCCAACGCCGGCGCCGGCAACCTCTCGCTGCACTTCAATGCGAAGGCGTACGCCCGCACGGTCGTCAGCGCCTGCGCCTCGAGCACCGAGTCGATCGCGAACGCGTACCAGCACCTGCAGGACGGCCTCGCCGACGTCGTCATCGCCGGCGGCGCGGAATCCGCGATCCACCCGATCACCGTCGCCTCGTTCGCGTCCGCCCAGGCCCTGTCACGACGCAACGACGACCCTGCCACAGCATCACGGCCGGGCGCGATCGATCGCGACGGCTTCGTCATGGGCGAGGGCGGCGCGGCACTCGTGCTCGAGACCGAGGAGCACGCGACCGCTCGCGGCGCGAAGATCTACGCCTACCTGGTGGGCGGCGGTGTCACCGCCGACTCGTACCACATCACCGGCAACGACCCCGAGGGTGCCGGAGCCGCTCGCGCGGTCGAGGCCGCTCTGGCCCAGGCCGGCGCGTCCCCCGATGAGGTGGCGCACATCAACGCCCACGCGACATCGACTCCGGTGGGCGACCCCAACGAGTACGAGGCGCTCAAGCGCGTCTTCGGCGATCGGATCGACGACATCCCCGTCTCCGCCACCAAGGCGTCCACGGGCCACCTGCTCGGCGGCACCGGCGCGCTCGAGGCGGTGTACACGATCCTCGCGCTGCGCGACCGGGTCGCCCCGCCCACGATCAACATGACCGAGCCCGACCCGGCGGTGCCGTTCAAGCTGTCCACCGAGCCGCAGCCGCTCGGCGACGGCAGCCTGCTCGCGATCAGCAACTCCTTCGGCTTCGGCGGGCACAACGCCGTCGTCGCCTTCCGCAGCGCCTCGTGACCGAGCCGGACCCGGCGGCACTGACGCGGTTCTGGCAGGCCGCGCGCGCGGCTGTGCCCGCTCTTCCGTCCGCGGTGCCCGCGGCATGGGCGTTCGGCGCGACCCCTGAGCACGCGGATTCGCTGCTCGCCCTCGTCATCGAGGGCCGCAAGACCGCGACGGCGTCGTCGGTCTGGGACTACGAGAGCACCGGCGATGCGCTGCCCGTCGTCGGCGAGCACAGTGTGATCCTCGATGGCGGCGCCCGTCCGCGCGCGGTGCTTCGCACCACTGCTGTGGAGGTGGTGCCGTTCGACGCGGTCACCGCGGAGCACGCCCATGCCGAGGGCGAGGGAGATCGCACACTGCAGTACTGGCGGGCCGTGCACGAGCGGTTCTGGCGAGAGCACTCCGAGGGCCCGCGCGGCTTCGCGCCGGACATGCCGGTGCTCTGCGAGCGGTTCGAGCTGCTGTACGTCGCGCCCTGAACCGCGGTTCAACCGACCTTGTGCAGCCAGACCACGTGCGTGTCGTCGCCGGCGTGGCGGAACGGCTCGAGCTCCTCGTCCCACGCCGAGCCCAGCGCCACGTCCAGCTCGCGCTGCAGTTCGGCCGCGCTGCCTGCCGCGATCTCCATCGCGTAGCGGATGCGGTCCTCGCCGATCACGATGTTGCCGGCGGTGTCGGTCTGCGCGTAATGGATGCCGAGGTCGGGCGTGTGCAGCCAGCGGCCGCCCTCACTGCCCGGCGTCGGGTCCTCCGAGACCTCGAAGCGCAGGTGCTCCCAGCCGCGGATGGCCGTCGCGAGCGCAGCACCGGTCCCCGCCGGTCCGTCCCAGTAGAACTCCGCGCGGCGTGTGCCGGGCTGGACCGGCTGGTCGCTCCAGTCGAAGCTGACGGCACGACCGACAGCGCGTCCGACCGCCCATTCCAGGTGCGGGCAGAGCGCGCGAGGAGCGGAGTGGATGAACACCACTCCGCGTGCGTATCCCGTCGCCATGATCTCTCCGTTTCATCAGGTACGTCTTCCCCTACGACCTGATCCGAAGATGCGGCGAACTATGCGGTTGTACGGCGATTATCGCCCAGAACGCAACGAATCACAAGCGTGTGACTCCGGATGCCGGAACGGCCCCGGTCTGGTGACCGGGGCCGTTCTCATGATGGGTCCCTGAGCTTGTCATGATGGGTCCCTGAGCTTGTCGAAGGGTTACGCTTCGCTCATCGCGAGCTTGGCCTGCTGGCCCTTCGCGGCGTAGTAGGCGGCGCGAGCGGCATCCCGACGGGCCTGCTCGGCGTAGCCGGCCTCGAGCACGTCCTGCGCGACCTCGACCTGCTCGTGCTGGTCGGTGCCGTGGTACTTCTCGATGTACGCGTCGAGCTCGGGGCCCGACTCCCACGAGGTGATCAGGCAGTAGCGCGGCTCGGTGCCGTTGTGCGTGGTGGCGTGCCACAGACGCTGGGTGTCGACGATGAGCTGAGCACCGGCCGGAAGCGCGATGCGGTACTCGACGCTCGGATCGGTGCGGTTCTCACGCAGGACGAAGTAGCTGTCCTTATCGTCGGTGAGGTTGAAGAATCCGCGCACGACCCAGCCGGTGCCGTCCGGGTTGAGGCGGTTGTTGTCGTCCTGGTGCAGGTTGTAGAGGCACTCGCCGTACGGAGTCGGCTGCAGCTCGATGACGCGGCAGCGGCCGACGTTCGCGCCGGGCTCCTGAGCGCGGGCGGTGAGGGTCGGGGCGATCGCGGTCTGCGATTCGATCCACACGCCGTCCTTGTCGGTGCGCGGCGGCTTGTGGTTCCAGAAGCCGTTGCACTCGATCTCGCCCTTGGCGCTGGCGAGCGGCGAGAAGCGGGTGTCACCCGAGGACTTCCAATCGACATACTCGATGTCGAGCCATTCCTTCGGGTCCATTTCCTTGTCGTAGCTGTCGAGGATGACGAATCCCTTGTCCTCGAGTGCGGCGGACTTGATGTATCCCATGATCTGAGTCATGTCCTTTCGTTAGGGGCAAGCACGTTTTAACAGGCCCTACTTAGGCAAGCCTACCTCCCGCTCCCCGGCGCTCCCGGTGACCGGGCCGGGGAAAATGGGCGCGGACTAGACTCGACGCGGCGGCTCGTCACCCCGCCGCACGGAGGAATCACGCAGCCATGGCAACGGCGACCAATGTCGAAGCGCACGCAACGGGGACCATCGAATGGCTCTCGGCCCCCACGACCAACATCGTCGTCCCGGTCTACCAGCGCCAGTACCGCTGGGACATCGGCGGGTGCGAGAAGCTGCTCTCCGACATCCGCGCGGTGGCCGGCGAGGACGACGGGCACCGGCACTTCATCGGCTCGATCCTCTCCGGTCGAGACGTGGATGCGGGCGCCGACGGCGGCGACATGATCCTCATCGACGGCCAGCAGCGCATCACCACGATCATGCTGCTCATCGCCGCGCTGCACCACGCCGTGCGCGAGAGCGACCCGCCGCTCTCAGCCGCGCTCGAGCGCGTCCTCGTGCGCGCCGACGACCCCCGCCGCACCAAGCTCCGCCCGCACGACGCGTGGGCGCACCTGTACGAATCCGTGGTGCTCGACCGCCGGGACGACGCCGATCGGGAGTCCCGCTTCGACGACAACTATGCGTTCTTCCGCAGCCAGGTCCACGCCGACGAAGCGGCCGCCATCTGGCGGGGCCTGCAGCGTCTGGAGCACGTGTCGATCACGCTCGGCCCCGCCGCCAGCGCGCAGCAGATCTTCGAGAGCCTGAACTCGACGGGCCAGCCGCTGCGCGATCACGAACTGATCCACAACTACATCCTGATGGGCCTCTCGCACGCGGAGCAGTTGCGGATCGAGGAGGAGTTCTGGCTGCCGATCGAGCAGCATACGGGCGAGTCGATCGGCGCCTTCTGGCGCCACTACCTGATGATGACCACGGGCCGCGAGATCGATGCCGCGGGCGAGCACGGCGTCTACGCCGCCTTCCGCGGCTCCTTTCCGCGGCTGGACCCGGACGCTCTGCGCCCGGACGCGTCGGTCTGGCGCGCGTACGCGGAGATCTACGGCATCCTGCTCGAACCCGCAGGTGAGCCCGACGCCGGCATCCGGCGCCAGCTGCAGCGACTGAACACGTTCGGGCGCACCGCCTACCCGCTCGTGATGAGCGCGTACGGCGATCACCGGCGCGGGCTCATCACGCGAGAGCAGCTCATCGAGGTGCTGGAGTGGGTTCAGGCGCTGTTCCTGCGTCGCGCGATCGTCGGGCTGCCCACCGATCGCCTGATCGCCCGGCTGTGTCGCGCACGCTCCGAGGGTCACGACGCGCTCATGCGGGCCATCGGCCGCATCACGCCCTCCGACGAGCGCGTCAGCGCGGTGCTGAAGTACGGCGAGCTCCCCCACCCGGCGTACGTGCTCGGTCGCATCGAGGGCATCGACGATCTGTCGGGCTACGACGTCGAGACGATCGTCCCGCCGGTTCCCGCCACCTCGTGGAGCGGTGACGGCATTCGCCCGTGGAACGAGTACAGCGAGGACGAACAGAACGCCCACCGCGCGCTCACGCCGACGCTCGGCAACCTCACGCTGCTGGAGGACTCGCTCACCCTCCGCGTCTTCGGCGCCTCGTTCCCCGAGAAGCGCGATCAGGCCTATGCCCGCAGCGCTGTCTCGGCCACCAGGGAGCTGGCGCAGATCCCCGCGTGGAGCACCGCCGCCATCTCCGCACGCACGGTGCGCCTGACCGCGGAGCTGCTGCGGATCTGGGCGCGCCCGGATGTGGGTGAGATCGACGACGACGGTCTGACACCCGTGCTGGACGCCGTGCGCCGCCGCGGCTGGCCGGCGGGCTGGGAGCGCGAGTTCGACTACTGCGAGTACCGCGGGGAGCACTGGGAGGTCAAGGACGTCCGCGCCCTGTTCAACCGCATCTTCCGTCGGGCGTGGACGGACGACCGCGCCGCGGCCCTCGCCTACAGCGCGAAGCACGGTGGGCCCCTCTACGGTGAGATGGCATGGAAGGGACAGTGGGATGAGTTCGACGAATCGCACTTCCTCTACATGGGGTGGGACTCGCACTACATGATGACCGCCCTGCAGGGCGTGCTGGAGGAATCCGGCATCGCCGCGGAGGTCTTCGTCAAGTACTCCTACATCGGCAACGTGATGTGACGAGGGGTCAGGGCTGCTCGTGCTCCTCGTCGTCGAGCGGCACGTCGATGCTCTGCTCGGCGACGTCGGCCGGGTCGGCCTCGAGCTGCTGAGCGGCGACCTCGGGCTCGGGCCCTGTCACGCTCTGCTCCGGATCGTGCGGCTCCTCGTGCACATCACGGCGCTGCTCGAGCGCATCCGCCTCGGGTACCTCGACCCGATCGTCCTGGTGATCGCGCATGAACGCTGCTCCCTTCTCTCCGCGCCGCCGACCGGCGTCGTCTTCCCATGATGGTCCGAGGCGGCCTCCGCCCACAGGGGGTTGCTCCCGCCCGCCGGGTTCTGTCTAGCATCGGGTGATGAGCACTGACCGCGACGCGAGCGCCCGCGACGCGAGCGCACACGACCGGGCCGCAGCGGGCTCGTTCCGCGTCGGCACCTCCGGCTGGCGCTACCGGTCGTGGCGCGGCGACTTCTACCCGACCGGTCTCGTGCAGCGCGCGGAGCTGACCTATCTCGCCGAGCGGATGCCCACGGTGGAGCTGAACGGGTCGTTCTACTCCCTGCAGCGTCCGCAGAGCTACCTGCGCTGGCGGGCAGCGGTGCCCGACGATTTCGTGTTCGCGGTGAAGGGATCGCGGTACATCTCGCACATGCTGCGGCTGCGCGATGCTCGCGCGGCCCTGGCGAACTTCTTCTCGTCCGGCCTGCTCGCGCTCGGCCCCACCCTCGGCCCGATCCTGTGGCAGCTGCCCGAGCGTCAGCGTTTCGAGCCCGACGTGCTCGCATCTTTCCTCGACGTGCTGCCGCGCACCACCCACGAGGCGCTCGCGCTCGCGCGGGAGCACGACGAGCGGATGACGGGTCGAACCTGGCTGGAGGACGACGTCGACCGACCGCTGCGCTACGCGATCGAGCCGCGTTCGGAGTCATTCGCCGATCCCGCCGCACGGCGGCTGCTGGACGAGCACGGCGTCGCTCTCACCGTCGCCGACACGGCCGGGCGATGGCCGCAGTTCGAACCGGGCACGGCCGCGTTCGTCTATGTGCGCCTGCACGGCGCGGCCGAGCTGTACGCCAGTGGCTACACCGCCGAGGAGCTGGCGCTGTGGGCGCACCGGTGCCGACACTGGGCGAGGACCGGCGGCGCAGATGAACGGGACGTGTTCGTGTACTTCGACAACGACGCCCGCGGCTATGCGCCGCACGATGCGCTCGCACTCACACGGCTGCTGCGCGAGGCGCTCTGACCCTAGGCACCGTCGCGAGCCGTGGCACCGCCGGGATCCGGACGCTCTTCGCCGGTCACATCGATCGCGTCCGTCGCCGGCGCAGCCGGTGGCGGAGTGAGCACCGAATCGTAGGCGTGCTCGCTGGAGTACTGCAGGAAGGCGAGGTGCGCCTCGTAGCGGTCCAGGACGTCCTCGATCACCTGCAGGCGGGTGAGGCCGACGATGTCGTAGCCCTCCGAGCCGGTCTGGGTGAACACCTCCAGGCGCACGTAGACATCGGTGCCCTTGGTCATCGTGCGACCGCCGAACAGCGGCACCGGGGCGACGACGCCCGCCACCCGATACAGGAAATCCCGCTCGCCGGGAGCGATCGCCACGCGCAGCACGTGCTCGGGCACCCCCGTGTCGAGGTCGGGCACCGTGGTCAGCGCGACGTCGTAGCCCAGTTCGGTGAACTCCGCGGTCACCTCCTGCAGCGCCGGCAGGACCGTCGACTGCGAATACTGCACCACCGCCTCGCGGGACGCGTACGAGCGGATGCCGGCCAGACGCTGTCGCCAGCTCTTCGCCGGCGCCTGTCCGCCGCCGGGTGCCGCCCGCCGCGGACGCAGCGTGCGCCCCTCGCGATCAGCGCGCTCCATCCGCAGCACCTTCGAGAACGATGCCATCACGAGGTAGGCGATGACCGTGACAGGAAGGGCGAAGATGAGCGTCGCGTACTCCATCGTGGTCACCCCGCCGGCGACGAGCATCGCGATCGTCAGCACTGCGGTCAGCAGCGCCCAGTAGATGCGCAGCCATTTCGGGCCGTCCTGACCGGGATCGCGGATGATCGACGAGAAGTTCGACATCACCATGGCGCCCGAGTTCGCGCTGGTCAGATAGAACAGCAGCCCCGACAGCGTAGCCAGCCCGATGAGGAACGCCGCGCCGGGAAAGGACTCCAGCAGCGCGTACCACCCGCCCTCCGGGTCGGCGACGGCGAGTTCAGCGAAGGCGCGGTCGCCGTCCATCACACGCTTGAGGGCGGAGTTGCCGAAGATGCTCACGATGAAGAAGTCGCACAGCACCGGGGCCGTGACCGCGGCGATCACGAACTCCCGCAGCGTGCGCCCGCGCGAGATGCGAGCGAGGAAGAGCCCCACGAACGGGCCCCAGGCCAGCCAGAACGCCCAGAAGAACAGCGTCCAGCCGGCCATCCACTCTGCGCCGCCCTCGACGTAGCCGAAGGTCTGCAGCGTGCGCTCGGGAAGCGTCAGCAGGAACCGCCCGACGTTCTCGACCATCGCGTTGAGCAGGAACGCGGTCTGTCCGGTGAACAGGATGTAGAGCACCATGGCTCCGGCGGCCCACAGGTTCAGTTCGGAGATCACTCGGATGCCGCGGTCCACGCCCGAGGTGCACGCGATGATCGTCATGACGACGGAGACGACGACCAGGGCGATCTCGAGCGACAGTCCCTTCGGCAGATGGAAGATCCACGCGAAGCCGACATCGAGCAGCACGACGCCGATGCCCATCGAGGTGGCGACCCCGAACACCGTGCCGACAAGCGCGAACACGTCGATGGTGGCTCCCACCGGACCGCGCACGCGCTTGCCCAGCAGCGGATACAGCACGGCCCGGATCGACAGCGGCATCCCCCAGCGGTAGGCGAAGTACCCCATCGCCATCCCGAGCAGCGCATATACTGCCCAGCCCGCCACGCCGTAGTGGAACATCGTCCACACCACCGCGTCCTGCGCCGCCTGCAGAGACTCTGGCGTCACCGCCGGTGGCGCCAGGTACTGCGTCACCGGTCCTGTGACCGAGAAGAACAGCATGTCGATGCCGACACCTGCCGCGAACAGCATCGCGACCCAGGTGAACAGGTTGTACTGCGGGCGGGAGTGATCGGGGCCGAGCCGCACCGATCCCTCCCGGGAGAGGGCCACCCACAGCACGAACAGGATGATCAGGGTGATGGTGAGGACGTAGTACCAGCCCAGGTTCGTGGCGATCCAGCCGACAACCTGCTGCATCGTCCCGGACGCCTGAGCGGGCAGGAGGATGGCCCACAGCGAGAACGCGAGGACGATCAACGAGGAGATGATGAGGACGGGACGGTTCACGCGCGGGCGCGTCGATTCGACGAACTCCGCCGGACCGCGAGCACGCAGCTCGCTGCTCGAGACCGGGGGCCGATCGGCGTCGTCCGGGGAGGGACGCTGTCGGGCTGTCAGACGGCCCCGCTCGCGTTCGACGTGGCCGCGGATGACTGCACCATCGCGCGTGGGATCGTGCCGCGGTTCCGTCATCGCTGCTCCTTCGCTCCCCCGCCGCAAGTGTAATGCGGGCGTCGGATCGCCATGGATGGCGCGACAGCAGCGCCCGCGCGCTCAGCGGCGCGAGCGGCGCAATCGCCGCGAGCGGCGCTCATCGATCAGGTCGTTCTCGGCGAGCTTCTCCAGCCGCTCGGTGTCGCGCAGCGGCACCTGCAGCTCCCGCTCGGCCGGCTCCCCGCGCCGCAGCTCGCGCGTGCGCTCGACCTCGGCGTCGAAGAGCACCCCGATCAGCAGCGCGATGTTGCCGATCCACAGCCACAGCAGGAAGACGACGATGCCGGCGAACGAGCCGTACACGCGGTCGTAGTCGGCGAGGCTGGTCACGTAGAAGCCGAACCCGAGCGAGGCCAGAGCGAACACCGCGATCGCGACCAGTGCTCCGAGACTCATCAGACGGAACCGGGGATGGTCGATGTTCGGAGCGAAGTAGTAGAGGATGGCCACGATCAGGCAGACGACGATCACCACAGCGGGCCAGCGCGCGATGCGCCAGATGGTCAGTGCGGTCTCCCCCGCCCCGATCGATTCGCCCAGGGCCTGCGCGAGCGGCCAGCTGATCACCGCGAGGCCGACGGCGATGGTGACGAGGACGAAGACAGCCAGGGTCACGAGCAGATGCGCGGGCTTCGCCTTCCAGAACATCCGCCCCTCGGGAACGCCGTAGATGCGGTTCATGATCCGGCCCAGCGCCGTGACGTAGCGCGCGACCGACCACAGCGCCAGCGCGAGAGCCAGCACGAGCAGCCAGCCCGCCCCTGACGCGGATGCGACCTCCTCGAGCGGGCGTCGCAGCGCCTGCATCACGTCATCCGGCGCCACCTCTCGGACGATGTCGAGCACGGCCTTCGCCGCCCCCCGCTTCTCACCGAACACGCCGATCACCGAGAACGCCGCGATGAACGTCGGGAACATCGCCAGGAGCGCGTAGAAGGTGAGCCCGGCAGCGGCATCCGGACAGTAGTTGCGGAAGAAGCCGCGCGCGGCGCGACGGATGATGAGCGCGGCCGCGGCGCGGTGCTCCCCGTCGTCGAGTCGCGCGCGCCCCTGGCCCCTGTCGCTCTGCTTCGCGTCGCCCCGCTTCGCGTGGTCCTGCTTCGCGTTGCTCTGCTTCGCGTTGCCGCGTCCTGCATTGGCGTGTGTGCTCATGATGGCTTCCCGTCCGGATCCGACCCGATGCCCTCATGCTCTCGCATCCGCTTCGCACGGGCGTCCGCCTTGCCGCGCGAACGCGCCCGGTGCTAGTCCTGCGCCGGCCGCGTCAAGCCCTTGCACCGGCATGGTTCGGCCGGGCACCGTGGGGAAGACAGGAGACCGCGACCGCGGCTCACGCGACGAGAGGAGACCCGATGTCGGACGACCAGCAGAACACGCACGCACGCGGCGACGAGGAGCCGACCACCGAGGAGCTGCAGGAGCCGAGCACCGAGAAGGACCCCGGTCAGGAGCCCAAGGCGGAGCACCCCGACCAGCCCGAGCCTGATCACAGCGCGGTCGGCATCGGCGTGATCGGCGGCCCGCAGACCGACACGGAGGGCGCTGCGGATGCCGCGGACGCCGGTTCGTCCGACGCCGGCGAGGACACTTCCGCATAGCCGTCCGATCCGGGTGCAGGTTACGCCTGCGCTTTCGCACACGGAACCCCCCTGGTCGAGATCGCGCCACCGGCCTACGGTTGCCGCTCCGCCGCCGGCCGGCGGCATCGACGACGAAGGGGTTCCGATGTTCTTCCACAAGCAGGAGATGCAGTTCTCAGCGAGTCCGGCGAAGCCCGACGCGCTCTTCGCCCGGCGGCTGCAGGAGGTGCTCGGCGGGCAGTACGGCGAGATCACCGTGGCGATGCAATACGGGTTCCAGGCTTGGAACGCGCACATTCCCGGCAAGTACCGCGACCTGCTCTACGGCATCGGGGCGGAGGAGTTCGGCCACGTCGAGATGCTGGCGATCATGATCGCGCAGCTGCTCGAGAAGAGCCCGGTGGAGCAGTCCGAAGCCGCCGCGGCCTCCGACCCGGTGCTGGGGGCGGTGATGGGCGGCATGGACGTGCAGTCCGCCATCGTCTCGGGAGCGGGCGCCCGCCCCGTCGACAGCAACGGCAACCCGTGGATGGGCTCGTACGTCACCGCGAGCGGCAACCTCCTCGCGGACTTCACCGCGAACGCCAACGCCGAGATGCAGGGACGGCTGCAGGTCGCGCGCATCTACAACATGACCGACGATCACGGCGTGCGCGAGCTGCTGTCGTTCCTGCTCGCGCGCGACACGATGCACCAGAACCAGTGGATCGCCGCCGCTCAGGAGCTCCGTGAGGAGGGCGTGGAGGACATCCCCGTGCCCAGCAACTTCCCGCGCTCGCAGGAGGCGCGCGACGCGAGCCATCAGTACATCAACTTCTCCGACGGCGAGGACGCTGCGAAGGGATCGTGGGCTTCCGGACCGGCGCCGGACGGCGGCGAGTTCACCTACCTCGCAGCGCCCGAGCGATCGGTGCCGATGCCCCCGCCCACCCGTCCGGACCCGCGACTTTACGGCACCGATGGCCGGCCGAACGTGATCGACAAGGCCGAGGGCGTGATCCGGGACAAGCTCAGCGACAAGTGACGCGCAACTCAGTCCGACAGCTCGCGGCGCGAGGTACCTCAGGCGAAGCAGCGTTTCGGATGGCGGCGATGCGCTGCTTCCCCCACACTTCCCGGGAATGCGCAACCCCTATCTGCAGCCGCGCGGCGTGGCTGAAGATCGCTTACACCGAACGAGCGGTGGGGACCGCGCGTCCGGCACAGCAGTACACCGAAGGAAACCGAACGAAGGAGAGACCATGTCAGACGGCACCAACGCCGTAAGTGGCGGCACACCCTACGGCACGGGCGGCGGGCCCGGCGCGGTCGACACGGCGAAGCAGGAGGCGAGTGACCTCAAGGACACCGCGACGGATGCCGCGAAGGACGTCACCGGCACCGCCAAGGACGAAGCGAAGGCGGTCGCTCACGAGACGAAGGCCCAGGCGAAGGACCTGTTCGATCAGACCCGCCAGGAGCTGAGCGAGCAGGCGTCGAAGCAGCAGCAGCGGCTGGCCGGCGGGCTGGACTCGCTCGGCTCCGAGCTGAGCTCGATGGCGCGCAACTCCGACGGCAACGGCGTCGCCAGCGACCTCGTGCAGAAGGCGTCGGACCGCATCTCCGGCATGGCGACGTGGCTGGGCGATCGTGAGCCCGGGGAGGTCATGCAGGACGTGAAGTCGTTCGCTCGCCGCCGTCCTGGCGCGTTCATCGGCGGTGCACTCGTCGCCGGTATCGTGGCCGGCCGCCTCACCCGCGCTCTGGCAGCGAACGCGAAGGACGACTCGTCGTCCTCGCGGCCCAGCACGGCCCTGGCTCCGACCGCGACGACGGCGGCCGTACCGCCGATGCCGCCGGCGCCACCTGTTCCTCCTGCGGTGGGGTCGCCCGTCGGAACCGGCGCTTCCGGAACCGGCGCCCCCATGGTCGGCGCCCCCGGCGCCGGCATCGCCGGAGCCGGCGCGACCGGCACCCCGGTACCGCCCCCTCCTGCCTCGCACGAGACACCGCTGTACACCGAGTCGGCCGCCGAACGCGGCGGTTCCGCGTACCCCGGCGACGGCTCCACCGGACAGGGGGTGACACATGAGCGACCCGACACCCTCTGAGGAGCGCGCCGCGTCGACGTCCCTGGGCGAGCTGCTCGGGGAGGTCACGCGTGACCTGTCCACGCTGATGCGCCAGGAGATCGCCCTCGCGAAGGCCGAGCTGAAGCAGTCCGCCACCACGTCCGCCAAGGGCGCCGGGATGCTGGGCGGCGCGGGATATGCGGCCTCGATGGTCGTGCTGTTCCTGTCGATCGCCCTCTGGGCTGCGCTCGCGACCCTGGTCGGCGGCGGATGGGCCGGAGTCATCGTCGCCGTCGTGTGGGCGATCATCGCGGCCGTGCTGTTCGTGGTCGGCCGCAACCAGATGAAGAAGGTGCAGGGGGCGCCGCAGACCGTCGAGACGCTGCAGGAGATCCCCCCGACATTCAAGAGAAATGAGGAGAACCGATGAGCGATTCACCAGATGCCATCCGCGCGGACATCGAGCGGACCCGGGCCGAACTCGGATACGACGTCGACGCACTGGCCGACAAGGTCACGCCGTCGAAGATCGCCCAGCGTCAGGTCGGCAAGGTGCGCGGCGCAGTGAACGCCGCGCGCGACCGGGTCATGGGCGCGGCGGACGACGCCGGCTCCGCCACCTCGAACATGGCGCACGGCGTCGCACACGACGCCGGTGACATGGCCCACCACGTCAAGGCGAAGGCCGAGGGTGCTCCTCTCGCCGTCGGACTGATCGCCTTCGGCGCCGGTCTGCTCATCTCCTCGCTGATCCCCGCCTCTCGCCGGGAGAAGGAGATGGCGCAGTCGGTGCGCGACGCCGCACAGCCGTTGGTGGACGAGGTCGGCGACGTCGCCAAGGAGGTCGCGAATGATCTCAAGGAGCCCGCCCGCGATGCCGCGGCCGCCGTGCAGGACCGGGCTGCGGACGCCGTGGAGACCGTGAAGGCCGAGGGAGCGGACGCGGCCGACACCGTCAAGGGGCAGGCGCAGCAGGCGAAGGACAACGTCAGCGGGAGCTGACCGATTCAGGAGGGCGGGAGGCGACTCCCGCCCTCCTCATTTGGAGGGGAGAGGCAAATGGCCGAGCAGCACGACACCACGACCAAGCAGCACGCACCGGCACCGGATGCGGATCGGAAGCCGGACTCGCTGACCGACGTCGAGAAGCGGTCGTGGAAGTACATCCTCGGCAAGACCGCACGCGAGTTCTCCGCCGACCAGTGCATGGATGCCGCGGCCGGACTGACCTACTACGCGGTGCTGTCGACCTTTCCCGCGCTCATCGCGATCTTCTCGCTGCTGGGCGTGTTCGGTCAGGACGGCGCCGCCGCTGACGCGGTGCTCGGCATCCTGCGCGACGTCGCGCCGGCAGACACCGTCGACGCTCTGCGCGGCCCGATCGAGCAGCTCTCCAATGCGCCCGGCGCCGGACTCGCGCTGGTCACCGGCCTGCTGGTCGCCCTCTGGTCGGCATCCGGGTACGTGGGCGCCTTCAGCCGAGCCATGAACCGGATCTACGAGATCGACGAGGGCCGTCCGTTCTGGAAGCTCCGGCCGATGCAGCTGCTCGTCACGGTCATCACCGTGGTCGCCCTCGCGATCGCGGCGGTCGCCCTCGCCCTCTCCGGCGACTTGATCGACGCCGTCGGCAGGGCCATCGGAGCCGGCGAGGCGGTGCGCATCGCGTGGGCCATCCTGCGCTGGCCGCTGCTGCTGTTCATCGTCGTGTTCCTCATCGCGGTGCTCTACTACGCCACCCCCAACGTCAAGCAGCCCCGGTTCCGCTGGATCAGCGTGGGCGCGGTGCTCGCGATCGTCGTCCTCGCGATCGCCACCGTCGGATTCGTGGTGTACGTCAGCAACTTCTCCAACTACGAGCGCACCTACGGCTCGCTCGCCGGCGTGATCGTCTTCCTGCTGTGGCTGTGGATCGCCAACCTCGCCCTGCTCTTCGGCGCCGAGTTCGACGCCGAGCTCGAGCGCGGCCGTGAACTGCAGGCCGGCATCGCGGCCGAGCGAGACGTCCAGCTCCCCCCGCGTGACACCCGCCAGAGCGACAAGCGCGCAGAGAAGGAGAAGAAGGACATCGCCGAGGGCCGCCGCATCCGGCTCAGCGCGGACGACGAGCCGGACCGGGAAGGCGAGCGGTCAGGATCCGACGACCGCCATCGCTGACCCGCCGCGGAGCGGGCATCCCCTGAGTCGGTGGGCTGATCACGGTGGGGCGGGCGGGACTTGAACCCGCGATCGTTGGGTTATGAGCCCACTGCCTTCACCAGCTTGGCCACCGCCCCGCAGAGCACCAGCTTACCTGTGGGATTCGCCGATCGCCGCCGCGTGGGTGCGTGTGTGCTCGAGGTAGATCCGGGAATTCTCCATCAGACCCTCGCGCTCCTGCGCACTCAGCGGCCGGCGCACCCACGCCGGCACACCGGCGACCAGCGAGCCGTCCGGCACCCGCGTTCCGGAGAGCACCACCGCTCCCCCGGCGATGAGGCAGCCGCGTCCGATCTCCGCCCCGCTCAGCACGACCGCGCCCATGCCCACCAGCGACCCGTCGCCGATGGTGCAGCCGTGCACGACGGCGTTGTGTCCGATCGACACGTGGTCGCCGATCACCACCGGATGACTCGCGTCGACGTGCACCGAGACGTTGTCCTGCACGTTGCTGGCGCGCCCGATCGTGATCGACGCCGAGTCCGCGCGCAGCACGGCGTTGTACCAGACGCTCGACGCCGACCCCAGCCGCACCTCGCCCACGATCCGCGCACCGTCGGCGACGAAGGCGTCGGACGGCACCTGTGGCGCGTGCGGGCCGAGTGCGATGACGGATGCGGCAGCGGCGATGCTCATGGTGCGACACTACCCGCACTTCCGCGGGATTCCGCGGATCTCGCGCGCGGTAAGCGTTGCCTTGGCTTGCTTGCGGAATGCGTCCGGCTGAGTAGCGTTGTACTCGAAAGACCGGAAGCAGACACTCGGAGGTTCACATGAGCAAGGCCCAGACCGTCCCCACTGTCGCCGTCGACCCCACCGTCGCCGCCGCCGCCGCACAGTTCCTCTCCCCCGTCGTGCACGGCCTTCAGGCGCTGACCGTGAACGGCAAGCAGGCGCACTGGCACGTGCGCGGCGCGAACTTCGTCGGTGTGCACGAGCTGCTCGACACCATCGTCGCGCACGCCGGGGACTTCGCCGACACCGCCGCCGAGCGCATCGTCGCCCTGGGGCTGCCGATCGACGCCCGTGTGCAGACCGTCGCCGACAAGGCCGGCCAGACCGGCGTGCCGGCCGGCTTCGCACAGTCCGACGAGATGATCCGTGCGGTCGTCGGCGAGATCGACGCCATCCTGGTCGAAGTGAAGGCTGCCGTGGAGGGCCTCGACGAGGTCGATCTCACCAGCCAGGACGTGGCCATCGAGATCCAGCGCGGGCTGGAGAAGGACCGCTGGTTCCTCATCTCGCACATCGCCGCCTGAGCGCGGCCGGTGCACAGGGCGTCGCAGCTTCGGCTGCGGCGCCCTCTCGCGTTCAGGCCCGGTGCGTGATCCTGCCGCCGAGCAGGGTGGCCGAGACCGGCATCCGGCGCAGCTCGTCGCGACCGGCGGTCAACGGATCGGATCCGCACACCGCGAGATCGGCGAGAGCGCCGATCGAGGTCTCGGCCGTCCCATGCCGCGCGCTCGCCTGCAGAGCCGCCTCGACGCCCACCCGCTCCTCGGGTTGCCACGGCGCGCGCTCATCGCCGGTGCGGTGCACAGCCGCGGCGATGGTCAGCCAGGGATCCAGTGGCGCGACAGGTGCGTCCGAACCGAAGCGCACCGCGATGTCGGCGGCCAGCAGCGAGGCGAGCGGATGGCTCAGCGCCTGCTGGTGCTGCCACAGCGATCCCACCAGATCGCGGTCGTCGACCGCGTGCTCCGGCTGCACGCTGGTGACGACGCCGAGTCGGGCGAAGCGCGCGAGGTCGGCGTGGCGCACGAGCTGGGCGTGCTCGATGGTGCCGCGCGCCTGGGTGTAGGTGAACGCGTCGAGTGCCGATGCCACCGCCCGGTCCCCGATCGCGTGCACGGCGACCTCCATACCTGCCGCGGTGGCCAGGGTGAGCAGCTCGCGCAGCTCATCCGGGTCGATCGTGAGCACGCCGAAGTTGGCGGGGTCATCGTCGTAGGCGTGCGAGCACGCCGCCGTCCGCGTGCCCAGCGAGCCGTCGGTGATGAGCTTGAGCGGACCGACGTGCACGAGACCGGAGGTGCCGGCCAACTCGTCGCCTGTGCGCAGGCCCTCGGCGACCGCCCGTTCGAAGTCGGCGGCGTAGCAGGCGAACTCCACCCGGTGGGCGGCGAAGCCGGCGTCCGCCCGGCGCCGCCATGCGGCGGCGTTCCACGCCATGTCGAAGTCGACCGTCCCCGTCACCCCGCGCGCAGCGGCGCGCTGCCCCGCCCGGAGCACCGCAGCGTCGGCGGACGCGTCGTCGGCGGCGTTCAGGCGCCGCGAGATCTCGAAGGCGTCCTCCTCGCGCAGCATCCCGTCGGGCGTCGGCGGGAATCCCTCGCGGCGCAGAGCGGCGCTGTTCATCCACACGCTGTGCACGTCCGCGTTGATGAGATAGGTGGGCACCTCGCCGGTGAGCTCGTCGAGCAGCGCGAGCGTGGGATCGTCCGGCCAGAGCGCGTCGCGCATCCCGACGCCGATGCGGCGCCCGTCGCCCAGCGGCTCGACCTCGCTCATCAGCCGCGCGGCCTCTGCCGCGCTGCCGACGGCGGCGAGCGAGGTACGCTCCGCGTGCAGCGCCCACTGCACGGTGTGCACGTGATGGTCCCACAGCCCCGGCACGACGCGGGCGCCTGCGACGTCCAGCACCCGACCCGCGGTGCGCAGCGCGCCGGTCGGGGCGATGTCGGCGATCCATCCGTCTGCGAGGATCAGGTCGACCGGCTCGTCCCCGAACGCCACTGCGGCAGAGCCGAAGAGCCGGGCGGCGCGCACCACATCGACGCGCTCGCCCGGCATGGGCGACGAGCTCACCGCGCCGCGCTGCGCACGACCGGGATGGCCTGCGTCTTCCAGTCCTGGAACGCCTGATCGTCGGCCATGAACGCCTCGACCTGCTCGGTCGTGGCCGTGAGCTTCGGATCGTTGTCGAGGTACTTCTTCGTCTCACGCGCGACGAGACCGGAGAGCACGAGCAGGCCGATGAGGTTCGGCAGGGCCATCAGCCCGTTCATCACGTCGGAGAACGCCCACACCACACCCAGCTGCACCGTGCAGCCGACGAACACGACCAGCGAGAACAGGATGCGGAACGGCATCACCGCCCGGCGACCGAGCAGACGCTCGATGCTGCGCTCACCGTAATAAGACCAGCCGAGGATCGTGGATCCGGCGAACAGGACGAGGCCGATGGTGACGATGTAGTGCCCCCATTCCCCGGGCAGTCCGTGCGAGAACGCCTCGCCCGTCATCAGCGCCGCGTTGATCTGCTCGCCGGTCTCGGGGTCCGTCATGTTCCAGACGCCGGTGGTGATGATCACCAGGCCCGTGCAGGTGACGACGATGATCGTGTCGATGAAGGTCTGGGTCATCGACACGAGACCCTGACGGACGGGGTGACTGGTCTTCGCCGCCGCGGCGGCGATCGCGGCCGAGCCCATGCCGGACTCGTTGGAGAAGATCCCGCGGGCGACGCCCATCTGCACGGCGATGATGATCGCGGATCCGGCGAAGCCGCCGATCGCGCTGGTGCCGGTGAACGCGTCGGTGAAGATCTGCGCGAACGCCGCCGGGACGCCGCCGATGTTGGCGACGAGGATGTAGATCGCGCCGAGCACGTAGAAGATGATCATGACCGGGACGAGACCGGCGGTGACACGGCCGATGGACTTGATGCCGCCGACGAGCACGAGCAGCGCGAACACCGTGAGGACGATGCCGGTGACCCAGGTGGGCACGTTGAAGCTGTTCTGCAGGTTCGCCGAGATCGAGTTGCCCTGCGTCATGTTGCCGATGCCGAAGCAGGCGATGACGGCGGCGATGGCGAAGAAGATGGCGAGGAACCTGCCGAAGCGATTCGGGATGCCGCGCTCCAGGTAGTACTGCGGTCCGCCGGACTTCTCGCCCGCGGCATCCGTGGTGCGGAAGCGCACGCCGAGGAACGCCTCGGAGTACTTCGACGCCATCCCGAGCAGTCCGGTCACCCACATCCAGAACAGCGCGCCGGGGCCGCCGATGCCGATGGCCGTCGCGACGCCGACGATGTTGCCCGTCCCCACCGTGGCGGCGAGGGCGGTGGTGAGCGCCTGGAACTGGGAGATGTCGCCGTCCGAGCCAGGATCACGCCGCGTGAACAGGCCGAGCCGGAGCGCGGCACCCAGCTTGAGGAACTGCAGGCCCCCGAGCCGGATCGTGAGATAGAGCCCGGTGCCCAGCAGCAGCGGGATGAGGAACCAGGGCCCCCAGATCCACGAGCTGATGTTGCCGAGCACGGCTTCCAGGCCGGACAGATCCATGAGCGTCTCCTGTCATGCGTCGTTGCGAACGGATTCCGCCATCCTATTCACAGCGGGCACTCAGATTCGCACGCGGCGCGCCCGCGCGCGTCGCTGTCGGCGCTGCAGCTCAGCGCTGACAGGACGGGCACCAGTAGAGCTTGCGCGCGCCGATCTCCTCGAGTGCGATCTCGGTGCCGCACACGCGGCAGGGCAGTCCAGCCCGGTGGTACACCCAGTGCCGATCGTCGCGGCTGGCCATCGCCGCGCGGTACTCTGCCTCCCCCAGCCCGTCCATCGTCATCATCTGGCCGGTCTCGACGCCGATCGACAGCAGCCGCACCCAGTCGCGCCACAGCTCGCGCACGACCTCCTCGGGAACGTCGCGGCCGGGAGTGTGCGGCTCGACGCGGGCTCGGAACAGCATCTCCGCCCGATAGACGTTGCCGATCCCGCTGATGACCGCCTGATCCATCAGCAGCAGCGCGATCGGGGTGGGCTTGCGACGCACCGTGCGCACGAAGCGCTCCTCGCCCTCGTCGACATCGCCGACGAGGGGATCGGGTCCGAGCTTGGCGATCGTGGCGAGCATCTCGTCCGTGCTCTGCAGCGCGCAGGCGGTCGGTCCGCGCAGATCGGCGCACGTGGTCTCGTTCAGCAGCCGCAGCCGCACCTGCCCCACGACCGGCGGGGGCCATTCGTCGCCCTCGTCGGACAGCCCACTGGTCTGCTCCGACATGCGCACGTGCACCCGCGTGCGTCGCGGCGCCCCGATCGAGGTCAGCGAGTTCTCACCCGCGTCGTCGAAGATCGCCTCGTCGAGGTCGGTGCCGCGCTGATTGGTCTGGCCCATCCGTCCGTTCGCCGAGGCGATGGTCGCGTCCGCCACGATCTCACCGGCGAAATCCCATGCGCCGTACAGCCCGAGATGCACTCGCAGCCAGACCGCGTCCTCGAATTCCAGGAACATCTGCTTGCCCACGGCCATCGCCTGCAGCATCTCGCGTCCCTGCAGTACCGCGGCGCCCTCGGCGAAGCGGCCCTGCGGGCTGGATGCCTGCACCGGCCGGCCCACGAAGTTGCGCGCGAACTGCCGTGCGATCCGGTGGACGGAATGCCCCTCGGGCATGTCAGGCCCTCGGGTCCGGCAGCAGCGACCCGTCCCTCTCGAAGGCGGCGATCTGGCCGATCCGGCGCACGTGCCGCTCCTCGCCGGTGAACGGCGTGGCGATGAACAGATCGATGAACGACGTCACCTCGTCGAAGCTGTGCTGGCGCGCGCCGATCGAGATGACGTTCGCATCGTTGTGCTCGCGGGCCAGCTGCGCCGTCGACAGGTTCCACACCAGCGCCGCACGCACCCCCGCGACCTTGTTGGCGGCGATCTGCTCGCCGTTGCCGGATCCGCCGAACACGACGCCCAGCGCCGCGACCCCGGACTCCTGGTCGGCGATGACCGCCTGTGCGGCGCGGATGCAGAACGCCGGGTAGTCGTCGAGCGCGTCGTATTCGACCGGTCCGTGGTCGACGACCTCGTGGCCGGCGCTGCGCAGGTGCTCCTGCAGCCGGTGCGAGAAATCGAGTCCGGCGTGGTCGGTGGCGATGTGGATGCGCATGGCTCCCATCCTATTCAGCGCCGGGAGCGGTGTCCGTCCTGTCGAATGGGTCCCTGAGCCTGTCGAAGGGTCAGGGGGCGATGCCGGCCGCGGCGGGCTTGAATCCCGCGCGGATGTTCTCGCAGCAGCCGGGACGGCACACGTCGAACCAGGGTCCGAGGTCGGTGGTGTGCGCGCGATCGGCGACGGGGCGTCCTTCCAGGCGCTCCTGGACGAGATCGACGATCCCGGCGACGAACGCCGGCGAGACGCCGGGGGTCGGCGTGCGGACGAAGGCGAGTCCCGCCTCCTCGGCGGCCTCCTTGGCCTCGGTGTCGAGGTCCCAGAGCACCTCCATGTGGTCGCTCATGAAGCCGACCGGAACGACGACCACGGCGCGACGGCCGCGGGCGGGCAGCTCAGCGATGACATCGCACACGTCGGGCTCTAGCCACGGCTGCGAGGCGGGACCGGAGCGGGACTGGTACACCAGCTCCCACGGCACGTCGGCGGCGGCGGGGGCGAGCTCGGCGACGCGGTGCATCACCCAGGCCGCGACCGCCTCGTGCTGGGCGGCGTACGCGCCGCCCTCGCCGAGGTCCATGTCGCGCGGGCCGGAGCGCTTCGCGTCGTCCATGGGGATGCTGTGCGTCGAGAAGAGCACCTGCACCTCGCCCGGCGCCATCCCCTCGTCCAGGCGGCTGCGGATCGCGTCGTGGACGCCCTCGACGAAGGCCTGCACGAACCCGGGGTGGTCGAAGAAGGGGCGGATCTTGTCGATCGTCACCACGCCGTCGTAGGGGCTGCCGTCGAGCACCCGTGCGAAGTCCTCGCGGTACTGCCGGCAGCTCGAGAACGAGCTGTACGCGCTGGTGGCGAAGGCGAGCAGGGTGGTGTCGCCGTTGTCCGCCGCCTGGGCGACCGCCTCGTTGAGATAGGGCGCCCAGTTGCGGTTGCCCCAGTACACGGGCAGATCGATCGAGCGGGCCGCGAGCTCCGCTTCGAGCGCCGCCTTCAGCGCGCGGTTCTGCGCGTTGATGGGGCTGACGCCGCCGAAGTGACGGTAGTGGTGCGAGACATCCTCGAGCCGCTCATCCGGGATGCCCCGGCCGCGCGTCACGTTGCGCAGGAACGGGATGACGTCATCCTGACCTTCCGGCCCGCCGAAGCCGGCGAGCAGGATGCCGTCGTACGCGACGGGCTCGGTGACGTGCGCAGCGCCGCCGGCGGCGGCGGACGACGCGTGGGGAACGACGATGGGTTCTGAGCTGCTCACGCGACCATCCTGGCATCCGCTTCCTATGAGCGGGCGCGGAACGACTCCCGCGCATCCCTGCACGCCGCCGTGGTGCTGGCGTAGGCTGTCAGGGTTGCCGTCGGCGCCAGCAGCGTCGGGCAGTTCGACACCCCTCCACCAATGGGAGAAATCAGCCGTGCCTGGAGAAAATCTCACTCGTCTCGAAGCGCAGGAGCGCCGTGCCCTCATCGACACGCAGTCGTACGAGGTCTCGCTCGACCTCACCAAGGGCGCGGAGGTGTTCGGCTCGCGCAGTGTGGTCCGGTTCACCGCGACGCCCGGGAGCTTCACCTTCATCGACCTGATCGCGCGCGACGTGCGTGAGATCACCCTAAACGGCGAGCAGATCGACCCGGGGGCGGCGTACGCCGACTCGCGCATCGCGCTGGGCGATCTGCAGGCCGAGAACGTGCTGATCGTCGACGCCGACTGCCTGTACACCAACACCGGTGAGGGCCTGCACCGCTTCGTGGACCCCGTCGACGGCGAGGTCTACCTGTACTCGCAGTTCGAGGTGCCCGACTCGAGGCGCGTGTTCGCCGTCTTCGAGCAGCCCGACCTGAAGGCGACGTTCCAGTTCACGGTCACGGCGCCCGCCGCGTGGAAGGTCGTCTCCAACTCCCCCACTCCCGAGCCGATCGTGCATGATTCGTCGACGGACTCCGGAACGCAGAAGGTCGCGACGTGGGGCTTCGCGCCCACACCGCGCATCTCGTCGTACATCACCGCGCTCATCGCCGGTCCCTACGAGGCGACGTTCTCGGAGCTCACCAGCTCCTCCGGTGCGGTGATCCCGCTCGGCGTGTACGGCCGCAAGAGCCTGTGGCAGCACCTGGACGCGGACTACATCTTCGACAAGACGCGCGAGGGCTTCGCGTACTTCGAGTCGAAGTTCGGTGTGCCGTACCCGTTCGAGAAGTACGACCAGCTGTTCGTGCCGGAGTTCAACGCCGGTGCCATGGAGAACGCGGGTGCGGTGACGTTCACCGAGACCTATGTCTTCCGCAGCAAGGTGACGGATGCCGTCAAGGAGCGGCGCGTCGTGACGATCCTGCACGAGCTCGCGCACATGTGGTTCGGCGACCTCGTCACCATGAAGTGGTGGAACGACCTGTGGCTGAACGAGTCGTTCGCCGAGTGGGCCTCCACGATCGCGACGGCCGAGGCCACCGAGTGGAAAGCCGCCTGGACGACCTTCAACGCGATGGAGAAGACCTGGGCCTACCGTCAGGACCAGCTGCCCTCCACCCACCCGATCGTCGCCGAGATCAACGACCTCGAAGACGTCATGGTCAACTTCGACGGCATCACCTACGCGAAGGGCGGCTCGGTGCTCAAGCAGCTCGCCGCCTGGGTGGGCATCGACGCGTTCTTCGCCGGTGTCTCGCAGTACTTCCAGAAGCACGCCTGGGGCAACACCGAGCTCAGCGACCTGCTCAGCGAGCTGGAGACCACCAGCGGCCGTGACCTCAGCACCTGGGCGCGCAAGTGGCTCGAGACGGCCGGCGTGAACACCCTCGCCCCGGTCATCGCCGAGGACGCCGCCGGCACGATCACTCGCTTCGCGGTCACCCAGACCGCTCCGGCGGACTACCCCACCATTCGTCCGCACCGGATGGGGATCGGCTTCTACTCGCTCACCGAGGCCGGTGGCCGCAGCGAGCTGGTGCGCACGCACTACGTCGAGGTCGACATCGACGGCGACCGCACCGAGGTGCCCGAGCTGCAGGGGCTGAAGCGGCCGGACATGGTGCTGCTCAACGACAACGACCTCGCCTACGCGAAGATCCGCCTCGACGAGCGCTCACTGGCCACCGCGATCGCGCACCTCTCCGACATCGCGGATCCGCTGGCGCGCTCGCTCGTGTGGGGAGCCGCGTGGGATCAGACCCGGGATGCCGAGAGCACGGCCACCGACTACATCGACCTCGTGCTGGGAAACATCGGTCAGGAGACCGAGTCGACCACCGTGCGCACCACCCTCGCGCAGCTGCAGCTCGCCGCGAACATCTACATCGCACCGCACAATCGCGCGGCCGCGCGGGAGAAGATCGCCGATGGCCTGTGGGCGCTCGCCCAGCAGGCCGCGCCGGGCAGCGACGGACAGCTGCAGCTCGTCACCGCCTTCGCGAACTCCATCGCCACGCCCGAGCAGGCCGGCATCGTCGGACGGCTGCGCGCCGGCGAGGAGACCCTGCCCGGTCTGGAGATCGACGCAGACCTGTCGTGGCTGCTGCTGGTCGGCCTCGCCGCCGCCGGGGCGACCGACGCGGGCTCGATCGATGCGGCCCTGGCCGCCGACAACACCGCCAAGGGCGGCGAGTTCGCCGCGCAGGCGCGGGCCGCGCTGCCCACCGCCGAGGCCAAGCACGCCGCCTGGTCGTCGCTGATCGACAACGACGAGCTGCCCAACACCATCGTGCGCTCGGCCGCCCAGGGCTTCGTGCACCCGTCGGGAGTCGACGTGCTCGGGGAGTTCATCGAGCCGTACTTCGACATGCTGCTGCCGATCTGGGAGGGCCGCACCTACCAGATCGCCGACTATCTCATCGTCGGGCTGTTCCCACGCTCGCTCGCGAGCGTCGAGCTGCGCGACGCCACGCGGGCGTGGCTGTCCGCGCACCAGGACGCGGCGCCCGCGCTGCGGCGCCTGGTGCACGAGAACCTGGCGGATGTGGAGCGCGCACTGGCGGCGCAGGCGCGCGACGCGGAGGACTGACCCTTCGAGGTGATGGACATCCGCTTCGCCGCCGAGACTCCCGCCCCCGACCCCGCAGATCCGGGGTGGTGGAGCGGCATGCTGGACATCCTGGTGACGATCGGCGGCCGGGCGCTCGCTGTCGTCATCATCATCGCGAGCTGCGTGGCGATCGGGTTCATCCTGCGCCTGGTCATCCGCCGCGTCGTGCAGCGCATCGTGAACAGCGCCAAGTCGAAGGCGCGCGTCGACGACACTCAGGCCCTCGAGCGATCACCGCTCGCCGACATGCGCCTCGTCCAGCGCACCCGCACGCTCGGCTCGATCCTGCAGAACATCGTCAACGTGATGCTCGTGGTGATCGCGCTGGTCCTCATCGTGAACGCCATCCTCCCCAGCCTGCTCGGCTCGCTCACCCTGCTCACCGCCGCGGTCGGCGCCGGGCTCGGCTTCGGGGCGCAGAACATCGTCAAGGACGTGCTGAACGGCATCTTCCTCGTTGCCGAGGATCAGATCGGGATCGGCGACGTGGTCGATCTCGGCCTGGCATCCGGTGTCGTCGAGTACGTCAGCGTCCGCATCACGCAGGTGCGCGACGTCAACGGCACGCTCTGGTACGTGCGCAACGGCGAGGTCACCCGCATCGGCAACATGTCGCAGGGCTGGGCACGCGCGATCGTCGACCTGGGCGTCGCACCCGACGCCGACCTCGACGTGGTCGAGAAGACCATGCTGAGCACCGCGCAGGGGCTCGCGAAGGACCCGAAATGGCGCACCAGGATCATCGCCAAGCCGGAGGTGTGGGGGCTGGAGAGCATCGACGGCGACGCCCTGGTCATGCGCGTGGTGGTGAAGACGCGCGCGAACGCCATGGACGACGTCTCGCAGGAGCTGCGGCGCCGCCTGCGCTCGGCGCTGTCCGAGCGCGACATCGCGATTCCGCGAATGGCGGCGGTGACCCTCACCGGGCTCGAAGGCGCCCGGCGGGTGCGCGGCGCGAACCCGCCGGTCACCCGGCCCACCGCGGTCACCGGCGTGCCGCGGATCGTCGACCGCGGCATCTGGCGACGGCGCAAGAGCAGCGATGAGGAAGGCGGCGCGCAGTGACGTTCTACGACGAGGTCGGGGGCTATCCCACCTTCGAGCGCATCGTGTCGGTGTTCTACCGCGAGGTGGCGCTGGACCCGGTGCTGAAGCCGATGTACCCCGAGGAGGATCTCGGACCTGCCGCGCAGCGGCTGACGTGGTTCCTCGTGCAGTACTGGGGCGGGCCGACCACGTATGGCGAGCGACGGGGGCATCCGCGTCTGCGCATGCGCCACGTGCCCTTCCACGTCGACCCCGATGCGCGCGACCGGTGGCTGCGCCACATGCGCACCGCCCTCGACGAGGTCGCCCTCTCCCCCCTGCACGAGGCGACGCTCTGGGACTACCTGGAACGCGCCGCGTATGCCATGGTGAACACGTTCGAGCCATCGGGCATCGGCCACGCCCCGCAGGGCCGGCCGACGCTCGAGCATCGTGCCGCTCAGGAGTCGACGGAGACCACATGACCACCATCCCCCGCAGCCCCGCATCCGATGTGCTCGTGATCGGCTGGGGGCTGTCGGGGCTGGTGGCGGCGACCGAGGCGCTGCGCGCCGGACGACGGGTGACCGTCATCGATCAGGAGGCGCGGCAGGACCTCGGCGGACAGGCGTGGTGGTCGTTCGGCGGGCTGTTCCTGGTCGACTCCCCCGAGCAGCGCAGGATGGGCATCCGCGACTCCCTCGAGCTGGCGAGCGAGGACTGGTTCGGCAACGCCGGCTTCGACCGCCCGCAGGATGCCTGGCCGCGTCGCTGGGCGGAGGCGTACCTGCAGTTCGCGGCCGGCGAGAAGCGCAGCTGGCTGCGCGAGCACGGCGTCGGATTCTTCCCCGTCGTCGGATGGGCCGAGCGCGGCGGCGGCGGGGCGATCGGGCCCGGCAACTCCGTGCCGCGGTTCCACATCACCTGGGGCACCGGTCCCGGCATCGTCGCGCCGTTCCTCGCCGCGGTGGAGAGTGCGGAGGCCGAAGGACGTGCGACGGTGCTCGGCCGACACCGGGTGTCGGAGCTGATCGTGCACGACGGCCTCGTCGTCGGTGCGCGCGGCGATGTCCTCGCCCGCAGCCACCGTCCCCGCGGCGTCGCCTCGTCGCGGGAGCGGGTGGGCGAGTTCGAGATCAGGGCGGATGCCGTGATCATCGCCTCCGGCGGGATCGGCGGCAACCACGACCTCGTGCGCGCCTCCTGGCCCGAGCGGCTCGGGACTCCGCCGCAGCGGATGCTCACCGGCGTCCCCGCGTACGTCGACGGATCGATGCAGGAGGTGGCACGCGCCGCCGGGGCGTCTGTCATCAACGGCGACCGGATGTGGCACTACGTGGAGGGGATCGAGAACTGGGACCCGGTGTGGCCGGGGCACGGCATCCGGATCCTGCCCGGCCCGTCCTCGCTCTGGCTCGACGCGACCGGCGCACGTCTGCCGGTGCCGCTGTTCCCCGGCTTCGACACACTGGGAACGCTCGCCCATCTGCGCCGCATCGGCCACGACCACTCCTGGTTCATCACCTCGCAGAGGGTCGTCGAGAAGGAATTCGCCCTCTCCGGCAGCGAGCAGAACCCCGACCTCACCGGGCGCGATGTCGGCCTGCTGCTGAGGTCCCGGCTCGCGAAGGGCCCGACCGCCCCCGTGCAGGCGTTCCTCGATCGGGGCGCCGACTTCGTCGTCGAGGAGGACCTCGACGCGCTGCTGACCGGGATGGCCGCGCTGGCGGGTGGCGACTCCCTGGACCTCGAGCGGGTGCGCGCGGAGGTGATCGCGCGCGACCGCGAAGTCGAGAACGAGTTCACCAAGGACGCCCAGATCGGCCTGCTGCGCTCGATGCGCGCCTACCGCGGCGACCGGCTGATCCGCACGGCCGCACCGCACCGTCTGCAGGACCCGTCGGCAGCTCCGATGATCGCCGTGCGCCTGCACGTGCTGACCCGCAAATCGCTCGGCGGGCTGCACACTGACCTCGACGGCCGCGTGCTGGATGCGGCAGGTGCGCCCATCCCCGGCCTGTTCGCGGCCGGCGAGGCGAGCGGTTTCGGCGGCGGCGGGATGCACGGCTACCGCGCGCTGGAGGGCACGTTCCTCGGCGGCTGCCTGTTCTCCGGCCGCCAGGCCGGCCGTGCCGCGGGACGCTAGTCGAGCGTGCCGGTAAGGCGCACCGCGGTGAGCCCGGTCACCGACGGACCGCGGCTGAGCACGTGACCGCGGGCGAAGGCGAGGCGCGTCCAGCGCCCGGATCGGGTGATGCGCACCTGCTCGGCGTCCGCGCCGAAGGCCGCAGGGCCGGCGGCCAGGAAGCCGAACGCGTGCGCCGCGAACGCGACCCCTCGCGGCAGATCCCGCAGGGCGTCATCGGGTTCGCCCCACACGCGCGCGCGCAGCTCGCGCACCGCCTCCTCCCCGGCCCCCGGCGCGCTTCCCCGCGCGACGGCCGAGATGCCCCACTGCGCGCGCTCGGCGACGATCTGCGCACTCAGCTCGCCGACGTGCTCCCAGCTCCCGCGCGGCGGCGAGACCCCCGCCCACGCCGGCGCGCGCCCCGTGTCGGGCAGGGTCAGCTCGGCGGGCTGGGCGCCAGGGGTGAGCTCGTCCACGACGATGTCGCAGCGCAGCTCGGGGTCGGCGTGCACGATGCGCATGGCCAGGATCGTGGGGGTGGCATCGAAGATGTGCTGCGGGGCGAGGGCCGCCGAGGTCAGTGCGAGCACACCGCCCGCGGCCTGCAGCCGCACACCGTCCGCGCCCGCCCTGGCGGCACGCCCGGCGAAGGTGAGCACGTCCCGTGCGGTCTGGGCGTCGGCGAGCACGAGAGGTCTGGTCACTCCTCCTAAACTAGTCGGATGACCGCTGAGCAGGCCGCCCGCCGATCCGTCGACGCCCTCCTCGACGTTCTCGACCTGTCCGCCTCGGAGGCGCGCACCACCGAGGACATCTTCACGGGTCGCTCGCACTTCATGCCGACCGGGCGCATCTACGGCGGCCAGGTGCTGGCCCAGTCGCTGGTCGCCGCCGAGCGCACGCTGCCGCAGGAGCGCGTGGTGCACTCCATGCACGGCTACTTCCTGCGTCCCGGCGACACCTCCAGCGGGATCACCTTCGCCGTGGACCGCATCCACGACGGCCGCTCCTTCTCCACGCGTCGCTGCCAGGCGTTCCAGGGCGGGGTGCCGATCTTCTCGATGATCGCCTCATTCCAGGACGAGGACCCCGGCCTCGAGCACGCCATCCCGATGCCGGGCGATGTGCCGGGTCCCGAGCAGCTGCGCCCGGACGAGGAGCTGGTGGGCGAGGTGCATCCCCTCACCAGGAAGATGCTCGCCGAGCGACCCGCCGATGTGCGCCATGTGCAGGGGCCGCTCTTCGTGGACGTCGCCGGGGAGCGCATCGCGCACCAGGCGGTGTGGATGCGGCTGCGATCGCGGATGCCGGACGATCCTCGCCTGCACCGCGCCGCGCTCGCCTATCTCAGCGACATGACCATTCAGGAGTCGATCCTGCGTCGTCACGGCATCACGTGGAGCACGCCGGGACTGAAGGTGGCGAGCCTGGACCACGCCATGTGGTGGCACCGCTTCGGCCGCGCGGACGAGTGGGTGCTGTACGTGCAGGAGTCGCCGAACGCGCGCGGCGGCCGCGGCCTCGCCACGGGGCGGATCTACGACCGCGCAGGCGCGCTGCTGGCGACGGTCGCGCAGGAGGTCATGGTACGGGTGCCCTCCGGCGACGACCCGTCGCTCAGCGACGCGCGTAGCTGATCGGCTCGCCGACGAACGGCTCCCAGGCCGCGCGCATGTCCTCGGCGATGCGCACCGGTCGGCCGGTGGCGGCATCGACGAGGACGATCACGGCCGTCGAGCGGGCGTAGATCGTCCGCTGGTCGCTGTCGGGGTGGTTGTGCACCTCGTAGCAGACGTCCACGCTCGAGCCGCCGAGCTTGCCGAACCACATCTGCACCTCGAGCGGCCGCCGCTGGTACGGCACCGGCGCGAGGTACTCGATCTCCTGCCGCGCGATCAGCGTGAGCACACCCTGATCGATGCCGGAGTCGAGAACCGCGGTCTCCGGCGCCTGCTCCCCGGGGCCGGGCTTCCAGAAGGCGCGCACGCGCGCCTCCTCGAGCAGCTTCAGCATCGAGGTGTTGTTGACGTGATTGAACGCGTCGAGGTCGCCCCAGCGCAGGTGGATGGGGATGTGCAGGCGCCGGCCGTCGGTCATCTCGGCAGCGATCAGTCGCGCGTGAGCTTGCGGTGCGTGGTGCGGTGCGGGCGGGCCGCCTCGGGACCCATCCGCTCGATCTTGTTCGCCTCGTACGCCTCGAAGTTGCCCTCGAACCAGTGCCACTGGGCCGGGTTCTCCTCGGTGCCCTCGTAGGCGAGGATGTGCGTGGCGATGCGGTCGAGGAACCACCGGTCGTGCGTGATGACCACCGCGCAGCCGGGGAACTCGAGCAGCGCGTTCTCGAGCGAGCTGAGGGTCTCGACGTCGAGGTCGTTGGTGGGCTCGTCGAGCAGCAGCAGGTTGCCGCCCTCCTTCAGGGTGAGCGCGAGATTCAGACGGTTGCGCTCACCGCCGGAGAGCACGCCGGCCTTCTTCTGCTGGTCGGGTCCCTTGAAGCCGAACTTCGACACGTAGGCGCGCGAGGGGATCTCGATCTTGCCGACGGTGATGAAGTCGAGTCCGTCGGAGACGACCTCCCACAGCGTCTTGTTCGGGTCGATGTTGGCGCGGGACTGGTCGACGTAGCTGATCTTGACCGTCTCGCCGATCTTCAGGTCGCCGCCGTCGAGCGGCTCGAGGCCGACGATGGTCTTGAACAGCGTGGTCTTTCCCACGCCGTTGGGGCCGATCACGCCGACGATGCCGTTCGGCGGGAGGCTGAAGCTGAGCCCGTCGATGAGCATCCGGTCACCGAAGCCCTTCTCCAGCTTCTTCGCCTCGATGACCACGTTGCCCAGGCGCGGGCCGGCGGGGATCTGGATCTCCTCGAAGTCCAGCTTGCGGGTGCGCTCGGCCTCCGCTGCCATCTCCTCGTACCGCGCCAGACGAGCCTTCGACTTGGTCTGCCGGCCCTTCGCGCTGGAGCGCACCCAGTCGAGCTCGTCCTTGAGGCGCTTGGCGAGCTTCGCGTCCTTCTTGCCCTGGATGTCGAGGCGCTCGGCCTTCTTCTCGAGGTAGGTGGAGTAGTTGCCCTCGTAGCCGATCAGGCGGCCGCGGTCGACCTCCGCGATCCATTCCGCGACGTTGTCGAGGAAGTACCGGTCGTGCGTGATCGCGATGACCGCGCCCTTGTAGTCCTTCAGGTGCTGCTCGAGCCACAGCACGCTCTCGGCGTCGAGGTGGTTGGTGGGCTCGTCGAGCAGCAGCAGGTCTGGCTTCTGCAGCAGCAGCTTGGCCAGCGCGACGCGACGCTTCTCACCCCCGGAGAGCGGGGCGATGGCGGCGTCGGCGGGCGGCGTGCGCAGCGCGTCCATGGCCTGCTCGAGCTGCGAGTCGAGGTCCCAGCCGTCCGCGGCGTCGATCTCCTCCTGCAGCACGCCCATCTCCGCGAGCAGCGAGTCGAAGTCCGCGTCGGGGTCGGCCATCAGGGCGGAGATCTCGTTGAAGCGGTCCAGCTTCGGCTTGATCGCCACGCCGTCCTGGATGTTCTCCAGCACCGTCTTGGACTCGTCCAGCTCGGGCTCCTGCATGAGGATGCCGACGCTGAACCCCGGCGTGAGCTTGGCCTCGCCGTTGGAGGGGGTGTCCAGCCCGGCCATGATCTTCAGGATCGTCGACTTGCCAGCGCCGTTGGGGCCCACCATGCCGATCTTCGCGCCCGGCAGGAACGCCATGGTGACATCGTCGAGGATGAGCTTGTCGCCCACCGCCTTGCGGGCTCGCACCATGGAATAGATGTACTCGGCCACCGGGCAGCTCTCCTTCTGTCGACACGCACACGGATTCGGCTCCACGAGGGAGCCGACCATCCAGCCTACCCGTCCCGCCCGGGCCTTCGCTGCGTGCCGCTCACCACGGGGCGGAGGATCCTCGAGGCACGGGCAGCAGTCTCTTCGCGTCCCCGAGGTCCTCCGCCGAGCCTGACCGACTATGCGAAGGTGGTCTCGTCGAGCGGCTCCTCGGCGGCCTCCTCCCCCGCCGTGGTATCGATCAGGCCGTGCCGGCCCCAGGCGTCGCGCATGTCCGCCGGTACCTCGTCCAGGGCCGGGCCGTCGTCCGCCGGTGCGGCGGGAGCGAAAGGTCCGGCAGAGAAGGTGCCGGCGCTCGAGACGTCTGCCGTCGCAGCGGCGGGAGCGCTCGCCGTCGAGCCCTTCGGCCGGCGGACGAACGCGCTCGTGCCGCGGTTGAGGTCGTGTCCGATGGCATCGGCGACGATGTCGACGCTGACCCCCTTGCGCACGTCGTTCTCCCACTCCTTCACCTTCAGCGTCCCGGTGATGATCACCGGATCGCCGCAGCGCAGCGACGCCCGGCCGTGCTCGGCGAGGTCGCGGAACGCCGACACGGCGTACCAGCTGGTCTGTCCCTCCACCCATTCGCCGGTGCGGCGATCGCGGTACCCCGACGAGGACCCCACGCGGAAGTTCAGCACCGGCACGCCGCTGGGCATGGTGCGAAACGTCGGGTCGTTGCCGATGTTCCCCGCGATCGTGACGGTGTCGTGGATCAAAGTCATCTCGTGCTCCTCAGTCATCCCGGGGCGGGCCCGGCTGGGAACAGCGTGCACCGAGCGCCGGTCGCGCCGTGCACGCTGTTCCCACCGCAGGTGGAGAACCCGCGCAGATCGTCGACTGTGCAGGACGATGCTCCTTGCGGTGCGAGGCGCGGCTCAGTGCACGAACAGCAGCAGCCCCGCGACCAGCACGAAGAGCACCCCGAAGATCGTGTTGAGCACGTGCTGGCCGCGCGCCTGGCGGGTGAAGCGGCGGAACGGCTTCGCCGCGGCGGCGAAGAAGAACCACATCACCAGCACATCGACGACGATCACGGTGCCCAGCAGGATCGCGTACTGCGGCAGAGGGTCGCGGTCGAGCCGGACGAACTGCGGCACGAAGGCGAGAAAGAACACCACCGCCTTGGGGTTGAGCAGGTTCACCCAGAAGCCGCGCCGGAAGATGGACGCGGCATGCTCGCGCGCTCGCGTGGTCTCCTGCAGACCCCCGGCCTCTGGCCGGGCGAGGATGAGCCGGATCCCGAGATAGACGAGATACGCCGCGCCGACGTAGCGGATCGTCTCGAACAGCAGCGGAGAGCGCGCCACCAGCAGCCCCATCCCGGCCGCGACGATCGCCACATGCACGACGAGCGCCGCCTGCTGCCCCAGCACGCCCCAGAGGGACCGTCGCCAGCCCTGCGTCAGCGCACTGCTCATGGTGTTGATCGCCCCCGCACCGGGCGTGAAGCTGATCACCACACAGGCCGCGAGTAGCGAGAGCCATACCGTCCAGGTCACCAGCACAGCGTAGTGAACGTGCGGACCGGCCCTGCGCACGCCGCGATGTCGGCGGCCGGTCCTACGGTGAGGGCATGACCCTTCCGATCGAGAATCCGTCCTGGCTCACCCGCGTGGGCGTGTTCGACCTCGAGACCACCGGCGTCGACGTCACGCGCGATCGCATCGTCACGGCGCACATCGGCGTGCTCGACCGGCACGGCACCCAGATCGCCGCGCGCGACTGGCTCGCCGATCCCGGCATCCCCATCCCCGACGGCGCGAGCGCAGTGCACGGGATCAGCACCGCGCACGCCCGTGCACACGGACGACCCGCGCACGAGGTGGTGGCGGAGGTCACGGCGGCGCTGCGGATGCTGTTCGCGCAGGGCCTGCCGATCGTTGCCTACAACGCCTCCTACGACTTCTCGCTGCTCGCGCACGAGGCCCGCCGGTACGGCATCCCCGAGCTCAGCGCGCCGGCACCCGTGATCGATCCGCTCGTCATCGACAAGGCGGTCGACCGCTACCGCCGAGGCAAGCGCACGCTCACGGTCGTCGCCGAGCACTACGCCGTAGAGCTCGACGCCGCCCATGAGGCATCCGCCGACGCGGTCGCGGTCGGGCGCGTGGCCCTGGCGCTGGCTCGCGAATTCGCGCTTCCCGCCACCGCTCTCGAACTGCACACCCGGCAGATCGCCTGGGCACGGGAGCAGGCGGAGAGCCTCACCGAGCACTTCGTGAGGATCGGGCGACTGGACCCCGAGGACCCGCTCGACGGCGCGTGGCCGGTGCGGGACTGAGCGCTCCAGCGAAGGCAGGGCCGGACATGCAGAAGGCCCCGCCGAGGCGGGGCCTTCTGTGTGAGCGGCTCTTACTTGGCGCCGCCGAAGCCCTTGAAGCGCTGGTTGAACTTCTCGACGCGACCGGCCGAGTCCATGATGCGCTGCTTGCCCGTGTAGAACGGGTGCGAGGCCGAGGAGATCTCGACGTCGACGACGGGGTACTCCACGCCGTCCAGCTCGATCGTCTTGTCGCTGGTGACGGTGGAGCGGGTGAGGAAGGTCTCTCCCGAGCCGAGGTCGCGGAACACGACGGCCTGGTAGTCGGGGTGGATGTCAGTCTTCATGGGATTCCTTACGTGGTGCCCTGGATTCTGCCAGGGACGAGGGAAGTCTGCGGTGCGAGCGCACCGAGGAGCAATTTTAGCACCTCTGCCCGGGTGCTTCCGCCCGCGTGCGCTCTCAGGATGCCGTGGCGCGCGCGGCGTAGCGTCCGCCGTCCTCGCTCAGCACGATCGGCATGCCGAACGCCTCGGTGAGCGCGTCGGCGGTGAGCGTCTGCTCGATCGGGCCGGCGGCGACGATGCGGCCCTCGCGCAGCAGCATCACGTGCGTGAAGCCCACCGGGATCTCCTCCACGTGGTGCGTGACCATGACCATCGCCGGCGTCGTTGGTGAGGCGGCGTATCCGCTGAGCAGCTGCAGCAGCTCCTCCCGCGCGCCCAGGTCCAGGCTCGCTGTCGGCTCGTCCAGCAGCAGCAGCTCGGGGTCGGTCATCACCGCGCGCGCGATCTGCACGCGCTTCTGCTCGCCGTCGCTGAGAGTGCCGAACAGCCGCTCGGCGAGGTGATCCAGCCGCCAGTCGGCCAGCACACGGCGCGCGCGTCGCTCGTCGATCCCCTCGTAGGCCTCGTTCCAGCGGCCCATCACCGAGTACGCGGCCGTCATCACGGTGTTCAGCACGGTCTCATCGCGCGGGATGCGGCGGGCCATTGCCGAGGAGGCGAAGCCGATCCGCGGACGCAGCTCGAACACGTCGGTGCGTCCCAGGATCTCGCCGAGCACGCTCACCGTGCCAGAGGTCGGGTGCATGAGTGTGTCGGCCAGCTGCAGCAGGGTGGTCTTGCCGGCGCCGTTGGGGCCGAGCACCACCCAGCGCTGCTCCTCCGACACCGACCAGGTCACGCGATCGACGATGTTGCGACCTTCCCGACGCACGACGACATCGGTGAATTCCAGAGCGCTCGACATGGCGACCAGCCTATCGGCTCAGGAGGTCAGCTCCTCGTACAGCGCGCGGGTGGTGTCGGCGATCGCACCCCAGCTGAAATGCGTCCGCGCGCGCTCGCGTCCGGCCTCGCCGTACTCCTTGGCGCGAGCCGGATCCGAGGTCACCTCGGTGAGCGTCGCAGCGAGATCCGCGACGTAGCGGTCGGGATCGACCGGCGTGCCGGTGCCGTCCTGCAGCTGCTCGATCGGCACGAGGCGCCCGGTCACGCCGTCGGCGACGACCTCGGGGATGCCACCGGTCGCGGTGCCGACCACAGCGGCGCCGCAGGCCATGGCCTCGAGATTGACGATGCCGAGCGGCTCGTACACCGACGGGCAGACGAAGGTGGTCGCCGCGGTGAGGATGGCCGACAACTCGTCACGCGGCAGCATCCGCTCGATCCACACGACTCCCTCGCGACTCTGCTGCAGCAAGCGCACGCCCTCCTGCACCTCGGCCATGATCTCCGCAGTGTCGGGCGCCCCGGCGCACAGCACCAGCTGCACATCCTTCGGCAGCTGCTGCGCGGCGCGCAGCAGGTACGGCAGACCCTTCTGACGCGTGATGCGTCCGACGAAGACGACCGAGGGTCGGGCGGGGTCGATGCCCATGCCGCGCAGCAGGGCGGGGTTGTCGACCGGGCGCCAGCGCTCGACGTCGATGCCGTTGTGGATCACGTGCACGCGCGCGGGATCGACCTGCGGATAGCTGCGCAGGATGTCCTGGCGCATACCGGCGCTGACGGCCACGATGCCGGCCGCGTTCTCGTAGGCGAGCTTCTCGATGCCGCTCGAGACGGCGTAGCCCCCGCCGAGCTGCTCGGCCTTCCACGGCCGCAGCGGCTCGAGGCTGTGCGCGGTGAGCACGTGCGGGATGCCGTGCAGCTGAGAGGCGAGATGACCGGCGAAATTGGCGTACCAGGTGTGACTGTGCACCAGATCGGCGCCCGCGATGTCGCCCACCATCACCAGATCCGTGCCCAGGGTCTGCACCGCCGGGTTCGCTCCGGCGAGCTCGCCCGGGGTGCGGTAGGCGCTGGTGCCGGGCTCACCGCGCTCGGCGCCGAAGGCGCGCACCTGCACCTCGATGCTCGAGCGCAGCGCCGCCACGAGCTCGGCCACATGCACACCGGCCCCGCCGTAGATCTCCGGCGGGTACTCCTTGGTGATGATGTCGACGCGCATGACTGCACGGTAGTACATCGACCGCTCGGCCCTCTATGGTTGACGCATGTCGGCACCAAAGAAGGTTTTCGGGATCATCCTCGCCGGCGGCGAGGGCAAGCGACTCATGCCCCTCACAGCGGACCGCGCGAAACCCGCCGTGCCCTTCGGGGGTCAGTACCGACTGATCGATTTCGCGATCTCGAACCTCATCAACTCCGGGCTGCGGCAGGTCGTCGTGCTGACCCAGTACAAGTCGCACAGCCTCGACCGGCACATCTCCCAGAACTGGCGGATGTCGGCGCTGCTCGACTCGTACGTGGCATCCGTGCCCGCACAGCAGCGACTGGGCAAGCGCTGGTTCTCGGGGTCGGCCGACGCGATCCTGCAGAGCCTGAACCTCATCAACGACGAGAAGCCCGACATCGTCGTCGTCATCGGCGCCGACCACGTCTACCGGATGGACTTCCAGCAGATGATCGCCGCGCACGTGGCATCCGGAGCGCCGGCGACCGTCGCCGGCATCCGGCAGCCGCTCGCCCTCGCCTCACAGTTCGGCGTGATCGACGCGGATGCCGAGACCGGCCGGATCCGCGACTTCCTCGAGAAGCCCGCCGACCCGGCGGGCCTCGCCGACTCCCCCAACGAGGTGCTCGTGTCGATGGGCAACTACGTCTTCGACACCGATGCGCTCATCGCCGCCGTGGAGGCCGACGGCGAGTCCGCCTCGTCCGGCCACGACATGGGCGGCGACATCATCCCCTACTTCGTCGAGCGCGGCGAAGCCGGCTACTACGACATGAAGCAGAACGACGTGCCGGGCTCGTCGCCTCGCGACCGCTCGTACTGGCGCGACGTGGGCACGATCGATTCCTACTTCGACGCGCACATGGATCTCATCTCGACCCTGCCGATCTTCAACCTGTACAACACCGCCTGGCCGATCCGCACGCAGAACGTGAACATGCCGCCGGCGAAGTTCGTCCGCGACGCCGTCGGGCGCATCGGGAACGCGATCGACTCCGTGGTCGCGGCGGGTTCGGTGCTGTCGGGCACGCACATCGAGCGCAGCGTGATCGGGCTGGGAGGGGTCGCGCTGGGCGGCTCGACGATCACCGACTCCGTGCTGCTCGATCAGGTGCACCTCGGCCTGGGCGCGCGGGTGCACCGCGCCGTGCTCGACAAGAACGTCACCCTCGACGACGGGGCCACCGTGGGCGTCGACCGCGAGCGCGACCTGGAACGCGGCTTCACCGTGACCGACTCCGGCATCACCGTCGTCGGCAAGGGCGTGCGCATCACCCGCTGACCGCTACGCTCGGACGGGTGACCGCCGCGCGCTTCCTCGTCGTCCTCGATGCCGATTCCACCCTGATCCGCAACGAGGTGATCGAGCTGCTCGCCGACGAGGCCGGCCGACGCGAGGAAGTGCAGGCTGCGACCGAGGCTGCCATGCGCGGCGAGGTGGACTTCGCCGCGAGCCTGCGCTCGCGCGTGCGCGCCCTCGAGGGCGTGCCGACCTCCGCGTTCGCCCGCGTGCGCGCGCGCATCGAGCCGACGCCCGGCGTGCAGGCGCTCACGGCGGCCGTGCACGAGCGCGGCGGCGTGGTGGGAGTCGTCTCGGGCGGGTTCCACGAGATCCTCGACGACATCGCCCCCGGCCTCGGCGTGGACCGCTGGCGCGCCAACCGGCTCGCGCTCGCCGGCGATGCGCTGGCCGGGACGGTGGAGGGGCCGATCGTGGATGCCGCCGCCAAGGCCGCCGCCCTGCGGGACTGGGCGGACGAGCTCGGCGTCCCCGCACACGCGACGCTCGCGATCGGCGACGGTGCGAACGATCTCACCATGATGGCGGTCGCCGGCCTCGGGATCGCCTTCAACGCGAAGCCGGCCGTGCGCGCGGCGGCGGCGCTCGTGGTGGGACCGCAGGACCTCGCCGAGGTCATCCCGCTGCTGCCGTGAGCGCCGATGCGCGCCGGCACCCGCCTGTGCGATGTGCGCTCAGTGCCCCATGCCGAGGCCGCCGTCCACCGGGATGACGGCTCCGGAGATGTAGGCGGCGTCGTCACCGGCCAGCCACGCGACCGCCCCGGCGACCTCGTCCGGGCTCGCGAAGCGGCCCGCCGGAATGCTCGCCTTGTACTGCTTCTGCGTCTCCTCCGGCAGCTCTGCCGTCATGTCGGTCTCGATGAAGCCCGGAGCCACGACGTTCGCGGTGATGCCGCGCCCGCCGAGCTCGCGCGTGAGCGAACGCGCGAAGCCGACCAGTGCGCTCTTCGACGCGGAGTAGTTGACCTGCCCCGCCGAGCCGTACAGTCCGACGACGCTGGAGATGAGGATGACGCGGCCGAACCGTGCCCGCAGCATGCCCTTGGAGGCGCGTTTGACGACACGGAAGGTGCCGCCGAGGTTGGTCGCGACGACGCTGTCGAAGTCGTCCTCGCTCATACGCATGAGCAGGGTGTCCTTGGTGATGCCCGCGTTGGCGACCACGATCTCGACCGGGCCGAGCTTCTGCTCGACCTCGGAGAAGGCCGCGTCGACGGCCGTCGCGTCGGTGACGTCCGCCCGCACCGTGAGCGTGCCCTCGGGCCCCTCGCCGCTGCGCGCGGTCACCGCGACCCGGTACCCCTCGCGGACGAAGCGTTCGGCGATGGCGCGGCCGATGCCGCGGTTTCCACCGGTGACGAGGACGACGCGCTCAGCGCTCATGAGGGCTCCTGACTGGGGGGACGGACCGCACGCCATCCTACCGACGCCATCACCGCGATCCGACCGCGCCATTTGACAGGGTGCGCGGTGCCTGCGAGCCTGCAGAGCGGACGAGAGCACCGCAGAGGGGACGCCATGAGCGCGAACAATCCACCGGGACCCTACGATCCCCCGCCGTACCAGCCGCCGGCACCGGCTCCCTACACGCAGGGGTACGGGTATCCGTCGCCGTACAGTACCCGCCGTCCCCCCAGCGGGCTGGCCGTGGCCGCGCTCGTGTGCGGCATCGTCGGGATCGTCGGCAGCCCGCTCATCGCCTTCCTGCTGGTGCCCGTGCTCGTGCCGCTCGCCGCGGTCGTGCTCGGCCACATGGCGCGCGCGCAGATCCGGCGAGACCCCGGCCTCGGCGGATCCGGTATGGCGCTGACCGGTCTCATCCTCGGGTACGTGCCGCTGGCGATCAGCCTGCTGCTCGTGATCGCCGCGGTCGTGTTCGGCGTAGCCCTGCTCGGCACCGTCGCGACCTCCCCCGTCTCGTTCAGCTGACGCGCCGTCCTTCAGCTGACGCGCGCCGCGGCCCTCGCGCGCGGCGTAGGCTGGAAGCACCGTGAGATCACAGCGCCACGCCCCCGCCGTCACCTCCCTGCCGCAGTCGCCGCAGGACGAGGCGACGCATCGCGTGCGCCGCTACGCGCTGACCATGGCGATCCGCACCGTGTGCTTCCTGCTCATGGCGTTCGTCCAGCCCATCGGCTGGTGGACCTGGGCGTTCGCCGCAGCGGCGATCTTCCTGCCCTACATCGCGGTCGTCTACGCGAACGCGGGCTCCGACAGCACCCCGACGGCCGTCGAGTCGCCCGCCCGCCAGCTGGAGGCGTCCACGCCGGTCGTCACATCCACGCCGCCGGTGGCCGACCCCGAGGTCATCACCATCGTCGAGCAGCGTGACGATCGCGGAGCCGATGAACGATGAGCGGCGCGAGCCAGTGCGCGCGAGCCGATTGCCGTGAGGACGCCACGCACCACATCGTCTGGCGGAACCCGCGCATCCATGCGGAGGACCGCCGTAAGATCTGGCCGGCCTGCGATGAGCACGTCGGATTCCTCAGCGAGTACCTGCGGGCGCGCGACTTCCCCGTCCGCATCGAGCCCCTGCCCGTGGGCGGCGACGACGCGGTCGGGGCCCCGGGGTGAGCCGCCGTCTGCTGCGCTGGGGCGGGTACCTGCTGGTTGCCATCGCCTTCGCCGTCGCCTGCGTGTTCCTCTCGCAGTGGCAGTTCGATCGCAACGAGACGCGCACCGCGCAGATCGCCCTCGTCGAGCGCAACTACGACGCCGATCCTGTCCCGGCCGCCGCCCTCATCGGCGCGGACGGCGCGCTCGATCCGGCCGACGAATGGCGCCCGGTCCATCTGCACGGCGAATACCTGCCCGAGAAGCAGCTGCTGGTGCGCAATCGCCCGCACGGCGGCACCAGCGCCTTCGAGGTCCTCGTGCCGTTCCGCGATGACAGCGGCCTGGTGCTGCTGGTCGACCGCGGCTGGATCTCGCCGGGCGAGGATCCGGTGCCGAAGAGCGTTCCCGCTCCCCCGGCGGGTGAGACGACCGTCACCGTGCGGCTGCGACCGGGTGAGCGGCTGCCGTCATCCGGTCGCGGCGCCCCGGAGGGGCAGGTGCCCACCATCCACCTCCCGACGATCGCCGAGCGGGTCGATGCCGCGCTGGCGACGGGCGGCTACGGCGAGCTGATCGCCGAGGAGCCGGCGGCCGCCGACCGGCTGGGCGGCTTCACCGCACCCACCGAGGACCCCGGTCCGCACCTGTCGTACGCCATCCAGTGGATCCTGTTCGCCGTCATGGGCTTCGCCTTCATCGGCTACGCCATCCGCACCGAGATCGTGAAGGCGAAGGAGGATGCCGGCGAGATCCCCGTGCGCGCTCCGCGTCGGCGTCGCGATCGCGACGCCGACGATGAGGACGCGCTGCTGGACGCCGTGTCCCGCTGACCACCCGCTGTCGATCCCCGCAGTTGCGCGAGCGCGTGACCGTCGTTCGGCGTCAGGCCAGTTCGATGAGCTCCTGGTACTCCCGGCTCCAGATGTCCTCCACCCCGTCGGGCAGGATGAGCACCCGCTCCGGGTTGAGCGACTCCACCGCGCCCGGGTCGTGCGAGACGAGCACCACCGCGCCCTCGTAGTGCGCGAGCGCGCCGAGGATCTCCTCGCGCGAGGCCGGGTCGAGGTTGTTCGTGGGCTCGTCCAGCAGCAGCATGTTCGCCGAGGACACCACCAGCGTCGCCAGCGAGAGACGCGTCTTCTCACCCCCGGAGAGCACACCCGCGGGCTTGAGCACGTCGTCGCCGGTGAACAGGAACGAGCCGAGCACCTTGCGCGCCTCGGTCTCGGTGATGTCGGGGGCCGCCGACATCATGTTCGCCAGCACCGACCGGTCGACGTCGAGGTTCTCGTGCTCCTGCGCGTAGTACCCGACCTTCAGCCCGTGACCCGGCTCCAGCTGGCCGGTGTCGGGCGCGTCGACTCCGGCGAGGATGCGCAGTAGCGTGGTCTTGCCCGCGCCGTTCAGGCCGAGCACGACCACCTTCGAGCCGCGGTCGATCGCGAGGTCGACGTCGGTGAAGATCTCCAGTGACCCGTACGACTTCGACAGGCCGGAGGCCATCAGCGGCGTCTTGCCGCACGGCGCCGGCTTCGGGAAGCGCAGCTTCGCCACCCGGTCCACCTGGCGCACCTCGTCCAGGCCGGACAGCAGCTTCTCGGCGCGCGCGACCATCTGGTGCGCGGCCGCCGCCTTGGACGCCTTGGCACCGAACCGCGCCGCCTGCTGCTGCAGCTGAGTGGCCTTCTTCTCGGCGTTCGCGCGCTCCTTCTTCCGCCGTTCCTCGTCCGCCACACGCTGGCGCAGGTAGTTCTTCCAGTTCATGTTGTAGATGTCGATCATCTGGCGGTTCGCGTCGAGGTAGAACACGCGGTTGACCGTCTCGCCGACGAGGTCGACGTCGTGGCTGATGACGATCAGTCCGCCCTTGTAGCTCTTCAGGAACTCGCGCAGCCACACCACGCTGTCGGCGTCGAGGTGGTTGGTCGGCTCGTCGAGGATCATCGTCTCGGCATCCGAGAACAGGATGCGGGCGAGCTCGATGCGGCGGCGCTGACCACCGGACAGCGTGCTCAGCGGCTGGTCGAGGATGCGGTCCGGCAGCGAGAGGTTGTGCGCGATCGACGCGGCCTCCGCCTCGGCCGCGTAACCGCCGAGTGCTTCGAAGCGCTCGGTGGCGTTCGCGAACTTGCGCATCGCGCGGTCGGCGACCTTCGGGTCGTCGGACGCCATGTCCTGCGAGGCCTGCGCCATCGTCAGCTGGATCGAGCCCAGTCCACGCGCGTCGAGGATGCGTGTGCGCGCCAGCATCTCCGGGTCGCCGGTGCGGGGGTCCTGCGGCAGATAGCCGAGCTCGCCCGAACGGGTCACCTTGCCCTCGGATGCGAGCACGTCTCCGGCGAGCACCTTGGTCAGCGTGGTCTTGCCGGCGCCGTTGCGACCGACAAGGCCGATCTTGTCGCCGGCGGCGACGCGGAACGACACGTCCGACATGAGCACGCGCGCTCCGACGCGGATCTCGAGTTCATGCACGGCAAGCACAGCGTCATCCGATCTTCGGGGGTGGGTGAGCGGCCGAATGGCCAGCCTCCCAGTATAGGACGTGCCCCTGAGCGCTCCCCGGGCGCCGCACGCGGTCGGCGTCGGGTCAGCGCGCGAGACCGCGCGCGGCGAGGGCATCGCCGACATCGTCGGCGTGCTTCATGGTGAGCACCAGCAGCGGCAGGGCCGCGCGCGGTCCGAGGCGCACCCCCCGCGCACGCTGCGCATCGCGCACCTGGTCGAGAAAGCCGGCCAGCACGGGGATCATCGCGATGGTGAGCGAGATGGTCAGCGCGACGGCATCCGGGTCGACTCCGACGCGCCGCAGCGGTCGCAGTGCCCCGCGCAGCGCGTCGAGCAGGTCGCCGGTGCGCGTGGTGGCGGTCAGCAGCTCGGCCAGCAGAAGCAGCGTGACCACCCGGCCGGTGCTCTGCACGGCGGTCTGCGCGTCGACGAAGAGCCACAGCGCGCCGCCCAGCACGAGGATCAGCCACCGCAGCGCCCACCAGGCGCGCAGCAGGCCGCGCACCCCGAACCCGGCGATCAGCAGCAGCGCCGATGCCGCCGCCAGAAGCACCGCGGTCGCGGTCGCACCGGGCCGTGCCAGCGAGATCACGAGCGCCACGACGATCAGCGCCGCCAGCTTCCCGCCCGCGGACCATCGATGCAGGATGCTGCTGCCCGGTCGATACAGGGAGATCACGCACGCACCGACTCCCGGTAGCACGCGATGACGTCATCCGGCACGCCCGCCGCCCTGACCGCGCCGTCGGCGAACAGCACCGCCTCGTCGCACCGTGCCGCGAGCTCGAGGTCATGCGTGACGATCACCACCGGCACGTCGAGACCGAGCAGCAGATCGCCGATCCGCCGGGCGTTGCGCAGATCCAGAAGGGTGGTCGGCTCGTCGGCGACGACGAGGTCGGGCTCGGTGGCGAGCACGGCGGCCACGGCGAGCAGCTGACGCTGCCCGCCGGAGAGGGTGGATGCCGGCTGCTCTCCGCGCCCGTCGAGCCCGAAGCGCTGCAGCAGGGCGGCGACCCGCTCTGCCCGCTCCGCCCGAGGCACCCCAGACAGGGACAGGGCCAGGTCCTCCGCGGGAGTGGGCATGAGGATCTGTGCTTCGGGATTGGTGAACACGAACCCCACCCGGCGCCGGAGCTGCGGCCCGTCCCGCGACGGATCCAGCCCGAGCACGCGTGCCGTTCCGCTGGTCGGGGTGCGCAGCCCGTTCAGCATCCGCGCGAAGGTGGACTTGCCCGAGCCGTTGCCGCCGATCACCGCGGTGCGACGTGCGCGCAGCTCGAGGGTCACATCGTGCAGGATGACCGTGTCGTCCACACGGCAGCCGACGCCGTCGAAGACGACCTCGGCGCCGGTCACGATGCGGGGACGGCCGTGCGGGTGTCGCGGGCGTGCCGGGCGTCAGAAGCCGGGAGTGCGCGGGCGGGGAAGGCGCGCGGGTAGGCCCGGCGCAGTGCGAGCGCGAGGGCCGTCGCGAGAGCGGCCTTGAGCAGGTCGCCGGGCAGGAAGGCGAGGCTGGAGAGCGCGGTGAGATCCAGTGGGACGCCGGTGACCCACGCCTGCACGGGGATGCCGAAGAGGTACACGACGCCGATGCCGCCGATCAGTGCGGCGAGGCCGGCCCGCCACCAGCTCAGACGCCCGGAGTGCGCGATCAGACCGATCACGGCGGCGGCGGCCACCCAGCCGATCAGGTAGCCCGCCGTGGGGCCGACGAAGGCGCCCAGTCCGCCGCGTCCGCCGGCCAGCACCGGCAGCCCGATCGCCGCCAGAGCCAGCACTGTGAGGATGGCCAGGGGCCCGCGGCGCGCACCGAGCACGAGACCGGCGAGCATCACGCCCAGCGTCTGGCCGGTGATGGGCACGCCGCCGGGAAGGGGCACCATCACCGTGCCCAGCACGATCACGAGCGCCGCGAACACGGCGATGCGGGCGAGGTCCGCGCTGAGCGGACGGCGGTCATCGGTCATGGGTCCTCCGAGGATGGAGCGAAGCGGACGGCGTTCTCCTGAACACCGTTCACCTGAACAGCGTTCACTATACTCGGGCCATGTCCCCTCCGCGCCACGATCGCTCCGGCATCGTCGAGTCCACGCTGCGGCTGCTCGACGAGGTGGGCCTGCCCGACCTGTCGATGCGGCGTCTGGCGACGGCGCTGGAAGTGCAGCCCAGTGCGCTGTACTGGCACTTCCCGAGCAAGCAGGCCCTGCTCGCGGCGGTCGCCGAGCGCATCCTCGTCGCGGTGCCCGACGCGGACGACGGTCGTGAGCTGATGGACGTCGCGCTCGCCATCCACGACGCGCTGCTCGCCTTCCGCGACGGAGCGGAAGTGGTCATGAGCACCTACGCGCTGCGGCTGGGCGCCGATCGCGCGCAGCGCGCGCTGGCCGCGTCCCTGCCCCCGAGCGGCACCAGGGACGCCCTCGCCGATGCCGTCTTCGAGTTCATCCTCGGCCACGTGACCCTGCTGCAGCAGCGGATGCACGCGCAGAGTGTCGGCGCCGTCACTGCGGATGCCGCAGACCCTGCCGCACGCGCGATGGACGTCTTCCGCGCCGGCATCCACGCGCTGTCCGGCATCAACGCGGCCCGTCGCCCATCCTGAGTCCCGGCACCAGCGTCAGCAGCGCGAGCAGCACGGCGAGGAGATAGACCGTCGTGTAGCCGCTGCCCAGCAGCGGCAGCGCGATGAACCCCAGACCCGCGACAGCCACGGCCAGTGCCGAGCCGGTGGCGTCGGAGATCGACAGCGCCGCCGAGTTGAAGCCCTCGTCCCGCTCGGACGAGTAGGCGAGGGTGAGCACGGTCAGTCGCGGATAGAGCAGGCCGATGCCCGCCCCGGCGAGGCCCCAGCCGAGCACGACCATCCACGCCCCGGGTCGCAGCAGCACCACGGCGAGCACCATGAGCAGGGCGGTCATCATGAGGGTCACGGTGATCGCGACGATGCGCGTGCTGCCGAGCCGATCGCCGTAGCGTCCCTGCACGGCGGACGCGCTCGACCATCCCAGTGCGGCGAGCGTCAGCGCGAGGCCAGCGGTGGAGGGAGAGAAGCCGTGCTCCTGCATGAGCAGCTTCGGGATGAACGCCTCGGCGGCGAAGAAGGCCCCGGCGACCAGCCCGCGGGTGAGCACCACGCTGGGCAGACCGGGAGCGGCGCGCAGCGACCGCGGCGGCAGCAGCGGCAGGATCGCCACGCCGGTGACGGCGATGCCGACCGCTGCGAGCGGAACGCCCAGGTTCGGGTCGAGGTCGGCGGTGAAGCCGACCAGCACCGCACACGCGGCGACGACGCACGCGAGCAGCAGCCGGGCCGCGACCTGCGATGTCGCGCCGTTCGGCTCGCCACCGCTCGACGGCGGGCCTTCCGCAGCCGGGTCGCGGGAGGCGGCATGCCGGTCGAGCGGCACGGCGCGCAGTCGCTGCGCCACGAGCGCGAAGGCCCCGGCGGTCAGCACCGCGACGCCCAGGAACGTCCACCGCCAGTGCAGCAGCTCGGTCACCACGCCGGCGAGGAAGGGCCCGACGATCGAGGGCACCACCCAGGCCGCAGCGTAGGCCGCGAAGATGCGCCCGTGCAGCTGCGCGGGGTACACGCGCGCGACGACCACGTACAGCGCCACCGTCTGCCCGCCCGCTCCGAGCCCCTGCACCAGCCGGCCGAACAGGAACACTCGCATGTCCGGCGCGAGGCCGGACACGAGCAGCCCCGCCGCGAACAGCAGGACCGCCGTGTACAGCGGTGCGCGCGGGCCCGCGCGGTCGCTCCAGGTGCCGGCGGCGACCATGCCGACCACGCTGGTGGCCAGCGTGCCCGAGAAGGCCGCCGCGTACAGCGCCTCGCCGTTCAGGTCGGCGCTGACGACCGGCATGACGGTCGTGACCGCGAGGGCCTCGATCGCGGCGAGGAAGATCAGCACCACCGATCCGACGGTGATCCCCAGCCGCGGCCGATCCCAGATCGTCGCGACCGCTGCACGCGCGCTCACACGCGACGCGCGGTCATCTCAGATCGCGAATCCGAGGGCGCGCATCATGTCGCGCCCGTCGTCCGTGATCCGCTCGGGGCCCCACGGCGGCATCCACACCCAGTTGATGCGGAACTGATCCACCACCGAGTCCAGAGCCTGCGCGGTCTGCTCCTCGAGCACGTCGGTGAGCGGGCAGCCGGCGCTGGTGAGCGTCATGTGGATCACCAGCGCGTCGTTCTCGTCATCCCAGGACAGGTCGTAGATCAGCCCGAGGTCGACGACGTTGATCCCCAGCTCGGGGTCCATGACGTCCTTGAGCGCCTCGGTGACCTCGTCGTACTTCTCCGGGGTGAGCGTCGCGGTCATGCTCCCAGCCTACGCTTCGATGGGCTCGGCGGGGTCGAGGAAGCGGTCGTAGCCCTCTTCCTCGAGACGGTCCGCGAGCTCGGAGCCGCCCTCCTCGACGATCCGGCCCTTGACGATGACGTGCACGAAGTCCGGGCGGATGTAGCGCAGGATGCGCGTGTAGTGCGTGATCAGCAGCACGCCGAGGTTGGTCGCCTCCTTGGCGCGGTTGACGCCCTCCGACACGATCTTCAGCGCGTCGACGTCCAGACCGGAGTCGGTCTCGTCGAGCACGGCGAACTTGGGCTTGAGCACCTCGAGCTGCATGATCTCGTGGCGCTTCTTCTCGCCGCCCGAGAAGCCCTCGTTGACGTTGCGCTGCGCGAACTTCGGGTCCATGCGCAGGTTGCCCATGGCCTGCTTGACGTCCTTGGTCCACTGACGGATCGAGGGCGCCTCGCCGTCGATCGCGGTCTTCGCGGTGCGCAGGAAGTTGGTCACGGTGACACCGGGGATCTCGACCGGGTACTGCATCGCGAGGAACAGGCCCGCGCGGGCGCGCTCGTCCACGCTCATCTCCAGCACGTCCTCACCGTCGAAGGTGATGGTGCCCTGCGTGACGGTGTACTTGGGGTGACCGGCGATCGTGTAGGCCAGGGTGGACTTGCCGGAGCCGTTCGGGCCCATGATGGCGTGCGTCTCACCCGTGTTGATGGTCAGGTCGATCCCGTTGAGGATGGGGGTCTCGCCCTGGTCGGTCTCGACCGTTACGTGCAGGTCGCGGATCTCGAGAACAGACATTCAGACTTCCTTTGTGACAGTGGGGTCGATGAGCACGTCGTCGCCGTCGATCTGCACGACGAAGACCGGGACGGGCTCGTAAGCGGGGAGGTTGAGGGGGCGGCCGGTCTCGAGCGAGAACGCCGAGCCGTGGGCCCAGCATTCCAGCGTCTTGCCTTCCACGAAGCCCTCCGAGAGGGAGATGTCGCCGTGGGTGCAGCGGTCGCCGATCGCGTGGATGATGTCATCCGAGTCCTTCACGATCGAGATCGCGACACCGTCGAGCTCGACGCGCAGCGGAGTGTCCTGCTCGAGCTCGCTGACGCCGCATGCGCGCTGCGCGCTCACTTCGCCTCTCCCGGGCTGCTCAGTGCGACGTCGGCGGTCACGGCGGCCAGCTCGCCCTCGAGAGCGTCCACGAGTTCGTCCTGCAGCGACGGGATGCCGATGCGCTGGACGATCTCGGTGAGGAAGCCGAAGACCACCAGGCGGCGTGCCTCCTCCTCGGAGATGCCGCGCGCCTGCAGGTAGAACAGCTGCTCGTCGTCGAACCGACCGGTCGCGCTCGCGTGACCTGCACCGGCGATGTCGCCGGTCTCGATCTCGAGGTTGGGGATCGAGTCCGCGCGAGCGCCCTCGGTGAGCACCAGGTTGCGGTTCGCCTCGTAGGAGTCGGTGCCGGTGGCATCCGGTCCGATCAGCACGTCGCCGATCCACACGCTGCGCGCGCTCGCACCGTGCAGAGCGCCCTTGTAGAGCACGTCACCCGTGGTGTGCGCGCCCTTGTGGTGCAAATAGACCTGGCTCTCGAGGTGCTGTCCGGAGTCGGCGAACGACAGCCCGTACAGGTAGCCGTGCGATCCGGTGCCGGCGAGCTCGACGCTCGGGTTGACGCGCACGATGCCGCCGCCGAGGCTGACCACGATGTGGGTCAGCTCCGCATCGCGGTCGACGCGGGCCTGGTGCGCAGAGGCGTGGATGGCCTCGTCGTCCCAGCGCTGCACCGAGATGACCTTGAGCTTCGCACCGTCGCGGACGATGATCTCCACGTTCTGGGCGTACTGTGCGATGCCGGTGTGCTGCAGCACGACCGTCGCCACGCTGTGCCGCCCGGCCTCGATGACGAGGTGGTCGTCGGCGCGGCCGCCGGTTCCGTGCAGTGTCACGACGATCGGCTCGGCGACCTCCTCGTCGTTCGGGATGCGCACGTGCACGGCGTCAGCGGCACCCTGCCAGGCCACTGCCGAGACGACGTCCTCCGGGACGAAGAACTGCCCGCGCGGCGCGGTGCCGTGCGCGAGCGGTGCGCCGAGGTACTGCTCGTGGCTCACGCTGCGCGTGATGCCCGCGGCGCCGTCGACGGGGGTGAACAGCGGCTTCAGCTGAGCGACGGGCGTGTGCTTCCAGTTCACCTCGCGTCCGGTGGGGGCGCCGAAGTCATCCGGGTCGAACGACCGCGGGCGCTCCGAGCGGGTCTGCACCGGGACGAAGCCGGCGTCGGCGACCTGTGCGGCCGGGTCGATGTGCGCGTTCGTCTGCGGCGCCAGCTCGGGCGCCTGAGTGGGGGCGGTCATCAGCCGACACTGCCTTCCATGCCCATCTCGATGAGCTTGTTCAGTTCCATCGCGTACTCCATCGGCAGCTCCCGTGCGATGGGCTCGATGAAGCCGCGCACGATCATCGCCATGGCCTCGGTCTCCTCGATGCCGCGCGACTGCAGGTAGAACAGCTGCTCCGCGCTGACCTTCGACACCGTCGCCTCGTGGCCGAGCTGCACGTCGTCGACGCGGATGTCGATCGACGGGTAGGTGTCGGAGCGCGACTGGGTGTCGACCAGCAGGGCGTCGCACACGACGGAGTTCGCCGAGTGGTGTGCGGCCGGATCCACGCGCACCTCGCCGCGGTAGCCGGAGCGTCCGCCGCCGCGCGCGATCGACTTCGAGACGATCGACGACTGCGTGTAGGGGGCCATGTGCACCATCTTCGCGCCGGCGTCCTGGTGCTGACCGGGACCGGCGAAGGCGACCGACAGGGTCTCGCCCTTGGCGCGCTCGCCCATCAGGTAGATCGACGGGTACTTCATGGTCACCTTGGAGCCGATGTTCCCGTCCACCCATTCCATCGTCGCGCCCTCGTGGGCGACGGCGCGCTTGGTGACGAGGTTGTAGACGTTGTTCGACCAGTTCTGGATCGTCGTGTAGCGCACGCGGGCGTTCTTCTTCACGATGATCTCGACCACCGCGGAGTGCAGCGAATCCGACTTGTAGATCGGCGCCGTGCAGCCCTCGATGTAGTGCACGTAGCTGTCTTCGTCGGCGATGATGAGCGTCCGCTCGAACTGGCCCATGTTCTCGGTGTTGATGCGGAAGTAGGCCTGCAGCGGGATCTCCACGTGCACGCCCTTGGGCACGTACACGAACGATCCACCCGACCAGACGGCGGTGTTCAGCGCGGCGAACTTGTTGTCGCCGACGGGGATCACGGTGCCGAAGTACTCCTCGAAGAACTCGGGGTGCTCGCGCAGCGCCGTGTCGGTGTCCATGAAGATGACGCCCTGCGCCTCCAGGTCCTCGCGGATCTGGTGGTAGACGACCTCGGACTCGTACTGCGCGGCCACGCCGGCGACGAGACGCTGACGCTCGGCCTCGGGGATGCCCAGCCGCTCGTAGGTGTTCTTGATGTCGTCGGGGAGGTCTTCCCAGCTCTGCGCCTGCTTCTCGGTGGAGCGCACGAAGTACTTGATGTTCTCGAAGTCGATCTCGCTGAGGTCGGCGCCCCAGGTCGGCATCGGCTTGCGGTCGAAGAGGGAGAGACCCTTGAGACGGGTCTTCAGCATCCACTCCGGCTCGCTCTTGAGGGCGGAGATGTCACGCACCACGTCCTCGGAGATTCCGCGCTTGGCGCTGGCCCCGGCGGCATCGGGGTCGTGCCAGCCGAACTCGTACACCCCCAGACTCTCGAGCTCCGGGCGGTCGATCAGCACATCCGACATGACACACTCTCCTCACATGGCCCAGACGGTGTCATCCGCCCCGGCATACCGGATCCCCATCGAGTCTGCAGGGGAAGGGATGCCGATCATGGGCCCTCATCTTCGGCACGCGACACGCGCCTAAACTGTCAGTGACGGACGACGCGACGTGCGCGTCTTTCACCACCACCCGATTCTACAGGTTCCGCCTGACGGGCGGGCCGCGCCCACCCGTCGACTCCACGGACCGGAGGCACCATGACCGACACCGCCGCACCGGATATGATCGCGCGCAGGCAGACGCCCGAGCGGCTGCGCTGGCTGCCCGCCTCGATCGATCGCCGCGTGCGCGTGTTCGCCTGGCTCTCGTTCATCTTCGAGGTCGTCATCATCGGCACCGGCGGCGCGGTGCGCTTGACCGGGTCGGGCCTGGGCTGCTCGGAGTGGCCGCTGTGCACCCCGGAGTCGCTCGTGCCCACGCCCGAGCAGGGCCTCCACGGCGTGATCGAGTTCGGCAACCGCACCATCACCGGCATCGTCGGTCTGCTGGCGATCGTGGTGCTGCTGAGCACCCTGCACGCGGTGGGCGGGCGCCGGCCGTTCACGACCGCGCTGAAGTTCGCGCTGGCCGGACTGGGTGCGGGCGCCGTCGCCTACGCCGTGGCCGCCGTCTCCGGGCTGCCCGGCTTCCCGTTCTTCTCCGCCGCGCTGCTGGCCGTCGTCATCGTCGCCGCGGTGCAGTCGGCGCGGACGATCCCCACGCGGCGCGATCTGGTCGTGCTCGCCTGGATCGTGCTGATCGGCGTGATCGCTCAGGCCTTCGTCGGCGGCATCACCGTGCTCACCGGTCTGAACCCCTTCATCGTCGGCTTCCACTACGTGGCCTCGCTCACGCTCGTCTGCGTGACCGCGGCGTACCTCGTGCGCTCGCGTGAGCCCGCGGGTGCGCGCGAGCGCGTCGCCCCGCGGTGGTTCACCGTGCTGGCGCATGTCAGCGGCCTCGCGGTCGCGGTCACCATCCTGTTCGGCGTGCTGACCACGGCCTCCGGCCCGCACTCCGGCGATGCCGATGTCGTCCGCAACGGCTTCGACGCGACCGTGCTGGCCCACGTGCACTCCTGGCCGGGCTACACGCTGACGGCCCTGGTGATCGCCCTGACGATCGGCGCCGTGATCCTGCGCCTGCCGATCCGCGGATGGCTGTTCGCGCTCATCGCCGTGATCGGCGTGCAGGTCGTCATCGGCGTCTGGCAGGCGCGCGAGGGGCTGCCCCCGGTGCTGGTCGGCGCGCACATGGTGATCGCGGCGCTGGCCGGCGCCACCTACACGGTGATCGTGCTGAAGCTGCGCCGACCGATCCCCGCGCGCGCCGACTGAGCCGCGCGCCGCGCGCGGATCAGAAGGGCAGCAGCGGGTCGACCGCGACGGCCAGGAAGATCAGCGTCAGGTAGGTGATCGAGGCGTGGAAGACCCGCATCGGACGCGCCTCGCTGCCGTGCACGGCGCGGTTGTAGAGCCGGTGCGACTCGTAGATGAACCATCCGCCGAACACGATCGCGGAGACGGTGTACACCAGGCCCATGTGCGCGACGGGCACCAGCAGCAGCGAGCAGACCACCGTCGCCCACGCGTAGAGGATGACCTGCAGTCCGACCTGCGATGCCGAGCGCGTGACGCCGAGCATGGGCACGTCGACGTCGTCGTAGTCGTCCTTGTACTTCATCGACAGGGGCCAGTAGTGCGGCGGCGTCCACAGGAACACGAGCACGAACAGCACCAGCGGCGGCCAGTCCAGCGACTCGGTGACGGCCGTCCAGCCGATCAGCACCGGGAAGCATCCGGCGATCCCGCCCCACACGATGTTCTGCTCGGTGCGGCGCTTGAGGATCATCGTGTAGATCACGACGTAGAAGAAGATCGCGCTGACCGAGAGCCCGGCGGTGAGCCAGTTCGTGGTGAGCGCCAGCCAGACGGTGGACGCCACCGCCAGCGCCCATGAGAAGACCAGCGCACCGCGCGGCGAGACCTCGCCCGTCACGAGCGGCCGGTTCTCGGTGCGCTTCATGTGCACGTCGATGTCGCGATCGAGGTACATGTTGAACGATGCCGCCGACGACGCGCTCATCGCGCCGCCGATGACCGTTGCGAGCACGAGCCACAGATCGGGCATGCCGTCTGCCGCGAGGAACATCACCGGCACGGTCGACACGAGCAGCAGCTCCAGCACACGGGGCTTCGTGAGGGCGATGTAGCCGCGGATCTTCTGACCGGTCGAGTGGTGAGTCCCGGCGGTCGGCGATGTCGTCGTGATCGCGATCCCCTCCTTGTGCTGGCATGACGGACGTCCCTCCAGTCTAGGCCACCGGGCGTGTCGCGACGGCCTCCCGCCAGGCGCGCAACACGCCGATACGGCGACGGGTGCGGTCGGTATGCTGAGACCCACTCACACACCCCGCTTCGAGCGCAATCCCCTTCCCCGCCGAAGTGGCGCGCGCTGGAATACGGGAGCCTCCGCAAGCGTCTGAAGGAGTATGACCGTGGCAGAACTTCACTGGGATGAGATCGATCGACGTGCGGTGGACACCGTGCGGGTGCTGGCGGCCGATGCCGTCGAAAAGGTCGGCAACGGTCACCCCGGCACGGCGATGAGTCTCGCTCCGGCGGCGTACCTGCTCTACCAGCGCGTCATGCGCCACGACCCCGCCGACACCGACTGGCTCGGCCGCGATCGCTTCATCCTCTCGGTGGGGCACTCCTCGCTCACGCAGTACATCCAGCTCTACCTCGGCGGCTTCGGACTCGAGCTCGAGGACCTCGAATCGCTGCGCACGTGGGGCTCGAAGACCCCCGGACACCCCGAGTACGGCCACACCAAGGGTGTGGAGATCACCACCGGTCCGCTCGGTCAGGGTCTGGCCTCGGCGGTGGGCTTCGCCTACGCCGCCCGGTACGAGCGCGGGCTGTTCGATCCGGATGCCGCTGCGGGCACCAGCCCGTTCGATCACTTCGTCTACGTCATCGCGGGCGACGGCGACCTGCAGGAGGGCATCACCAGCGAGGCCTCCTCGCTAGCCGGGCACCAGCAGCTGGGCAACCTCATCGCGATCTACGACTCCAACCAGATCTCCATCGAGGACGACACCGACGTGGCGTTCACCGAGGACGTCGCCGCGCGCTACGAGGCCTACGGCTGGCACGTCCAGACGGTGGACTGGAAGAAGACCGGTCAGTACGTCGAGGACGTCGCCGAGCTCAACGACGCGATCACGGCCGCGCAGGGCGAACAGACCAGGCCCTCGTTGATCATCCTGAAGACCATCATCGGCTGGCCCTCGCCGGGCAAGCAGAACACCGGCAAGGTGCACGGATCCGCGCTGGGTGCCGACGAGCTGGCCGCGACCAAGAAGGTGCTGGGCTTCGACCCCGACAAGCACTTCGTCGTCGACGACGACGTGCTCGCGCACACCCGCGAGCTCGGTCAGCGCGCCGCGGAGACCCGCGCCGCGTGGCAGAAGTCGTTCGACGCCTGGGCCGAGGCGAACCCCGAGCGCAAGGCGCTGCTGGACCGCCTGGAGGCGCACGAGCTGCCCGACGACATCCTCGACGCGCTGCCCGTGTTCGAGGCGGGCAAGGACGTCTCCACCCGCGCCGCATCCGGGCAGGTCATCAACGCACTCGCCGCCCAGCTGCCCGAGCTGTGGGGCGGCTCCGCCGACCTCGCCGAGTCGAACCTCACCACCATCAAGGACGCCGCCTCGTTCATCCCCACCGAGTGGTCGACGCACGAGTGGAAGGGCAACCCCTACGGACGGGTGCTGCACTTCGGCATCCGCGAGCACGCCATGGCGGCGATCATCAACGGCATCGTGCTGCACGGACCCACCCGCGCCTTCGGCGGCACCTTCCTCATCTTCAGCGACTACATGCGTCCCGCCGTGCGTCTCGCGGCGCTGATGAACGTGCCGAGCATCTTCGTCTGGACCCACGACTCCGTCGCGCTGGGCGAGGACGGGCCCACGCACCAGCCCATCGAGCAGCTCGCCTCGCTGCGGCTGATCCCCAACCTCACCGTGGTGCGCCCGGCCGATGCGAACGAGACCGCCGTGGTCTGGCTCGAGCTGCTGCGCCGGCACGCCAGCCCCGCGGGGCTCGCCCTGACGCGTCAGAACGTCCCGGTCTTCGAGCGCGGGGAAGACACGGCATCCGGCGACACCTTCGCCGCCGCGTCGCACGCCGTCAAGGGCGCGTACGTCTTCGCCGAGGCGCCCGACGGCACCCCCGACGTGATCCTCATCGCCACCGGCTCGGAGGTCCAGCTGGCGGTCGCCGCACGCGAGACGCTCGCCGCGGAGGGCGTGAACGCCCGCGTGGTGTCGGCACCCTCGCTGGAGTGGTTCGCCGAGCAGGACGAGGCGTACCGCGAGTCGGTGCTGCCGGCATCGGTCACCGCACGCGTGTCGGTGGAGGCCGGTTCGGTCGCCAGTTGGCGGGGCATCGTCGGCGACCGTGGTCGCTCCATCGGCATCGACCACTTCGGCGCCTCCGCCGACTACAAGACGCTGTTCGAGAAGTTCGGCATCACAGCCGAGGCCGTCGTGCACGCCGCCCGCGAGACCCTCGCCGCGGCCGCACGCTGAGCACTGCAGAAGGAGAGCAAGAGATCATGAGCACCCCCACCAAGAAGCTCGCAGACGCGGGCGTCAGCATCTGGCTCGACGACCTGTCGCGCACCCGCATCGAGTCCGGCAACCTGCAGGAGCTGATCGACACCCGCAACGTCGTCGGCGTGACCACAAATCCGACGATCTTCGCCACCGCGCTGATGGATGAGAACGACACCTCCTACGACGAGCAGACGCACGAGCTCGCCGTCGCGGGTGCCAGCGCGTCCGAGGCGATCTTTGCCGCCACCACCCAGGATGTGCGGGACGCCCTCGACGTCTTCCGCCCGGTATGGGAGGCGACGAACCACGTCGACGGACGCGTCTCGATCGAGGTGTCCCCTGACCTCGCCCACGACACCGAGGGCACGGTCGCGTCGGCCAAGGAGCTGTGGCAGAAGATCGACCGCCCCAATCTGCTGGTGAAGATCCCGGCGACCAAGGCCGGCCTGCCCGCGATCACCGAGGCGATCGCCACCGGCATCAGCGTGAACGTCACTCTGATCTTCAGCCTGGAGCGCTACAACGACGTCATCGACGCCTACCTCACGGGCCTCGAGCGCGCGCACTCCGCCGACTTCGATCTGTCGAGCATCCACTCGGTCGCCTCGTTCTTCGTGTCGCGCGTCGACACCGAGACCGACCGGCGTCTGGAGGAGATCGGTACGGAGGAGGCGCTGGCGCTGAAGAGCAAGGCGGGGCTCGCCAACGCCCGCCTCGCCTACGAACTCTTCGAGAAGAAGTTCGCCGAGAAGCGGGCGCAGGACCTCATCGCCCTGGGTGCCAACCTGCAGCGTCCGCTGTGGGCGTCCACCGGCACCAAAGACCCCTCCCTGCCGGACACCCTCTACGTGACGGAGCTCGTGGCCCCTGGCGTCGTCAACACGATGCCCGAGAAGACCCTGGAGGCGACCTTCGACCACGGCGAGGTCACCGGCGACACCATCACCTCTACCTACGCGCAGTCGCATGAGGTCATGGCCGGTCTCAAGTCCGTCGGTGTCGACTTCGACGACGTCACCCGAGTGCTCGAAGAGGAGGGCGTGGCCAAGTTCATCGACTCGTGGCACGGGCTGCTCGACAGTGTCACAGAGGTCCTGGAAGCCGCACGATGACCGTCTCGGTGCACGTGTCGCAGGCGGCGCAGGCTGCGGTCGAGCGGCTCGTGCCCGGGCTGGTCGACGACCTCGTCGCATCACGTGTCACCGCGTCCGACAGCGACCTGTGGGGTGCGGATGCCTCGGCTGACGCATCCGTGCGCGTCGGCTGGGTGGACGCCGTCTCGAACTCGCGCCCGCTCGTCGCTGAGGTCGTCGCTCTGCGCGACGACCTTAGGGCGCGCGGCATCGATCGCGTCGTGCTCTCGGGGATGGGCGGCTCGTCGCTCGCTCCCGAGGTCATCGCGAACACGGCCGGCGTCCCGCTGACGATCCTCGACAGCACCGCGCCCGCGCAGGTGCTGCGCGCCCTCGACGACGACCTCGCCCGTACCGTGCTGGTGGTGTCGTCGAAGTCGGGCACGACGATCGAGACCGACAGTCACCGACGCGCCTTCGAGGCCGCCTTCAGCGATCTCGGCATCGACCCTGCCGAGCGGATCGTGGTGGTCACCGACCCGGGCTCGCCGCTGGAGGCATCGGCTCGGGATGCCGGATACCGCATCTTCAGTGCCGATCCGAACGTCGGCGGACGCTACTCGGCGCTCACGGCGTTCGGGCTGGTGCCCGCCGGCCTCGCCGGCGCGGACATCGCCGAGCTGCTCGACGAGGCCGAGGCGTCGCTGCTGCAGTTCGCCGTGGATGCCGCGGAGAACCCCGCGCTGCGGCTGGCCGCCGCGATCACCGGGGTCGAGCCTCGCCGCGACAAGCTCGGTCTGGTCAGCGACGGCACGCACATCGACGGGCTTCCCGACTGGATCGAGCAGCTGATCGCCGAATCCACCGGCAAGGCCGGCGCCGGCATCCTGCCCGTCGTCCTGCTGCCCGTCTCCCCCGAGCTGGAGTCGCGCCCGGCGGACCTGCAGATCGTGCGTCTGGTCGACGACGCGGACGAGTTCCACCTCACCGAGCGCCACCCCGGTGAGATCCTCGTGAGCGGCACCCTGGGCGCGCAGTTCCTGCTGTGGGAGTACGCCACCGCGATCGCCGGACGGCTGCTGGGGATCAACCCCTTCGATCAGCCCGACGTCGAGAACGCGAAGTCCGCTGCGCGCGGCCTGCTCGATGCCCGACCGGCGCCATCCGCGCCGGCGTTCGTGCAGAGCGGCATCGAGGTTCGCGCCTCCGACCCCGCGCTCGCGGCATCCGGCTCGCTGGCAGGCGTTCTGGACGCCCTGTGGGAGCGGCTGGGCGAGCACGGCTACGTCGCGATCCAGGCGTACGTCGATCGCACCGACATGACCCAGCTGCAGGGCCTGCGCGAGATGGTCGCCGCCGACTGCGGACGGCCGACCACCTTCGGGTGGGGGCCGCGGTTCCTGCACTCGACCGGTCAGTACCACAAGGGCGGTCCGGCGCAGGGTGTGTTCCTGCAGATCGTCCAGCGCACCGACGTCGACCTCGAGATCCCCGGTCGGCCGTTCACCTTCGGTCAGCTGATCGAGGCGCAGGCGGCCGGCGATGCGGCCGTGCTCTCGGGCCTCGGGCGCCCCGTCGTGACCCTCACCATCACAGACGCCGTGGACGATGTACTGGCCCTCTTCGAGGCCGCCCAGTGACTTCGTCCCCACGATTTGGAGATATCCCCCGCCGATGACTGTCCCCATCTCCCGCGGACGCAATCCGCTGCGCGATCCCGACGATCGCCGCCTGAACCGCATCGCCGGGCCCAGCGCCCTGGTGATCTTCGGCGTGACCGGCGACCTCTCGCGCAAGAAGCTCATGCCGGCCGTCTACGACCTGGCCAACCGCGGCCTGTTGCCGCCGGGATTCGCGCTGGTCGGCTTCGCGCGACGCGACTGGGAGGACCAGGACTTCGCGCAGGTCGTCTACGACGCCGTCAAGGAGCATTCGCGCACGGAGTTCCGCGAGGAGACCTGGCAGCAGCTGCTGCAGGGCATCCGCTTCGTGCAGGGCACGTTCGACGACCCCGACTCCTTCACACGTCTGCGCGAGACGGTCGAGACGCTGGATGTCGAGCGCGGCACCATGGGCAATCACGCCTTCTACCTCTCGATCCCGCCGAAGGACTTCCCGACCGTCGCCCGCCAGCTCAAGGAGTCGGGCCTGGTCGGTGAGCACAGCGACGACGACAGCTGCTGGCGCCGCGTGGTGATCGAGAAGCCGTTCGGCGACGACCTGGAGTCGGCCCGCGCGCTCAACAGCGCACTCGAGGTGGCGTTCCCGGCCGACTCGATCTTCCGCATCGACCACTACCTCGGCAAGGAGACGGTGCAGAACATCCTCGCGCTGCGCTTCGCGAACGAGCTGTACGAGCCGATCTGGAACCGCAACCACATCGACCACGTGCAGATCACCATGGCCGAGGACATCGGCGTAGGCGGCCGCGCGGGCTACTACGACGGCATCGGCGCAGCGCGCGACGTGATCCAGAACCACCTGCTGCAGCTGCTCGCGCTCACCGCCATGGAGGAGCCCAACAGCCTCTCAGCCGAGCACCTGCGCGCCGAGAAGGAGAAGGTGCTCGAAGCCGTGCGCCTGCCGGAGGACCTCTCGCACGCCGCTGCACGCGGGCAGTACGCCGGCGGATGGCAGGGCGGCGAGAAGGTCAACGGCTTCCTGCAGGAGGAGGGCATGGACCCGCAGTCCACCACCGAGACCTATGCCGCCCTCAAGCTCGAGATCGCCAACCGGCGCTGGGCGGGGGTGCCGTTCTACCTCCGCACCGGCAAGCGCCTGGGTCGCCGCGTGACCGAGATCGCCGTGGTGTTCAACCGGGCACCGCAGCACCTGCTCAGCGGGCACACCTCCGAGCTCGGGCAGAACGCCCTGGTGATCCGCGTGCAGCCGAATGAGGGCGTCACGATCCGCTTCGGCTCGAAGGTCCCCGGCGCCGGCACCCAGGTGCGCGACGTGACGATGGACTTCGGCTACGGGCACGCCTTCACCGAGGCGAGCCCCGAGGCCTACGAGCGGCTCATCCTCGACGTGCTGCTGGGTGATCCGCCGCTGTTCCCGCGCCATGAGGAGGTCGAGCTCTCCTGGAAGATCCTCGACCCCGTGGAGCGCTACTGGGCCTCGCTGAACACCCGCCCGGAGCAGTACGCCCCCGGTTCCTGGGGCCCTTCGTCGGCAGACGACCTGCTGGCACGCGACGGACGAGTCTGGAGGCGCCCGTGATCATCGACATCCCCGACACCACCGTCAGCCAGGTGGGCAAGCAGCTGGTCAAGGTGCGCGAGGAGGGCGGCGCCGTCGCCCTCGGCCGCGTGCTCACCCTGATCATCGCCGCCCGCAAGGGCGTCGCCGAGGCGGCGATCGAAGCCGCCAACGACGCCTCGCGCGAGCATCCCATGCGGGTCATCGTGCTCACCGCCGGCGAGGGCGAGTCGCGCCTGGACGCGCAGATCCGCGTCGGCGGCGACGCGGGCGCCAGCGAGGTGGTCGTGCTGCGCGCGTACGGCGATGCGGCCAGCAATGCCGAGAGCCTGGTCACCGGACTGCTGCTGCCCGACGCGCCGGTCGTCGTCTGGTGGCCCGACGAGGCGCCCACGGATGCCGCGGAGTCCCCCCTCGGGCGGATCGCGCAGCGGCGGATCACCGACGCCGCCACGACCCCGGACGTGCGCGACCGGCTGTCGCTGCTGGGCAAGACGCACGCCCCCGGCGACACCGACCTCGCCTGGACGCGGCTGACCCACTGGCGCGAGCAGCTCGCGGCGGTGCTCGACCAGCCGCCGTTCGAGGAGGTCACCTCCGCTGAGGTGCGCGGCGCGGCGGCATCGCCGTCCACTGCGCTTCTCGCCGCCTGGCTGCAGATGGCGCTGCAGGTGCGCGTCACCTGGTCGTACGAGGACCCTTCGGAGTGGCAGGAGGGCATCAAGTCCGTCCGGCTCAGCCGCGCCAGCGGCGACATCCTCCTCGAGCGGCCCTCGCCGACCGTCGCGGTGCTCACTCAGCCCGGGCAGCCCGACCACGAGCTGCACCTGCCGCGGCGCACGCTGCGCGAGTGCCTCGCCGAGGAGCTGCGCCGCCTCGACGCCGATCTGCTCTATGGTCGAGTCATCACCGACGGCTGGTCGCGCCTCGGTCCGCCCGAGCAGAGAGTGTGAGCCGATGAAGGTCCAGGGATCGACGAAGACCGTCGTCGTCGAGTCGACGCCCGCCGCCCTCGCGCAGCGTGTCGCCGACCGCTTTCTCACCCGCCTGCAGGCCCGCACGCGCAATGGCCGCATCGCGCACGTCTGTCTGACCGGTGGGTCGATGGGCGGTGCAGTGCTCGCCGCGGCCGCCGCCGATCCGCGCGTGGCGGAGCTGGACTGGTCGCTCGTGCACTTCTGGTGGGGCGATGAGCGCTTCGTGGAGCGGGACGACCCGGACCGCAACTCGCTGCAGTCGCGCACCGCGCTGCTGGATCACATCCCGGTGCCGGCCGAGAACATCCACGAAGTCGCCGCGCCCAGCGACGGGGTGAGCCTCGACGAGGCGGCGCAGGCGTACGCCGCGGAGTTGGCGCGCTTCGCGAGCGTGCACGGCGAGTGGCCCACGTTCGCAGTCTGCTTCCTCGGTGTCGGACCCGACGGGCACATCGCATCGCTCTTCCCCGATCGCCCCGAGGTGACGGTGACGGATGCCGCGGCGCTGCCGGTGCGCAACTCCCCGAAGCCGCCGCCGGAGCGGGTCACCGTGACCCGCCCGGTGCTGAACTCGTCCAAGCGGGTCTGGCTGGTGCTGACCGGCGCCGACAAGGCCTCCGCGCTGGGGCTGGCGCTGGCGGGTGCCAGCTACGCGAGCGTGCCCGCCGCGGGTGCGAAAGGCCGCCGTCGCACGGTGTTCTTCGTGGATGAGGCGGCAGCCGCAGAGGTCTCGCCCGACCTCATCGATCGCGACTACTGAGCAGCCTGGCTGCCGCTCAGCACCTGCGGGTGGTAGCGCGCCAGGCTGAACACGCCCCAGATGGCGATGATGCCGGCGATGACGAAGAAGATCACCACGGGCAGGGGCGCCGCGGCTGCCTCGCCGAGCACCAGCGCGCCGATGAGCACGGCGACGATGGGATCGACGACGGTGAGACCGGCGATGACCAGATCCGGCGGGCCGGAGCTGTACGCGGTCTGCACGAAGTACGCGCCCACCGCCGCAGCGGCGATGAGGGCGATCACGCACACCACGGTGAGCCACTCGAAGTTCGCCGCCTGGATGCGGCTGATCACCGCCTTGGCGAGGGTGGCCACGAAGCCGTACAGGATGCCGGCGCCGGTGACGTAGAACAGCGCCCGCATCCGGCGACGCAGGATCAGCCAGCACGCTCCGAGCGCGATGATCACGACCAGCAGGGTGGTCAGGATCGTAAACAGGTCGTCGTTGCTGATGGGGCGCTCGGTCGCGTAGAGCGCGGCGAGGATCACGAACAGGAAGATGCCGCCCAGACACGCGCCGATCGCGACCAGCGACTGCCGGGTGGGGGCGTGACCCGAGATCCGGGCGTTCAGCAGCGTCGTGACGACGAGCGCGATCGCCCCGAGCGGCTGCACGACGATGAGCGGTGCGATGGCGATCGCGCTGAGCTGACAGGCGATCGCGAAGCCGAGCATGATCGTGCCGATGATCCAGGACGGCCGCGTCAGCAGCCCCCGGATCTGCGCGGCACTGAGCCCGGAGGCACCCTGGGTGCCGCTGAGCTTCTCGACCTTCTCCACCCCGCGGTGCTGGTACTGCGCACCCAGCGACATGAACACGGCTCCGGCGAGGGCGAGCGGGATGCCGAGCAGCAGCGCCGGGTTCTGGAACACCCCGACGAGCTGATCGCTCACGTTCCCTGCCAAGTCCACGCCGTGCTGCACCGTTTCACCCTATCGGCAGGACCGCTGCCGTTAGGGTTGTGGCGTGGCTGTTCTTCCGATCCGCATCATGGGCGATCCTGTTCTGCACGCGCCGGCGAGCGAGGTGAGCGAGATCACCGATGAGATCCGCACGCTGGTCGCCGATATGTACGAGACCATGGACATCGCTCCCGGGGTGGGACTGGCCGCACCGCAGGTGGGGGTCGGACTGCGCATCTACGTGTACTCGTACGTGGACGACGACGACAATCCGTGGCGCGGCGAGGTCATCAATCCGGTGCTGTGGATGGCGCCGCTCGAGCCGGGCGCTCCCGATCCGGATGAGGAGTCCGAGGGATGCCTGTCGTTCCCAGGGGAGCGCTTCGCGCTGCGCCGCTCCGACCGCGTGCTCGTGACGGGTATCGACCTCGACGGCCGCGAGGTGCGCATCGAGGTCGGCGGCTGGCGAGCGCGGATCATGCAGCACGAGTTCGATCATCTCGACGGCGTGCTGTACGTCGATCGCCTCGACGAAGGCGACTGGAAGACGGTGCAGAAGATCGCGCGCAAGCGGGGCTGGAATCGCGGCTCGCACAGCTGGATGCCGGGCGTCGACGACCTCGAGGGCTGAACGCGGAACGGATTTGCCGCCGTCCTGAGCGATCACTACGGTGCTGAGAGTCGGCCCGTCGGCCGCCTTCCCTGTCGCTTCCTCGAGGAGTCACCCATGCCCCGCATCCTCCGCAATCGTGCGCGCCTGACCGGTGCCGCCGTCGCGGTCGCCGCTCTCATCGGCCTTCCGCTCACCGGCTGCACCGCCCTCAGCATCCCGATCGACGGCGCATCGAACGACGAGCGTCCGCAGTCCTCCCCCGACCCGACGGCCGCGGGTGTGGACAGCACCGACATCTTCGATCTGAAGGTGGGCGACTGCAAGCTCGAGGACGACATCTCCAGCGGCCAGCTCAGCGACACCAGGATCGTTTCGTGCACCGAGCCGCACGACGAGGAGGTGTACCACGAGTTCGAGATGAAGGACGGCGTCTATCCGCCGGCCGCATTGATCGAGCGCGAGGCGTTCGAGCAGTGCGGGGACGCGTTCGAGGGGTACGTCGGCGTCTCGTACGAGGAGTCGATGCTGGAGTTCGCCTACTTCTCCCCCACCGAGGACGGCTGGACGCAGCTCGACGACCGCGTCGTGCAGTGCGTGCTGTATGCCGGGGACGGATCGAGGCTGGAGACATCGATGAAGGACGCCGGGGTCTGACCGTGGCGAGGGAGGAGACCGTGGCAGGTCCGATCTGCGTCGGCATCGTCGGCTACGGCAACCTGGGACGGGGAGTCGAGCGTGCGCTCGCGCTGACCTCCGACATGCGCCTTGTCGGCGTGTTCACGCGTCGCGACCCGGCTGCGGTGCGCACGCTCGAGGCCGATGTCGCCGTGCGTCCGCTCAGCGCACTGGAGGGGCAGGGCGACCAGGTCGACGTGCTCATCCTGTGCGGCGGATCGAAGAGCGATCTGCCCGAGCAGACGCCGGCGCTGGCATCCCGCTTCAGCGTCGTCGACAGCTTCGACACCCACGCGCGCATCCCCGAGCACTTCGCTGCGGTGGACGCCGCCGCACGCGGCGCCGGCACCACGGCCGTGATCTCCACCGGCTGGGACCCGGGCCTGTTCTCGCTGCAGCGGCTGTACGGCGAGGCGATCCTGCCGCAGGGCGAGACGTACACGTTCTGGGGCCGAGGGCTCAGTCAGGGCCACTCCGACGCGATCCGCCGCGTGCCCGGCGTCGCGGCCGGGGTGCAGTACACGATCCCGTCGGAGGAGGCGGTGGCGCGCGTGCGCGCCGGCGACCAGCCGCAGCTGAGCACACGTGAGAAGCACACCAGGGAGTGCTTCGTCGTGCTTGACGACGGTGCCGATCCGGATGCTGTGCGCGAGGCGATCGTGACCATGCCCGACTACTTCGAGCCCTACGACACCACCGTGCGGTTCGTATTGGCCGAGGAGCTCGCGCGCGAGCACGCCGGGGCGCCGCACGGCGGCTTCGTGATCCGCAGCGGCACCACCTCCGAGGACGCGGCGCAGACGATGCAGTTCCAGCTCGCGCTGCAGTCGAATCCGGAGTTCACCTCCAGCGTCCTGGTCGCGTATGCCCGCGCCGCGGCGCGACTGGCGGCTTCCGGTCACCACGGTGCGATGACGCCGTTCGACATCGCCCCCGGTCTGCTCTCGCCGAAGTCGGCGGAGCAGCTGCGCGCCGAGCTGCTCTGACACGCCGAGCTGCTCTGACACGCCGGCCGCTCTGACACCGGGCCGGAGACGCCGAGCGGCCCCGCCGTGATGGCGGGGCCGCTCGTGAAGAGCTCCCCGGCTTGGACTCGAACCAAGAACCTGCCGGTTAACAGCCGGCTGCTCTGCCAATTGAGCTACCGAGGATCATTCGGTCGTTCCCCGCTGCGCGGGCAACTCCCCCAGCTTAGCAAACTCGACGAGCACTGCTGAACACGGGCGCGGCCCGGGCGTGGCGCGGTCAGGGCGCCACATCGGCCTCGGCGTTCGGCGCCCAGATCAGGTTCGCGCCCCTGCCTCGGGCGACGACATGGCCGGATTTCAGCAGCAGGGCCTCGGCGTCGAGCTCGCGGATGAACGCGGCGTCGTTCGTGACGAGCAGGGCCGCCATCGCCCGCTCGGTGCGCCGACGGGTGATGGCGTCGAAGACCACCGGCCGCACCTCCAGGTCGAGGTTCGCGAGCGGCTCGTCGGCGATGAGCACGAGCGGTTCGAGCATCAGCGCACGTGCGATCGCGACACGCTGGCGCATACCGGCGCTCAGCTCGTACGGGAACTTCGAGGCCAGTCCGAGCGGCAGGTGCAGCTCGTCCAGCAGCGACGCCACGCGGATCGCCAGGGCCTTGGTGTTGACCTTCTTCTCACGCGAGGTGATGGGCTCGGAGATCGCCTCACCGACCGTCAGCCGGGGTGGCAGCGACGCGCCGGCACCCTGGCCGACGTGACCGGTCAGCGCCGTGAGGCTGCGCCGCCGGCGTCCGGGCCGGCGGATGTCCACACCGCACACCGTCGCGCGACCGCCGGCGACCTTCACGGACGCATCGCCCATCCCGGCCAGCGCGGTGACCAGGGTCGACTTGCCCGACCCCGTCGCACCGCCGATGCACAACAGCTCGCCGGGGCGCAGCGAGAACGTCACGCCGTCCACGGCGCGCGTCGTTCCGCCGTGCCCGCTCCGGTCGATGACCAGATCGTGGCAGTCGATCGCGAACTCGCTGTCGGCAGGCATAGCCACCATCCTGCCCGTTCCGAGGCGGTTCGTGCTCAGGACTCGGTGAAGCGCATGCGCTCGGCATCCACATCGCGCAGCCGCATCCGCAGCGCGCGACCGCCGTCGGAGTCCGCCGGCACCCGCTGCACCGCGCCCAGCAGCTCGTGCTTCTCGCGCTCGATCGAGCGCAGGATCAGCCGTCGGCACAGATCCGCCGCGGATGCGAGGGCGCCCTCCTCATCGCGGGCGGGGAACGGCATCATCAGCAGCTCGCCCGCGAGAGCGCGGTACGGCTCGCGCACGGCATCCGCGGCCGTCGTCGCCCAGCCCACCCGGGTGCGATCGCCGGCAGCCGCCACGGCCTCGCGGACGGCGTCGAGGGCGGGATGCCGGAACGACTCGCTCAGCGCGCGGGCGAGGCTCGCCTGCTCGAGGCGGTGGCCGTACTGCAGCACCCCCATCAGCGCGTCGCGCTCGAGTGCCACCTCGGGCGTGCGCGGCAGGTCGGCCAGCCGCACCCTGGTGGCGCCCTGCGGCGCAGCATCCGCAGTCTCGCGCGCGCGCAGCACCGGCTGCTCCCGCTCCCCGCGCGCGGCCCGGACGACCCGCTGGTGCACGGCGGTGGGATCCATGCCGAGCCGGCGGGCGAGCACGCGCTCGTATCCGGGGCGCAGCAGCTCGTCGCGGATCTCGGCGACGATGGGGGCTGCGGCGCGCAGCGCGCCAACCTGCCCCTCGACGGTCGACAGGTCGAAGCCGGCGAGCTTGCGGTCGATCGCGAACTCGAACATCGGCACCTTGGCGTCCATCAGGCCACGCACCGCAGCATCCCCGCGCTGCAGTCGAAGGTCGCAGGGGTCCAGACCGTCGGGCGCGACGGCGACGAACGTCTGCGCGGTGAACCGGGAGTCCTCGCTGAAGGCACGCAGTGCCGCCTTCTGGCCGGCCTCGTCGCCGTCGAACGTGAACACCACCTCGCCCGCCGCCGAGTCATCGCCCATCACCCGGCGCAGCACCTTGATGTGATCGGCGCCGAACGCGGTGCCGCAGGTCGCGATGGCGGTGGTGACACCGGCGAGGTGGCAGGCCATCACATCGGTGTAGCCCTCGACGACGACCACGCGCCGGGGGTCTCCCCGGCTGATGTCGCGCTTGGCGAGGTCGAGGCCGTAGAGCACCTGCGCCTTCTTGTAGATCGGCGTCTCCGGGGTGTTCAGATACTTCGGACCCTGGTCGTCGTCGTAGAGCTTGCGCGCGCCGAAGCCGATGGTCTGGCCGGTGACATCCCGGATGGGCCAGACCACCCGCCCGCGGAACCGGTCGTAGACGCCGCGCTGGCCGGCCGAGACCAGCCCGGCGGCGGTGAGCTCATCGCGCGTGAACCCCTTCGCGGTGAGCGCCTTGAGCATGTTGTCCCAGCCTCGCGGCGCGTAGCCGACCCCGAAGTGCGCTGCAGCCCCGGCATCGAAGCCCCGCTCGCCGAGGAACCGCCGCGCGCTCTCCGCCTCCGCGCTCAGCAGCTGGGCGCGGAAGTACTCGCCCGCCGCGGTGTTGGCCGCATACAGCCGGCTGCGCCCGCTGGTCTCCGGCGCCGCACCGCCGTCCGCGTAGTGCAGCGAGTACCCGACCCGGGCGGCGAGGCGCTCGACGGCCTCCGTGAAGCTGACGTGATCCATCTCGCGCAGGAACGAGTACACGTCACCCGAGGCACCGCATCCGAAGCAGTGGTAGTACCCGACCTGCGGGCGCACGTGGAAGCTGGGGCTCTTCTCGTCGTGGAACGGGCACAGTCCCTTGAGGGATCCCACGCCGGCGGACTTGAGCGCCACCCGCTCGCCGACGATGTCGGCGATGTTCGTGCGGGTCTTGACCTCTTCGACGTCGGCCTGCAGGATCCGCGGCATCAGAGCGCCCCTTCGATGACCACCCGGGATTCGGCGCGGCGGCGGATGCCGGGGCGCGCGTGCCGAGGCGACCAGATCCCGACCTCGGCGGGGTCGATCTCGCCCACGAGCCGGTTGTGCCAGTCGACGGCGGTCTGATCGGTGAGGCTGGCGATCTGGTCGACCACCACGCGTGCGCGCTGCGCGTCGCTGTCGGCGGCGAGGAAGTCCGCGGAGAACGCGGGTTCGAGCACGTCCGCACCGGCCGACCACAGCGCGTCCGTCGACCACAGCGCGTCGGCGAGGCGGTGCAGCACCCGTCGCTGCTCCTGATACACGCCCTTGCGGGCGTCGATCGTGACGATGGCCTGCCCCATGATGCCCTTGAGCACCGCGATCTCGGTCTCGACCTCGCGTGGGATGACGACGTGCGCGCTGTAGCGCGCGAGCGTCTCGCCCGGGTACGCGGCCCTGGTCGCCGCCACCGAACCTCGCGCGAAGCGGCCGATCATGTCGCTTGTGAGGTTCTTCAGCCGGGCGAGATCACGACGCGAGCGGTCGAACGACCGCATCCACATCGTCTCCCGCGTGAGCCGGTACAGCGCGTCGGCGAGCTCGTCGCGCGTGTAGTCGTAGCCGACCCACTGCTGGATGCGACCGATGAGCGGGTGATGCTCGACCGGATCCGACAGCTGCGCCACGTCGACATAGCCGTTCACGATCGCATCCTCGAAGTCGTGCACCGAGTAGGCGATGTCATCGGAGAGGTCCATGATCTCAGCCTCGATGCAGCGCTCGCGGCCGGACGCCCCCTCGCGCATCCACCGGAACACCGGCTCGTCCTCGGGGTACACGCCGAACTTCAGCCGGCCGCCGGGATCGGGCACGGGCTCGTCGACCGTCCACGGGTACTTGCACGTGGCGTCCAGGCTCGCACGGGTGAGGTTGAGACCGACCGAGTGCTCGTCGTCGTCGAGCACCTTCGCCTCGAGGCGGGTGAGGATGCGCAGCGATTGGGCGTTGCCTTCGAAGCCGCCGATGTCCTCGGCCCACTCGTTCAGTGCCCGTTCGCCGTTGTGCCCGAACGGCGGATGCCCGAGGTCGTGGCTCAGGCATGCGGTGTCGACCACGTCGGCGGACACACCCAGGGCGCTCGCGAGCTCGCGGCCGACCTGCGCCACCTCGAGGGAGTGCGTGAGCCGGTTGCGGGCGAAGTCGGCGGTGCTGGCGGGGCTGAGCACCTGAGTCTTCGCTGCGAGCCTGCGCAGTGCCGCGGAGTGCAGCACGCGTGCGCGGTCGCGGGAGAAGTCGTCGCGCTCGGAGCGGTGGGTCTCGGCGAAGAAGCGCTCGGCATCATGCTCCCCGTAACTCCGGGTTCCCGAGCCTGTCGAACTCCGGGTTCCTGAGCTTGCCGAACTCTGGGTTCCTGAGCTTGCCGAAGGATCAGCCGCCATCGTTCTCGGTCTCCGCCCCGCGCATCATGTCGCCGACGCCCTCGCCGATCTCACGCGAGTCCAGCCAACCCTCGGGCAGAGCGGTGCGCTTCGGCGAACCGGCGCGGCCGCGCTGGCCCTCCGCGCCGGCGCCGGGGTACGGCGCGTCGCCGAGGGTGCCGAGCAGGTCGTCGATCTCCTGCAGAGTGGATGCGCGCGCGAGCGCCGCGCGCAGCTCGCCGCCCACCGGGTAGCCCTTGAAGTACCAGGCGACGTGCTTGCGGATGTCCTTGCATCCGCGGTCCTCGTCCTCGAAGAACTCCACGAGCAGCTCGGCGTGCCGGCGGAAGGCGTCCTTGACGAAGCCGAGCGTCGCGTCGACGACGGGAGCGGACCTGGTTCCTGAGCCGGTCGAATGGGTCCCTGAGCCTGTCGAATGGATCCCTGAGCCTGTCGAATGGATCCCTGAGCCTGTCGAAGGGCCGAGCGCCGCGGCCAGTTCGCCGAACAGCCACGGCCGGCCCAGGCATCCGCGGCCCACGACGACTCCGTCGCAGCCGGTCTCCGCCATCATGCGCGCCGCGTCGTCGGCCGACCAGATGTCGCCGTTGCCGAGCACCGGGATGCTGGTCACCGCCTGCTTCAGCTCGCCGATTGCGCTCCAGTCCGCGTGGCCCGAGTAGTACTCCGACGCGGTGCGCGCGTGCAGCGCCACGGCGGCGGCGCCGGCATCCTCCGCCGCGCGACCGGCATCGAGGAAGGTGAGGTGGTCTTTGTTGATGCCCTTGCGCATCTTCACCGTGAGCGGCACGTCGCCGGCGGCCTTCACCGCACGCTGCACGATGTCCGAGAACAGGCCGATCTTCCACGGCAGAGCTGCTCCGCCGCCCTTGCGGGTGACCTTGGGCACCGGGCAGCCGAAGTTCAGGTCGATGTGATCCGCGCGATCCTCGGCGACGATGATCCGCACGGCCTCCGCGATGGTCGCGGGGTCGACGCCGTACAGCTGGATCGAGCGCGGGGTCTCGCTCTCGTGGTGCTGGATGAGCCGCATCGTGATGGCGTTGCGCTCGACGAGCGCGCGCGAGGTGATCATCTCGCTGACGTACAGACCGGCCCCGTATTCGCGGCACAGACGCCGGAACGCGGTGTTGGTGATGCCCGCCATGGGCGCGAGCACGACGGGCACGTCGAGCTCGATCGGTCCGATGCGCAGTGCCGGAGCCGGAATGGTGTCGAGTGCGAAGTCAGCGGCGATAGTCATGTCTTCTCCATTCTCCCAGACTGCGGCCGGGGCCGGGCACAGCGCGCCTAGGCTGTGGAGATGGCCGATGCGACCCTGCGACAGATCCCGTTCACCGACGCCGAGGGTGTCGAGAAGACCCTCGACGACATCGGCGCCGACGTCCTGCTGGTGGTCAACGTCGCCTCGAAGTGCGGGCTCACTCCGCAGTACACGCAGCTCGAGGAGCTGCAGCGGCGCTTCGGCGGTCGTGGCTTCAGCGTCGTCGGCTTCCCCTGCAACCAGTTCTTCGGTCAGGAGCCGGGCTCGATCGAGAAGATCCTCGAGTTCTGCTCGACGAGCTACGGCATCACCTTCCCGATCAACGACAAGGTCAAGGTGAACGGACGCAGCGCACACGACCTCTACAAGACGTTGAAAGAGACTCCGGACGCCGCCGGCAAGGCCGGTCGGGTGGAGTGGAACTTCGAGAAGTTCCTGGTGGGCCCCGACGGCAGCGTGCAGCGGTTCCGTCCGCGTCAGACTCCCGACTCGCCGGAGATCGTGGCGGCGATCGAGAACGCGCTGGTCGCCGCGCAGCGCTGATCCGCCGCGCGGGCCCCAGGCGTGTTCAGGCCGATCAGCTCGCGGCGATCGCAGCGCTCTTCTGCGCCCAGACATCGCGGATGACGCTCTCGAAGGCCTCCGGCGGCTGCGCTCCGCTGACGCCGTACTGGCCGTCGATCACGAAGAACGGCACGCCGTTGATGCCGTAGGCGCGGGCCTGCACCTGATCGGCGCGAACGGCGTCGAGGTGCGCGCCGGACTCCAGCACAGCGCGCGCCTCGCCGGCATCCAGTCCCACCTCCGCGGCCAGTGCGACGAGGTCGTCGATGCGGCCCACGTGCCGGCCCTCCGTGAAGTAGGCCGACATCAGCCGCTCCTCCATCTCGTGCTGCATCCCCCTGTCCTTCGCGTGATGCAGCAGCTCGTGCGCCTTGACGGTGTTCGTGTGCTGCAGCAGGTCGAAGCGGTACTCGAGTCCGGCGTCGGCGGCGACCGCGGTCACCTGCGCGAGCATCTGCTCCACCTGCTCACGGGGCATGCCCTTGTGCCCGGCGAGGAAGTCGATCTCGTCGCCGTCGAAGTCGACCGGCGTGTCGGGCGAGAGCTCGAAGGAGTGGAAGGTGATGTTCACCCGCGGCGCGTCCGCGTCGTCGGCGGTGGCCGCGAGCCCCTTCTCGAGATTGCGCTTGCCGATGTAGCACCACGGGCAGGCGATGTCGGACCAGATGTCGATCGAGATGGGTTCGCTCACATCAGGGACAACCGCATGCCCCGGGCAGCATATTCCCGAACCGGAGGTCAGCACTCGACTTCTTCGACCGCAGCGCCGAGGACAACATCCTGCGGTGGCAGGCCAGGACGCTGCACAAGTGGACCGAGCGGATGCCGGGCGTCGAGGCGCGGCATCCGCATCTCACCGTCGTGCGCTTCACGCATCCGCGCCAGACGGAGCGCTGGCTCGCGCGCGGATAGCTCCGCTGCTGTCGCGGCCGGGGTGAATGTCGGAGGTGCGTTCTAGTCTCTTGGTATGGCCACCGCACCTGTTGATCCGTTCGCCCGGCAGCGTGAGCTGCTGGACGAGTGGGTGGGGGTGCGGGCCGAGATCAATCGGCTCGAGGCGCGTGCGGCGGCGCTGCTGGCGGCGCGGATCGAGGTGATGGATGCCGACGTCGCGGCGTCCCCGGTGCATCGTGAGACGATCCGCCGGTCGATGGTGGCGGAGTACTCCGCCGCCGCACGGATGGCGAAAGGCAGCGTGGAGCAGGCGTTCGCCCACGCCCGCGCC